>NZ_CP065053.1:5574303-6193670 GCF_015689335.1 Massilia antarctica | reverse complement strand
AAGAAGCGCGGCGGCAGTAGGTGGCGATGCTGCCCAAGTCCTTCCTGTACTCCAAGCCGCGCGACTGGGGACGGCACGCTTTCCGTTTCGTGTTCAGCTGGTGGTATATGGTGTACCTGGGGGCGATCGCGCTGGTGATGGCGTTTTCGCCCTCGACCTACAACCGCCATAACCGCCTGACCACCTCGCGCTATATCTACACCAGTACCTGGCAGGTGCTGCCGTGGTTCACGGTGCTCGCCGCGCTGGTCAGCCTGGTGCTGATCCGGGTCGTGGTGGTGACGTCGCAAAGCTACGGCTTGTCGCGCTACGCGCTCGAAATGGTGGTGCGGGTACTGGTGCTCGAACTGATTCCCCTTACCGCCGCCATGTTCGTGGCGCTGCGCGCCGGCCTCGCGTTCAACGCCGGCGACGCGCTGGCGCTGGCCGCCGCCGCCACGCCGGACCGCTCGCGCCAGGCCCAGAACCGCCTGCGCCAGGACCTGGTGCCGCAGGTGATCGCCAATGCGTTCGCGGTCCTGAGCCTGGCCATGGTCAGCAGCGTGATCGTGCTGGTGCTGGCGTATATGAGCGTGTATGGCCTGTCGCCCTGGGGCGTGGGCGACTACACGCGCACGGTGGGCCGCATTTTCAATCCGGCGGTGACCATCGGTTTCGTGCTCAAGACCGTGTTCTTCGGGCTGTCGGTGGCGGTCATTCCCACCGCCGCCATCCTGGAATCGCACCGTTACGGGCGCACCTCGTCGTCCACGGTGCAGCCGGGCGCGGTGCGCCTGCTGTTCGTGCTGCTGCTGATCGAAGCCGGCTCGCTGGCCGTCAAATACATTTAAATGGAAACGAAGATGAGCCAACCCGACACCGATCCGGCGCACGAAGCGCCGGCCGAAGCAGTCGCCCACGTCGAAGTCAAGGCGGTCGTGCTGCTGGTGCTGATGAGCGCCCTGATCGTCACCTTTTTGCTGTATGTGATGTATGCGCGCGGCGTGTTCGAAAGCACGCAGCGGCTGGTGCTGATATCCGAGGATTCGGACGGCGTCATTCCCGGCATGGACGTGACGTTCTCCGGCTTTCCGGTTGGGAGGGTGCAGCGGGTGGAGCTGGCGCCGGACGGCAAGGTGCGCATCCTGGTCGATGTGCCGCGCAAGGATGCCAGGTGGCTCAAGACGTCGAGCGTGTTCACTATCGAGCGCGGCCTGGTGGGCGACACGCGCATCAAGGCGTTCACCGGCATCCTGACCGATCCGGTGCTGCCGCCCGATTCGGTGCGCACCGTGCTGCGCGGCGACACCGCCGCCGAGATTCCGCGCCTGGTGGCGAGCGCGCGCGCCTTGCTGGAAAACCTGGACAATATGACGCGCAGCGATTCGGCCATCAATACCAGCCTGACGAATATCCAGGCCGCGACCGGACGCCTGTCCGGCAAATATGGCTTGCTCGGTACGGCGCTTGGCAGCGACGGCGAGGCCAAAAAGCTGCTGCAAACCCTGGAACACGTCGACAGCCTGCTGCTCAAGGCCGACAAGCGCGTGTTCGGCAAGCAGGGCGTGATGGACGAGGCGCAGCTGGCCATCGTGCAGTTGCAGGTGGTGCTCAAGGATGCCAGCAACAGTCTCAAAAAGGTCGACGCGGTGCTGGTCGAAGCGCAGGCCGTCGGCGCCAATGCCAAGGTGGCGACCAAGGACCTGGGCGCGCTGCGCGCCGAAGTGGACGCCAGCCTGCGCAAGGTGACGCGCCTGATCGATGAAATCAACCGCAAGTGGCCCTTTGCACGCGAGACGGAGCTGAAACTGCCATGAAAACCATTTGCCTCGCCGCGCTGCTCTGCGCGGCCTTTGCCGGCTGCACCAGCAACCCGCCGCCGCCCGCCTGGAAGGGCAACGCCGGCAGCGCGCTGGCCGCGTTCAGCGATGCTTACCTGCGCGGCGACACCAATATCGCCGAGACGGAATTCGCGCGTGCGCGCGGCGAAATGGCCAGCACCGGCCGTCCCGACCTGGTGGCGCATGCGGAGCTGGTGCGCTGCGCCACCCGCGTGGCGAGCCTGGAATACGACGCCTGTCCCGCCTTCGAGGCGCTGGCGCAGGACACAACGCCGGCTGAACGCGCCTATGCGGCCTATCTTGCCGGCCGTTGGGATGGACTCGACGCGGCGCTGCTGCCCGAGCAGCACCGCGCGGTGCTGGCGGCCGCGCGCGCGGTCGACGGCAAGAGCGTGCTGGCGGCGATTGGCGACCCGCTGGCCCGCCTTGTGGCCGCCGGCGCGCTGATGCGCCAGGCGCGCATTGCGCCGGCCGATATCGTGCTCGCCACCGGCACCGCCTCGGAACAGGGCTGGCGCCGGCCCTTGCTGATGTGGCTCGGCGTGTCGCTCAAGCTCGCCCAGGCCGCCGGCGACACGGCCGAAGCGGCGCGCCTGCAACGGCGCATCGACCTGGCGGGTGCCACGCCGCTTGCGCTACCCTGATTTTCTCGACGATAAAGGCTGTATGAATCATTCCCTGCGCATCCTGGCCACGTGGAGCATGCTCGCCGTGTTGTTATCGACTGCGGCCTGCCACGCCAAGGAAATGCCCGACTCGCGGCGCGATTATTTGCTGGCGCACGAGCACGGCTGGATCGACCTGACCGTCAAGGCCCCAAGCGGCGCAGCCGGCATCAAGGCTGGCGAATCCTGCGACATTGCCTTGTTGGTGAACGGCGAAATGCTGCTGGTGGAGAGCGCCGACCTTGCCGCGGCCGACAGCGCCGGCATGCCGGTCGGCTACCGCTTCGTGGCGCCGGCCGGCAAACTGCAGGCCGAGCTGCATATCGGCCGCTGCGTCAAGGACGAACTGGTGGTGAAGGTTCCGCTGCAGCTGGACAAGGACCACCTGCTGGCGCTGGCGTTCGACGGCGCGGCCGCCACGGCGGGCGCCGCGACCCCATTCGAGCCAGCCTCGCTCGAATGGGTGCGCGCCGAAATGCTCAGGATGCAAGCGAGCGGCCGAGCCAATGACGCGGCAACGGAGAAACTGACCCGGCTCGCCATCTACAGCGCAGTGCTGAATGCGGTCGGGGTGCTGGCCCTGCTGGGATTTGCCTCGAGCCGGCGCCGCTGATCAGTCCTTGCGGGCCTTGGCCGCGTTCACCGCGTTGTTGAGCTCGTCGCAGGAGCCAAGTGCCGGGGCGCTGACGGTTTCCATTCGGACTGGCATGCCAGCGATCTCGATTTGCCGGGTGCGCGGCGCTGCCAGCTTGTAGTCGCCGCGCTTGAGGATCTCCACGAACAGCGGGCAGCGGAGCATGGCGTACGAGCGGGCGCTCAACGTCCATTTGCCTGACGGCGCTTCGGTAAGGACAACCGGCGCGGAGTAGGCGTCGATTGCCGTCATCAAGATCTCGTCCTTGCCATCCGCGTCGAAATCGATCAGGAAGACATCGCAGCGCCCCTGTGCGTCGGTCAGGCAGGGCGGCACGCCGCTGTCGCGCCTCCAGCCCGACAGCGGAAAGCTGGCCGGCAGGCGGGCGGAGGCGGGCCACATCGCCAGTTGCCCGGGCTTGACGGTGTACCCTTCAACTTCCGGACGATACGCGGGCTCTGCCAGAACACGCGTGGCGTGCCCAGCCGCAGCGCTTGCCTGCGGGCCGGTTTTGCCTTCCTTGAGCTTGAGCAGGGCGGCGGCGCCATAGCGCTTCGACTGCGTCTTGAGGAATCTGTAATCGAACGCATCGGCACTGACGGCGCCGCGTTCGAGGCGGGCGATCTGGCTGTTGACGGCAATCCGGTCCGGATCGGCCAGCGGCGAGAGCAGCGCCAGCAGGACGGCGATGGCGGCATACGCCGCCGCCAGGTTCACCGGCGCCACCCGGCGCAGCCAGCCGCCCCGGTCGATGGCCGCAAGCACATAGCCGAACGCGTAAAAGCTGGCTACCAGCAAGGCCGCGGCCGCGAAAATGCGGTCCGAGGTCCAGCCGTGATCGGCCACGCGCAAGCCAAGCGCATAGGCGGCGATGGCGGTCAGCGGCAGCGGCAGCACGCAGGCAATGCGCGCGCACAGACGCACGACGCGCGCCACCGAGTCGCCCATGTCGCCGTTCTGCCAGGCGGCATTGATCAGCACCACCAGCAGCGCGACCGCCGCCAGCAGGGCCACGGTGGCGTGGCGGGTGGCCCACAGCGCGTCGAGGCCGGTGAACGGCAGGCACAGCAGGAAGCCGCCGATCAGCAGGGTGGCGACCGGCAGCAGCCACGACATCAATACCAGCAGCAGGCTGCGGATGCCGTGCACGATGGCCGGACGCACGTCGGTCAGGTGCAGCGCGCAGGCAAAGGCGCAAGCCAGCATGGGGCTGAGGAAGGCGGACGACTTCATCAGCTCGGTGAGGAAGCCGATCTTGACCAGGTTGAACAGCGACGCTCCCAGCCACATGGCCAGATACAGCGCGCCGGTGAAGAATACCGAAAAGGCGAGCTGGATGAAGAGCTTCCAGGCGATATCGAAATGGGTGGCATAGCTGGCCAGGCGGCGCCGGTCCTGGGCGGCGGCGAGGACCAGCGAGTGCGCGATGAACAGGATGATCAGGCTGAAAAAACAGTCCAGCACCAGCATCGAGGGCCACTTGGGGATGATCGCCGGGACCTCGAGCAGCAAGGTTTCGCGCCAGGCGGCATGCATGCCGATCATGCTCAGCGCGCTGGCAACAACGCCACTCCAGAGCGCCAGCATGGCCGGCCGCAGGTTGCCGAGGCCGGAAATGGCGACGAAGGGCGCCAGCGCGCAGGCCAGCAGCGCCGCTGTATGAATGAGGGGATCGGTGAAGGCTTTATCGGCGAACAGCAGATAGAGGAGCAATCCCTGCACCAGGCCGATGGCTGCACGCGCCAGGCCGATGTGTTTCGGGGTGTGCGGGGCGGCGACAGCGGGCGTGGTGGTGGGCATGAATGAGGGGATGTGATCGCTTCGTGGTCAAGAGCGGGCCGCGCCCACCCGGTACGGCAGCCGCGTCGCCCCATGATGGCGCGACGCGGGCCTTGCTGCTTACTTGTGCTTGAGGGTCCAGCTGCCCGGCGCGGCGGCACCGGCCAGGGTGCCGCTCATGTCGAACAGGGCAGCCTGGCCGACATTGGTGTCGGTGGCGCCGCCGGTCACGCTCATGTTCAGTTTTACCACGCCTGCCTTGTCGACGCTACCCGTGACGGACGTCGCGCGGGCGGTGGCCTTGCACGCGCCCGTGATCACGCCCGTGAAGGTGATGTTGACGTCGCAGGTGCCGTAATAGGCGCCGAAGCTGCCGGTCCACGGGCCGGCGAAACGGATCGGGTCGAGGTATTCGCGCTTGGTCGCCGCTTGCGAGAAGCTGGCCAGTTCGGAAGCGCTGGTATAGCTCATGCCGCCGGTGCCCTTGGAGGTGGTCGATGTGTTGCAGGCGATAATCAGGCCGGTGACGGTATCGCGCCAGCAAGTCTTGTCGACCCAGTAGTTGGCCGAGGCGCCGCTGGTGCGCAAGTCGAAGTTGGTTTCGCTGGAGACGATTTTCAGCGCGGTGAACGTGCCTGCCGCAACGGTCTTGCTCTCGATGGCCACGACCTTGCCCTTGCTGGTGAGCGCGCGCGAGATTTCTTCCGTGGAGCAAGGGATGGACATGGTGCTGGCGTAGTCGAACGAGTCGCCGACGGCGGCGCTGGGCGGGGCTTGCAGGGCGGCCGGCGCGTAGGTGACGACGCAGGCGTAGCCGGACGAGTTGGTCGACAGCATGCCGCCGTGCTTGTCGAAGACTTCGATCGTTTGCGGGCCTTTTTCCTGGCTGACCGAATCGGCGTTTTCCCAGCCGCCATCGGCGTTGACCTTGGTGATGCGCTGGGTAATCGATACTTTCCAGCCCAACGTTACGTCGGTGTAGGTGGCGAAGTCGCCCACAGTGTGCGCGGGGAGGGTGTACGGCCCGCTGGCTGTCGGCGTTGGCGGCACCGCCGGCCCGGTGGCTGGCGTCGTGGCAGTGACCGGTGGTGGCGTGGCTTGCCCTGGCGGGGTCACCGGAACCGTCGGCGTTTCCAGAACCGGCGGTGGCACCGGCGTGCCCGGTGTCGGATCGGGGGGGAGCGGCGGCGGCGTGACCGGGACAGCTGGCGTTGGCTCGGTTGGCGCCGGCGGGACGACCGGAACGACTGGCGGCGCGACCGGCAGGGCAGGTGCAACGGGAATCGACGCGGCCGGGGCCGGTGGGGCATCGCTGCCGCCACCGCATGCGGTCAGGGCCGTCGCCGAAATCAATCCAAGTAAACGCATCCGCATCACGTCATTCCTTTTCAGTAAAGTCTAAGGTGCGATATATGTATATCCATACAACTATAATAGTCAATATTGAATAAATAGCACCGCAGGGGGCGATTATACACGGCGCATACCGCAGAAATTATCAGAGATTTAACTTTGTTGGGAAAAACTACTAGTTGTCATCAGCGTGTCAGGACACTAAACCAGCAACACGGCCTGCGTCTTGAGCGGATAAACGGCTAGCCGGAGGACGGGGTAGTAAAACAGGATCGCGCCGTGTTTTGGTCAAGCGCGTGCCTTGCCATTCCTGCCTTGCTTTCCGGTGGCGACATACAAGGCCAGGCCGGCCAGCGCGGCCGGCAGCCATACCCAGAGCAGCTCGGAAAACATCACCACCATGCCCCTGGCGCCGAGCAAGGTTTTCAAGGACAGCGGGCTGACCCGGATCACGCGGACCGGAAAGAACAGGCGCGCATCGGACACCGGCCAGGCCAGCGCCACGCCCATCCCGCCGGTGGTAAACATGTCGAGCAGGCCGTGCGACACGGCGCAGGCCGCCACGAACAGGAAGGCGGCCAGGCGCGATGCGCGCAGCTGGCCCGAGAACGCCGCCGCCAGCAGCCCCAGCACGATAGCGAACACGGCCGAATGGGTAGCGCCGCGGTGGCCCAGCTGGTCCGCGTACGCGATTCCCATGCGCATCCCGATGACGTCGAGATCGGGCACGATCGACGCCACCACGCCGGCCACCAGCAAGCGGGCCGGGATGACGCGGGAGCCAAGCGCCAGGCCGATGGCGAGGGGAACGGCGGGGTGGGACAGGATGGTTGGCATGGTGGCGGCGAATAGCGGTCGGTATTGACGGGCGATATCATAGCGCTCCGGCATAGTGGATTGCCATCGCCGGTCAACTTTATTTCACTCTTGAAGCGGACAGATCCGACGCCCGTTCGGCCAGCCGGCCGTCGCCTTCCATCCACGTGGAAGCAAGGACGGCCCCAAGGCGCTTGCGCCGGAGCGGCCCTATCGCGTGACTTTCTTCATATCCAGTTCAATCCAGGTGGGCGCATGGTCGCTCGGTTTTTCGCGTCCGCGCACGTCGCGGTCGACATTGGCCGCCGTCAGCGCGCCGGCCAGCATGGGGCTGAGCAGCAGATGGTCGATGCGCAGGCCGGCATCGCGTCCGTACGCATCCCGGAAGTAATCCCAGAAGGTAAAAATGCGCTCGTCCGGATGCATGCTGCGCAGAGAGTCGGTCCAGCCCTGCGCCATCAGGCGATGGAAGGCTTCGCGCGTTTCGGGCCGGAACAGGGCGTCGGTGACCCAGCGCTCGGGCTTATAGACATCCAGCTCGGTCGGGATGGCGTTGAAGTCGCCGGCCAGCACCACCGGCGCGCCGCTGGCCAGCAAGCCTTGGGCATGGGTGATCAGGCGCTCGAACCAGGCCAGCTTGTAGTCGAACTTGGGGCCGGGCGACGGGTTGCCGTTGGGTAGGTACAAGCAGGCGACCAGCACGCCGTCGATGGCCGCCTCCAGGTAGCGGCTTTGCTCGTCCGCATCGTCGCCCGGCAAGCCGCGCCGCACTTCGACCGGAGCCGTGCCGCGCGCCAGGATCGCCACCCCGTTCCAGCTCTTCTGGCCGATCCAGAGAGCCTGGTAGCCGGCCTCGTTGATCGCCGCCTCGGGAAATTTTTCCTGGGGCGCCTTGAGTTCCTGGAGGCAGGCGACGTCCGGCTGGGTTTCTTCCAGCCATTGCAGCAGGGCGGGAAGCCGGCTGCCGATGCCGTTGACGTTGAAGGTGGCGATGCGCATGGGGTCTCCGCGTGAAGTGTCTGGGATGCTATTTTGAACGCAGATGCGCATCGGCCGCCGCACTATTGCTCCGGTAAGCAGTCGCCTCAGGTCTGCACGTCCGCGCACACCGGCGTGACCGTCATCGCCACGAAGCCGACAATGTCGTCGTCGCCGGTGAGCACCCCGGCTTGCAGGAATACATGGCGGCCGTTGATGAACCAGTAGCGGGTGCGGGTGCTGTCGCAGTCCATCAGGGCGCCCTGTTCGTATTCCGGCGTCCATTCGGTGTCGTCGCCGCTCTCGCCTTCATGGTCGTCGTCATACTCCTTGATGCTCATCACCGTGTCCCACGAGAGCGGGCGCTCGCCCAGCGGCGCGCCGAGCACGCCTTGGGCCTGCTCCAGCACCTGTTCGAACGCGGCCCAGATGCCCACTTCCAGTTGATAGTCGTCGTCTTTTTCGGCATCCTCGTCGTACTGGAAGTCCACGCCGTCGCTGGTGAAGACGACCACCTGCCGGTGCGGGCCATTGCGAAAAAAATTGGTCACCCTGCTGTACAAGGTGTGGTCGACCGGTTCCCCGACCTCGGCGGGGAAGCCGGCGTGAAGCGCTACGTTGACCTGTTCAAGTTTGGCGGCTATATCGTGCATGGGTTCTCCGGAGACGATGTATCGTCGGTGTTGTTGTGGTAATTACAATTATATCCCCATCCAGGAACCTGACGCCGCAGCAACCGTCAGCGGAGATTTCTTTTAGGAATTGATCGTTTCGGATAGAATTGCGGCTCATGGCGTATTGACGCGCACTCCCGAGGTATGCAGTTGTTCACTTTTCCATGACCCTACGCTGGCACAGCACGCCTCTGGCGCGCACGGTCCTGGTGTGCCTGGTGGTCGGGGCGACTTGCCTGCGGCTGGACTGGCTCGCCACGCAATCGTTCCATACGCGCGAACGGGCCCGGGTGGCCGAACAGGCCGCTGCCCTGCGCGCGCTGCTGGAACAGCGCCTGCACCTGCACCTGGCCCCGCTGGCGGCCGGCGCGGCCGTGGTCCAGCTGAAACCGGACCTGACGCCGGCCCAGTTCCAGCGCCTCGGCCAGAGCTTGCTCAAGGACGCGCCCGCCGTGCGCACCCTGGCGCTGTCGCCGCATGCGGTGGTGCGCGACGTGTTTCCTCCCGAGCAAGCGCGCGAGCTGCACGCCATGCCCGGGGGCGAACAAAGCGCGCGCGACGGCACGATGCGGCTGGCCGGCCCGATGCGGCTCAGCGATGGCGCCATCGGCATGGTGGCGCGCCGCCCGGTCTACCTGGACCCGGACACGCGCCTGCAATTGTGGGGCTTTGTCAGCGCGGTGATCGATTACGAGCGCTTTATCGTGCTGGCCAGGCCGCTGCTGGCGGCGCCCGGGATCGACGTCGCGCTGCGCCACGTCAGCCTGAGCGGCGCGCCCGGGGCCGCTTTCCACGGCACGGCCGCCACCTTCGATGGATTGCCGGAAACGGCGCTGGTCGCCACACCAGATGGATTCTGGCAGATCGGCGCGCGCCTGCACGGCGGCTGGGACCAGCCGCGTCCGTATTCCCTGGCGCTGCGCCTGCTGATGCTGGCGGTGCTGCTGGTGACGGGCGCGGCCACCTGGCTGCTGCGCGCTCGCGGCTTGCGCAACAAAATGCTGCTGCGCAAGCTGGAATCGGGCGAGGCGGCCAGGGTGCAGTGGGTGGCCGACACCTCGCACGAGTTGCGCACGCCGATCACCATCCTCGCGACCCATCTCGACGCCATGCAGGACGGCATCATCGCGCCCACACCGGCCAATCTGGCGGTGCTGTCCGACACGGTGAAGGAAATGGAAAGGCTGGTATCGGACCTGCACGTGCTGGCGCGCGCCGATGCCGGCGCCCAGGCGCTGCGGTGCGAGCCGGTCGACCTGGCCGAGTTGTGCGGCGAGGTGGCGGCCGCCTTCGCGCCGCGCCTGGCCAGCCATCCGCTGCGCTACAGCCTGGTCGATACCTTGCCGCCCGGCTGGGTGGCCCGGGGCGACCGCCAGCGCCTCGGCCAGGTGCTGTCCAATTTGCTTGGAAATTGCCTGCGCTACAGCGATGCCGGCGGCGAGGTCCAGGTGGCGCTGGCGCTGCACGGCCAGCAGATCGTCATCAGTGTCGACGATACCGCCCCCGGCGTGCCGGACGCCGCCCTGGCGCGCCTGTTCGAACGCTTCTACCGGGTCGACGAATCGCGCAGCCGGGCCAGCGGCGGGTCCGGGCTGGGCCTGGCGATCTGCGAGGCCATCGTCGGCGGGCACGGCGGCCGCATGCGGGCCAGCCATTCGGCGCTGGGCGGCCTGCGCATCGACATCATGCTGCCGGCCCACGCGCCGGGTGACCACCACGGAGACTGCCCATGACATTGCCCCTCGTTTTGCTGGTCGAGGATGAGCCGCGCATTGCCGAGATTCAGCTTGCTTACCTGCAGCAGGCCGGCATGCGCACCCAGCATCTGCTGCGCGGCGACGAGGTGGTCGAGTGGGTGCGCGCCAACGGGCCCGACCTGGTTCTGCTCGACCTGATGCTGCCCGGCCTGGACGGCACCGCCGTCTGCAGCCAGTTGCGCGCCTTTACCGACGTGCCGGTGATCATGGTCACCGCGCGGGTGGAGGAAATCGACCGCCTGCTTGGCTTCGACGTGGGTGCCGACGACTATCTGTGCAAGCCGTTCAGCCCGCGCGAACTGGTGGCGCGCGCCCAGGTCTGCCTGCGCCGGCGCGGCAAGGCGGCGGCCGGGCCGCGCTCGCCGACCAGCGCGTTGTCGATCGACGAGGAGCGCCAGTACGCCACCTGGAACGGGGCGCGGCTCGAACTGACGGCGCAGCAATTCCGCCTGTTGAGCGTGATGGCACGCCAGCCGGGCCGCATTTTTTCGCGCGCGCAATTGCTGGAACTGGCGTTCGAGGCTGGCAGCGAACGCTTCGACCGCGCCATCGATAGCCAGATCAAGAATCTGCGCAAGAAGCTGTCCCAGCAGGTTGCAGACCAGGAATTGATTCATTCGGTGTACGGCGTCGGCTACCGCTTCGAATACCAGCCGGCCTGATCGCCGTAGCGGATGCCCTGCCGGCCGCCATCCCGGCCGCCATCCCGGATTTCATAATTGCTCCACATTTCGCCATAATTGCGCCACATTTGCTCTTCAATATGCAGGCTCGGCACACAGCGATGCCATCCATGCACCGGGGAGAGAAAATGAGTTTTGGAAAATGGGTCAAAAAAACAGTCAACAAGGTCGGCAAGTCGTTTAACGATGTCGTCAACGACACGGTCAAGGATATCGGCGGCGGCATCGACGATATCGGCAAGAGTTTCGACGACATGGGCAATGCGGCGCGCGATATTGCCGAGGATATCGCCCAACTGGGCTATACCAAGAAAAATTTCGGTAACGGTAACGACAATTTCACGTCCAGCTCGTTGGGCGGCAACTTTCTCAATGGTGGCGGCGGCAACGATACCCTGCGCGTCACGGCCGGGGCATACAATGTGCTCAATGGCGAAGATGGCGACGATACGCTCATCGTACAGGTCGGCGGCTACAACAAGCTCAACGGCGGCAACGGCAACGATAATCTGTCCGTCAGCGTGGGAGCGGACAATATCCTGGTCGGCGGCGAAGGCGACGATACCATCGCGATCGGCGCCGGCGCGAGCGCCGAGATCGATGGCGGTGGCGGTAACGACCGCATCAACGTGGCGGCCGGCGGCGTCGTCAAGGTAACCGACTGGAATGGCAACAACACCATCAACTACAACGCCTTGTCGGGCTCGGTCAACACTGGCGGCGGCAATGATACCGTCACCGGCACCGGCGCCAGGAACACCATCAACACCAACGACGGCGACGACAAGGTCGACATGACCGGCGCCAGCAATACGCTGGACGTCGGCAACGGCAACAATACGGTCAACCTGACTGGCGGCAGCAATGTGGTCCACGCCGGCAATGGCAACGACCGCATCACGGTCGGCGGCGGCAGGAATGTGGTCAACGCCGGCGACGGCGCCAATGTCGTCAAGGCCGATGGCATCGCCAACAAGATCAGCACCGGCAACGGCGCCGACAAGGTGACCGTGGGCGCCGTGTCGAACGAGATCAGCACGGGCGCCGGCAACGATGAAGTGGCCGCCAGCAGCGCCAGCAACATCATCGATACGGGCGACGGCAACGATACGGTCAAGGTCGACGGCGCATCGAACATTGTTCGCACCGGCAACAACGACGACAGCGTCAACGCCACAGGCGGCTCGAACGTGCTGGAACTGGGCAGCGGCAACAACAGCGCCAACGCGGCGGGCATGTCGAACGTGATCAAGGCGGGCGACGGCAATGACACCGTGGCGGCCATGGGCGGCGTGAATACCGTTTCGGTCGGCAACGGCGACAACAATGTCACCGTGGGCGGCGGCGCCAACATCGTCACGACCGGCAATGGCAACGACAAGATCAACGCTTACGGCGGCAGCAACACCCTGACCATCGGCAACGGCAGCGACAAGCTGGTGGCGCTGGGCGGCATCAATGTGATCGTCGCCAGCGACGGCAAGGACAACATCATCGCCGGCGGCGGCGGCAATGTGATCGGCAGCGCCGGCGGCAGCAACAGCATCCTGGCGGGCGGCTTGCTGAACGTGGTTTACAGCGGCGGCGGCGACAATAAGATCGGCGCTCTCGGCAGCACCAATGCGCTGGTGAGCAATGGCGCCTCGAACCTGCTGGCGGCGGTCGGCAATACCAATGTGCTGCTGAGCAACGGCGGCAAGAATACCGTGCTGGCGGCCGGCATGGGCAATCTGGTCGCCAGCACGGTCGGCGGCAACACGGTCGCCGCAGTTGGCGGGGCCAATGTGATCCTGACCGAAGTGGGCGGGATGCTCGATGCCGCTGGCGGCGGCCTGGGCAAGGCGCTGGCCGGCGCGATACCGGACAAGACCATCGCCACGGCGATCAACAGCGCCACCGGCAAGCTGACCGGCGCCATCCAGAGCGGCAGCGGCAAGGATGTGGTGATCGCAGTCGGCGGCACCAACGTCATCTATACCGGTGCGCAGGACGACGTGGTCGCGGCCATCGGCGGCAATAACGTGGTGCTGGCCAATGGCGGCAACAATATCAGCACGGCCATCGGCGCCAACAACCTGGTGATCAATACCGCCGGCAACAACGTGGTCACGACCCTGGGCAGCGCCAACGTGGTGCTGACCGGCGTGGGCCAAGGCATCACCGACCTGGCCACCATGCTGGACAAGTCGACCAGCGGCAGCGCCACCAGCACGATTTCCAAATTCCTCGGCAACAACCTGGCCAAGGGCGACGGCAACGACATCGTCACCGCGATCGGCTCGGCCAACGTGGTCTACACCGGCACCGGCAACGACGTCATCACCACTTTGGGCTCGACCAACGTGGTGTGGGCGGGCGCGGGCAACGACGTGGTGAGCACTGCTGGCTCGAACAATATCGTGTGGGCGGACGGCGGCGTGGATGTCGTCACCGCTGCCGGCAATAATAACCTGGTCGTGACCGGCAATGACGCCGAAGTGGCAGCCACCGCGGTCGGCCTGATCGATGCGATTGCCTCCGGCGTGGCGGCGATCGATCTGGTCGGCAGGGCAGGGCTGGGCGGCGCGGCCAGCAACCAGGGCGGCACCGAAGTCGTCACTGTCATGGGCAAGAACAATGTGGTGGTCGGCGGCAGCGGCGCGACCGTCATCACTGCACTGGGCAGCAATAACCTGCTGGTCACCGGCGCCGGTAACGACGTCATCAGCGCTGCTGGCAGCAAGACCGGCATCGTGTCCGGTGCCGGCAACGACGTGGTGACCGCGCTCGGTTCGTATAACGTGGTCGTGGCGGGCGAGGGCAACAACGTCGTCACCGCCATCGGCAAGGGTAACCTGATCAGCGGCGGCAGCGGCAACGATGTGCTCACGGCCATCGCGGTCGGCTCCGTCGGCACCACCAAGTCGAACCTGAACGTGCTGCTGGGCGGCGACGGCAACAATGTCATGACGGTGGTCGGCAAGGATAATATCGCCATCAGCGGCAGCGGCAAGGATGTGCTGGTCATGGCATCCTACGGCGCGCAGGAAAAGACGACGGAGAGCGGCAAAGAGGGCGCCGATACCACGACCACCAGCGCTACCAAGTTCGACACCCAGTCGAACGTGGCCTGGACCGGCGGCGGCGACGATACCGCCCTGGTGTACGGCACCCACAACGTGCTGATCACCGACAGCGGCAACGATACCGTGATCGTGGTCAACGCCGGCAGCAAGCTCGATTCCAAGAGCGAAACGAGGAACGGCGCCAATGAAGTCGTGTCCTCGACCAAGGTCAGCGCCGATACGGGCTTCAATTTCGTGCACACCGGCAGCGGCGACGATACCTTGGTGCTGGCCGGCACCACCACCATCGGCATGGGCGGCGAGGGCAATGACCTGATCGTCAGCGCGGCGCAAAACAATATCGCCATCGGCGGTGCGGGCAACGACGTGATTATCGGCTTGTCGGAGATGACGGTATTGAATGCGGTCGAAAGCCTGGTCGAGAACGACTACGAGTCGGCCGGCGACTGGATCGGCGCGGCCATGAACTACAACTTTGCCTCGTCCCAGATCAAGGCCCTGACCAGCGGCAGTCTGAGCAAGCTCAATCTCGTCGGCAACGTGTTGCTCGGCGGCGAGGGCAACGATACCGTGTTCGCCACCAACGGCGGCACCTACATCAGCGGCGGCAATGGCGACGATGTGATGATGGGCATGGGCTGGGGTGTCATTACCCAGTTACTGGGCAAGGATGCCAGCAAGCTGAACGGCGCGTGGACGGCGATGAGCGGCGGCTTTGCCGACGTCAGCAAGTATGTGGGCGACACCATGCTCAAGGACTTGTCGAGCGGCTGGGACCACATGGGCGCGGACATCAAGGCCAAGCTGGCGGCGGCAACTAGCAGCGCCGGCAGCCTGGGCGCCAGCCTGGACGGCGTGAGCGGCAAGGCGCTCGATGCGGTGTCGAACGTGAGCGGGCTGGAATTGAGCGACTTCAGCGTCGCCGGTGGCCTGAAAAGCGCGGTGAACGGCGTGTCGACTGGTGTAAACAGCGCGGTGGCGGGCATCGGCAAGGGCTTCAGTTACGCCGCCGACGCCGACGTGGCGGGCGCGCTGGCCGATAGCGCCAGCTTCCTCGGCAGCAAGGTTGCCGTGGGCAGCCAGGCAAGCTTCAACGGGCTGGAGTGGCTGAGCGACAAGCTGGGCATCGGCATGAACTTCGGTCAGTTCAACGGCGCCGAAGGCTTGGTTGGCGGCTTCCTCGCCTATCTGATCGGCTATAAGTACGCGGGCGACAACGACTTGCACGGCGGCGCCGGCAACGACACCTTGTATAGCGGCATGGGCAACGATGACTTGCGCGGCGACAGCGGTACCGACACCTACGTCATCTCGATGGGCGACGGCAAGGACACGATCTATGAGACCGCGGGCGGCAACGACATCATCCAGTTCGCGGCCAACAGCATTTTCTCGGGTGTGAAGATGGAAGCGGCCGGCGTGAAGGCCAATGTCAGCGGCAAGGATCTGGTGATCAATTACGTCAACGACAAGATCTCGTTCGCCAAGGTCACCATCGCCGACTACGCCAAGGTCGACATCAAGGAAGTGCAGTTGATCGACCAGTACGGCGCCCTGGTATCGACGATCAGCATGAATAGCCTGATCGCGGGCGCTGGCGACAGCGACCCGTACGCGATGACGTCGGTGTGGACGCCAAACCATCTCGATGCCTTCGCCGAGCTGATTCTCGTGGGGACGCACCAGCACGCGGCATAAACCGGCTTGCTCTATACAAAAAACGCAGCGCGCGCAAGCGGCTGCGTTTTTTGTTATTGATGCGTGCCCCTGCTGTCCCGGCGGCGCCACGGAAGGGGTTTACTCGAGCACCGGCGCGCCGCCCTGGCGTACCGGCTGCGGCATGGGTCCCGGAACGGCTCGTGCGGCAGCGAGCCGTGCACGCCGTTTGCGCACCCAGATCATCACGCCCGTGACGCTGAGCATCGCCACCATCACGCCCAACAAGGACAGGATGATGCGGCCAGGCAGGCCGGCAATCCGGCCGGAGTGCAGGGGGAACTGGAGTTGCAGGAAAATATCGCCTGCGCTGCCGGTGCCGGGCACGCGGTCGGCCACCAGGCGGCCATCCGTGCCGTCGAAATACAGCCAGGGGTTGCCCAGGCCGACGTCGCCATGGTCGTTGCCCGGCTCAAAGAAACCGACGCCGTACAACCCGAATGCCGACGCGTAAAACACGCCGCCGGCAGGCGCCGTCCAGCCGCGTTTGGCCGCTTCGATGCGCGCCAGCGCCATCACGTCGTCGCGGCTGAGGCGCGCCGGAATCGGCTTTTCGGGCGGATTCATGGTCCGGCTGGCGAAGGCATCCGGGCTGAGAGTGGAGACGGTGGACAGCAGCGGCCGCACCACGCGGTCAGTCAGGTTCATCGACACCGAGGTGATCGCCAGCACCAGCAGCAACAGCCAGACCCACACGCCGCCCGAGCGGTGCAGGTCGAAATTGAGCTTGTGCCCGCCGGCTTTCCAACGGAACGCGAACGACTTGCGCCAGCTGCGCCAGTTGGGAAACGACAGGTACAGCGCAATGAAGCAATCGAGCACCCAAACCATGGCGATGATGCCCATGAGCCAGATGCCCAGTTCGATGCCCTTCACCTCTGGAATGTGCATCGAATAATGCAGCTTGTACAGGAACGGCAGCAGGTTTTCGCGCGCGAGCGAGATCTCGCCCCACTGGCGTTTGGCCTGTACCTTGCCGGTCACCGGATCGACGCCGATCTGGTTGAATCCCAGCTCGAACGGCTTGCCGGTGGCCGGGTCGATTCTGCCCTCGACCGACATCAGCGAGGTGTGTCCAGGCTCCACCTCGTTCATGACGTAGCCGATGCGCAGGCGCGGATCGGCCGCTTCGATGGCGCGCGCCAGTTCGGTGCCGGGAATCTGGCGCTGGGCCGTCTGGCCACTGTGGGCGTGGAACAGGTCCGGGTTGAGGGCCGCGTCGAGTTCGTGGTCGAAGGAGATCAGGGCGCCCGTCGCGCCGGAAATGAACAGGAAGATCGCCACGCCCAGCCCGAACCAGCGGTGCAGCAAGACCAGTGCGGGGCGCATCTCAGTAGGTCCAGTTGAGGGTGACGCTGGCGCTGCGCGGCGCCGCGTAATAAGCCTGGTTCCAGTACAGCGAGGTCAGGTATTTTTTGTCCGTGACGTTGTTCAGGTGCAGCGCGAGGCTCATGTTGCGGTTGATCTCGTAGCGCGTCATCAAGCCCAGCACGGCGTAGCTGTCCTGGCGTGTGACGATGCTCGGCGCCTGCTCGCGCTCGATATCGCTCTGCCAGTTCAGATTGGCGCCGATCTTGAGCTGCGGCACGGCTGGCAAGCGGTACGTGGTCGACATGCGCAGCAGGCGGCGCGGAACGTAGGTCTTGGTGGCCTTGCCCTGGCTGTCTTCCACTTTCAGGAGGGTGAAGCCGGCGCTGGCCATCCAGCCCTTGGCCAGTTCGCCCGACAGTTCGACTTCCGCGCCGGTCGATTCGGCATCGATGCCGCGATAGTAGGCCTTGGCGCCATTCATGCCGGCCTGTTCGGCGGTATTGTTCTGACGCGCGCGGAAGATGGCGCCGGAGAAGCTGGCCTTGCCGCCGAAGAGATCGCCCTTGAAACCGACCTCGGCGCTGCTGCCCATGATCGGATCGAGCGCGACGCCGTTGATGTCCTGTTCGCTTTGCGGGCTGAAGATTTCGGTGTAGCTGGTGTACAGGCTGACCTGCGGCGCCATGTCGTAGACCAGGCCCACATAGGGCGAGGTCTTGCTGGCCGACTTTTGCTTGCTGCTTCCGTAGGACAGGCCGCTGGAATCGGCCTTGGTCGCGTTAAAGCCGGTCAGCAGCTTGACCTTGTCGGCCAGCGCGAAGCGCGCCGCCGCGTAGACGGTCTTGCGCACGTCTTGGTAGCCGCTGCCGTCGACATGGTCATCGAATGCCGGCTGTGGATAGGCGCCGGTAAAGTCGGTCGCTGCCGTGAGCGGGGTGCCGATGCCGCGGCCGTAGCCGGACAGGTCGTCCAGGCGCGAGCGTGACCAGCTGGCGCCGAAGGCCAGCTCAATCTGGCGCCCCGCCACATTGAACTGTCCGCTGGCGCCGATGTCGAACAAGGTCTGGGTGTGGTCGGAGCGGTAGGCGGACGGGTAGGAAAACAAGCCGACGCCTGTCCCTTTGTCCGGCGTGCCGTACACATAGAACAATGCGGAGCGGGACGATTCCTTGTTGCGGCTCAGGGTCGACTTGAGCGTCCAGCCCTGGCCCAGTTGGTGATTCAGTTCGGCAAAGCTGCCGTTGGTCGTGTTATCCCAGTGCGACCAGTCGGCCGAGGTATTGGTGCCGCCCGGGTAGTTGGTCGGGCTGCCGTCGGTGTAGTAGAGGGGCAGGGCGCCCCACATGCCGCCGCTGGATTTGTTGTCCTGCCAGGCGTGTCCGATGCTGAGCAGGGTGTCGCTGCCGAGTTTGGCTTCGACGATGCCGTAGGCAACGTTTTTCCTGGTCGTGTAGCGGTCCAGATAGGAATCGCCCTGCTGGCTGACCACGACCATGCGGCCCTTGATGCTGCCGCTCGCGTTGAGCGGGCTCGACACGTCCGCATCGAGCCGGCGCGTATCCCACGAGCCCAAGGTCAGGCCGGCACTGGCGGCCAGGGCCGGGCCGGGGCGCTTGCGGATGAAATTTACCGTGGCGGACGGATTGCCGGTGGAAGCGGCGAGGCCGTTGGCGCCGCGCACGATGTCGACCCTGTCGAACAGGGCGGTGTCGAGCTTGCCCATCATGTTGCCGAATACCAGAGGCGTGCCGACCCCGTCGACTTGGAAATTGATGATGTCGAAGCCGCGCGCGACATAGTAGGTGCGGTCGGTTTCGACTTTTTCGACGGTGACGCCGGTAGTGTTGGCGAGCACATCGTTGACATTATCGAGACGGAAATCGTCCATGCGCGCGCGCGTGACCACGGAAACGGATTGCGGCGTTTCGCGCAGGGTCAGGTTCAGCTTGCTGGCACTGTCGCTGTCGCGCGCCTGGTAGCCGTTCTGGTCGTTCGCTCCGGTGATCGTAATGACGGGCAGGACGGCGGCCTCGGGCGCTTCGTCGGCGGCGCCGGCGGCAGCGGCATGGCCGAGCGCGAGCGACAGGGCCAGAACAAGGGGACGCAAGCGGGGATGGGAAGACGACGGGACGGACGTGTTGATACGGCGCGGCATGCAAAAACTCCTGGTGTGAGAAAAATCGTCACTGGCTTGGAGACTGCTGCCTGGCTTGTCAACGATGGGGTGCACTGTCGTCAATACAAATGCGAATGATTCTCATTTTACCAAAAAGAGCAAGTGGGCGCAAACGGCCGGGAGGTGATGGGGCGCAGCGACCTGGGCTTCGCGGCGAATTACCGCGTTGAAGTGCAGCTTGTCGATTGGTAGCGTTGTCACCGGCAGGAAGCGTTACCTGAAGGGTCGTCGCTCCCGCGCGGGAACGCATGCGTTTCCCCCAAGGCCGCAGCGCAGCCCGCGACAGAGCGCCGGACTTGGGCCCCCGCCTGCGCTGGGGCGACGGTTTTCAGGATCGCGTCAATTTCAGGATCGCGTCAATGAGTGACCTCGCCTGCCACCGTCCGCCTGCCATCGGCAAGGTCGGTCATTGCTGATCGTGCGCTCGTCTGGCGCGGCGGTCGGAAGTCAATAATCGCAGCGGTAGAAATTTCCCATGATCGGCACGACGCGTCCGGCGCATTCGGCAAAGGGGAACAGCTCGCTGCTCGACCACGCCACGTGTCCCTTGGGCTCGGCGATACGGCCGCTGGCATCGTAAATCACGTAGGTGGTGTCGGTCCCGACGTTGCTCCAGTCGTAGGCTAGCACGGGGCGCTTGCCGGGCGGGTGGGTCTGCAGCTTTTTATCGAAGCCCTGGCCTTCCGACATCAGGTGCACCACGTTGGAGGCGCGCCCGACAGTGGCCTGCAGCAGTTCCGGCACTGAAAACAGCGCCGCCAGCACGACGATATAAGTCGCCATCGAGGCGGCGCGGCGCCAGTGGTGATGGTGCAAGGCGCGCACCAGTCCGAACACCGAACAGAGGCCGCCAAGCAGCGCGACCGGGAGGATCAGCATCCCCGCCACACCAGAAAACGGGACCACCAGCACGAACGCGAGCAGCGCTGCGCTCAGGAGCCAGATGGGCCAACTGAAGTAGGCGTCGCCGCGATGATCGTGCGACCCTTGTTTGCTGCCGTGGGCGATAGTTGCCATGATCGTAAGCTTTCACAAGTTGACTGGCGGCTTGTTTTCGTCTTGCCCGGCCAGTGGCGTGGCCTATATTGTCACTACCTTGCTGTTAGCGCAATTTGTTTTTGCTGTCGTGCGGAGCCTCCGCTATGCGGGCCGCTGGCGAAAATGATATGGCAAGACATTGTGAATCCGGGTCGCCGCCACCGCGGCTTGCCCTGCGGCTACACTAATCTGGTTCAATCCCTGGGTCACGTCGCCGATGGCGTACAGGCCTTCCACGGTGGTGCACTGGTGCTGGTCGACCTTCAGTTCCATGCAGGCCGAGGTTTGCGCGCCGAGGGCCGCCGCCAGGTCGGAACGCGCCGTTTCGCCCAGCATGGGGTAGAGCACGTCGCTCTGGTAGGACTCGCCGTCTTCCGTGTGCATGACCGGCGTCATGCGCTCGCTCATGGTCACGCCCAGCAGCGGCGAGGTGATGTAGCGGATGCCGGCGTCGAGCAGGCGCCGGCGGTCGGCCGGATCCACCAGGGCTTCCCGGGTGCGCTCGAACAGCATTACGTCGGCGGAAAAGGTGCGCATGAACAGCGCGTGGCCGACCGGATTGGTGGCGCAGGTGACGACGGCGATTTTCTGGTCGAGCACGTCGAAGCCATCGCACACGGGGCACAGCCGGACCGCGCCGCCGGCCACCGCATCGAGGAAATTTTCTATCGGCATGCCGCTATCGGCGATGCCGGTCGCCAGCAGCACGGTGCGGGCGCGAATTTCGCCGCCTTCGTGCGCGGCCACGAAGCAGCCGTCTTCGCGCTCCAGGCGCGTGACTTCGCCCTGGATCACCTCGCCGTCGTAGCGTTGCAGCTGGTGGCGTAGTTTGTCGAGCAATTCCTGGCCGTGGATGCCGTCCGGGAAGCCAGGATAGTTATGCGTGACGGGAATCCAGCCGAGCCGGCTGTTGCCTTTGTCGACCAGGATGATATTGCGCCGGAAGCGGCGCAGGTAAATCGCCGCCGTCAGCCCGCCGGGGCCGCCGCCGATGATCAGGGTGTCGTGGATGAGGGGGGAGGGGGTGTACGGAACCATGCCGCATTATCGGCAATGCCTGAGCGGCGGGGCATCGGTGCGCCTCCCGCTGCCGGGTAAGACAGGGCTTACAGCGTCGCTTGCCGGCGGGTCAGTCGTGTGACTCGGGCTGCAGGGTCACATGGTCGATGCCATGTTTCGTCAGCAGCATCTCCTTGACCGTGGACAGCACTTGCGGCCAGTCGCGCAGGTTGCCGATGCGCAGGTGGCCGATCAGGGCCGGTTGTCCCGGCGACATATCCCATACATGCAGGTCGTGCACCGACAGCACGCCGGGCACGCAAGCGAGGTCGGCGCCGACCTGCAGATAGTCGATCTGGTGCGGCACGCCTTCCATCAGCGCGTGATAAGAGTCGCGCAGGATGCCGACGGTGGACTTCAGGATCAGCACGGAGACAAAGAGCGAGAGCAGAGGGTCGATCGGCATCCAGCCGGTCAGGTAAATCACGGCGCCGGCGGCGATCGCCGCGATCGAGCCGAGAATGTCGCCCATCACGTGCACCAGCGCGGCCCGGGTATTCATGCTTTCCTGGTCGCGCGAGAGCAGCCAGGCCACCAGCAGATTGATCGCCAGGCCGATGACGGCGACCACGAACACGGTGCCGCCCTGCACCTGCTGCGGGGCGCTGAAGCGCTGCACCGCTTCAAACACGATCCAGCCGACCACGGCCAGCATGGCCAGTGCATTGACAAAGGCGGCCAGCGCTTCGGCGCGGCCGAAGCCGAACGAGTGGCGCGCCGAGGGCGGGCGCTTGGCGATCAGTTGCGCCAGCAGCGC
Organism: Massilia antarctica; assembly: GCF_015689335.1. Classification (GTDB taxonomy): domain Bacteria; phylum Pseudomonadota; class Gammaproteobacteria; order Burkholderiales; family Burkholderiaceae_D; genus Telluria_A; species Telluria_A antarctica. The sequence goes on along the minus strand of NZ_CP065053.1, from coordinate 6,171,389 downwards.
CAGTCCCAGCGCGGCGGCGTCGGTGACCATGTGGCCGGCGTCGGAAATGAGGGCGAGCGAATGGGAGATGAAGCCGGTCAGTACTTCGATCACGGCGAACACCAGGGTCAGGCTCAAGGCCAGGGCCAGCGCGCCCTGGCTGCGGCCGACGGCGACATGGGTATGTTTGGCATCGCCCTTGTGGTGGGCGTGCAGGTGGGCGGAGGAGGGGGTGGGTTTGGCGTGCATGGAAAGCAGTGTAAAGGAAAATGGCGGCGCATTTCCCTGCCGCCGGCCGGGGTACTTTCGTCCTGCCGGGTACGCTGTTGAAAAAGCGCTTGTCATCCTTGGGTTGGCTCTCTATAATGCTGGTCTTCGGGCGGTTAGTTCAGCTGGTTAGAATACTTGGTCGACATCCAAGGGGTCGGGGATTCGAATTCCTCACCGCCCACCAGTTTTTTGCAGTAAAAGGTAGTCAATGCAGTAAGGCAGAGTTGTTCCAGCAACGCTCATGCTATATCAGGGCGGTTAGTTCAGCTGGTTAGAATACTTGGTCGACATCCAAGGGGTCGGGGATTCGAATTCCTCACCGCCCACCAGAACATGCAGTACTGAGTAAGAGAGAGAAAGGCACCATGGTTATGACACCGCGAACTACGACGGAGTTGTTCCAGCGACGCTAGTCGAGGTGCTTCCTTTTGCTTACTCAAAATGAAAAACGCGGCTAGTCCGCGTTTTTTTTCGTCCGCATTTTTGTTTGCACTTTTGTTTGTACTTAAATATCAGTTTTGTTCAGGAGAACAGCATGGTTTCAGTCCGCCTTCCCGATGGTTCCGAGCGCCAGTTTGATGGCCCAGTCACCGTAGCCCAGGTCGCAGCCAGCATCGGAACAGGCCTGGCCAAAGCGGCGCTGGCCGGCAAAGTCGACGGCAAAGTCGTCGATACCTCCTTCCTGATCGAGCAACATGCCGATCTGGCCATCATCACCGATAAAGATCCCGAAGGCCTGGACGTGATCCGTCACTCCACCGCCCACTTGCTGGCTTACGCGGTCAAGGAACTGTACCCGGAAGCCCAGGTCACCATCGGCCCGGTCATCGAGAATGGCTTTTTCTACGATTTCGCGTACAAGCGTCCGTTCACGCCGGAAGACCTGGCGGCGATCGAAAAGAAGATGGCCGAACTGGTCAAGAAAGACGAGAAAGTCACGCGCAGCGTGCTGCCGCGCGACGAGGCGGTGGCCTACTTCAAGTCCATCGGCGAAGCCTACAAGGCGGAAATCATTTCCTCGATTCCCGCCGGTGAAGACGTGTCGCTGTATGCCGAAGGTGCTTTCACCGACCTGTGCCGCGGCCCGCACGTGCCGAATACCGGCAAGCTGAAAGTGTTCAAGCTGATGAAGGTGGCCGGCGCCTACTGGCGCGGCGACTCCAAGAACGAGATGCTGCAGCGCATCTACGGCACCGCCTGGCTCAAGAAGGAAGACCAGGAACTCTATCTGCACAATCTGGAAGAGGCGGAAAAGCGCGACCACCGCAAGCTGGGCAAGCAGCTCGACTTCTTCCACTTCCAGGATGAAGCGCCGGGCTTGATCTTCTGGCATCCGAAGGGGTGGTCGATCTGGCAACAGGTTGAGCAATACATGCGCAATGTGTATCAGGTCAATGGCTACCAGGAAGTGAAAGCGCCGCAAATCCTGGACCGCGGCCTGTGGGAAAAGACCGGTCACTGGGATAACTATCGCGAAAACATGTTCGTCACCGAATCGGAAAACCGCTCGTATGCGCTGAAACCGATGAATTGCCCTGGCCACATCCAGATTTTCAATTCCGGCATGAAGAGCTACCGCGACCTGCCGCTGCGCTACGGCGAGTTCGGCCAGTGCCACCGCAACGAGCCGTCCGGCGCGCTGCACGGCATGATGCGGGTGCGCGGCTTTACCCAGGACGACGGCCACATTTTCTGTACCGACGAGCAGATTCCGGGCGAAGTGGCGGCCTTCCACCAGCAGGCGATGGAAGTCTACACCGCCTTCGGTTTTGAAAACATCGACGTCAAGCTGGCCCTGCGTCCGGACAGCCGGATCGGCAGCGAGGAAAGCTGGGACATCGCCGAGGAAGCGTTGCGCAGCGCGCTGCGCTCCTGCGGCGTCTCCTGGACCGAGCTGCCGGGCGAGGGCGCGTTCTACGGACCGAAGATCGAATACCACCTGAAAGACAGCCTGGGCCGCGCGTGGCAGGTCGGCACCATGCAGATCGATCCGTCGATGCCTGGCCGCCTGGGCGCCGAGTACACGGCTGCCGACAACACCAAGAAGGTGCCGGTCATGCTGCACCGCGCGATCGTCGGTTCGCTGGAGCGTTTCATCGGCATCCTGATCGAAAACTACGCCGGCGCGATGCCGCTGTGGCTGGCGCCGGTGCAGGTATCGGTGCTCAATATTTCGGATGCCCAGGCCGATTACACCCAGGATGTGGCGGCCAAGCTGCGCAAGCTGGGGTACCGCGTTCACGCTGATTTGCGCAACGAGAAAATTACGTTTAAAATACGTGAACATTCCGTCCAAAAAGTGCCGTACATCCTCGTGATCGGTGACAAGGAGCGGGATGCCAACACTGTGGCCGTGCGAGCTCGTGGCAATGTCGATTTGGGCGTGATGTCCATCGATGCCCTGGTGGAACGCCTCAAACACGAGGTCGATTCCAAGGCTTGAGAGTTCATTCTCGACGCGGCTAATTCATCAGATTTTAAAAGGAAACAACATAGCTACTGACAAGTCGCATCGCATCAATGGCGAAATCACCGCCCCCGAAATGCGTTTATCCGGGGTGGAAAACGAGCCGCTTGGCATTGTGAGCCTGGCTGAGGCTTTTCGTCTGGCCGAAGAAGCGAACGTAGATCTGGTGGAAATTGCGCCGACCGCGCAACCACCGGTATGCCGTCTGATGGACTACGGCAAGTTCAAATATTCGGAGCAGAAGAAGGCGCACGAAGCCAAATTGAAGCAAAAGATCATTCTCGTGAAGGAAGTCAAATTCCGTCCGGGTACTGATGATGGCGATTACAATATCAAGCTGAAAAACCTGATGAAGTTCCTCGATGAGGGTGACAAAACCAAGATCACGCTGCGTTTTCGCGGTCGTGAGATGGCGCACCAGGACATCGGCTTCCGCATGCTGGAACGTTTGAAGGCCGATCTTGAGCCGTATGGCCAGGTCGAGCAGTTCCCGAAGATGGAAGGTCGTCAGATGATCATGATCCTCTCGCCGAAGAAAAAGAAATAAGCAAAGAACGGGCTGCCCAGGCAGCTTGTGCAAAGAAGCGCCCCGCCACGCAAGTGCCAGGGGCGCTTTGTTTTGTTCGAGTGCCGCGCCTATCGCTCACCTTAAGACCGTCGTCCCCGCGCCAAGGCGGCACTCGGCGGGGACCGAAGTCTGCTGCGTAGTGGATGGCTATGCTGCGAACTTGGATCCCGCCTGCGCGGGGATGACGGATCAAGGGTGCGTGGTCTGGAGGCGCATCCGCATGCAAGCATGTGTCACAAGAAACTTTTCCCCCACAAGCTTGCATTCGCAGGCACTTTCTGTGTTATGATCTCCGGCTTCCTCCTTCACGGGCGGAAGACAATGTGAAAGCAGGCATCTAAGTGCAGCACAGCGTTGCCACCTGCAATCCTATAATGGAGCTGTCCGGAAGGACAGAACTGCTATGCCTAAAATGAAGACCAAAAGCTCCGCGAAGAAGCGTTTTCGCGTGCGTCCAGGTGGAACCGTTAAGTCGGGTCACGCTTTCAAACGTCACATCCTGACCAAGAAAACCACCAAGAGCAAGCGCCAACTGCGCGGAATCACGAACGTCGATGCAGCGGATGTCAAGTCCGTCATGCGTATGATGCCGTCGGCTTAATCTCACCACTCAATTTAAGGAGTTACTATGCCTAGAGTAAAACGTGGGGTTACAGCTCGTGCCCGTCATAAGAAAATTCTTGTACAAGCTAAAGGCTACCGTGGTCGCCGCAGCCGTGTATACCGTGTTGCCAAGCAAGCAGTCATGCGCGCTGGCCAATACGCTTACCGCGATCGCCGCAACAAGAAACGCGTATTCCGCCGCCTGTGGATCGCTCGTATCAACGCCGCTTCCCGTGAGCATGGCGTAACGTACAGCGTATTCATGAACGGCCTGAAAAAAGCATCTATCGAACTGGACCGTAAAGTCCTGGCCGATATGGCTGTGATGGACAAGCCGGCCTTCGCCGCGATTGTCGCAGCAGTGAAAGCCAAGATCGCTGCGTAAGCAATGATCGATGCAAGCGCCGCCTCCGGGTGGCGCGCAAAGAGCGGGGCAGAGGTTCAAACCTGTGCCCCGTTTTTGATTGTGGCGCGTGCGCCAGTCCCGCTCAACAGGAAAAAACATCGCATGAACTCCCTGGAAGAACTCGTCGTCTCGGCACAGGCTGACTTTATCGCCGCCGAAGATGCTGCCGCACTGGAAAACGCCAAAGCCAAGTACCTTGGCAAGACTGGCCAGATTACCGAGCAAATGAAGGGCCTGGGCAAGCTCGACCCGGAACAGAAAAAGGCCCAGGGCGCGCTGATCAACGCCGCCAAGGTCCAGATCGAAAACGCCCTGACCGCACGGCGCGATGCGCTGGCCAATGCCCAGCTCGAAGAGCGCCTGAACGCCGAAGCGATCGACATCACCTTGCCGGGGCGCGGCCGCTCGGGCGGGGGCATCCACCCGGTGATGCGCACTTGGGAGCGGGTCGAGGAAATCTTCCGCTCGATCGGTTTCGATGTGGCCGACGGCCCCGAAATCGAGACTGACTGGACCAATTTCACGGCGCTCAACAGCCCGGAAAACCACCCGGCCCGTTCGATGCAGGATACCTTCTACATCGAAGGCAATGACAGTACCGGCAAACCGCTGCTGCTGCGCACCCACACCAGCCCGATGCAGGTACGCTACGCGCGCACCCACACGCCGCCGATCAAGGTGATCGCGCCCGGCCGCACCTACCGGGTCGATAGCGATGCCACCCACTCGCCGATGTTCCACCAGGTCGAAGGCCTGTGGATCGCCGAAGACATTTCGTTTGCCGACCTGAAGGGCGTGTACCTGAACTTCGTCAAGGCCTTTTTTGAAACCGACGACTTGCAGGTGCGCTTCCGCCCATCCTACTTCCCGTTTACCGAACCGTCGGCCGAGATCGACATCGCGTTTGGCAGCGGCCCGCTCAAGGGGCGCTGGCTGGAAGTGTCGGGCGCCGGCCAGGTGCACCCGGCGGTGGTGCGCAACTTCGGGCTCGATCCGGAAAAGTTCATCGGCTTCGCGTTCGGCTCCGGCCTGGAGCGCCTGACGATGCTGCGTTACGGGATCAACGACCTGCGCCTGTTCTATGAAGGCGACCTGCGCTTCCTGAAGCAATTTAACTAATTCAAGGTTCACTGATTATGCAATTTTCCGAAAATTGGCTCCGTACCATGGTCGATCCGAAGATGACTTCGGATGAACTGGCTCACCTGCTGACCATGTCCGGCCTGGAAGTGGAAGAAGTCGAAGCGGTCGCGCCCCCATTCTCGAACGTGGTCGTGGCCGAAGTGCTGGAAGTGGCCAAGCATCCGAACGCGGATCGCCTGAACGTGTGCAAGGTCAACGTCGGCACCGGCACCTTGCTCAACATCGTGTGCGGCGCGCCCAATGTGCGCGCTGGCATGAAGGCGATCTGCGCCATGGCCGGCGCGATCCTGCCGCCCGGCGCGGACGGCAAGGCCTTCGTGATCAAGGTCGGCGAGCTGCGCGGCGTGGAATCGCAGGGCATGATGTGCTCGGCCAAGGAATTGAAATTGTCCGAGGAAACGAGCGGCTTGATGGAGCTGCCGGAAGATGCGCCGGTCGGCCAGAATATCCGCGACTACCTCGCCCTGAACGACCTGAAATTCACCATCAAGCTCACCCCGAACAAGGCGGACTGCCTGTCGGTGCTGGGTGTGGCGCGTGAAGTGTCGGCCCTGACCGGCACGCCATTGACCTTGCCGCAGACCCGTTCGGTGCCGGTCAACGGCAGCGAAATCTTGCCCGTGAAGATCAGCGCGCCCGACCTGTGCGGCCGCTTTTCGGGCAGGGTCATCCGCGGCCTGAACGCCAAGGCGGCGACCCCGGACTGGATCCGCCAGCGCCTCGAGCGCAGCGGCCAGCGTCCGCTGTCGGCGCTGATCGATATTTCCAACTACGTCATGCTGGAACTGGGCCGTCCCTCGCACGTGTTCGACATGGACAAGATCCATGGCGCGCTGGATGTGCGCTGGGGAAAAAAGGGCGAGTCCCTGAAACTCTTGAACGGCAATACCGTGGAAGTCGACGACTGGGTTGGCGTGATTGCCGACGACAAGGAACTCGAATCCCTGGCCGGTATCATGGGCGGTGACGCTACGTCGGTCTCGCTCGACACCACCAATATCTATCTGGAAGCGGCGTTCTGGTGGCCGAACGCCATCCAGGGCCGCGCGCGCCGGTTCAATTTTTCGACCGATGCGGCGCACCGCTTCGAGCGCGGCGTCGATTTCGCCACGACCGTCGAGCACATCGAGCGCATCACCGCGCTGATCGTTGAAATCTGCGGCACCCAGGACACCGTGGTGAGCCCGATCGACGACCAGATCGTCAACGTGCCGCTGCCGAAAGCGGTCACCCTGCGCACCGCGCGCGCGCAAAAAGTCATCGGCGTGCCGATCACCGATACCATGGTGGCCGACATCTTCACGCGCCTGGGCCTGCCGTTCACGCAGGAGCCCGGCCTGTTTTCCGTGACCGCGCCGACCTACCGTTTCGACATCGAAATCGAGGAAGACCTGATCGAGGAAGTGGCGCGCGTGTACGGCTTCGAGAACATCCCGGCCTTGCCGCCGGTGGCCGCCAGCCAGATGATCATCGCCCCGGAAAACACCCGTTCGCTGTTCGCCGTGCGCCACCAGCTGGCCGACCTCGGCTACCAGGAAGTGGTGAACATGAGTTTCGTCGATTCCGCATGGGAAACCGACTTTGCCGACAATCGCGACCAGATCAAGCTGGTCAATCCGATCGCCAGCCAGATGAACGTGATGCGTTCCTCCTTGATCGGTTCGCTGGTCGCGAATGTGCGCTATAACCTGAACCGCAAGGCGGGCAGGGTGCGCGTGTTCGAGGTCGGCGCAATTTTCCGCCGCAATGCCCAGGCGCTTGATGGCCCGCTGGCGGTGGCCGGTTTCGACCAGCCCAAGCGCGTGGCCGCCATCGCCTACGGCCCGGCGCTGGACGAACAATGGTCGCTCAAGTCGGCGCCAGTCGACTATTTCGACGTCAAGGCCGATGTGGAAGCCCTGTTCGCGCCGCGCACCCTGCGTTTCGTGAAGACGGCCCATCCGGCCCTGCATCCGGGACGCTCGGCGCTCATCGAGCTCGATGGCAAGGAAATCGGTTTCATCGGCGAACTGCATCCGCGCTGGCTGCAGAAATACGATCTGCCGCAGGCGCCGGTCTTGTTCGAGGTGGATGCCATTGCGTTACAGCAACGATCCGTGCCAAACTATGAAGAGATCTCGAAATTCCCTGGCGCCACGCGCGACCTGGCCTTCGTCGTCAAAAACACGGTCGCGGCGCAAGACTTGCTCGATGCTTTTGCCGCGGAACTGCAGGTAAATCCAGCAGGAAAGATTGTGCAAGCCATTGTTTTGTTTGATGAATATCGCGGAAAAGGGATCGAGGCCGACGAAAAAAGCCTTGCTTTCCGCTTTGGCTTGCAAGATACTCAAACCACCCTGCAGGACGACGTGGTCGAAGGCGTCATGAAGGCGCTGGCTGCCTCGGCCCAGCAGAAACATGACGCGAAGCTGCGTTCATAACCGATCCCACGAGCAGTAACGATACGAGGCAGGGCTGTAAAATTAATAACAACGACGTTGATTCCGCCGTACTCCAGTCGGCGCTGGCAGCCGACCTGCACCGTGCGATGCAGGTCGCCAGGGTTCGCCAGGACGCGGAGAAGAATCTGCCGACCCTGACCAAGGCCGAGCTGGCCGAACTGCTGTTCGAGCAGGTCGGCCTGAACAAGCGCGAAGCCAAGGACATGGTCGAGACCTTCTTCGACGAGATCAGGAATGCGCTCGAACGCGGCGAAGCGGTGAAGTTGTCGGGCTTCGGCAACTTCCAGCTGCGCGACAAGCCGCAGCGGCCCGGGCGCAATCCCAAGACCGGCGAAGAAATCCCGATCACGGCGCGCCGCGTCGTGACCTTCCACGCCAGCCAGAAGCTCAAGGGCATGGTCGAAGAAACCAGCCCGATGGCGCGCGCCGCCTAGAGTGAACCGATGAACGATCGTGCGAGCAAGGCTGAGTTGATCGTGCTGCCGGCTATCCCGGCCAAGCGCTATTTCACGATTGGCGAGGTGAGCGAGTTGTGCGGCGTCAAACCGCACGTACTTCGCTACTGGGAGCAGGAATTTACCCAGCTTAAACCGGTCAAACGACGAGGAAACCGCCGCTATTACCAGCACCATGAGGTGTTGCTGATCCGTCGTATCCGGGAACTGTTGTACGAACAAGGCTTTACGATCAGTGGTGCGCGCAATAAACTCGATGGCCGCTTCGGCGAGCTGCTCGCGCCACCGCTCGACGATGCCGGCGCGGCTGACGCCGTGGCGGCGCCGCCCGAGCTTGACCGGGCCGCGATCCGCAGCGAACTGGTCGCCATTCTCGCCCTGCTCAAAGGTCCGGGCTAGAGCGGCGTGCCGGTCCCGTCGCGCATCGCAGGGGCCTCGTGCCCCTTTGCCGTTTTTGAAGGTCCGTGTGGGCGTCCCGTTCGGGCGTCCCGTCGCGGCCCGTCATACGTGTTTGTACTGAACAGCCAGAGTGCTAGAATACTAACGCATGCGCAGTGCCGGGCGCGTGGTTTGCCTCGGCTCTTTCCTATGCAAGGATAATTTAAGGGAAGACAATGATACGCGTTGCCATATGTGACGATCACCAGATAGTACGTGCAGGTTTTAAACAGATCTTTTCTTCGTCGCCCGACTTCGATGTCGTGGCCGAAGGGGCAACCGGGCGCGAAGCGCTGGATATCGCGCGCCGCGAAATTTGCGACGTGCTGCTGCTCGATATCGCCATGCCGGACCAGAGCGGCATCGACATCCTGCGCACCATCCGCCAGGGGCAGCCGAACCTGCCGGTACTGATCCTGTCCGGCTATCCGGCCCAGCAATATGCGCTGAACTTGTTCAAGATGGGTGCCAATGGCTACCTGAACAAGGAGTGCGAGGCCGACGAGCTCAAGACGGCGGTGCGTACCGTGTTCCAGGGCCGCCGCTATGTCAGCTCGACCGTCGGCGAACTGCTGGCCCAGAGCTTCGACCGCGACCCCAACACGGCGCTGCACACCGAACTGTCGGACCGCGAGTTCCAGGTCTTCCTGCGCCTGGCCAAGGGCGCGACCGTGTCCGACATCGGGGTTGCCCTGTCGCTCAGCATCAAGACGGTGTCGACCTACCGCACGCGCATCATGGAAAAAATGGGCTTGCAGTCGAATAGCGACCTGACCTATTACGCCATGAAAAACAACCTGCTCGACTGATCCGCCGCCGGGCCCGCCCCGGCGCCGCCTGTCGCGCGCGGTCCCGCCCGACCGCCGCCATCCCTGCCGCACAAGGTGCGCGCACTTGCCCGTCACTACCCCTTACGGTCCAGCTCGGCTGCGCCCCGGCAGTTAGCGGACTATAATTGCCCCCTGGCCGGCTCTGCAGTGCGCAAAAGGATTTCCAGGATGTATTTTTCCACCGAACCACCCGTCGCGACCGGGTTGCCGGTCTATAAGACGGTGGTGTGCCTGACGTGCGTGCTGATTCTCATCATCAATGGCGTCAGCCTGTTCCTCAATCTCGGTTCCCTCAAGGGCGCCAACGAGATCCAGGGCCAGACCGCCAAGGTGATCGACAAGGTCCAGTATGTGAACGTGCTGATCATGGATGCCGAAAGCAGCTTGCGCGGCTATTTCCTGTCCGGTTCCGAAGTCTATCTGGGGCCGCTGCGCACCGCCTCGTCCGAGATCGATGCCCAGTTCAGCGAACTCGACCGCCTGCTGGCCGACAGTCCCTCCCAGCGCCGCAACCTGGCCCAGCTGCACACCCTGGTCTACCGCCGGCTCGACACCATGAACCAGGTGCTCGACGTGTATCGCCAGGGCGGGCTGGCCGACATCCTCAAGATTGCCGGAACCTCCGACAGCAAGGCCGAGATGGATGAAATCCGCCTGCAGGTGGTGATCCTGGTGCAGGAACAGAATGAATTGCTGGCCGCGCGCAGTGCCACCTTTTACCGCGAATACCAGCATGCGGTGTTCTTGGGGATCAGCATCAACGCCATGGCGATCCTGGTGCTGGCCCTGTTCTACCGCCTGATCCGGCGCAGCTACTTTGCCCGGGCCGGCACCCAGCGCGCCCTGGAAAACGCCAACGACAACCTCGAATCGATGGTGGTGCTGCGCACCGAACAGCTGTCGGTGCTCTCGCGCCACCTGATCAAGGTGAGCGAGGAAGAAAAGGCGCGCCTGGCGCGCGAACTGCATGATGAACTGGGGGCCAATCTGACCTCGATCAATATCGATATGAATGCCGTGGCCGACAAGGTGCGCGCCACCCGGCCCGAACTGGCCCTGATGCTCGACCGCGCGCGCGCGACCCTGGTCGAGACGGTGGAATTGAAGCGCCGCATCGTCGAAGACCTGCGCCCCAGCCTGCTCGACCACCTGGGCTTGTCCGCCGCCGTGCACAGTTATTGCGAGCAGTTCGGCCGGGTCACGGGGCTCGATTGCGAAGCGCTGATCGATGGCGACGTCGATGTCGCTGGCTCCATGCATGCGATCGCCATGTTCCGCATCGTGCAAGAGTCGCTCAATAACATCGCCAAGTATGCGCGGGCGCGCCATGTGATCGTGCACCTGGGACGCGAAGCGGGTGGCTTGTCCCTGGAAGTGAGCGATGACGGCGTGGGCATCGGGAGCGATGCCGTGGCCAAGCCCAAGTCGCATGGTCTGCTGGGCATGCGCGAGCGCGCCTTGCTGCTGGGGGGGACCTTGCGGGTGAAGCGGGGAGTCAATAACGTGGGAACCTGCGTGGAAGCGTTCATTCCCTTGTCGCGCGCCGCCGACAGCGGCGACAGCGGCGACCCAGCGCCGGAAGACCCGGCGCCGCTGCCGTTCAGCGGGCTACATCCATGAGCAGGCGATCGTATTCGGTCTTGGCGACCTTATAGCATTCGCCGGCATACTCTTCCAGGCCCTGGCGGTCGATCACCGTGATGTTGCCGCGGCGGTATTGAATCAAACCATCATCCTGCAGCTTGCCGGCGGCGGCCGTGATGCTTTCGCGGCGCACGCCGAGCATGATGGAAATGAGTTCCTGGGTCACTTTCAGTTCGTTCGATGCGGAGCGGTCGAGGCGGTCGAGCAGCCAGCGGCACAGCTTTTGTTCGATCGAGCTGTGACGCCCGCCGACCGCGTTCTGGGCCATCTGGGCGAACAGCGCATTGGTGTAGCGCATCAGCAGCTGGGGCAGGGCGCCGCCCTGGTTGAAGGCGTCGCGCAGATACTGGGTCTTGAGGCGGTAGCCGTAACCCGCGCTCTGGACCACGGCGCTGCACATGGCGCGCTCACCCATGAACAGCGACATGCCGACCACGCCTTCATGCCCGACCACGGCGATCTCGGTGGTGGCGCCGTCTTCCATCACGTACAGCAGGGAAACGATGGCCGTCGTGGGAAAGTACACGTTTTCAAGCTTGCTGCCGTATTCAAACAGTTCTTTGCCAAAAGGCAGGGCCACGAGTTCCAGGTGGTCGAACAGGGTCTCGAGATCGTGACGGGGAAGGGCGGCCAGCAATTCGTTCTGCTGGGTACCGCTAAAGCTGACAACGGGGCGGGACGCAACTTTTAACGCTGGCGCGTTGGCGGGAATCTGGCCGACTGGCGCTGCATCGTGGGCGTGACCACCAAGTTGAGTGTTGTTCATTTTTATTCCTCACTATCTGAGACGATCTTCAAGGGCGCTTCGCCTGGACTTGCAGCGAATCGCGATGTACGAACAGTAAAGCTTCCGTCTGTTGGCGAACATAAGACTGGCAGTCGCCCCTATGTAGGTTCAATGCATAAATCCTTGTGGGCCCAGTCCTACTGGGGGAAATCGTTAAAAATGGTCTTTTTGCTCACATTTTAAGGTGGGTGGGCGCACGGAACATGCATAAACGTCGCATTTTGGCCCGCAGCAAGGCTTGGGATTTGCGCCTGCCATGCCCCATAATATGAATATCACAACTTACTGAAAGCCACGGGCATGCACGTATTACTGGTCGAAGACGATGCCGTGCTGGCCGATGGCCTGACCCGCCTGCTGCAGGGCCATGGCATGGTGGTCGACGTGGTCGGCAGCGGCACCCAGGCCGACCAGGTGCTGCAGCGCGCCGAGGTGGCGGTGGTGGTGCTCGACATCGGCCTGCCCGGCATCGATGGCTTCGAGGTGGTGCGGCGCCTGCGCGCGCGCGGCAGCAATGTGCCGGTGCTGCTGCTGACCGCCCGCGACGCCATCGAAGACCGGGTGCGCGGCCTGGAACTGGGCGCCGACGATTACCTGGTCAAGCCCTTCGCCACACCGGAACTGGTGGCGCGCATCAAGGCCCTGGCCAGGCGCAATACCCCCAAGCCGGTCAGCCTGTCCCTGGGGCGCCTGACCCTGGACACCTACACCAAGCGCGCCCGCATCGACGAGAGGGTGATCGACCTGTCGGTGCGCGAGTGGGCCGTGCTCGAATACCTGCTGCAGCACGGCGCGCGCGTGGTGTCCAAGCAGCAGATCATCGACGCCATCCTGCCGTGGGGCGAGGACCTGACCCTGAACGCGGTCGAAGTCTATATTTCGCGCCTGCGCCTGAAGATCGCCGACGCCGGCATCAGCATCCGCACCATCCGCGGCTTCGGCTACATGCTCGAACAGCATCCATGATCAGCATCCGGCTGCGCCTGCTGAAATGGCTGATCGTGCCGATCCTGCTGATCAATGTGGCGGGCGCCGCGCTCACCTACATGCTGGCCTGGATTCCGGCCCAGCTGGCGTTCGACCAGAGCCTGGCCGACGCCGCCGGTGCGCTGGCGGCGCGCCTGCGTCCGGGCAATGGCCGGGCCGAGATCGACCTGCCGCGCCAGGCCGAGCAGGTGCTGCGCGCCGACGATGCCGATGTCCTGTATTTCATCGTGCGCGGCGGCGGCAACCAGGCGCTGGCCGGCGACAGCGATTTTCCGGCGCTGGCGGCGCCCAGCGCCCAGGCTTACGACGACATCATCCGCGGCGAACCGGTGCGGGTCAGCAGCCGCATGGTGATCGCCGGCGGCGAACGCATCCACATCGGCGTGGCCAAGACCTTGCGCAAGCGCAAGCAGATCCGCGCTGCCACGGTGCGCGCGCTGATGCTGGTCGAATCCTTGTTTACCCTGGCCCTGGTCGGGCTGATCTGGTTTTCGGTGACCAATGGCTTGCAACCGCTGGCGCGCATGCGCGCCAACCTGCTGGCGCGCGAAGCGAACGAACTGGCGGCCATCGATGGCGCCGCCATTCCCGACGAGCTCAGTCCCGTGGTCAATGCCTTCAACGAGCTGCTCGACAAGGTGCAAAGCGGCGCGCGCGCCCAGCACGACTTTTTGGCCGATGTCGCGCATCAGCTGCGCACCCCTCTGGCCGGGCTCAAGCTGCAACTCGAATGGCTGGGCGCGCGCCACAAGGCCGATCCCGACACCGTCCATTCGGTGCGCCTGATGCTGCTCTCGAACGAGCGCATGATCCGCCAGACCAACCAGCTGCTGGCCCTGGCGCGCGCCGAGCCGGCCCGCTTCGAGAAAACCCGGCTCGAACGGCTCGACCTGGCCGTGCTCATCGAGCAGGTGATCCAGTATTTCGTCGACGAAGCGGGCAAGAAGCGTATCGACATCGGTTTCGAGCTGCGGCCGACCCGGGTCAGCGGCGACAGCTTCCTGCTGCGCGACCTGATCGATAACCTGATCGACAATGCCGTGCGCTACACCCCGGATGCGGGCACCGTCACGGTGCGCTGTTACCCCGATGGCCGCCAGGGCGTGCTGGTGGTGGAAGATTCCGGCCCCGGCATCCCGCCCCATCAGCGCGCTGCGGTATTCCAGCGCTTCGTGCGGCTCGACGACAAGATTCCCGGCAGCGGCCTGGGGCTGGCGATCGTGCGCGATATCGCCCAGGCCCACGGTGCCACGGTCGAGATCGCCAACGGCCCCGGCGGCGCCGGCGTGCAATTCTCGGTGCGCTTCCCCGCCGCCTGAGCGCGGCCATGGTTTTTTGTCTCGCCGACAAGGGTTTACTTGCCCTTGTCAGGATTCTGTCAGCCTTTCCTCAGTGTAATGCAAGGTTCGCTGTTTATAATTGGAAACAACAGGGACATTCCGTCCCGATTCATACTTCAAAGGTTCAGGATGATGTTATCTGCGAAACCCTGCAGGGCGCGCGGTTTTACACTGACCGAGCTGCTCGTCTCGCTCACGATCATTGGCGTGGCCAGCGCCATCGGCATGCCCATGATGACCCAGTTTGTCGAGGACGCGGCGGTGTCGACCCAGGCCGACGTGCTGCTCGACACGCTCAACTATACCCGCTCGGAAGCGGTCAAGCGCAATACCCGCGTGACCATGTGCCGCAGCAGCACGGGCACCAGCTGCAGCATCGACGGCACGGGCGACTGGCGCGGCGGCTGGATCGTGTTTGTCGACGACACGCCCTTGCCAGGTAAAACCGGCGTGGTCGACGCGGGTGAAACCGTGCTCAGGGCGCAATCGGCGTTTTCCGGACGTGGACAATTGTTGTCAACGGGAAATGTTCAAGATTATGTGTCGTATGCCAGCAATGGCCAGAGCAGGTTCGATGGCACCCTGGCCCACGTCGGCGCTTTTTATCTCTGCGGCAAGGATGCGAAGACCACGCGCCGGAAAATCGCGCTGACCGCCGGCACCGGCTGGGTCGGGGCGGAGATCATCGGCATCGCCCCCAGCTGCACAGCTTAACGAGGAGAACAAGAAATGCGACGTCAACAAGGTTTTTCGATGCTTGAAGTCTTGATCACCATGATCGTGATCAGTGTCGGCTTGCTCGGCATTGCCGGGCTCATCATGACCAACTTAAAAACCAACCACAGCGCCTATGCGCGCGGACAGGCCACCATCCTTGCCAACGACATCGTCGACCGCATGCGCGCCAACCGCGCCGTGGCGCAGGCGACCACGAAATACGTCGTCAATTTTGCCGACAAGCCGGACAAGGGGACTTCGGTCGCCGAGGGCGACGTGTTTGCCTGGCGCACCGCGCTGGCCGAGACGCTCAAGGATGGCAAGGGCAGCATTGCCTTTACTACCGCCGGCAATGTCGTGGTGACCATCCAGTGGGACGATGCGCGCGCCAAGGGTGTCGCTCTCGGCCAGGCAAACCAGCAATTCGTTCAGGAGACCCGCTTATGACAATTCGTCCAACAACATCGCGCGCGCTGGCGCCAGGCAGGCAACAGGGTATCGGCCTGGTCGAGGTGCTGGTGGCCATGACCGTCGGCCTGGTCCTGCTGGGCGGGGTGGGCTATATGTTCGTCGGCTCGAAGCAGATGAACACCGCCCAGACCGATGTCGTGCGGCTTCAGGAAAGTACGCGCAATGCGTTTGATGTCATCGGCACCGCCCTGCGCCAAGCCGGCTACCGGCTCAACGTGGATATGCCGGCTGCCGACGATTCCATCGGTGGAATGGCCGATGGCGACTCGGATATCCTGATCCTGCGGCACGACCCGAGCTGGGTGGTCGATGCGACCCCCTCGCCGGCGATTCCGAATCGCTTGCTCGGCAAGGAGCGCAATTGCGAAGGCACCGAGATTGTGTCGAACAATGCGGTCAATCCGGCCAAGGCCGGTCCGCAGATCAATACTAATCTGGTCATGTATCAATTCAAGGTGGTCAAAGGCCAACTGAAGTGTTACGCCGATGCCTCCGCTACCCCTGCCGGACCTGGTGTGGTGGTGGCCGACAATGTCGAGCGGATGAAAATCACTTACGGGATCGGGGATGGCAAGGAAGAGGTCACCAGCTACGTTGCCTCGCCGACGTCGGATCAGTTCCCGAAGGTATCCGTCGTGCGGGTCAGCCTGCTGTTGCGCGGCCCCTCGAACGGCGTTACCGTCGGTTCGCAAACGGTCAAGTTCAATGACGCCGACGTCGTCACCACGGACGGCCACCTGCGTCGGGTCGTCACTTCCACCTTCAACGTTCGCAATCGGGCGAGGTCTTAATGTCTCAAGCTACTTTATTTCGTCCACGGGCCACGCAATCGGGCGCCGTGCTGGTCACCGGACTGGTGTTCTTGCTGGTGTTGACCATGTTCGTCCTGGCCCTGGTGCGTAGCGGCAGCCTCGAAGAACGCATGGCCCGCAATGCGCGCGACCAGCAGATGGCGCGGGAAGCGGCCGAAGCGGTCTTGCGCGACGCCGAAAGCGTGTGGTTCACCAAAGCGCCCTTCGATCCCTACGATGCTTCCGCGTTCACGCCGACCTGCGCCAAGGGGCTTTGCCTCAAGCCGACTGCTGCGGCGAGCTGGGCCAATATCGACTGGAAGGATGAGAAGCTGACACTGGGGTTTTCCCTGCCTGCGCTCACCATTCCCGACCTGGCCACCCAGCCGCGCTATGTCATCGAAATCATTACCGCGCCGACCCGGGTGAGCAGTGCCGTGGGGTGCCAGGACGGCCTTGCGCGCATCACCGCCCACGGTCAGGGTAACGGCGGCGCTACCGCCTTTTTGCAGACCACCGTCCGTTTCCATCCGTATTCCAATATTTGCGACTAGTACTGCCACCATCACTCTGCGGGAGAATTCTCATGCAACTTAGAACAAAAATCGCTGCCGGGGCGGGCCTCGTCGGCCTCGCCGCGGCGGCTGTCATCGCAGTCAGGGCTGCCTTGCCGTTTGTACCGTCACAGCAGCCGATCGGCTATGTCGGACAACCGGTCGCCTCCAGCACCAATGTCAGCGATGGCAAGGCAAGGATGTTTACCATCGATTACAACTCGGCGAGCTTGACCGGCAACCTGCACTCGTATGTGATCGGCGCCAACGGCACCATCGCCACCACCGATACCTGGACTGGCGGCACGGATGGCGGCGCGGCTGCCAGGATCGCCGAGCAGGTGGCGGCCGAGAAGGCCAAGACCGCCAGGCGCAACATCGTTACCATCAGCGACAGTGGCGCGCCGGCCGCCGGCATCCCGTTTACCTGGGCATCCCTGACTGCCACCCAACGCGCGGCAATCGACCCCGCGACCGCGGCCATGACTGGCAGCGTGGCCTCGCCCATCCTCAACTATCTGCGCGGCGACAATACCGGCGAGGCCACGACCTACCGCAAACGCAACGGTCCGCTTGGCACGATCATCCATTCGACCCCGGTGTATTGGAAGGATAGCGCTGGCAACGAGACCGTGTATGTGGGCGCCAACGATGGCATGATGCATGCGATCGATGCGGTCAGCGGCAAGGAACGTTTCGCCTACGTTCCCGGCGTGCTGATGCCGCGCCTGGCAGCGCTGTCAAGCAAGTCTTTTTCGCCGCAATACTATGTCGACGGCCGTCTGGACGTGCGCAAGTTCGGCGCCAAGACGATATTGATCGGTACTCTGGGCGGTGGCGGCAAAGGCATTTTCGCCCTGGACGTGACCAATGGCGCCACCAGCGACGAAGCCGGCAGCGCCGCGAAAGTCATGTGGGAAGTGACGGAAAAATCGACAGGCTTCGCCAATCTCGGCGATACCTACGGCGCCCCGGTGTTGACCAGGCTGCTGAAAAAGAAGGCTGCCACGGTCACGGACAAGGACGAGTTCTACGATGCCCTGGTGATCGGCAATGGCTACAATAATGGCGCCAATAACACGGGTAGCGGCGTGGCTTCCCTGTATGTCATCGATGCCCAGACCGGTAAGCTGATCAAGGAGTACACCACGACGGGCGGCTCCGTGGCCGAGCCGAACGGCCTGTCCTCGCCTTCCTTGTGGGACAACGACGAAGATGGGGTGAAGGATACCGCGTATGCCGGCGACATCAACGGCAATATGTGGAAGTTCAATCTGAACGATCTTTCAGCGGTGCCCGAGTTGTTGCACAAGAATGAAGACAGCGCCGCCGCGCACGCCATTACCACGGCCCCAGGCCTGGCGCGCCACCCGAACGGGGGCGTGCTGGTCGCTTTCGTGACTGGCCGCCTGTTGACCCCCGCCGATGCGATCGACGGCACCACCGTGCACTATGCCTATGGCATCCGCGACCTGTCGGGCAACACCGGGTCCCTGGTCGGGCAAACGCTCAGCGAGGTCGTGTACGGCAGCGGGGCGACTGCGATCCGTACGCGCGTGGCCAGCAACAATCCGATGGACTGGACCAAGAACCGCGGCTGGAAGGTGGCTTTGCCACCAGGCGAAAGAGTTGTCGGCGATGGCATTTTCATCACGGGCGAGGTATTCCAGTTCTTCAGCACCAATCCGACGGTCAATACCACGGCCAAACCTCCTGGCGAAAACTGGTGGATGCAGTTGAACTGGCGCAATGGCGGTAGCACGGGCGACGTCATTTTCGATTTGAACGGCGATTCGAAGTTCACCCCCCTGGACATGGTCACGGTTGGCAAAGACTCGGTGCCTCCGGTGGGGCGCCACATGGGTGGGGGCGTGCGTTCCCAGTTGATCGGCGTGACGGCGGGCGATCTCGACGTCTATCAGGCCAATTTCGACCAGAACGGTACACAGAAGCCGACCACGGTGGACGTGAGCACGGCTACCGTGGGCGGCGAGCGCGGCGTCGCAGGCGGCCACTTCGATACCGATATTTTTTGCTACGCTGCCGACAAATGCGGCGGGGTCACCAAGCCGGACACCTACACCAATCCTCCGAGCACGATCAATGGCGTGTACGCCATCGGACGCGAGAAGACCACCGGCGCGGTAGCCGACATGAACTATGTGCACGTGCATGAATACGATGACATCTACGATGTGCTCGGCTTGAACATGCTGCATCCTAGCCTCGACGCGCAGCGTCTCGCGGCTGTCGTATCCACCTCGACCTCGAGCTACTCGCCTGACCTGGCCAATTTTATGGCCACCAATACCGGTCCGGCGACTGCCACGGTCGTCTCGACCGGGGCCTGGGAAACAGTCAGCGGCGCCCAGAACCTGCAAGCTGCCTACAGTAACTTCACCGAGGGTGTCAGCACGGCCGGTACCGCGACCACGACGGTGCTTGCCGATGGCACGGCCAAGTTTACCAGCAACAGAAGTTTCAAGACGACCCGCACATCGCTGGAGATTCAGAACTCGGTCTATAAAAATAAAAGATGGAGCTACGAGCAGCGTGTCGTCGTGACCTCGTGGACCACGACCAGCACTACGATCGATACCATTCCGAATACCCGCTTCAAGGTACTGGTGGCCAACCAGGCCAATTCGCCGGCCATTAAGTTCAGTATCGATGGCGCCGACGGCTCGGCCGCGGGCGGCACCTACAACGGCAATGTGACGGGTTACCAGACTGGGGCGGGCTTGACGGTGGCGTCGATGCCGGCTTATAAGATGAATGCGATCAAGGATTTGCAGCTGTCCATGCCGATTGACGCCTTCGTCATCCGCGACTGGGCAAACAATGGCATCTTGCGTAACGGCGTGCATCCGATCAGGCCGCAATGCGCAGGCGTCTCGTCCGGCGAGTCTTTCCTCGGGAAGAATAACGAATGGCGCAACGGCGCGCTGACCGTCCAGGTGGTCAAGGACACCATCGCGCAGAGCGACGTCCAGCTGAACGTGGCCGGGCGTCCGGACCTGGGCTATCGTCTGACGGACGCTAGCCTCAAGGGCAAGCTGATTGCCGAGTATCTGATTTATTGGCACCATCCGACCACCGTGTGCATGCACGAAGCAGGTTGGACCTATGCTGCCCCGCCTGACAACAGCAAGTCCACCGCCAAGCAAGGTGTGGCTGCAGCCGGTGCGCTCGATCCGAAAGGCTCGTTCCAGCAAGGCGCTGGCGATCCGCCGCTGCCGACCAAGCCGGCCAACGATCCGGATCCGGTGTCGGTATTGAACCCGGATGGCAGCACCACGACGACGAGCATTAAATACACGGCGCTGGCCAGCGGCGGTTATACCATCGAAACCACCGTCACGATCAGCTGGTCGTCATCGGGCGGCCCTCTGACCGGGATTGAGACTGGCGGCTCGGTCGGCGTCACCGATCCGAAGTGCACTGTCGACTGTACAACGCCAATTACTCCTCCGTTGCCGAAGGAATCGGCGAAAATGGGTCGTATTAACTGGCGGGAGCTGCAACGATGAAACGCACATTGATGAATCAGCCGGCGAGCGGCTTCACCCTGGTCGAATTGATGATCACCGTGGTCATTGTCGGGATCCTGTCGGCGGTCGCTCTTCCGGCCTACCAGAAAAGCGTAATGAAGTCCCAGCGCTCGGTCGCCAAGGGGGTGTTGTTGGAGAAGGCTCAGTTGTTCGAGCGTTACTACACCACCAAGAACGTCTATCCGACCGACGATATAGGGGCGACCACCTCGCCCAAGGACGTGGCCGCCGGCGCGGTCAGGTATAACATCGTGCCAACGATGGCCGCGGACTCGTTCACCCTCACGGCAACGCCAACCACGGCGCAGGCGGGCGACGAATGCGGTGTCTTGACCTTGACCAATACCGGTGCGCAGACACCGGCCGCCAACGGCTGCTGGTAAGCCGGCGGCACTACCCGGGCGCGGCTCCCCGCCGCGCCCGAATCAGTTCACACGAGCAGGGCAAGTATCGGTAAAATCGTGGGTTTTGTGCGAGGCCATGTTATGGCTGAGAATATGGCCAACGATACCGATACTTCCCTTCCCGATTCAGACAACGTAGCACCGAGCCCGACGCCCGCCCCCGCGGCGATCGCCCGCGAAGTTGCACGCCGCCGTACCTTCGGCATCATTTCCCACCCCGACGCAGGCAAGACCACCCTGACCGAGAAGCTGTTGCTGTTTTCGGGCGCGATCCAGATGGCCGGCACCGTCAAGGCCCGCAAGAGCGGCCGCCACGCCACCTCCGACTGGATGGAAATCGAAAAGCAGCGCGGCATTTCCGTGGCCAGTTCGGTGATGCAGTTCGAGCACCGCGACCACGTCATCAACCTGCTCGACACCCCCGGCCACCAGGATTTTTCGGAAGACACCTACCGCGTACTCACCGCCGTCGACTCGGCCCTGATGGTGATCGACGCGGCCAAAGGCGTGGAAGCGCAAACCATCAAGCTGCTGGCCGTGTGCCGCATGCGCAGCACCCCGATCGTCACCTTCATGAACAAGATGGACCGCGAAACGCGCGATCCGCTCGACCTGCTCGACGAACTCGAATCGGTCCTGAAAATCCAGTGCGCCCCGGTGACCTGGCCGATCGGCATGGGCAAGAATTTCCGCGGCGTATACCACCTGCTGCGCGATGAAATCATGCTGTTCAAGGCGGGCGAGGAAAAAGCCGACGGTGCCTTCGAAATCGTCAAGGGCATCGACAATCCCAAGCTGGCCGCCATGTTCCCGCTCGAAATCGAGCAGCTCAAGATGGAAGTGGAGCTGGTGCATGGCGCTTCGCATCCGTTCGACCTGGAACAGTTCCTGGCCGGCGTGCAGACCCCGGTGTTCTTCGGTTCGGCGATCAACAACTTCGGCGTGCGCGAAATTCTCTCGGCGCTGGTCGACTGGGCGCCGGCCCCGCGCGAGCGCGACGCCACCGTGCGCGTGGTGGCGCCAGGCGAGCAGCCGTTTTCCGGTTTCGTCTTCAAGATCCAGGCCAATATGGACCCGGCCCACCGCGACCGCATCGCCTTCCTGCGCGTGTGCTCGGGGCGTTTCGAGCGCGGCATGAAGGTCAAGCACCTGCGCCTGGGACGCGAGATCAAGGTCTCGTCGGTGGTTACCTTCATGGCGTCCTCGCGCGAACAGGTCGAGGAAGCCTACGCCGGCGACATCATCGGCCTGCCCAACCACGGCAACATGCAGATCGGCGACAGCTTCTCGGAAGGCGAGATGCTGCAATTTACCGGCATCCCGTACTTCGCGCCGGACTTCTTCCGCTCGGTGCGCATCCGCAATCCGCTCAAGATCAAGCAGCTTCACAAGGGCTTGCAGCAGCTGGGCGAAGAGGGCGCGGTGCAGGTCTTCAAACCGGTCCAGGGCGGCGAGCTGGTACTGGGCGCGGTCGGGGTGCTGCAGTTCGAGGTCGTGGCCAGCCGCCTGCTCAACGAGTACGGGGTCGATGCCGTGTTCGAAGGCACCAGCATCAGCAGCGCGCGCTGGGTCAGCGGCGACGACAAGCGTATCCTGGCCGATTTCGAGTCGGCGCTGGGCCACAACGTGGCCTACGATGCGGCCGGCAATATGGCTTACCTGGCTACCTCGAACGTCAACCTGCGCCTGACCGAAGAGCGTTGGCCCAAGCTGAACTTCCACGCCACCCGCGAGCACGCGGTCAAGCTGGCGTAAGCGGTATTGTCGCCCGTTCGCCCCAGCTGCTGCGCTTTTCGCGCAGCAGCGCGGTGATCTGCGCGGCGGGCATCGGCCGCGCAAAATAATATCCCTGCATGATGTCGCAGCCCGCCTGGCGCAGGAAGTCGAGCTGCGCCAGGGTTTCCACGCCCTCGGCCACCACGCTTAACTGCAGGCTGTGCGCCATCGCGATAATCGCCGTGGCGATCGCCTCGCCGTCGCCCGGCACGTCGTGCACGAAACTGCGGTCGATTTTCAACTGGTCGATCGGGAAGCGCTTCAGATACGCCATCGACGAGTAGCCGGTGCCGAAATCGTCGATCGACAGATGGATGCCGGCCGCCTGCAAGCCATGCAGCAGGTCCAGGTTGGCGTTCACGTTTTCCATCAGGACGCCCTCGGTGATTTCCAGTTCCAGCAGGCTGGCCGGCAGCGCGGTTTCGTCGAGGATGGCGCGGATCTCGTCCATCAGGGCGCCGTCGCGGGTCTGGCGCGCCGACAGGTTCACCGCCACGTGCACCAGGCTGTCGAGCAAACCCTGGTCGCGCCACGCCGCCGCCTGGCGGCAGGCCGTGCGCAGCACCCAGCCGCCGAGCGCCACGATGATCCCGGACTCCTCGGCCACGGGAATGAATTCGGCCGGGCTGACGTGCCCCAGTTCGCGGCAGTGCCAGCGGGCCAGCGCCTCGACCCCCACCACACGCCCGCTGCGCACATCGATCTGCGGCTGGTAGTGCAGTTCCAGCTCGCCCAGGTCGAGCGCGCGGCGCAGGTTCGCTTCGAGCTTGAGGCGCTTCTGGGCGCGCTGCTCCATGGCCGGCTGGAACGCTTCGAAGCCGTTCTTGCCCCTGGCCTTGGCGTGGTACATGGCCGTGTCGGCGCTGCGCATCAAGGTGCGCGCGTCGCCCGCATCGCGCGGGTACACGGCCACGCCGATACTGGCGCTCGCGTACAGCTGGTGTCCTTCCACCTCGAAAGGCGCGGCCAGGGCGGCGAGGATCTTGCGCGCCACTTCGGCCACTTCTTCCGGCTGGCCGGGGTCGGTCTCGCGCGGCTCGACGATGATCACGAATTCGTCGCCGCCGATGCGGCAGATGATATCGTTCCCACGCAAGGTCTGCACCAGGCGCGCGGCCACCAGCTTGAGCAGAAGGTCGCCGCTGTCGTGGCCGAGCGTGTCGTTGACCACCTTGAAGTTATCCAGGTCGAGCAGCAGCAGGCCGACCTCGCCCTCGGCCCGGTCGGCGCGTTCCAGCGCGAACGCCAGGCGCTCGTTGTATTCGTGGCGGTTGGGCAGGGCGGTGACCGAATCGACGTGCGCCAGATGGTGCAGGTGCTCCTCGGCCCGGCGCACCGCGCGCCGCATCGACGACACCAGCGCATACGCCAGCGCCAGCGACGCGAGGGCCACCGCCAGGGTCAGGCCGGCGTAGGTGAGCAGGCGCGCGAACAGCTGGTCCAGGGTGGCGCGGATCAGCACCACGCCGACCCGCTGCTGGTTCACGCGCACCACGTGCGCCACTTCCACCGCGTCGATGGCGTAGCGGTAGCCGGCGGCCAGCAGGGCGGCATCGGGTTCGCCGGGCTGGGCGCCGGTACCGCGCTGGTAGTGCGCCAGCAGCGCGCCGCGGGCGTCGAAAATGCTGGCGCTGGCCACGCTGGGCGAGACCGCCAGGCCGGCCAGGGTTTCCTCGCCGGCCTTGACATCGTTGAACAGCAGGGCCGCGCTGCTGTTGTTGCCGACGATCTGGGCCTGCACCCGCAAGTCGTCGGCCAGCACGCCGCGCATGGACAGGAACTGGAACACGATCAACGCCAGGCTGGCCACGAACAGCGCGGCGGCGGCTGTCAGAATGGTGGTCAGCGCCAGCTTCTTGCCGAGCAGGCGCGGAGCGCTCATGACTGCCGGGCGCGCGCTCACTGCACGCTCCTGGCCAGGCGCAGCAGCTTGGAACTGAGGGTCAGGCGGGCCGCGCGCGCCGGCGCCATGTCGATGTCGAACACGATGCGCTCATCCATCACCTCCATGGCGATGACCGCGCCGTCCGGGCCGATCACCCTGTCGTCCGAGACGGTCAGTACCGGCGTGCCGGCCAGCTCGCGGCGCAGCTCGCGCCAGCGTTCGCGGTCGATCCGTTCGAGCACCAGCACATGGCAGGTGCGCAGCGGCGCGCCGGCGTGGCGCACCGCGATGCGGTGGCCGTTGACGACCTTGTCGTGCAGCCTGCTCAGCGAGGCGAACAGCGCGCCGCCGGCGTTGGCGCACAGGCTGATCGGTGCGCCGCCCGCCAGCGCTTCCGCCGGCCACTCGGCGAACACGGTGAAATTGAAGACAAAGGCGGCCTTCATCGCGTTTTCCGGCACCGGATCGGCGTGCGCCGCCGCTGTCACCGCCAGGCTGGCAGCCAGCAGCCAGCAAAGGCGCTGCGCGCGCGCAGGGCGGGATTCAGAACGCATACGCCAGCCTTGCGACCAGGCGCCGCCCGTCCTGCGCGATCACGCTCTGGCGGTGTTCGATGGAGGCCGGATCGGCGTACGCGCGGTCGAACAGATTGGTCACGCCGAGCGAGAGCTCGAGATTGCGCAGCAGGCGCGCGCTCATCAGATTGGCGTTGACCACCACATAAGGTCCGGCGGTGCCCGAGACGCCATGGCGCGCGCCCACATACTGGGCTTCGAGCGCGGCGCGCCAGCCGCCGGCGCCGAGCGGCGCCGAACCATTGAACTTGGCCAGGCGCGCCGGCGCGTTGACCGGTTGCCCGAGCGCGTCGCTGACCCGGATCGCGCTGTAGCTGGTGCGCAGCGACAGGCCGCCCGGGGTGGCGCGTTCGTATTCGATTTCCACGCCGCGCGCGCCCAGGCGGCCGATATTTTCGAAGCGCACGCTGGCCGGCTCGCGCTGTTCTACCGGCGCGATCAGGTCCGCCAGCGCGGTGCGAAAGGCCGACACGCTCACCCGCGCGTTCTCGCCGAACTCCCGCACCAGCGCCAGTTCGGTCGAACGCACCCGTTCCTCTCGCAGGCCCGGGTTGCCGGTCTGGCCGTCCGCGCCGGGGAAGGCATAGAATTTTTCATAGCTGTTGGGCGAACGGAAGGCCCGGCCGTAGATCGCCTTGATCGTGGTTGCCTCGGACGGATTCCAGATCAGGGCGGCGCGCGGGCTCCACACCCCGTCGCTGCCGCTGTTGCGGTCGTAGCGCAGGCCCAGGTTGAGCAGCACCGCTTCGCCCAGCGCCAGCTGGTCTTGCAGATACAGGCCGGCGCGCCGCCCGCCGTGGCGGTCGTCCAGGTAGCTGTAGAACGGAGCCACGTCGAAGCTGTACTGGTGCAGGCGGTAGTCGCGCTGCAGGTCGATCCCGGCCAGCACGGTGTGCCCGGCCAGGCGCGTGCTCACCACGCTCGCCTCGATGCCCCACCAGCGCGCGTTGCTGCCGTCGTGGCTGAGCGTGCGCGCCTCGTCAAGCGCCACGTAATCGCCGAACGAGTCGTACTGGCCCCAGAACAGGCGCGCCTTGAGCTGTTCGACGGCGCCGGCATCGCTGCTCCAGGCCGCGTTGACATAGGTCTGGCGGTCGGTGGTGGCCGCGCGCGGATCG
Organism: Massilia antarctica; assembly: GCF_015689335.1. GTDB lineage: Bacteria > Pseudomonadota > Gammaproteobacteria > Burkholderiales > Burkholderiaceae_D > Telluria_A > Telluria_A antarctica. The sequence goes on along the minus strand of NZ_CP065053.1, from coordinate 6,145,189 downwards.
TTGAAGCTCTGGCCGTAGGAGGCGGTCGGGATGCCCTTGACCCGGTTCGCGTGGATCAGGCTCAGGCTGGCCGCGCCGTAGGTGGCGCGCGCGAAAAAGCGCTGTCCGCGCTCATCATCGAGGCCGCTGGCCACGCCGTGGTTCTGGGCTGGTGTGTCGAATTCGGGGAAGTACAAGTCGCGCCCATCGCTGCGCCAGGCGCTGGCGGCGATCAGGTACTCGCTGCCCTGGGGCGAGCCCCAGCCGACGCTGGCCGCGGCCTTGCGCGCGCCGTCCTGGCCCACTTCCAGCGATCCGCGCGTGCCGGCCACGGCGCCGGGCTTCCTGGTGATCACGTTGATCACGCCGATGAAGGCATTCGAGCCGTAGATCGATGAACCGGGACCGGGCACGAACTCGATGCGCTCGACCAGGTCCAGGTCGAGCGGGAATTCGGCGCCCACCGGCGCCTGGTCGTACACGGCGTCGTTCATGCGGTTGCCGTCGACCTGGAGCAGGAAGCGGGTATTGAAGTCGCCGGGGCGCAGGATGCCGCGCTGCCCCAGATAGCTGTAATTGCGGTCGTAGCTGACCACCATGCCGCGCACGCTGCGCGCCACGTCGGCCAGGGTGCGCCAGCCGAACTGGCGGATCTCGGTCCTTGTTATCACGGTCACCGACGACGGCGCGCGGCTCGACTTCTGCATGAACTTCGAGGCGCTGTAGACCTCCATCGACATCAGCTGTTCAAGGGGCAGGGTGGTCAGGTCGTCGGTGTCGCCGGCGCGCGCGCCCGCGCCGGCGAGGGCCAGCATCGACAGCGCCCATGCGCGCGCAAGACGCGGCAGGCGGAGCAGGGTCGGACGGGTGGGCGCTGGCATCATAGTGGGTACGTCTTGAGAATTGACGTACATCAACATTTTGGCAGCTTGTGGCCTGCTTGTACAGAACTGCCCCCGCGCGTGTCGGCCCAGCGCCACAATCGGCGCCGCGGCGACCCTTATTTGGCCGGGATGGCCAGCGGCTTGCCCTGTTCGACCATGTATACGCCGACCAGGCGCATGGTGGCGCCGCCCGGGTTGTGGGCGTCGTGCACGGTACCGGCCGGGATCACGAAGGCTTCCCCGGCGCGCACCGTGCGCGGGGCGGCGCCGTCGATCAGCAATTGGCCCTCGCCTTCGAGCACGTAGCCGATTTCGTCGCCCGGGTGGCTGTGGCGCCCGGCGCGCGCGCCGGCGGCCAGTTCGACCCGCATCACCACCGCCTCGGTATTCGGAAAGGAGGATGCGGCCCTGAGCACCGGCGTGCGCACGATGGCGCCGGCCTGCGGGGTGGCGCAGCCGGCCAGCGCCAGCGCCAGCAAGCCGGCACCGATCAAGCCAGGCCGGTTCATGACATGCCTTTCTCTTTGCCCGCCAGTGCGCCGCGTTCCTGCGCGCGCGCCAGCAGCCAGGCGTCGACCAGACTGGCCACCCAGCACGCCAGCATCACCGCGGCGGCGATATTCATCAGCGGCGTGGCCGTCTCGCCCTGCTGGTGCAGGCGCTCGGCGATCAGCACCGGGTCGGCGCCCAGGGAGCCACGCAGCACTTCATCGACCATGCGCGAGGCGGAGTCGACCACTTGCTTGAAAAAATAGATTGCCGCAATGAGCGTCGGCACGATAAACAGGCAGGCGCGCGCGCGCCGGCCCAGGTAATACTGTCCGGCGCCCGGAAACACCAGGCCCGACAGTAGCAGGGCAACCACTGAACGATTCATCTCTCTTCCTTGACTGATAGGCGCGGTCCGCACGATTGATCCCGCGCAAACCGGCGCCCCGCGCGAACGCGTAAATTAACCTATGCGCTCAGGAAACATTGCGCCACCTCATCTTGCGCACGCCGGCTGGCAGCCAATCATACCTGTCCCGGCGCCAGAATGCGCGTTCACCGACGTTGAAGGACATCATTGTGAAGATACTCATCAAGGCCGGCGTGCTGCTGGCCTGTTTCTGGAGCGGCGCCGGCTGGAGCGCGCCCGTCGCTGCCGAGCCGGACGAAAAAGACGCGGTGGCGCTGGTGGAGAAGGGCGCGCGCTTCATGAAGCTGCGCGGCAAGGAAGAAATGATCCGGCTGATCAATGCCCGCGACCCCGAGTACAACCGCGGCACCCTGTACGTGGCCATGCGCGACCTCACCGGCATCACGGTCGCGCACCCGACCACGGCGCTGATCGGCAAGGATTTGCGCGACGTGCCCGACGCCGACGGCAAGCTGTTCCGTCACGAAATGATCGCGATCGCCAACGGCCCCGGCCGCGGATGGGTCGACTACAAGTTCAAGAATCCGGTCAACGGCAAGGTCGAGGCCAAAACCACGTACGTCATGCGCATTGGCGACGTGGCCCTGGAAGCCGGCGTCTACAAGCACTGACATGCTCGAGCGCCTGCGCATCGGTCCCAAGCTGTTGCTCGCACCCGGCCTGGTGCTGCTATTGCTGATGTTCTCCTCGGGCAGCGCATGGTATGCGATGGTGCGCCAGAACCAGGCGGTCGACATCATCGTGGGCGAGCGTGCCGCCCGCATCCGCGATGCCAATGAGCTGGTGGCCGAGGCGCAGTACGCGCATGCCCGCATGTACCAGTTGCTGACCTGGATCAGCGCCAGTTTTTCCGCGCCGCGCATCGAGGGGCTCGGGCAGGACATCTATCAGCGCCACGCCGCCATCGAGCGCAAGTTCGCGGCCCTGGCCGGGCGCACCGGCCGCGCCGCTCCCGAGCACCGCTTCGTCACCCAGGCCGCGGCCGCGCACGGGGTCTACATGCGCGCCATTGTCGACGTGATCGAACTGTCCCAGGTCGATCATTCGATGAGCGCCAACGCCATGTCCAAGGCCGAACAAGCCTTCGGCGTGGTGGCGCAGCGCCTGTCGGAACTGGCGCGCTTCGAGCAGGATCTGAGCGAGCGCGCATCGACCCGCGCCGCCGCCGACTTTGCCGCGCTGTCGGTGCTGATGCCGCTGCTGGTGGTCCTGTCGGTGGCCGCTACGCTCGGCATCACCATGCTGGTGCGGCGCGCGCTGCTGCGCGAAGTGCGCGGCCTGAGCGAGACCGCCGGCGCTCTGGCCAGCGGCAACCTGACGGTCAGGAAGCGCAGCTACGGGCGCGATGAAATCGCCGATACCGCGCGCACGCTAGACGCCAGCATCGGCACCCTGAATGCGACCTTGAAAAGCATCCTGGCCTCGGCGCGCTCGATCGACAGCGCCTCGCGCGACATCGCCTTGGGCAGCGCCGGCATCGCCAGCCGCACTGCGGCCCAGGCCAAGGTGCTCAAACACGCCGCCAGCACGGTCGAGGGGCTAGGCGCCACGGCGGGCAGGGCAGCCGGCAGCGCGTCCAGCGCCAACCGCCTGGCCGACGAAACCTCGGCCCAAGTGCTGTGCGGCGGCGGTGTGCTCGACCGGCTGGTGCTGACGATGGCCGCGGTGCGCGCCAGTTCGCAGCGCGTTGCGCAGATTATCGGTGTGATCGACAACCTGGCTTGCCAGACCAATGCGCTGGCGCTCAACGCGGCGGTCGAAGCGGCCAAGGCCGGCGAGCAGGGCCACGGCTTTGCCACGGTGGCGGGCGAAGTGCGGATACTGGCGCAGCGCTCGGCCAGCGCCGCGCGCGAGATCAAGGAACTCATTGCGCAGGCGCTCGCCGAGATCGACGGCGGCAGCGCGGGCGCCTCGGAAGCGGGCATGCGCATGGTGGGCATCGCGCAATCGGTGCAGCAGGTGGGGGACATGGTCAGCCGGATCGGGCAAGCCAGCGCGGGGCAGGCCGGCGGCATCGGCGCGGTGAGCGACGCGATCGTGCGGATGGACCAGATGACACGGCAGAATTCCGTGCTGGTGGAAGAGGCGGCATCGGCGGCGCAAAGGCTGCAGCGGCAGGCGCTGACCCTGTCGAAAGCGGTCAGCGGATTTTGCATCGACGACAGCGTGCCGGATGCGGCAGGGCCGCCGAAGAAAACCACGCCGCATCTGCGGCTGGCCTCGCGGCGGCCCTGATCAGGCCAAGCGCTTACTCGTAGTCGCTGATCGGCGCGCAGCCGCAGAACAGGTTGCGGTCGCCGTACACATTGTCGGCGCGGCCGACCGGCGGCCAGTACTTCTGCTTGCGCAGCGACGCCACCGGGAAGGCGGCTACCTCGCGGCTGTACTTGTGCTCCCAGACGTCGGCGGTGACTACTTCGGCCGTGTGCGGCGCACCCTTGAGCGGGTTGTCCATGCGGTCGTACTCGCCGCGCTCGACCTTCACGATCTCGGCGTGGATCGCGATCATCGCATCGATGAAGCGGTCCATCTCGGCCTTCGATTCGCTCTCGGTCGGCTCGATCATCAGGGTGCCCGGTACCGGGAAGCTCATCGTCGGCGCATGGAAACCGAAGTCCATCAAGCGCTTGGCCACGTCTTCGTTGCTGATGCCGGTGGCATCGGTGATCGGACGCAGGTCCAGGATGCACTCGTGCGCCACCAGGCCGTCGTGGCCCGTGTACAGCACTGGGTAGTGCGGCGCCAGGCGGCGCGCGATGTAGTTGGCGGCCAGGATCGCCGTTTCGGTGGCGGCGGTCAAGCCTTCGCCGCCCATCATCGCGATGTACATCCACGAAATCGGCAAAATGCTGGCCGAGCCGAACGGCGCCGCGCTGACCGCGCCGATGCCCGCCTCGTCGCGCGTGTAGCCGGTGGAACGCTGGTTCGGCAAGAACTTGGCCAGGTGCGCGCCCACGCCGATCGGACCGACGCCAGGACCGCCGCCGCCGTGCGGAATGCAGAAGGTCTTGTGCAGGTTCAGGTGGCTCACATCGCCGCCGAAACTGCCCGGCGCGGCCACGCCGACCAGCGCGTTCATGTTGGCGCCGTCGATATAGACCTGGCCGCCGTGCGAGTGAATGATCTCGCACAGCTCTTGAATGCCTTCCTCGAACACGCCGTGGGTCGACGGGTAGGTGACCATCACGCAGGCCAGGTTGGCGCTGTGCTGTTCGGCCTTGGCGCGCAGGTCGGCCAGGTCGACGTTGCCGCGGTCGTCGCAGGCGGTGACGACCACCTTCATGCCGACCATATTGGCCGACGCCGGGTTGGTGCCGTGCGCCGAGGAGGGAATCAGGCAAATATTGCGGTGGCCTTCGCCGCGCGATTCGTGATAAGCCTTGATTACCAGCAGGCCCGCGTACTCGCCCTGGGAGCCGGCGTTCGGCTGCAGCGAGACGGCGGCGTAGCCGGTCAGCGCGCACAGCATGTCTTCCAGCTGGCCGATCATTTCGCGGTAGCCGACCGTTTGCGCGTCCGGCGCGAACGGGTGGATGTTGGAGAACTCGGGCCAGGTGACCGGAATCATTTCGCTAGTGGCGTTGAGCTTCATGGTGCAGGAACCAAGCGGGATCATGGTGCGGTCCAGCGCCAGGTCCTTGTCGGCCAGGCCGCGCAGGTAGCGCAGCATTTCGTGTTCCGCGTGGTAGCGGTTGAAGGTCGGGTGGGTCAGGTAAGTGCTGGTACGGGCCAGCGCTTCCGGATAGGCGTCCTGCGCGCTCGCTTCGATGGCGTCGAAGTTCGGCGAAGCGGGGGATCCCGATACGCCTTGGGAAAAAATCGTCCACAGCAGCGCGATGTCTTCGCGCGTGGTGGTTTCATCGAGCGAGATGCCGACATGGTTCGCATCGACCTTGCGCAGGTTCACGCCATGTTCGATGGCGATCGCATGCAGTTCAGCCGCGCGCGCACTCTTGACGGTGAGCGTGTCGAAGTAGGTCTTGTTGACGACGTCGTAGCCGAGCTGGCCGAGCTTGGCGGCCAGAATGGCGGTGAAGCGGTGCACGCGGCGGGCGATGCGCTGCAAGCCTTCAGGGCCGTGGTAGACCGCGTACATCGATGCCATCACGGCCAGCAGCACCTGCGCGGTGCAGATGTTGGAAGTGGCTTTTTCGCGGCGGATGTGCTGCTCGCGCGTTTGCAGCGCCAGGCGGTACGCTTTGTTGCCCTGGGCATCGATGGTCACGCCCACCAGGCGGCCGGCCATGCTGCGCTTGAATTCGTCGCGCGTGGCCAGGTAGCCGGCGTGCGGGCCGCCGAAACCGAGCGGCACGCCGAAGCGCTGGCTGTTACCGACGACGACGTCGCAGCCCCAGTCGCCCGGCGGCGCCAGCAGGGTCAATGCCAGCAGGTCGGCGCAAGCGATCACCATGGCGCCGGCCGCGTGCAGTTTTTCGACGGCGGCGCGGTAGTCGCGCACATCGCCGTTCACACCCGGGTACTGGATCAGCACACCGAAGCATGGCTCGGAGAGGGCGCCAATGTCAGCCGCCGCGATGGTGCGCACGTCCACGCCGATCGGCTGGGCGCGCGTCTGCACCACTTCCAAGGTTTGCGGCAGCACGTCGTCGGCCACGTAGAACACGTTCGAGGCCGATTTGCCGACGCGCTGGATCAGGGTCATCGCTTCGGCGGCGGCGGTGCCTTCGTCGAGCATCGACGAGTTGGCGATGCCCATGCCGGTCAGGTCGGTGATCATTTGCTGGAAGTTCAGGATCGCTTCCAGGCGGCCTTGCGAGATCTCGGGCTGGTACGGCGTGTAGGCCGTGTACCAGGCCGGGTTTTCAAAGATATTGCGCAGGATGACACCAGGCGTATGGCTGTTGAAGTAGCCCTGGCCGATCATCGACTTCATGACCTTGTTCTTGGCGGCCAGCGCCTTGAGTTTGCCCAGCGCAGCCTGTTCCGGCATCGGGTCGAAGAACTGGCCCAGTTCCAGCTTGCTCTTCTTGCGGATATTGGCGGGCACGATGGCGTCGATCAGCGCCGCGCGCGACGGATAGCCGAGCGTGGCCAGCATGGCCGTCTGTTCGGCGGGGGACGGGCCGATATGGCGCGGGATGAACGAATCGCGTGCTTCGAGTTGGGTCAGGCTGGAGCGGGTCATGGTAGTCGGGGCCGAAAAAGGACTGCCACCGGCGCTGTCGGATACACGGCGCGGCGGCGAACTGAAAGGAAACGGCCGCCAGCGGGCGGCGGCCAGGCGTTTTTATTCTGCGGTGGCTTTGCCGTAGGCGGCGGCGTCGAGCAGGCCATTGATGGCGCCGGCGTCGCTCGGTTTGAGCTTGAACAGCCAGGCCGCAAAGGCGTCGGTATTGATCGAGTCCGGCGCGTCGGCGACGGCGTCGTTGACGGCGATGCACTCGCCTGACACTGGCGCGTAGATGTCGCTGGCGGCTTTCACCGATTCGACCACGGCGGCGTCGTCGCCGGCGGTAAAGACCTTGCCCACCTTGGGCAGTTCGACGAAGACGATGTCGCCCAGCGCATCCTGCGCATATTCGGTGATGCCGACGGTGAGGGTGCCGTCAGCTTCGGCGCGTACCCATTCGTGGGACTCGGTGTATTTCAGGTCGGCTGGGATGTTCATAATGTTTGCTCCAAGAGGTCGCGGTCGATGTAAATGCTACTTAATGAGTGTGTGTTGCCCCGATCAGGCAGCGAGGATTTTACCGTTTCGCACGAACGGCAGCTTGATCACGCTGGCGGCCAGTTTTTTGTCGCGGATTTCGACGTGGACGGTATCGCCCACGGCCACGCCCATCGGCACGCGCGCGAGAGCAATCGCTTCCTGCATGGTCGGGCTGAAGGTGCCGCTGGTGATTTCGCCGGTCGTGCCGTCCGCGGCGAGCACTTTCTGGTGCGCGCGCAAAATGCCGCCTTTCTCGCGCAGGATCAGGCCCACGTACTGCGCGTTCTGGCCCATGGCCTTGAGCGCAGTCTTGCCGATGAAGTCGCGCTCGGCGTTCAGGTCGACGGTCCAGGCCAGGCCGGCGTCGAGCGGGTTGACCGTGTCGTCCATGTCCTGGCCGTACAGGTTCATGCCCGCTTCCAGGCGCAGGGTGTCGCGCGCGCCCAGGCCGGCCGGCTTGACGCCGGCGGCGACCAGCGCATTCCACAGCGCCTCGGCTTGCGATGCCGGAAAGGCCAGCTCGAACCCGTCTTCGCCGGTGTAGCCGGTGCGCGCCACCATCACCTCGCCAAACGCCGTGTCCTTGACGATGACGGCGTTGAACGGCTTGAGCGGCTCGGAAACCGCCTGGGTGGTCGGCAGCACTTGCCATACCTTGGCGCGCGCGTTCGGGCCCTGGACGGCGATCAGCGCCATCGGCTCATTGCCGTCGCGGCGCTGGGTGATGGTCACGCCGCTCTTGGTGGCATCGTTCTGGGCGCTGATCCAGGCCACGTCTTTTTCGGCGGTGCCGGCGTTGACGACCAGGCGGAACCAGTTTTCGCTGAAGAAGTAGACGATCAGGTCATCGATGACGAAGCCCTGGGGATTGAGCATGCACGAATACAGGGCCTTGCCGGCCACCTGCAGCTTGTCGACGTTATTGGCCAGCAGGCCGCGCAGGAAAGGGCGGGCGTTCTCGCCTTCGATATCGACCACGCACATGTGCGAGACGTCGAACATGCCGACATCGCTGCGCACGGCGTGGTGTTCTTCGATCTGCGAGCCGTAGTTGACGGGCATGTCCCAGCCGCCGAAATCGACCATCTTGGCGCCGGCGGCGCGGTGTGCGGAATTGAGCGGGGTCGCTTTAAGCGTCATGGAATCCTCAGGGCAGTTGAATGGGGGTACGACGAGCAGACGTGAAGCGGCTCTTGCCGTCCAGGTATGCTTCGCGCCCCTCTGTCCTTGGTACCTGAGAGATAGCGGATAATGGTCCGCCTGCCCCTTCGGTGGGCCGCTGGCATGGTGCCGCGGCCGCTCTCCAGAGTTCAGCCGGAGGCGCTGTGCGCCGCCGACCCCTGACCGGTCCTTTTGCCTGAGAGTTTTTGGGTGATGCCCCTTCGGCGGCAGCCTGCGCTGCCCTCTCCCGATCAAGACTGTGGAGCATATGCCAGCAGGGCGTAACTGTCAACCGCCCGCGGCGCGCAGCCGGGGTGCGCACGAATGAGCTACCCATGGAAAACCATGGTTCGCCCGATTTGTTAAAATAATTCATCTACTTTGCGAGCCTACAGCCATGAGCGAAGAAAAAACGATCCAACCCAGCGATGCCTGGTTCACCCTGTCGGGCGATGTGAACAGCGATATGGTGCACCGCGTGTTCGAGGCGGTGTCCGGCATGAGCGAAAACGGCGTCGAGACGGCACACGTGCTGATCCAGTCGAACGGAGGCTATGTCAGCGACGGGCTGTGCCTGTACAACTTCCTGTCGAATTCGCCGATCAAGTTCGTCATGTACAACGCCGGCGCGGTGGCCTCGATCGCCGTCATCCTGTTCCTGTCCGGCACGCGGCGCTATGCCAGCGAGACCGCGCGCTTCATGGTGCACAAGTCGCATGCGACGGCTTCGCCTGGCGCCCGTCCGGATGCGCTCAATATCATTGTCGAAGGCTTGCGCGCCGACGATGCGCGCACCGAATCGATCCTGCGCAAGCATATCGAACTGCTGCCGGAACAGTGGGCGATCCACCAGTATTCCGATCTGCACCTGACCGCGCGCGATGCCAAGATCGCCCGCATGATCAATGACGTGGCCGACTTTGCACCGCCCAAGGGCGCGCACATCCGCAATATCTGACTGAACCGTCGTGACCGGTGGTAGCGGCCGCGACCGCGTGGTTCGGCGCGCGGGCCCAAAAAAAAGAGCCTGTCAACGGCCGGGCCGATGCAGACTCTTTCTATTGCTTCCGGTTTAAGTGATGCGCGGCGCCGTCCGGAAGCCCGGCGGCACCGGTGTGCTAGTGCCGCTCAGCGCTTGTCGCCGCCGCTTTTGCTGCCGCTGCCCGAATTCGATCCCGACTGCTTGCTGCCCGAACCCGAACCGGACTGTTTCGATCCGCTATCCTTGTCGTCATTCTTGTGGCTTTGACGGCCGGCTTCCACGTGCTGCTCATGGGTGCCGCCCTGGGTGCCGCCGGAGCGCGAACCGCTGCCGGAGCCCGGCGAGCCCGACTGCTTGCTCGAGCTGGAACTATCGCTTTGCTTGTTGCCCTGACCGCTTTTCTGATTGGAGTTCATGTTCATTCCTTTTCAAAGTTTGAAAATGCCGTGCTCGCCGGTGGCGCTGAAGAGGCCCTCTCTTCAGCGTTACCGGTGACGCAATCATGCGAGCCGCACCGTTGAAGAGGTATCGGAATTCACCTTGAACACGTGTAGGATTTGTCCCTACAGAATTGCAACTAATGCACGTTGGAAATTGGTCAGCTTTGCGGCGGCAATTGTCCGGCGCGTGCCGCCTCGACTGCGGCGTTGACGGCAAGAATGGTGGTCTGGAAGGCGAGGGTGTCGATGATCCGGCTCAGCCGTGCCAGGCGTGCCGCCGGGTCGCCCGCTCGGGCGCTCGGCGCCCCCAGGGCGGGCGGCGCGCAGGACCTGCCGCGCGCGCCGTTCTCCATGGCGCGCACGATCAGGCTGGAGGCCGGCGCCGCCGGGGCATCAGGCTTGCGCCGCGGCGGCGCCGCAGGCGCTACCATCACTGCCTTGAGCCACAGCGCCAGCAACACGGCCCCCGCCGCGTTGGCGCCGATGCAAAACCAGACCCACAGGCGCGCGGCGGCGTAATTGGCTTCGGCATGCGCGGCGGCGTCGTCCACGGTGATCCCGGTCAAAGGGCCCAGGACGGCGCCTAAACTTTGGACCGCCGGTGCCGTTACCGCTTTCATCTGTTCAAGCTGACTCAGCAGTACAATGGCCAGCCAGGCGCCCAGTCCGAGCACCACGGCAATGCCCAGAAACAGGGGAAACTTGAGAGCGCGGCGGCACATCGTTATCATGACGTAGTCCTCAAGGAAAAATTGCTGCGGGGAATTGTGATTATGTTAGAGAAATTTTTGGCTTTGAATTTGTGTTTCGTCAACAGTTCAAATGACGAAAACTCGTGTCCTCTTGAGGGAAAAGCAAGAGTGGACATTGAAATAATGCGATTGAACAAAAAATAACGGTTTGTTTCAAATTTTCCCGTTGCCAGTCGGCAATAATGTGAGAGAATGTTTGTTATGGCAAAAGATCTCTAACCCCCAACGAGCAGACAATGGCTCCACCTTCACCGTCCGTCGCTGCAGCAAGGAAGACAGGTCCGTCGCGCCACGAACTGTTGGAGGCGCTCGTCGCGACCGTGACCAAGCATGCCAACGACCATTTGATGGCAGTGTCGACACGTCTCGTTGCGGCGTTGCTCGATGTGACGGACCCGGCGCTCGATGCGCGCACCGTGTTCCAGCGGGTCAAGTCGGGGAATCTGCTAAAAAACAACACCTACGCTTTCTTCCATGTCGCCGCGGCCGGCATCGCCCGCGCCATGCGCGCCGAAGTCGACATCCTCTTGCCGCCGCTTAAAAAAACCGCGCTCGCCTTGCCCTCCGCGCTGGAACTGGTGCCCTACGAGGAAATGGATAGCCGGGTCGCCTTCGACGCCATCAGCCGTCCGTTCGAAATGCAGTATGCGACCCAGATCGCCACCCTGAATGTACGCCTCGGTTTCCTGCTCGAGCGCGATGTGCTGCGCATCAGCCAGAATCCCTTCCGCCCCGAAATGTTCCTCTCGGCCCTGCACCAGGCCTGGCGCGAGTTCGAGCCGGACGAGGAGGCCCACGGGCTGATCCTGCCGATGCTGCGCCCGTCCTTGCTGTTCGACTTTGCACCGATGTACGATGCGCTGTGCGACCTGCTGATGAACAAGGGCGTCCAGCCCGGCTCGGTGGACGCCTTCAAGATCAAGAAGACTGAAAGCGCGGCCGCGGCCAAGAAGGCGCGCGCCAGCGGCCAGGCCGAACTGGCCAAGCAGTTGCGCCAATTCCTGCGCGACGACGATGGCGCTCCCGCGTCCGGCTTCGACATCCCGATGATTCCCGACCTGCCGGCCATGGCATCGTCGGGCGGCGGCTGGCGTCCGAGCGGCGCCGCGGCCTTCCAGGGCGCGCCCGGCGGCGACGCCGGCCACGCCAAGGTGCCGGCCGCGCCGTGGCATGGCGGCCCGGCGCCCCAGGGCGGCGCAGCAGGCCAGGGCAGTCACGCCGCGGGCGGCGCGCCGGGGCAGGGTGGCCACTCCGCCGGCGGCTTTGCGCCAGCCTCGTTCACGGGCGGCGGCATCGCCGCGGGCGGCTTCGGCCACGCCATGGAGGGCGGCCAGGTGATGGTGCCGGCGTCGCTGCTCGAGCTGCTCAAAGGCTTGCAGGGCCGCCTGCCGGAACAGTTCAGCAATGTGGCGCCGACCCCGGCCGAGGCGCAGGCGGGCAATGTGTTTTATTTGCCGCGCCTGAAGGAAAGCATTCCGAAAGGATCGCTGTCGCGCGGCGATGAAAGCACGATCGACCTGTTGTCGAAGATTTTCGAAACGGTGTTGCTCGACCCGAACATTCCGAAAGATTCGCGCGACCTGATCCAGTCGCTGCAGATTCCGGTCCTCAAGGCCGCGCTGGCCGACAAGAATTTCTTCTTCGAGGAAACGCACCCGGCGCGCCGCATGATCGATCTGATGTCGACCATGGGCCTGGAACAGCGTTCCGGTCCGGACGATCCGCTGTTCCAGGTCATGCAGCGCAGCGTGGAGCGGGTCGGGCGCGACCAGGACGATGGCGGCGCCCCGGCCGACGTGTTCTCGGAAGTGGTGGCCGAGCTCGAAGAAACCATGAAGGCCGAGGAAACGGCGGCTGCCAGCGCCATCGCCGCGCCCATCGCCGCGGCCTTGCGCCAGGAAAAAGTCACCGCCGCCACACGCTCGGCCAGGAGCGCGGTCGCCGCGCGGGTCGGCAGCGGCCAGGTGGTGGCCATGCTCGAAACTTTCCTCGAAAATAAATGGACCTCGGTGATGACGGTCGCCTACAGCGTCGAGGACGACAAGCCCGGCGCGGTCGGCAACGCCACCAAGACGATGGATGAGCTGATCTGGAGCGTCAAGCCGAAGATCACCCACGAACAGCGGCGCGACCTGATCGGCAAGCTGCCGAGTCTGCTGGCCACCCTGAACAAATGGCTCGATGTCATCAAGTGGCAGGATGCCGACCGCATCCAGTTCTTTGCCGACCTGGCCGAGTGCCACGCGTCGATCGTGCGCGCGCCGCTCGACATCACGCCCGAACGCCAGCTCGAAATCGCCGTCGAAGTGGCCCAGCAGGATGCGATGCGCCGGCTGGAAAAGGAAAACGAAGCCCTGGCCGCCGCCGAGGAAGCCGCGCACGCCGAGCTGGACGACGCCGAACTGGGTGTCGACGCCCTGGAACGCAATATGTGGATCGAATTCACCGATCCGGACGGCAGCATCCGCAAGGTCAAGCTGGCCTGGATCAGCCCCTTGCGGACCCTGTACATTTTCTCGACCGGCGCGCGCCAGGAAGCGTTTTCGCTGTCGTCCGACAAGCTCATCGAAGCGTACCGCGCCCAGCGCGTGCGCCTGATGAAGGTCGAGGGCGTGGTCAGCCGCGCGCTGTCGCAGGCGATGGATGAAGCGCTGAGCGACTCGGAAAAGACGCACTCGGTGGCCGCCTGAGGCCTGCGCCAGCGCGGCCGATTCCGTTGATAATCGCCTATTATTAACATTCGCGTATCATTCGGGCCGGGCCTGATCGGCGTCGCAGCGCCGGCCAGGCCTGGCTTTTTTCACTTCCGACCTTGTCTATGAATTGGTATCACCTTACCGCGCTGGGCGGCATCGCCATCACCGCGCCCCTTGGCATCGCCGTCGCCGTCTGGCTCGCCGCCGCCCACTGCCGCCGCCGCGCCCTGTACTGGTGCCTGCTGTTCGGCGCCACCCTGCTGATCGTCATCGGCAGCAAGATTGCCTTCCTCGGCTGGGGCGTCGGCATCGAAGCGCTGCATTTCGCCGGCTTCAGCGGCCATGCCGCGCGCGCCGCCGCCGTCTTTCCGGTGGTCGCCTACCTGGCGCTGTGCGGAAGGACCAAGGTGTGGCGCTATGTCGCGGTCAGCCTTGGTGTGCTGCTGGCGCTGGCCGTGACGCTCTCGCGCGTGATGGTCGAAACCCACAGCATCTCGGAAGCGGTCCTCGGCTGCCTGCTCGGGCTGGCATGCGCGGCCGGCTTCATCGCCTTGGTGCGCTCGAACCGCCAGTTCCAGCCCAGTCCGGTCCTGATCGCGCTGACCCTGGCCGTGCTGTTCATTCCGCACAAGGGTGAAGCGCATAATTCCCAGCAATGGATGACGGGTCTGGCGCTCGGCTTGTCCGGCGCCGACCGGGTCTATACCACCGCCACCTGGGGTCCCACGCGCAATCCTTACTCCCCGCCGTGTCCCAAGGCCGATCGCTACTTTAATTACGTCTGTTTTTAGCCCCATCGGCCGCCCGAAAATCGCCGTTAGCACGTCCTGGGCCGCCGCGCGGGCGAGGCGACGGCTGTTCTCCGAAAACATGGCAACAAATGGTATGATGGACACCTTTAGGATTCCCGAGCTAGCTATACAACGTGCGCCTGTCTTCCATTAAATTGTCGGGATTTAAGTCATTCGTCGATCCCACCAATTTCCAGGTGCCGGGGCAGCTGGTTGGCGTGGTCGGTCCCAATGGTTGCGGCAAGTCGAACATCATCGATGCGGTACGCTGGGTGCTGGGCGAATCGAAGGCGTCCGAGCTGCGCGGCGAGTCGATGCAGGATGTCATTTTCAACGGCTCCACCCACCGCAAGCCGGCCGGGCGCGCCTCGGTCGAACTGGTGTTCGACAATAACGACGGCAAGGCTTCCGGCCAGTGGGGCCAGTACGCCGAAATCGCCGTCAAGCGCACCCTCACGCGCGACGGCACCTCGACCTACTACATCAACAGCCAGCCGGTGCGCCGGCGCGACATCCAGGATATTTTTCTCGGCACGGGCCTGGGGCCGCGCGCCTACGCCATCATCGGCCAGGGCATGATCTCGCGCATCATCGAGTCGCGCCCGGAAGAACTGCGCGTGTTCCTCGAAGAAGCGGCCGGCGTGTCGAAGTACAAGGAACGCCGGCGCGAAACCGAAAACCGCTTGAACGACACGCGCGAAAACCTGCTGCGGGTGGAAGACATCCTGCGCGAACTGAACGCCAACCTCGAAAAGCT
The DNA here is from genome assembly GCF_015689335.1 of Massilia antarctica. Taxonomy (GTDB): domain Bacteria; phylum Pseudomonadota; class Gammaproteobacteria; order Burkholderiales; family Burkholderiaceae_D; genus Telluria_A; species Telluria_A antarctica. The sequence continues at coordinate 6,130,157 of NZ_CP065053.1, read as the reverse complement.
CGAAGCGCAGGCGGTCGTGGCCAACAGATTCCATTCGCTGCAGGCGGACCAGGAAGAAAAGCAAAAGCTCCTCTGGCTGCTGCGCAAGAACGAAGCGCAGACCGAGCAGAATCGCTACCTGCGCGAGATGGAACAGGCCCAGACCGACCTCGAAGAACAGACGGCCAAGCTGCGCCACGTCGAACTCGATCTCGAACACCTGCGCCAGGCGCATTTTTCAGTGGGCGACCGCCTGCACACGGCGCAGGGCCACCTGTACCAGACCAACGCCGAAATCGGCAGCCTGGAAGCGCAGATCAAGTTCGTCATCGAATCGCGCAGCCGCCTGCACAACCAGCTGCTGGCGCTGAACGCCCAGCGCAATCAGTGGCAGACCCAAAGCCAGGATTACCAGCAGCAGGTCGAGGAAGCCGAGTACCTGCTCGAAGAACTGGGCGGGCGGGTCGAACAGTCGCAGATGAACGCCGAAACGCAGGGCGAGCGCCTGCCCGACCTCGATGCCGCCTGGCGCGCGGCCCAGCACAAGACCACCGAATCGCGCGCCCGCATCATGCAGGCGCAGCAGCAGATCGAACTCGAATCGGCGCACCAGCGCAACGCCTCGAATATTCTCAACGGCCTGCAAACGCGGCGCGAGCGCCTGCAGCAGGAAAAGAACGGCCTCAATCTGCCCGACAGCAGCCATCTGGCCAACCTGCGCATGCAGCTCGAAGAAAAGCAGCAGGCGCTGGAAGAGCAGACCATGCTGCTCGAAGAAGCGACCGAACAGCAGCAGCGCTTTGAAGAAGAACGCAGCGCCGCGCAGGCGCAGGTCAATGCCGAGACAGCGGCCAACGCGCAGCTGGAAGCGCGCCTGTCGGCCCTGAAGCAGTTGCAGGAACGCGTGCAAACGCAGGGCAAGGTCCAGCCCTGGCTGCAAAAGCACGAACTCGATTCGCTGCCGCGCCTGTGGCAAAAGCTGGGCATCGAACAAGGCTGGGAAACGGCGCTCGAATCGGTGCTGCGCGAGCGTACCGGCGCGCTTGAAATGTCGAACATCGACTGGGCCAAGGCCTTCTTCAGCGATGCGCCGCCGGCCAAGCTGGCGCTGTACGCGCCGTCGCTCGCCGGCGCCGCCGCGCCGCTGGAAACGCCGGGCCTGACGCCGTTCGCCAGCCTGCTCAAGCTCAATGAGCCGGGCTTGCGCGGCTTGCTGCAGGACTGGCTGCACAATGTCTTTGCCGCCGAAGACACGGCCAGCGCCTTCGCCGAGCGCGCGCGCCTGCCGCAGGGCGGCTCCTTCATCACGCGCCAGGGCCACGTGGTGACCCAGTCCAGCGTGCGCTTCTACGCCGCCGACAGCGAGCAGGATGGCATGCTCGGACGCCAGCAAGAGATCGACAATATCGGCAAGCAGCTGCGCGCGCAAACCATGCTGGCCGACGAAGCGCGCGCGCGCGCGGTGCGCGCCGACGCCGCCATGTCGGACCTCACGCGGCGACTGCAGGATGCGCGCCAGCGGGTCGCCACCTTGACCCAGGGCGTGCACGCGCTGCAGATCGAGGTGGTCAAGCAGTCCGAGGTCGAAGCGCGCTTCAACCAGCGCAGCACGCAGATCCAGGCCGACCTGGCCGAGATCGCGGCGCAGGAAGCCGAGCAGCAGCAGATCCGCATGGAGTCCGAAGAAAAATTCGAGCAGCTCGACATGGAACTGGCCGAGCTGCAGGGCGCGCACGAAGATGGCCAGACCGATTTCCTGAGCCGCGAACAGGCGCTGACGGACGCGCGCGAAAAGCTGCGCGAGTTGGAGCGCGCGGCCCAGGAAGCGCAGTTCGCCGAAAAAACCCAGCGCAGCAAGATCGAGGAACTGCGCCGCAATATCGCCACCGCCACGCAGCAGGCGGCGCAGGTCGGCGAGTCCATTGCGGTCGGCCAGATGGAGCTCGAAGCGCTGGAAAGCGGCGCCGCCAGCGATGGCCTGCAAGACTTGCTGGAGCGCCGCACCAGCCAGGAGAAGGCGCTGTCGGATGCGCGCCATGAACTGGACCAGATCACGCAGCAGCTGCGCGCCGCCGAAGACGCGCGCACCCAGTCCGAACGCAGCCTGCAGCCGCAGCGCGACAAGATCATGGAAATGCAGCTCAAGGAGCAGGCCGCGCGCCTGAACCAGGAGCAGTTCGCCGACGCCTTGAAAACGGTCGATGCCGACGAAGCGGCGCTCTCCGAAAAGCTCCATCCCGACATGAAGCCGTCCTGGCTGCAGGGCGAGGTGACCCGTTTGACCAACGCCATCGCGCTGCTGGGGGCGGTCAACCTGGCCGCGCTCGACGAGCTGGCGCAGGCGTCCGAGCGCAAGAACTTCCTCGACGCGCAGAACAATGACTTGAACGAGGCGATCAACACCCTGCAAGACGCCATCGCCCGCATTGACAGGGAAACGCGCGAGCTGCTGCAGGATACCTTCGACAAGGTCAACCACCATTTTTCGGAACTGTTCCCGATCCTCTTCGGCGGCGGCAACGCCAGGCTGGTGATGACGGGCGACGAAATTCTCGACGCCGGCGTGCAGGTCATGGCGCAGCCGCCGGGTAAAAAAAACGCTACCATCCACTTGCTGTCGGGCGGCGAAAAAGCGCTGACCGCGACCGCGCTGGTGTTTTCGATGTTCCGACTGAATCCGGCGCCATTCTGCCTGCTCGACGAGGTTGACGCGCCGCTGGACGACGCCAACACCGAGCGCTTCTGCCGCATGGTGAAACGGATGTCCGACCATACTCAATTCCTTTTCATCTCGCACAATAAAATTGCGATGGAAATGGCCAATCAACTGATCGGTGTGACGATGCAGGAGCAGGGCGTATCGCGCATTGTGGCGGTGGACATGGAGTCCGCCGCGAATTTTGCTACCGAGGCACAAGCAGCATGACTGATTTACAAATGAGCCTGATCGGCGCGGCCGGCGTGTTTGTCGCCGGCGTCTTCGCATACAACAAGTGGCAGGAGCACAAGGCCAAGAAGAGCGTCGAACGCGCCTTCGCGTCCGAGCACGACGACGTGCTGCTGCGCCCCGGCGACATCGTGCGCAACGAACCGAGTTTCGAACCGAAACCGGCCGCGCCGGCGGACGATGCGCCGGCCTCCGTGCCTGTCGCTGCGCCACCCGTTGCCCGTTCCGACGACGCAGCCGAGCCGCCACCCGCGCCGGTCGCGCCCGTGGCGACGCCAGTCGAAGCGATCACCCCGGCCACCGAGCTGGCCACCAGCCTGGTCGACCCGCTGATCGATGTCCTCATTCCGCTGGCGCTGGAAGCGCCGGTGCGGGGCGACAAAATCCTGCCGGTGCTGCACACCCTGCGCCACGTGGGCAACAAGCCGGTGCACTTCATCGGCCTGCACGTCAACGGCGACTGGGAACCGATCGTCCACGGCGGCGTGTACACCAAGCTGCAGGCCGGCGTGCAGATGGCCAGCCGCACCACGGCGCTGAACGAACTCGAATACTCGGAACTGGTCACGCGCCTGCGCGCGGTGGCCGACGACATCGGCGCCGAGCCGGAAATCCCGGACATGATCGAAGTCATGGGCGAGTCGCGCACCTTGCACCGCTTCGTGTCGGGGCACGACGCCCAGCTGGGCGTGAACCTGTTGTCCTACGGCGCCCCGTGGTCGATCGCGACCCTGATCGGCGCCTTGGAGAAGCAGGGCTTCGACGTGCGTCCCGACGGGCGCTACATCATGCCGGACGGCGATGGCGGCCAGTTGTTCACCCTGACCACCAACGTCACCCTGGGCGCCGATACCACCTCGCGCCTGACCTTGCTGCTGGACGTGCCGTGCGTGGCGCCTGCGCGCGACGGCTTCGGCGCCATGCTCGCCTGCGCCAAGGCGCTGGTGGGCCGCCTGGATGCCGTCATCGTCGACGACAGCGACCAGGCCCTGACCGACCAGGCCCTTGCCGAAATCAACAGCCAGGTGCTCGATTTCTACCAAGAGATGGAAGCAGCCGACATTCCAGCCGGTTCGACGCGCGCCATGCGCTTGTTCAGCTAATACAAAAAGATCATCGTGACGACAACAACTCCAACAACCCAGCAAGGCGATGACCTCGGCCGCATGGCGCAGCTGACGGCCGAACTGAATCGCCACATTTTTTCGTACCACGTGCAGGATGCGCCGACCATTCCCGACGCCGAGTACGACCGCCTGTTCCGCGAACTGCAAGCGCTCGAAGCGGCCCACCCGGAAGCGGTGTCGGTCGACTCGCCCACCTACCGCGTGGGCGCCACGCCCCTGCCGGAGTTCAAGCAGGTCACGCACAGCATTCCGATGCTCTCGCTGAACAACGGCTTCGAGGATGAGGATATCGAGAACTTCGACCGCCGCGCGCGCGAAGGGCTCGATGCCGACGCCGTGGAGTACGCGGCCGAACTCAAATTCGACGGCCTGGCGATCAGCCTGCGTTATGAAAACGGCGTGTTCGTGCAGGCCGCCACGCGCGGCGACGGCGCCACCGGCGAAGACGTCACGGCGAATATCCGTACGGTGCGCGCCATTCCCCTGCGCCTGCACGGCGACACGGTGCCGGCGGTGCTCGAGGTGCGCGGCGAAGTGCTGATGTACAAGGCCGATTTCGCCAAGCTCAATGCGCGCCAGCGCGACGCCGGCCAGAAGGAGTTCGCCAATCCGCGCAACGCCGCCGCCGGCAGCCTGCGCCAGCTCGACTCGCGCATCACGGCCCAGCGCAGCCTGCGCTTCTTTTCCTACGGCGTGGGCGCACTGGAAGGCGCCGGCATGCCGCCGTCGCACTCGGCCCTGCTGGACTGGTACCAGACGCTCGGGCTGCCGGTATCGAGCGAGCGCGCTGTCGTCACCGGCGCGCAAGGCCTGCTCGACTACTACCGCGACATCGGCAAGCGCCGCCCGACCCTGGCCTACGAAATCGACGGCGTGGTGTATAAGGTCAACCGCCTCGAACACCAGCAAAAGCTCGGTTTTGTGTCGCGCGCGCCGCGCTTTGCGATCGCCCACAAATTCCCGGCCGAAGAAGCGCTCACTCAGGTGCTCGACATCGAAGTGCAGGTCGGCCGCACCGGCGCCATCACCCCGGTGGCGCGGCTGGCGCAGGTCAATGTCGGTGGCGTGAACGTCACCAACGCCACCTTGCACAACGAAGGCGAAGTGCGGCGCAAGGATATTCGCATCGGCGACACGGTCATCGTGCGCCGCGCCGGCGACGTGATTCCCGAAGTGGTGTCGTTCGTGGCCGAGCGCCGTCCGCTTGATGTGCGCGAATTCGTCATGCCGGCCAACTGCCCGGTGTGCGGCTCGCCCATTGTGCGCCTGGAAGACGAAGCGGTGGCGCGCTGCTCCGGCGGCTGGACCCATTGCAGCGCCCAGAAGAAGGGCGGCCTGATGCACTTTGTGTCGCGCCGCGCGCTCGATGTCGAAGGCCTGGGCGACCAGCTGATCGAACAACTGGTCGACAAGGGCCTGATCAACAATGCGGCCGATCTGTACACCCTGGACAAGGAAAAGCTGGCGGGCCTCGACCGCATGGCCGCCAAGTCGGCCCAGAACGTGGTCGACGCGCTCGAAAAATCGCGCGATACCACCATGGCGCGCTTCATCTACGCGCTCGGCATCCGCAACGTGGGCGAGTCGACCGCCAAGGCGCTGGCCCAGCACTTCGGCAACCTGGAAGCGCTGCTGCATGCGGCCAGCTTCGAAGGCGGCCTGCAACTGCTGGAAGTGCCCGACGTCGGCCCGATCGTGGCGCGCTCGATCAGCGAATTTTTGACCGATGCCGACAACCTGGCGCTGGTGCGTACCCTGGCGGCCAAGCTGCACTGGAAGGAAGGCGAGCACGTGATGAAAAACACGGGCGCCATGGCCGGCAAGACCTTCGTCATCACCGGCACCCTGCCGACCCTCTCGCGCGATGAAGCCGGCGCGCTGGTCGAAGCGGCCGGCGGCAAGGTCTCCGGATCGGTATCGAAAAAGACCTCATACGTCGTTGCCGGTGCGGACGCCGGCAGCAAACTGGCCAAGGCGCAGGAGCTCGGCATCACGCTCCTCGACGAAGCGGCCCTTCTTTCACTGCTGGCGACAGCATCTTCCACGGAACCGAATCAAGATGAATCCAGTTAGAAAAGCAGTCTTTCCCGTAGCCGGTCTCGGTAGCCGTTTTCTGCCGGCCACCAAGGCGCAGCCGAAGGAAATGCTGCCGATCGTCGACAAGCCGCTGATCCAGTATGCGGTCGAAGAGGCGGTCGCCGCCGGCATCACCGACATGATCTTCATCACGGGCCGCAACAAGCGCGCCATCGAAGACCACTTCGACAAGGCCTACGAACTCGAATCGGAACTCGAAGCGGCCGGCAAGGCGGAGCTGCTGGAAGTGGTGCGCAACGTCATCCCGAAGAACATCAACTGCATCTACATCCGTCAGTCCGCGCCGCTGGGCCTGGGCCACGCGGTGCTGTGCGCGCGGCCGGTGGTGGGCGACGAGCCGTTCGCGGTGCTGCTGGCGGACGACTTCATGGACACCGATCCGGGCGAACGCCCGGTGCTCGCGCAGATGACCGACGTCTACGCCTACGAGCAGTGCAGCGTGCTGGCGGTGCAGGAGGTGCCGCGCGCGAACACGCGCCAGTACGGCATCGTGAAAGCCACCTCGTACCGCGAAAACCTGGAACTGGTCTCCGAAATCGTCGAAAAGCCGATGCCCGACGTGGCGCCGTCGACCCTGGCGGTGGTGGGGCGCTATATTTTGTCGCCCAAGATTTTCCGCTACCTGGAGCACATCGGCACCGGCGCGGGCGGCGAAATCCAGCTCACCGACGGCATCGCCGCGCTGATGGCGGCCGAACGCGTGCTGGCCTACCGCTATGCGGGCCAGCGCTACGATTGCGGCTCCAAGCTGGGCTACCTGACGGCCATGACGGCGATGGGCCTGAAGCACCCGGAAACGGGCGAAGGCTTCCGCACCTTCCTCGAACAGCTGCACCGCGAGCAGAACTTCTCATGACAGTCCGCGACATTCTCAAGATGGGCGATCCGCGCTTGCTGCGGGTGGCCGAACCGGTGCGCGAGTTCGGCACGCCGGCCATGGAGGCGCTGATCGCCGACATGTTCGATACCATGCACCATGCGAATGGGGCCGGGCTGGCCGCACCCCAGATCGGGGTCAACCTGCAACTGGTGATTTTCGGCTTCAAGGATAACCAGCGCTATCCGGACGCGCCGGCGGTGCCGCAGACGGTGCTGATCAATCCCGTGCTGACACCACTGTCCGACGAAAAGGAAGAAGCCTTCGAGGGCTGCCTGTCGGTGCCGGGACTGCGCGGCAGCGTGCCGCGCTTCACGCATCTGCGCTATGAAGGCGTGGACCAGCATGGCGAGCGGATCGAACGCGAAGTCGACGGTTTTCATGCGCGCGTGGTGCAGCACGAAGTCGACCACCTGCTCGGCATCCTGTATCCGATGCGGATCGAGGACTTCACCAAATTTGGCTACACGCAGGTCATGTTCCCCGACCTGGACCCCGACGAGGACGATTGACCACCATGATATTGAAGAATTTGCCGGCCCTGGGCCTGGCGCTGCTGGCATGCACTCCGGCGCTGGCCGAGAACGCGGCCATGCCCGAGACGAAGGCCAGCGCCTTCGACGGCAGCGAAAAACGCAGCCAGGTATGGCTCACGAGCGGCTTTCTGACGCACCACTTCCAGAGCGACAAGCACCTCAACGGGAACAATCCGGGGCTCGGCATGGAATACCGCCTGTCGGAGTATTCCGCATTCACGGCCGGCCGCTTTTTCAATAGCGACCGCCAGCACTCGAAGTACGTGGGGATGTATTACCAGCCCCTGTCGTACGCGGGCGTGCGCTTCGGCGCCGTGGTGGGCGGCTTCGATGGCTATCCCAAGATGCGCGGCGGCGGCTGGTTCCTGGCCGCGATTCCGACCGCCACCTTCGAGTACCAGCGCGTGGGCGTGAACGTGGCGATCGTGCCGACCTATAAAGACCGCCTGCACGGCGGCATTTCGATGCAGCTCAAACTCAAGCTGTTCGAGTAGCCTCTTTGAGGTGCTGCGCGAAAAAAGCCCGCGTGCGCTCGTTGGCCTGGGTGGCCGCCTGGGCGTTGAAATGCACGCCGTTCCAGCGCGCGAAGGCGTGGTTCTGGCCGGGGTAGGTAAAGATCTGCACGAGAGGCTTGTCTTCGGCGGCCTTGATGATGGTGGCGCGGGCGTCGGCTGAAATGTACTCGTCGGCTTCGCCCAGGTGCATCATCAGCGGGCAGGCCAAGGTCTTGAAGGCGTCGACGTGCTTCTCGGTGCCACCGCCGTAGTAAGCCACCGCGCAATCGGGCCTGGCCCGGGTGGCGGTCAGGAAGGTCAGCAGGCCGCCCATGCAAAAGCCCATCACACCCGCCTTGCCGGTCGCACCAAGCAGGGCGCGCGCCGCCGCCAGGGTGGCGGCGATATCGTCCATGCCCTTGTCCACGTCGAACGCCTTGCGCAGCGCCATGGCTTTTTTCCATTCGGCGTCGCTCTTGTCGCTCAATTCCACGTTCGGTTCCAGGCGCCAGAACAGGTCGGGGCAGACCGCGATATAGCCTTGCGCGGCGAGACGCTGGCACGTTTCGCGCAGGTCGGCGTTGATGCCGAAGATCTCCTGCAGGACGACGATGGAAGGGGCGGGCGTGGCGGCCGGAAGGGCGACGTAAGCACTGAAACTGCCGTCCGGCGTGGCGATGGCGATGCGTTCGTTCATGGGCTGCCTCCTTGCGCTGGTGAGGAGACGATTGTGGCACAAACACACAAACCGGAACGCCCGCGTGGCACGGGCGCCACGTTCAGCGCTTGACCTTCCCCAGCGGATCGCCCTTGTTCCAGGCCGGCATGGCGGCCGCATTGGCCACCTCGTACCCGAGATTGAGCGTGAACTGCGCCTGCTGCACCATGCCGCGCAAATCCCAGGCCGGGTTGTATTCGTCGCTGACCTGATGGTAGTGATTCTTGAAGCCGACCATCTTCGCGCTCGAGGCGTCGTGGTCATGCTCGAAGTCGAAGCTGCCGTCGCCCGAAAACACGGCCGAACCGACGTTAAACGCCGGTACGCCCGCTTTCGCGAAATTGAAATGGTCGGCGCGGAAGTAAGCCCCGCCCAGGTCGGGAATCGGCGGCGCCAGGCGCATCCCCATGGCCTTGGCCACCTTGGCGGCGCTGGCGTACAAGCTGCTGCGCTCCGCGCCGGCCACGCCGATGTCGCGCGTGGGGCCGACGAAGTTCATGCTGTCCAGATTCAGGTCGGCCGCGGTGTCGGCCAGCGGCCAGACAGGGTCGCGCATGTAACCCAGGCTGCCGATCAGGCCCTGTTCCTCGGCGCACGGCCAAAGGAAAATCTGGGTGCGGCGGGCCGGCTGGCGCACCGCCGCCTGCGCCATGGCCAGCAGGGCGGCGGAGCCGGAGGCATTGTCGACCGCGCCATTCCAGATGTGGTCCGCCTTGCCGTCGGCGCTGTCGATGCCGAGGTGGTCCCAGTGGGCCGAATAGATCACGGCCTGCTTCTTGAGCTTCGGATCGGTGCCGGGCACGATCCCGGCCACATTGAACTGTTCGACCGCGCGGATGGCGCTGTCGACGGCGACCCTGGCGCGCGCTTTCAATTCGACCGCCTTGAAGCCGCGCACCTCGGCCCTGGCGCGCAGGGCGTCGAGATCCTGGCCGGCGGCGGCGAACAGGGCGCGCGCCGTCTCTTCCTGCAGCCAGCCTTGCAGCGCGTTGCCTTCGCCGGCCAGGTGGAACTGTTCCTTGCTCATGCCGTTGGCCGGCACGCTCCACGGGTAGGAGCTTGACTCGGTCGTGTGAATCAGCAGCACGCCGGCCGCGCCGCGGCGCAGCGCTTCTTCGTACTTGTACATCCAGCGCCCCGAGTAGGTGAGCGACTTGCCGCCGAAGCGGTTCGGTTCCGCCGCCGTGGGTTTGGGGTCGTTGACCATCACGATCAGGAGCTTGCCCTTGACGTCGGTGCCCGCGTAGTCGTCCCAGCGTTCGTCTTCCGCGGTGATGCCGTAGCCGACGAACAGCAGCGGCGCGTCGAAGCGCACTTTCGGCTTGTCGCTGGCGTTGCTGAAAACGATCTCCGTGCCCAGCCTGGGCGCCAGGGTCTTGCCGCCCACCTCGAAGCTCACGGTGCTGGTAGGCAGGGTCTTGGTGCCGACCATTTTTATGGACTGGCGGTAGCCCTTGCCGGCGCCGGGCAGCAGGCCGATGGCGGCGGCCTGGGTTTCGAGGTAGCGCACGGCCAGTTCGCCGCCGCGCTGGCCGGTGCCGCGCCCTTCGAGCATGTCGTCGGCCAGGAAGGACAGGTGGGCGCGCAGGGGCGCTTCGGCCACCGTCGGCGTCGTCGCCGCGCCGGCGGCGCGTTTCTGGGCGAAGGCCGGCTGGCTGGCGAGGACGAGGCCGATGGCGAGTGCGGAAACGCGGCGCATTGATGCTCCAATGAAAATGTACAGGGGGAGCATCGTGCCATGAATGGGGCAGGGGCGCAATCGGCCATCCTCGCAGCTGCGCGGCGGCACATTGCTTCCGGCCGGCTAATCATTTAGAATTTTGCAACTTTCCTTGCGCGCATGCGCACCCGCCCGGAGTAAAAAACATGATGCATCTTTCCGCCGCACTGGTAATGACCTATGGCCTGTTGGCGCTGGCGGTTTGTTCGTCCTGGCTCGCTCCGCTGACCCTGCGTCCCGGACTGGCGCTGCCGCCGTGGCTGTGCATGCTGACCCTGGCGTGCGCGAGCGGCGTGGCGACCGGCCTGCTATCCCTGCAAGCGATCGCGGCGCTCGTCGCGCTGGGCGCGCTGGCCTATGGCGCGCGGCGCAGCAAGAGCGGGCCGCTGCACGTGCTGCTGATGGTGGCGATGGGGTGCATGCTGCTGGCCATGTCGATGCACCGTTTTCCCGGCTTCGTCAATCCGCCGCTGGTGTCCGATCTGGTCATCAGCGCGGCGGCGGCCCCGGTGACGCAGCGGCTCAATTTCGATACCGCCGCCGCCGGACTGATTCTGTTCGCGCTGTTTTGCGTACCGGCCCGCACGCGTGAACAATGGCGCGAGGTCGGGCGGCATTACTGGATCATCCTCGGCACGCCGCTGATCGTGCTGCCGGTCGGGCTGCTGGTGGGCTATGTCGACGTGGACCTCAAGCTGTCCGCCTACACGCTTTGGTTCATCGCGATCAATCTGCTGTTTACCTGCGTGACCGAGGAAGCGTTCTTCCGCGGCTTCATCCAGGAGCAGCTGACGCGCGCCATGCGCCGCTGGAAGGCCGGGCCGATGATCGCCCTGTGCGTGGCGGCGCTCCTGTTCGGGCTTGCGCACGCGCGCGGCGGGGCACTGCTGGCCGGCCTGGCGGCCCTGGCGGGGCTGGGGTACGGGTACGCCTACCTGCGCTCGAAGCGCATCGAAACGGCCATCCTGACCCATCTGGCGCTCAACAGCATCCACTTCATCGCGTTCACCTATCCACGCCTGGGCGCGGCCTGAGGCGATGCCGGCGCAGCCTGCCGCCCGCTTCGTCATGAATAAATCCGCAATTTTATTGTTGCGATAATGATTTGTAGGTGGCAATATGTTTGCTCTGGGGCTACAGATTCCTCTGTCGCGCCGCGATCTCACTTAATAAGGATAATTTCATGAAACAGTACAGCGCCGAATTTCTCGGAACGTTTTGGCTCGTGCTTGGCGGTTGCGGCAGTGCCGTGCTGGCGGCGGCGTTTCCGGGCGTCGGCATCGGGCTGCATGGCGTCTCGCTGGCCTTCGGCCTGACGGTGCTCACCATGGCGTATGCCATCGGCCATATCTCGGGTTGCCACCTGAACCCGGCGGTGTCGATCGGCTTGTGGGCCGGCGGGCGCTTTCCTGCGTCGAAACTGCTGCCGTACATTGTGGCGCAGGTGGTGGGCGCCATCGCCGCCGCAGGCGTGCTGTACGTCATCGCCAGCGGCACCGCCGGTTTTGACGTGAGCAAGGGGTTTGCCTCGAACGGCTACGGCGCCCATTCGCCGGGCGGCTACTCGCTGCTGGCGGCGCTGGTGACGGAAGTGGTCATGACGATGTTCTTCCTGATCGTGATCCTGGGCGCCACCGACAAGCGCGCACCGGCCGGCTTCGCGCCGCTGCCGATCGGGCTGGCCTTGACCCTGATCCACCTGATCAGCATTCCGGTCACCAACACCTCGGTCAACCCGGCGCGCAGCACCGGCGTGGCGCTGTTCGTGGGCGATTGGGCCGTGGGCCAGTTGTGGCTGTTCTGGGTCGCGCCGATCATCGGTGCCTTGCTCGGTGCGCTGGCCTACCGTTTCATCGCCAGCGACGATAAGTAAGCATCAGCAAGTCCCGCCTGCGGGCCGCGCCGAATCATCCTTTGTGGGCGATTCGGTGCCGGATCAAACCCAGGCGTCACACTAGCGAAGTAGCGCGACTATTTGGCTATCCGTCGTTGTTCGCGATATCAAATCAAATCACCTTCGCTTAACGATGGTGCCATCGTCGTCGCCGTCCATGCGCTTGCCGGTGGCGCGTCAACGCAGGCAGATTGAGCGGCCTGGCGGCGGTGCTGCCGCAATCGTCGTCGAGCGAATGGCCCGGTAGCAGGGCGCCGCAGCCGGCACGGAGGGCAAGGGGAATGCCACCGTGCCACGCGCGTTTGGCGCGCTCGATCTGGCTGGCTGTTGCGCCAGAAAAACAGCGGGAATCTTTGACGATGAGTTGTATTTTTCGTTATCGAATCACGGGCCGCTGGAAGAAAATCGCGCTTTAACCACTCTTCCAGCGCGTATGCATTCCACACACTCGAGTCGACTGCCTGTGCCGGGCGGGACATCGTTTGCCGATATCCACGTTCATGAGGGCGTAATGGCGGATGCGCGACTCTGGCAAGCCGCGGTCCAACCCCATATCCGTCGTGCCGGACGCCTCGATGCCAATTGGGAATGGCCTTCGTTGTACAAGCGCTGGCAAATTTTCGAGCGAACTTTTCGCAGGAAAGCGAGTCTTCAATGTATTGACATTTCCAATGGCGAGGGCAGGTCGGTCCCGTTGGCAATCATGCTCTTGTCGGAGGGTTACCCCGCACTCGATTGTAGCGGTGAGCGTAGCGTCTTCCTTTGGTACCTTGCCGCAGTGCCATCGAACGCTTTGCAGGCGATGAGTTTTACGTATCAGAGACCCATGCTGATCCTTCACGCCATTATCGACGCGGCTATCGAGCGCAGCTTTCAGCTGGGGTAGGATGGACGGGTAGGCTTGCACGCTTCGCCGGCTGGAAAAGATGAACTTTACCGGAAGTACCGCGACGAAGTGCGCATGCTGGCGCTCGGGGATCGAGTGATGTTGTCACTGCTGCGGCGTATCAGGGGTGGTAAAGATGGCCGCTATTTTTGGGTCGATCCCCTGCGGGCGCGGTCCTTATCTGCCAGCCTGAATTATCTACGTTAAGGAGCAGGATCATGGATCGGGAACTGAAGAATAGTCCGGCGGCGGATGTGGAGGATGGATACGCGCAGCCTGGTTCAGCGACCTTCGGGGCCGCAAATTTGTACACGTCCGCGATGAATGCCGCATTGCAAGAAGAAATGATGCGATGGTTTTTCGAATGGTACTCGCCACATGCGTGGGAAAAATGGGGGCGCTTCGGTGCGAGTGTGTGCTACGCCGACGCGTGGCGCGGGTTGCCGCTCGGCTTGCTCGCGCCGCTGATGCCCGCCGTCGCACAGCCCTCTTGCGGCAGGACGGTAGGCGCCGCATCCGCACCATCCGGGCCAGTTTCAGGTATGGCGTCAGGGAGCGACAAGCGTGCCGATGCCGGTGAACAAACCTTGTCCGACGACGCAGACGGTCCCTGGCCGGACATGGTCGATCAAGTGAGCGAAGATCCACTTGCGCACACGCCGGCCGGGGACTTCAACGTCGAGTTGCATCAGCTGGAGGACGCCGTGTACTCAGGCGAATTCGCGCGCGACAATCCTTATGAAATGCCGCCCGGATACAAGCCAACGTTCCGCCCGTGGCCAAAGCATAAACGGACGGAGCCGTATGAGTGGTAAGCGCCCGCCGTTGCCGCCCAGATTGGAGCTATTGGGCAGGCCGCACCCGACCCGACTGCCCGCGACGACCGGGCCGCTACGATGACGATCAGTTGGCCCGCTCCAGGCGCCAGCGTTGCGGCGCCAGCCCGTTGGCGCTCCACTGCTGGATCACGGCGCCGTCGAGCAGACTGCCATCCTTGTTGTCGAGCATCAGTCCGCTGTTGCGGTTGCGCACGCCGACATATTGGGTGTTGCCCGGCACCAGCAGCCACTGCTGGTTATAGGTGGCCGCGTACGGATAGGTCTTGACCGCCACGCCGGGCGCCGTGCTGCTGCCGGCCACGCCGACCACATTGCCGTTGTAGTTCGAGCTGAGCTTGAACCAGGCGCCGTCGACCGGGTCGAGCGACCATAGCTGATCCGAATTGTTGAGGTTGGTGTATTGCCAGATGGCGGCGCCGTTGGCTGCGGCGGCGCGGTCGATGCTCATCACCTTGCCGCTGGCCTCGTTGCGCACGCGGTACCAGATGGTGCCGCTTCCCTCGCCGGACGGGCGGGTCACTGGGGCGCCGGCGGCGGCAGGCGTGCCGATCACGGCAAGGTCGCCGTTCCAGCTCACCTTCTGGATGCGCGTGGTGCGCGCGTCGCCGCAGCCCTGGCCGGTGGCCGGATTGGCATGGTAGACGATCCAGTCTTCGGTGCCGTCGGGCGACTTGGTAAAACTGTTGTGGCCGGGGCCGAAGGCGCCATTGCCCTTTTGTAGGATCGGCGTGGCTGCCTTGCTCCAGTTGGACGGCATGGTCAGGTCCGCGCCCAGGTTGGCGGTGAGCAGGCCGAGCTTGTAGTCGTCGGTCCAGCAGCCGCTGGCCGAGAAACTCAGGTGCACCTTGTTGCCATGCACGATGAATGCCGGCCCCTCGTTGACCGCCGCGCCGGATTTTTCCCAGGCCAGGGTCGGAGTGGAAATGATCGCGCCCTTGCCGATGAGCGTCGTCGGGCTGCTCATGCGCGCGATCTTGATGCGCTGCGGTTGTCCGCCCGAGATGTCCGACCAGGCCATGTAAAGCTGGCCGTTGATGTCGGCCACGGTCTGGTCGATCGCCCAGCTATCCTCGCTGTCGGCTACCTTGACCGGCGCGCTCCAGGTGCCTGTGGTCGGGTCGGCGTTGGGGTTGCGGATGGCGAACACGCGGTGCTGGTTGTCGGTGCCGGCGCCCGAAAAATAGATGTACCAGGCGCCGTTGATATGGTTGATCTCGGGCGCCCAGATTTCCTTGCTGGTGCAGTGATTGCCGCTGCAGGCGGCGGTCTTGACGAACACGGTGACCGGCGTGCGCGCGCCGATGCCCGACAGCGAGGGCGACTTGCGCAGCTCCAGCTTGTCCCAGCCGGGCGCGGTCGACACGAAGTAGTAATTGCCATCGCTGTGGCGCATGACGTGGGGATCGGCCGAGGAGGCGGTGCTCGGCCCCACCGGATTGATGAAGGTGGTCGAGGCGGCGCTGGCGAGGGCGGGCAGGAACAGTGCGGCGAGGCAGGCGGCGAGCCCGCCCGCCGGGATGATCGGTTGTCTTGACATTGGCAATCTCCATTGGTGGACCGCCGCCTGTGGGCGGCGGTACGGCCATGGTGTGCCACGGCTCGCCAGCAGAGTATGGTCGTCAGTTCAAGAGCCGTCTAATCCCAAAGCGGACATCGCGGATGACAAAAAAGTGATCGCAGAGGGGCGCTCAGAACTGCTCGTCAGGCCGCAGGTAACGCCATTGCCCGACCGGCAGGTCGCCCAGCTTGACCTTGCCGATGCGTACGCGCTTCAGACCAATGACTTTCAATCCCACCATATCGCACATGCGGCGGATCTGGCGCTTCTTGCCTTCTCTCAGGGTGAAGCTGAGCTGGTCGTCATTCTGCCAGCGCACCTTGGCCGCCAGCAGCGGCTTGCCATCCATCCACAGGCCGAAGCACAGCTTCTTCAGGTCCGATTCCGGCAGCTTGCCTTCCTTGGTGTACTGCACCCGCACCAGGTATTCCTTTTCGATGGCGGTATCCTGCCCGATCAGGGTCTTGGCTACACGTCCGTCCTGGGTCAGGATCAGCAAGCCGACCGAATCGATGTCGAGCCGTCCGGCCGGCACCAGCGAACGCAATTGGGTCGGGTGGAAGGTTTCCGGCGACGGGTCGTCGGCCCAGCGGTTCTCGGCCTTGATCAGCGCCACGGCCGGGGTGTAGCCATCTTCGGCCTGGCCGCTGACATAGCCCATCGGCTTGTTGATCAGCACGGTAACGCGCTTGGATTGCTCGGCCGCGGCCTGGCGTTCGACGGTGATTTTCTGGTGCGGCAGCACTTTGCTGCCCAGTTCGGAGATGACCTGGCCATCGACCCGCACCCAGCCGCGGGCGATCCATTCATCGGCTTCGCGGCGCGACGAGAGCCCCAGTTCGGACATGCGTTTGGAGAGGCGTACTAATTCAGTCATGGCTTGCTTTTAAGGTTACTTAAAGGGTTACTGGAAAGGGAAATTGGTAAAAATCACACGCGCAGCGCATCGAGCAGGTCGGTTTCGAGCTGGATCTGGTTGCGCGCGTTGTTGAGCACGGCGCCATCGACCAGGAACACGTCTTCCACCCGCTCGCCCAGGGTCATGATCTTGGCCGTGTGCAGGTTGATGCGGTAGCGCGCGAGCACGTTGGCGATGGCATACAGCAGCCCGGTGCGGTCGTTGGCCGCGATGGACAGCAGGTAATACTGGCCGCGCTCGTCGGGCCGCAAATCGACCGTCGGCGTGAGCGGGAAGGTGCGCGACAGGCGCGACAGCCGTCCGCGCGTGGGCGCCGGCAAGGGCGCCTGCGAAGTGAGCAGTTCGCAAATCTCGTGCTCGATCAGGTTGATGATGTCGCGGTAGCTCTTGGCGAAGCTTTGCTCGGTCACCATGAAGGTATCGAGCGCGTAGCCGTGCCGGGTGGTGTGGATCTTGGCGTCGAGAATGCTGAAATTCTTGCGGTCGAAATAGCTGCAGATGCGCGCGAACAGGTCGGGCTGGTCCTTGACATACACGGCCACCTGCAAGCCTTCGCCAATCGGCGCCAGGCGGCATTTGACGACCGGCGTGGCACTGCCCAGCTTATCCCACAGACAGCGGGTTTGCCAGGCGATATCGGAAGCGTCGTGGCGCAAAAAATAGGCGACGTCGAGCTGCTTCCACAAGTCGACATGGGCGATGTCGGGCAAGCCGTACAGGCGCAAGGTGGCCATCGCTTCTTCCTGGCGGTTTTTCAGTTCGCGGTCGGCCGAATGCGGCTCGCCCCCCAGCACGCGCAAGGTCACGCGGTACAGGTCTTCGAGCAGCTTGGCTTTCCACGCGTTCCACACCTTGGGGCTGGTGCCGCGAATGTCGGCCACGGTGAGCAGGTACAGCGCGGTCAGGTGGCGCTCGTCCTTGACCACTTTGGCGAAGCTTTCGATCACGTCCGGGTCCGACAGGTCTTGTTTTTGCGCGACCTGGGACATGGTCAGGTGGTTTTCGACCAGGAACACCACCAGCTCGGTATCTTCCGAGCCGATGGCGTGGTCTTCGCAGAACTGGGCGGCGTCCACGGTGCCGAGCTTGGAATGGTCGCCGCCACGGCCCTTGGCGATGTCGTGGAACAGCGCGGCGACATACAGCAGCCAGGACTTGCGGAAGTTGGCGATCAGCTGGCTGCAGAACGGGTATTCGTGCGCGTGCTCGGTCATCGTGAAGCGGCGCATGTTGCGCACCACCATCAGGATATGCTGGTCGACGGTGTACACATGGAACAGGTCGTGCTGCATCTGGCCCACGATGCGGCGAAAATTCGGCAGGTAGCGTCCCAGGACGCTGGTATCGTTCATGCGCCGCAGCGCGTGCACCAGGCCCACCGGCGCTTGCAGGATGCGCAGGAAGAGGGCGCGGTTGACCGGATCTTCGCGGAACTTGGCATCGATCTCGAAGCGCGCGTGCCACAGCGCGCGCATGGTGCGCGCCGTCATGCCCTTGAGGTGAGGGTGCTCCGTCATCAGCACGAACACTTCCAGCACCGTCGAGGGCTGTCTGGTAAACGTGTCGTCGTACGCGATGTCGATCAGGCCGTTGACATCATTGAAGCGCTCGTTGATCGCCTCGGCCTCGTTAGCCTCGGGGAACAGCTGCGCCTCGATATTCTGCAGCATGATGGTATTGAGCTGGGTGACCGTCTTGGCCGCCCAGTAGTAGCGTTGCATCAGGTATTCGCTGGCGCGGCGCGCATTGATGCCTTCGCCGGTGGTTTTCAGGCCGAAGCTTTCCGCGATCGGCGTTTGCACATCGAATACCAGGCGGTCTTCGCGCCGGTTGGCGTGCAGGTGCAGACGCACGCGGATATCCTTGAAGGCGCGCTCCTTTTCCATCAGCTGGCGCGCTTCGGTCTGGGTGATCAGCCCGCGCGTGGCCAGCTGGCCCCAGGAATTGGCCAGGCCGGCCGCCTTGGCCACCCACAGGATCACTTGCAGGTCGCGCAGGCCGCCCGGGCTTTCCTTGACGTTCGGTTCGAGCGAGAAGGCCGTGTCTTCGTATTTGGCGTGGCGCAGGCGCATTTCGGCCGCCTTGGCGTGGAAAAACGCGCGCGGGTCGAGCGCGCCGAGGTAGCGTTCCTGCAGTTGCTCGAACAAGATCGCATCGCCGCACACCAGGCGCGCTTCGAGCAAGCTCGTTTGCACCGTGATGTCGGCCTTCGACTCGCTCATGCACTCGTCGATGGTGCGGATGCTGTGGCCGATTTCCAGGCCCAGGTCCCACAACATCTGCACCAGCTCTTCCAGCTTGGCCCGGGTGATGGCGTCGGCGGGTTCGCCCAGCAAGATCAGCAAGTCGACATCGGAGTAGGGAAACAGTTCGCCGCGCCCGTAGCCGCCCACGCCCACCAGCGCGGTGGAGGCGGGCAGGCCGACCGTTTGCCACGCTTCGGTGAGCACCTCGTCGACGCTGTGGCGCAGGCCGCGCAGCAGCTTTTCGGGCTTGCCGTCGGCGCGGAAGGCGGCGATCAGCAACGCCCGCTCCGCCTTCAGCCTTTGCTTGAGGAGGTCGCGGGATTGCTTCTTGAGCGCGGCGGCGGGCATGGCGGGCTGGCCTCAGGCCGTGACGGCGGCGCTGGCCTGGGTGATGAAGGCCGGCGGCGGCGGCGAGCCGGCCGAGACGGTCAGCACTTCATAGCCGGTCTCGGTGACCAGGATCGTATGTTCCCATTGGGCGGACGGTTTCTTGTCCTTGGTCTTGATGGTCCAGCCATCGCCCATTTCCTTGATCTCGCGGCGGCCGGCGTTGATCATCGGTTCGATGGTGAAGATCATGCCCGCTTCCAGGCGCTCCAGGGTGCCCGGACGGCCGTAGTGCAGTACCTGCGGCTCTTCGTGGAAGACCTTGCCGATGCCGTGGCCGCAGAATTCGCGCACCACGCTGTAACCATTCTTTTCGGCGTGTTGCTGGATCACGTGGCCGATATCGCCCAGGTGCGCGCCCGGCTTGACCTGGGCAATGCCGAGCCACATGCATTCGTAGGTCACTTCGGAGAGGCGCTTGCCCAGGATGGTTGGCTTGCCGACCAGGAACATGCGGCTGTTGTCGCCGTGGTAGCCATCCTTGATGACGGTGATGTCGAGGTTGACCATGTCGCCATCCTTGAGCACTTTATCGCCCGGAATGCCGTGGCAGATCACGTCGTTGACGGAGGTGCAGATGGCTTTCGGGTAGGGCGTGTAGCCCGGCGGGCAATAGTTCAGCGGGGCCGGGATGGTGCCCTGCACGTTCACCATGTATTCGTGGCAAAGACGATCGAGTTCGCCCGTGGTGACGCCGACCTTCACGAAGGGCGTGATGTAGTCGAGCACTTCGGAGCCGAGGCGGCCGGCGATGCGCATGCCTTCGATGTCGGCGGGAGTTTTGATCGAGATGTTGGACATAAGTTGGCAATCAGCAAGAGAGCGGTAAGAATCAGTAACAGCGGGAGGATGGTGCGAAAACCCGTGCAAATATGGCGACCATTATAAGGGATAGCGCCGCAATCCGTCGTTCCCGCGCAGGTCCCAGTTTCTATGAAACTCCTCAAATCTCTTGGAACTGTGCAAAGTGCGAGGGCGCTTCCAAATGGCGCTAACCTAAGCTCCGTCATTCCTGCCATTGGCAGAAATGACTTCCCGCGCAGGCGGGAATCCATAGCACATTCGTATATCGACGGTGCTATGGGGGAAACGCATGCGTTTCCGCCTGCGCGGGAGCGACGGTTTCGAGGTTTGTAGTCGCAAAGCTGCTCAAATTAGCGGCAAAGACTAGTTCCTGGAGAGGCGGGAACCTAAGTTGCTCGCTCAGCGGTTGCGGCACGAACTTGGGTTCCCGCCTGCGCGGGAACGACGGGGGACTTGAAATAATCCCCGAATACGGTTAGAATCTCGGGTTGCTTGAATTCGCTTTCGGGCAATGTTGTTTATGAAATGCCACAAATCTTGTTAAAATCGCGAATCCGGTCGCAAAGGGTGCCTGTATGGTGACTGACCGGATTCCAGACCCAACCCTGGAGAATTACATGTCCGTAACAATGCGTGAAATGCTGGAAGCCGGTGTCCACTTCGGTCACCAAACCCGTTTTTGGAACCCAAAAATGGCGCCGTTCATTTTCGGTCACCGCAACAAGATCCATATCATCAACTTGGAAAAGACGATGGGTATGTATCAGGAAGCCATGAAAACCATCAAGCAAGTCGCGTCGAACCGCGGCACGATCCTGATGGTCGGCACCAAGCGTCAAGCGCGCGAAATCATCGCCGCTGAAGCTGCACGCGCCGGCGTTCCTTTCGTCGACCAGCGCTGGTTGGGCGGCATGCTGACCAACTTCAAAACCATCAAGACCTCGATCAAGCGCCTGAAAGACATGGAAGCTCAGGTTGAAGACGGTTCGGTTGAGAAGCTGTCGAAAAAAGAAGGCCTGATGTTCCAGCGCGAGATGACCAAGCTGCAAAAAGCCATCGGCGGTATCAAGGACATGGGCGGCGTTCCTGACGCAATCTTCGTCGTCGACGTCGGCTACCACAAAGGTGCGATCACCGAAGCCGGCAAGCTGGGCATCCCTGTTATCGGCATCGTCGATACCAACCACTCGCCAGAAGGCGTGACCCACGTCATTCCAGGCAACGACGATTCGTCCAAAGCGATCATGCTGTACGCCCGTGGCGTTGCTGATGCGATCCTGGAAGGCCGTGCAAACGCCTCCAACGAAATCGTTGAACTGGTTAAATCGGCTGGCGACGAGTTCGTCGAAGTCTCCGAGCAGGCTTAATTGCTTCAGGCGCCCTGAGGCGCCGCGGAAATCAAAAGGGGTAGCAGCAGCTCCCCCTTTTTTTTAAACAGAATATGTCACAAATTTAGGAGAAACACATGGCAGCGATTACAGCAGCGATGGTAGGCGAACTGCGCGCGAAAACCGACGCACCGATGATGGAATGCAAAAAAGCACTGACCGAAGCCGAAGGCGACATGGGCCGTGCCGAAGAAATCCTGCGCGTCAAGCTGGGTACCAAGGCTGGCAAGGCCGCTTCGCGTATCACCGCCGAAGGCGTGGTCACGGCTTACATCAACGGTGGCATTGGCGCCCTGCTCGAAATTAACAGCGAAACCGACTTCGTTGCCAAGAACGATGAGTTCATGGCACTGGCGAACAACGCTGCCCGTTTGGTCGCGGAACACAACCCTGCCGACGTCGCCGCCCTGCTGGCCCTGCCGCTCGACGGCAAGACCCTGGACGAAGTGCGTAGCGCCCTGATCGGTAAAATCGGCGAAAACATGTCGATCCGCCGCTTCCAGCGTTTCGAAACCACCGCCAAGCTCGCTTCCTACCTGCACTCCGGCCGTATCGGCGTGATGGTCGACTTCGACGGCGCCGACGAGCAAGTCGGTAAAGACCTGGCCATGCACATCGCTGCCATGAAGCCAGTGTCGCTGTCGTCGGACCAGGTGCCTGCCGAATTGATCGAAAAAGAGCGTTCGGTCGCTGCCCTGAAAGCTCAGGAAGATGCGGACAAAGCCGTTGCCGAAGGCAAGCCGGTGCAGTCGCCGGAAATCCTGGCCAAGCGCCTGGAAGGCTCGATCCAGAAGTACCTGAAAGAAGTCTCGCTGCTGAACCAGGCATTCGTGAAGAACGAC
Source organism: Massilia antarctica (assembly GCF_015689335.1). Classification (GTDB taxonomy): domain Bacteria; phylum Pseudomonadota; class Gammaproteobacteria; order Burkholderiales; family Burkholderiaceae_D; genus Telluria_A; species Telluria_A antarctica. Next base: position 6,107,899 of record NZ_CP065053.1, on the reverse strand, counting down.
AAGCAGTCGATCGAACAGATGCTGAAAGAAAAAAACACCACCGTGAAAGCATTCACGATGTATGTTGTTGGTGAAGGCATCGAGAAAAAGCAAGACGATTTCGCTGCAGAGGTTGCGGCGCAAATGGCTGCTAACAAGCAGTAAGTGTGAAAGCGGGCCGGAAGGCCCGTTTTTTTAATCTGTGCACATGAAAGTGTGCGCACGGCAAGACCGAATACAAACCGTCATTTTTTGGAGCCCACCCCCATGTCGAAACCAGCCTACAAACGCGTACTCCTGAAATTGTCTGGCGAAGCACTGATGGGCGATGATCCATACGGCATCAACCGCGCCACGATCGAGCGCATGGTCGCCGATGTCGCGGAAGTAGCGAACCTTGGTGTGGAACTGGCCGTCGTCATTGGCGGCGGCAACATCTTCCGCGGCGTCGCTCCCGGCGCCCAGGGCATGGACCGCGCCACCGCCGATTACATGGGCATGCTGGCCACCGTGATGAACGCGCTGGCCCTGGCCGACGCCATGCGCCACGTCGGCATCGTCGCCCGCGTCATGTCGGCCATCGCCATCGAGCAGGTGGTCGAGCCTTACGTGCGCCCGAAAGCGCTGCAATACCTGGAAGAAGGCAAGGTCGTCGTGTTCGCCGCCGGCACCGGCAATCCCTTCTTCACCACGGATACCGCCGCCGCCTTGCGCGGTTCGGAAATCAGTGCCGAAATCGTGCTCAAGGCCACCAAGGTCGACGGTGTCTACACCGCCGACCCGAAAAAGGACCCGAACGCCACGCGCTACGAGTCGATCACTTTCGACGAAGCCATTTCCAAGCACTTGCAGGTGATGGATGCGACCGCGTTCGCGCTGTGCCGCGACCAGAAGCTGCCGATCAAGGTGTTTTCCATCGTCAAGCCGGGCGCGCTCAAACGCGTGATCATGGGCGAAGACGAAGGTACACTGGTACACGTTTAATATCATTCAGAGCTACAGGAGAGCAGCATGACTATCGCTGACGTCAAGAAAAACGCGCAAGAGCGCATGAACAAGTCGATCGACACCCTCAAGGCCGACCTGGGCAAGGTCCGCACCGGCCGCGCCCACACCGGCATCCTCGATCACGTCATGGTCGATTACTACGGTTCGGCCACGGCGCTGACCCAGATCGCCAACGTGACCCTGATCGACGCCCGCACCATCGGCGTGCAGCCGTGGGAAAAGAAGATGCTGACCACGGTCGAAAAAGCCATCCGCGATGCCGACCTCGGTCTGAATCCATCGTCGCAGGGCGACATGATCCGCGTGCCGACTCCGCCGCTGACCGAGGAACGCCGCAAGGAAATGGTCAAGCTGGTCAAGAGCGAGGCGGAAGATGCCAAGATCGCGATCCGCAACATCCGCCGCGATGCCAACGAATCGCTGAAAAAGCTGGTCAAGGACAAGGCGTGCTCGGAAGATGACGAGCGTCGTGCATCCGAAGAAATCCAGAAACTGACAGACAAGTTCGTTATCGATGTCGATAAACTGGTTGCTGAAAAAGAAAAAGAAGTCCTGACGGTGTAGAGTAAGAGGACGCGAAGGCAGGGTCTGCCCACGCGGAGGTGGACCCAAGCGTCCGCTTCCCATGCATTTGTTCTAGATAGTCTGGATTTATGATCTATAAAAGTTCGACGACAGCAGTACCCGAAGTAGCCCGCGTGCCGCGCCATGTGGCCATCATCATGGACGGCAACGGCCGCTGGGCCACCAAGCGCTTCTTGCCGCGCGTGGCTGGCCACGTCAAGGGTGTCGAAGCCGTGCGCGGCTGCGTGGAAGCTTGCATCCAGCGCGGCATCGAGTACCTCACCCTGTTCGCCTTTTCGTCCGAAAACTGGCGTCGCCCCGAAGAAGAAGTGTCGCTTCTGATGCGCCTGTTCGTCACCGCGCTCGAAAGGGAAGTGGCGAAGATGCACGCGAACAATATTCGCCTGAAAGTCGTAGGCGATTTGTCGCGTTTCGATTCCAAGCTGCAAGATATGATCGCCTCGGCCGAGCGCCGCACCGCCAACAATACGCGTCTGACGGTGACGATCTGCGCCAATTACGGCGGCCGCTGGGACATCATGCAAGCGAGCAGCAAGATGGTGGCCGCCAATCCGGGCCTGAGCAGTTTTAGCGAAGAGCAGTTGGCCAGGCACCTGGCCATGGCCTACGCGCCCGAGCCCGACCTGTTCATCCGCACCGGCGGGGAAGAGCGCATTTCCAATTTCCTGCTGTGGCAACTGGCCTATTCGGAACTGTATTTCACCGACACTTACTGGCCCGATTTTTCGATCGAGTCCCTGGACGCGGCCATCGCGTCCTATCAAAGCCGCGAGCGCCGCTTCGGGCGCACGGGCGATCAACTGGCTGAAAAGAAAAGCTGATGCTAATTACCCGGATCATCACCGCCGTCGTCTTGCTTGTCGTCTTGCTGGGGGTGCTGTTCGGCGGCTATTACCCCGCCTTCGCCGCGGTGGTGCTGCTGTTCCTCACGGCCGCTGTCACCGAAAGCTTTCAGCTGTTCAAGTCGTCGCGCAAGCAAGCCTTCCTGGTCGCCCTGTTCTGGAGCGCGGCCTTTGCCTACGCCTTCCTGTACCGCGATAACAGCGCCGTCAAGTTCTGGTTCGGCTTGTCGACCCTGCTGTGGCTATTCCGTTTCGTGCCCTCGCTCAAGACCGGCCTGCCGCCGGCCGAAGGCGGGCGCAACACCATGCTGGCCACCATGTATGCGATCACCATCGTGGCGTGTTTTGCCGCCATCGTGGTGTTCTTCAAGCACTCGGCGGTGTACCTGCTGTCGGTGCTGGCCTTGGTCTGGATTGCCGACATCGGCGCTTACTTCTCGGGCAAGGCCTTCGGCAAGCGCAAGCTGGCGCCCTCGATTTCGCCCGGCAAATCGTGGGAAGGCGCCATCGGCGGCGGCATCGCCGTGCTGCTGATCGCCAGCGCCTCGATCCTGTTCGGCGGTCCCGTGCTGGCCGACACCTTCGCCGTCGCCCTCCAGGCCAAATTGGGCTGGGCCGGTGCGCTGGCGGTACTGGTGGTGATCGTCGCCGCCAGCGTGGTCGGCGACCTGTTCGAATCCCAGCTCAAGCGCCGCGCCGGCGTCAAGGACAGCAGCAAGCTGCTGCCGGGCCATGGCGGCGTGCTCGACCGGATCGATGCCCTGATCCCGGTGCTGCCGCTCGCGGCCCTGATCCATACCGGGCTGCTCTGAAAGACGCTGAAAGTCGCTTGAAAGTCGCTTGAAAGTATAAAATTATGCAACGCATCACCATTCTAGGCGCGACCGGTTCGATTGGCGTGTCCACCCTGGACGTGCTTGCACGTCACCCCGATCAATACCAAGTGTATGCGCTCAGCGCGCATTCGAAAGTGGAAGAGCTGGCCGAGCAGTGCGCGCGCTTCCGTCCGGCGCGCGCCGTGGTCGGTAGTGCCGATGCCGCCGCCCGCCTGACCGTCCTGCTGCGCGAGCGCGACCTGCGCACCCAGGTCGAACACGGCGAAGCGGCCCTGTGTTCGATCGCCGCCAGCGCCGACACCGACACCGTGATGGCCGCCATCGTCGGCGCCGCCGGCCTGGCCCCGACCCTGGCAGCGGCCCGTGCTGGCAAGAAGATTTTGCTCGCGAACAAGGAAGCGCTGGTCATGTCCGGCCAGTTGTTCATGGATGCGGTGCACGAGCACGGCGCCACCTTGCTGCCGATCGATAGCGAGCACAATGCGATTTTCCAGTCCCTGCCGCAATCGTATGCGCGCCAGCCCGGCGCGGCCGGCGTGGCCAAGATCCTCCTGACCGCCTCGGGCGGCCCGTTCCTGAACCGCGCGGTCGAGACGCTCGAACATGTCACCCCCGACGAAGCCTGCAAGCACCCGAACTGGGTCATGGGGCGCAAGATTTCGGTCGACTCGGCCACCATGATGAACAAGGGCCTGGAAGTGATCGAGGCGCACTGGCTGTTCGGCGCGCCCGCCGCGCTGATCGAGGTGGTGATCCATCCGCAAAGCGTGATCCATTCGATGGTGTCCTATGTGGATGGCTCCGTCATCGCCGAACTGGGCAACCCCGACATGCGCACCCCGATCGCCAACGCCCTCGCATTTCCCGAGCGCATAGAGTCCGGCGTGGCCCAGCTCGACCTGACCAGCATTGGCACCCTGCAATTTTACAAGCCCGATTTTGCGCGCTTTCCCTGCCTGGCGCTGGCCTTCGAGTCGCTTGAAGCGGGCGGCACCGCGCCGGCCCTGCTCAACGCGGCCAACGAAGTGGCGGTGCAAGCTTTCCTGGAGCGCCGCATCGGCTTTCGCGACATCGACAGGGTGATCGCGCGCGTCATGCACGAGAACCCGCATGAAGCGGCCAGCAGCATCGGCGCCGTGATGGCGTGCGATGCGCGCGCCCGCGCCGCCGCCGGCAGCATCGTCGCCGGCCTGGCCAGATGACGTTCTTCACCACCCTCCTGGCGTTTCTGTGTTCGCTGGGACCGCTGATCATTTTTCACGAACTGGGTCACTACACGGTGGCCCGCCTGTGCGGCGTCAAGGTGCTGCGCTTCTCGCTCGGCTTCGGCAAGGTCATCTGGTCGCGCCGTTTCGGGGCCGACCAGACCGAGTGGGTCATTTCCATGCTCCCGCTGGGCGGCTATGTGCGCATGCTGGACGACCGCGATCCGGACACCCGCGCCACCACCGAAGCCGACCAGGCCCGCGAATACACGCGCAAGAACGTGTGGCAGCGCATCGCCATCGTGGCGGCCGGCCCGGTCGCCAACTTCCTGCTGGCTATCGCCGTGTTCGGCGGTCTCTATATGGTGGGCATGGACGAGGTGGGCACCCGCGTGCGCGCCATGGCCGAGACCACACCCGCCTTCCAGGCCGGCCTGCGCGGAGGCGACCGCATTGTCGGTGTCAACGGCGTGCCGGTGACGACCTTTACCGAGCTGCGCTGGGAAGTCCTGAAAGCGGTGCTCGACAAGGGCGGCGTCCGCCTCGACGCGGCCCAGCCGGGCGGGGCGCGCTACAGCGCCACCCTGGCGCCGGCCGCCCTGGCCGGCAAGGATGCCGAAGGCGACCTGCTCGGCGAGCTCGGCATCTCCATGTTCCGCGCGCCGGTTTCGATCGGCAAGATTCCCGATGCCACCGGTCCGGCCGCCAGGGCAGGGATGCGCCCTGGTGACCGCGTGGTCAAGGTCGACGGCAAGCCGCTGGCCGATGGCGCCGCGCTGATGGCCTTGATCGCCCAATCGTGCGGCCGCACCCTCGAATTCGGGATCGAGCGCGATGGCCGCGCCCTGACCCTGGCGGTCACACCGGAATTGAATAAAGATACTAATCGCTATCGCATCAATGCCGAATTGCTGTCCTTGTTCGAGATGGTCAAGGTCGCCCTCGGCCCGGCCGACGCCGTGCTGGCCGGCGCCAGGATGACCTGGCAGCAAAGCGTGATGAGCGTGAAAATGATCGGCAAGATGGTCACCGGGCAGGTGTCGCTCGCCAATCTGACCGGCGTGGTCACGATTGCCGACTACGCCGGCAAGACCGCGCGCATGGGACCGATCGAATTTTTGAGCTTTATTGCCGTCGTCAGCGTCAGTCTGGGGGTGATGAATCTGTTACCAATTCCGGTTCTGGACGGTGGTCTTTTGCTGTATTATTCGCTGGAAGTTTTGACCGGGCGCCGTCTGCCGGACCGGATCGTCGAGCTGGCGCAGCGCGCCGGCGTCGTGTTTTTGGTGATGCTGATGGCGCTGGCGCTCTTCAATGATACGATGCGCCTGCTGCGTCCGGCGCCTGCGCCTCCCGCGAATACATATGTACGTTGTCCAAACGATTGACCCATTGAATAACCCCAATGAAATTAAATTCTGAACGTTTTGCCTTGCCTTTCTTTCGTCGTAGCTTAATCGGCGCTGCCGTCCTGGCGCTGTGCGCCGGACAAGCCCTTGCAGTGAATCCGTTCGTGGTCAAGGATATCCGGGTCGAGGGCATCCAGCGTACCGAAGCCGGCACCGTGTTCAGCTACCTGCCGGTGCGCGTGGGCGAAACGTTCAACGATGAAAAGAGCATCGCCGCCATCAAGGCGCTGTACGCCACCGGCTTCTTCAAGGACGTGCGCCTGGAAGAAGAAAAGGGCGTACTGGTCGTGCTGGTCGAGGAACGCCCGGCGATCGCCACCGTGGACTTCACCGGCACCAAGGAATTCGAAAAGGACGTGCTGGTCAAGGCGCTCAAGGAAATCGGCGTCGGCGAGACCAAGATTTTCGACAAGGCTTCGGTCGACCGCGCCGAGCAGGAGCTCAAGCGCCAGTACCTGTCGCACGGCCTGTACGGCGTCAAGATCACCACCACCGTCACGCCAATCGAACGCAATCGCGTGACCGTCATGTTCAATGTGGACGAGGGCGAGGTCGCGCGCATCAAGCAGATCAGCATCGTCGGCAACAAGACCTTCTCGGACAAGGACTTGCGCGAAGTCCTGCAGCTCGGTACCTCCGGCTGGTTCACCTGGTACACCAAGGCCGACCAGTATTCCAAGACCAAGCTGACCGGCGACATCGAGTCGATCAAGTCGTTCTACCTGAACCGCGGCTACCTGGAAGCGAACGTGGAATCGACCCAGGTCTCGATCACGCCCGACAAAAAAGACATCTACCTGACCATCAACATCACCGAAGGCGAGAAGTACACCGTCTCCGGCATCAAGCTCGAAGGCGAAATGTTCGGGCGCGAGGAAGAGCTCAAGGAACTGGTGCGCCTGCGCGTGGGCCAGACCTATTCGGGCGAACTGCTCACGGCCAGTAATAAGCTCATTTCGGACCGCATGGGAACCTTCGGCTATGCCTTCGCCAACGTCAACGCCAACCCGGAAATCAACCGCGAAAAGCGCGAAGTCGCATTCACCTTCTTTGTCGATCCGGGCAAGCGCGCTTACGTGCGCCGCATGAACATCGCCGGCAATACCACCACGCGCGATGAAGTCATCCGGCGCGAGTTCCGCCAGTTCGAGGGTTCCTGGTACGACGGCAACAAGATCAAGATGTCGCGCGACCGTGTCGACCGCCTCGGCTACTTCAAGGACGTGACCATCGACACGCCGGAAGCGCAGGGCACTTCCGACCAGGTCGACGTCAACCTGACCGTGACCGAAAAACCGACCGGTAACTTCCTGATCGGCGGCTCGTTCTCGCAGGCGGAAAAATTCACCTTCACCGCGTCGATCCAGCAGGCCAACTTTGCCGGTAGCGGCAACACGGTCGGCATCGATCTGAACACGAGCAAATACAGCCGCACCATCGCCTTCTCGCACACCAATCCCTACTTTACCGAAGACGGCGTGTCGCAGCAGTTCGAGCTGTACCTGCGTACCCTGAACCCGCCGGCGCTCAACATCGGTACCTACAAGGTCAAGCAAACCGGTGGCCGCGTGAGCTACGGCGTGCCGTTCTCCGAAACCGACACCGTGTACTTCGGCGTGGGCCTGGAACGCACCACCATCGACACCGATGCCACCAGCCCGACCCGCTACCTGGAATATGTGCGCCAGATCAACGGCACCGAGAGCGGCATCGGCAGCGCCACCACCAACGCTTTGCCGTTCACTGCCGCCTGGCAGCGCGACAGCCGCGACAGCGCCATCACGCCATCGGCTGGCCGCTACCAGCGGGTCAACCTCGAACTGGACCTGGTCGGCGACACCAAATACTACCGCGCGGTCTACAACCAGGAATGGTACCGTCCGATCACCAACAAGATCACCCTGGCGCTGCGCGGCGAATTCGATTATGGCCACGGCATCCGGAAAAGCCCGTACCCGGTCTTCAAGAATTTCTACGGCGGCGGCATCGGTTCGGTGCGCGGTTACCTGAGCTCCTCGCTCGGCGTGGTCGACCGCAACAACGACGCTGTCGGCGGCGCCAAGCGCATCATCGGCAATGCCGAACTGCAGATGCCATTCCCGGGCAGCGGCGCCGACCGCAGCCTGCGCTGGTTCGGCTTTGCCGACGCCGGCCAGGTCTACAGCGAAGAGCAGAAAATCCGCTTGAACGAATTGCGTTACTCGGCCGGCTTGGGCGTGAGCTGGATTTCGCCGGTCGGTCCGCTCAAGTTGAGTTATGCTAAGCCTTTGAACGCGAAACCTGGCGATCGCCTGGAACGCTTCCAGTTCCAGATGGGTACCGGTTTCTGATCGCGCCACGCGAGCGTTTCCCTTTTAGATTGCGGAGAACTATGTTGAACACTGTGACTGCCTCCTGGCCCAAGCACCTCGCCTTGCTGGCTTTGTGCGCATGCTCGCTGGCCCAGGCGCAAAACGCGCCGAGCAGGATCGGCTTTGTTTTCACCGAACGCCTGATGACCGAGTCGAAACTGGCCAAGGCCGCCGACGCCAAGATCGAAGCCGAGTTCTCGAAGCGCCAGAAGTCCATTCAGGATTCGGTGACGCGCTTTAAGTCGATGGAAGCGAAGTTCGAGACCGACGCGCCCAACCTGCCCGAACTCGAACGCACGCGGCGCGCGCGCGAACTGCTCGATCTGGAAAAGGACGTGCAGCGCACCCAGCGCGAGTTCCGCGAAGACCTGATCCAGCGCAAGAGCGAAGAACGCGGCAATATCGCGCAAAAGGCGGGCAAGCTGATCGAACAGATCGCCGAAGAGGAAAAGCTCGATATCGTGCTGCAGGAATCGGCCTGGACCAGCCCGCGCATCGATATCACGGACAAGATCCTCAAGCTGCTCGACAAGTAACGACTATCACAACTCAAGACAGGAATCAAAAGATGGGCACTCGACTAGGTGAATTGGTCGAACGCTTGGGAGGACAGCTGATTGGCGACCCGAATACCGAGGTATCCGGGGTCGCGCCATTGGCTGACGCAGGCGTTTCGCACATCAGTTATCTGAGCAACAGCAAACTGCGGGCCCAGGCCGCGCAGAGCGGCGCGGCGGCCATGATCGTATCAAGCGCGGACGACGAGATCGTCGGCGCGACTTACCAGGGCGCGCGCATCGTCGCCAAGAACCCGCACGTCTACTTCGCTTACGCCGCCCAGTATTTCGCCTCGCTCGATCCGATCGTGGCGCCGGCCGGCATCGACCCGAGCGCCAGCGTGCACCCGACCGCCAAAGTCGACCCGAGCGCGCATATCGGCCCGCAGGCGACCATCGAAGCGGGCGCGGTCATCGGTGCGCACGCCGTCATCGATGCCGGCAGCTTTGTCGGGCGCGACGCCGTCATCGGCGAAGGCACGCACCTGTTCGCGAACGCCACCTTCCATGCGCGCTGCCAGATCGGCAAGCGCGGCATCATCCATTCGGGCGCCGTGATCGGCACCGACGGCTTCGGCTTCGCCAATGAAGGCGGCGTGTACATCAAGATTCCGCAGACCGGAAGGGTGATCATCGGCGACGATGTCGACATCGGCGCCAACACCACGGTCGACCGCGGCGCCATGGCCGACACCATCATCGAAGACGGCGTCAAGCTCGATAACCTGATCCAGATCGGCCATAACTGCCATATCGGCGCGCACACCGCCATGGCCGGCTGCGTCGGCGTGGCCGGCAGCGCCACCATCGGCAAATACTGCACCTTCGGCGGCGCCGCCATGGTCTCGGGCCACATCACCATCGTCGACAAGGTGTACGTCACCGCCGGCAGCCTGGTGGCCAACTCGATCAAGGAACCGGGCCAGTACACGGGCTTCTACCCGATCGCCAAGAACAGCGACTGGGAAAAGAACGCCGTCCTGCTGCGCAACCTGACGTCGATGCGCGAAAAAATCCGCGCGCTCGAAAAAGCCGTCAAGGCACTCACAGAACAAAAATAGAAGACATATGACCATTACCGATAACAAAGGCGTACCCGGCAAGACCCTCGACATCTGCCAGATCAAGGAATACCTGCCGCACCGCTATCCGATGCTGCTGGTGGACCGCGTGCTGGACTGGGAAGCGCACAAATCCATCAGCGCGATCAAGAACGTCACCGCCAACGAGGAATTCTTCAACGGCCACTTCCCGCACAAGCCGGTGATGCCTGGTGTCTTGATGATCGAAGCGATGGCGCAGACCGCGGCGATCCTGTCGTTCATGTCGATCGGCGTGAAACCGGACGCCAATTCGGTGGTCTATTTCGTCGGCATCGACAACGCGCGCTTCAAGCGTCCGGTCGGTCCTGGCGACCAGCTGCGCATGGATATCGAGATCATTCGCTGCTCGCGCGGCATCTGGAAGTACAAGGCGGTCGGCAGCGTCGATGGCGCCATCGCCCTCGAAGCGGAACTGATGTGCACCATCCGCAGCGCGAGCGACGCGAGCCAGCCGATGGGGAACTAAATGGCCACGATTCACCCCAGCGCCATTGTCGATCCGCGCGCGCAGTTGGACAGCAGTGTCGAAGTCGGCGCCTTTTCGATCATCGGCCCGCATGTGTCGATCGGCGCCGGTACGGTGGTCGGTCCGCACGTGGTCATCGAAGGCCACACCACGATCGGCAAGGACAACAAGTTCTTCCAGTTTTCCTCGATCGGCGCACCGCCGCAAGACAAGAAATGGGATGGCGAGCCGACCCGCCTGGAAGTGGGCGACCGCAACACGGTGCGCGAATTCTGCACCTTCAACACCGGCACCGTGCAGGACGAAGGCGTCACCCGCCTGGGCAACGACAACTGGATTTCGGCCTACTGCCACCTGGCGCACGATTGCCAGGTCGGCAGCAACACGATCTTCTCGAACAACGCCCAGTTGGCCGGGCACGTGGAAGTGGGCGACTGGGCGATCCTGTCCGGCTTCGCCGGCGTGCACCAGTTCTGCAAGATCGGCGCGCATGCCTTCATCGGCATGTACACCAGTCTCACGCAGGACGTGCCGCCGTTCGTGCTCGTGTCGGGCAATCCGGCGTCCGCCCATGGCGTCAACATCGAAGGCATGAAGCGGCGCGGCTTCACCCGGCCGCAGATCGACGGCGTGCGCGCGGCCTACAAGCTGATTTACCGCTCCGGCATGACCCTGGAAGCGGCCAAGGCGGCCCTGGTCGACCAGCAGCACCAGTCGCCCGATGCGGCCGCCGACATCGGCGCCATGCTCGCTTTCCTGGGCAGCGCGTCCCGTGGCATTGTCCGCTGATTCAGGGCGCGGCGCGTCGGCTGCCGCATCCGTGGCCCTGGTAGCGGGCGAGGTCTCCGGCGACATGCTCGCCGCGCGCCTGCTGGCCGGCCTCGCGCCCCATCTTCCGGGGGCGCGCTTCCATGGCATCGGCGGTCCGCGCATGGCCGAACAGGGTTTTGTGTCGGACATCGAGATGGACCGCCTGACCGTGCGCGGCCTGTTCGAGATCATTCCGCGCTACCGCGAAATCAAGGGCATCCAGAACGCGCTGCGCGACCGCCTGCTGGCCGAGCGCCCGGACGTGTTCATCGGCGCCGACTACCCGGGCTTTAACCTCGGGCTGGAACTCCAGCTCAAGGAAGCCGGGATTCCGACCGTGCACTTCGTCAGCCCGCAAATCTGGGCCTGGCGCGGCGGGCGCATCAAAAAGATCATCAAGGCCGTCTCGCACATGCTGGTGATCTTCCCGTTCGAGGAAGAGATCTACCGCAAGGCCGGCGTGCCGTGCACCTACATCGGCCATCCGCTGGCCGAACTGATTCCCATGGAGCCTGACGTGGCGGCGGCGCGCACTGCGCTCGGCATGCCGCTCGACGCGCGCGTGATCGCGCTCATGCCGGGCAGCCGCATGGGCGAACTCAAATACCTGGCCGAGCCGTTTGTCGGCGCGGTCAAGCTGCTGGCCGCGCGCGACCCGGAGCTGCGTTTCGTCGCGCCGATGGCGGGCGAACGCCAGCGCCAGTATTTCACCGAGCTGATCGCCAAGGCCGGCTTGCAGGATGTGCGCATCGACCTGCTCGACGGCCGCTCGCACGAGGCGATTGCCGCCGCCGATGCGGTGCTGGTCGCTTCCGGCACGGCGACCCTGGAAGTGGCGCTGTTTAAAAAACCGATGGCGATCGCCTACAAAGTCATGCGCGCCTCCTACGAGATCATGCGCCACATGGGTTACCAGCCGTGGATCGGGCTGCCGAACATCCTGGCGCGCGAATTCCTGGTGCCGGAAATTCTGCAGCATGACGTCACGCCGGACAAGCTGGCCGACGCAATGTGGGAGCAACTTAACAACGTGGCCAACCGCAAGCTGCTGGTGCAGCGCTTCACCGACATGCACCACAGCCTGCTGCGCAACAGCGCGCAGGAAAGCGCGGCCGCCGTCATGCGGGTCATCGCGGCGTCAAAAAAGTCATCATGAGAACCAAAAAAGTCAATTTTTACCCGGGCCTGAAAAAGAGCGCCTATCCGTTCACGCCTGACGATATCGTCTGCGGCGTCGACGAAGCGGGGCGCGGCCCGCTGGCCGGCCCGGTGTTCGCCGCCGCCGTGATCCTGCACCCGGACCGCCCCATCGAGGGCCTGCGCGACTCCAAGAAGCTCAGCGCCGAGAAACGCGAGGCGCTGGCCCCGCAGATCAAGCAATACGCGCTGGCCTGGGCGATCGCCGAATGCTCGCACGAGGAAATCGACAGCATCAATATTTTGCAGGCGACCATGCTGGCCATGCGGCGCGCGGTGGAAGCCTTGTCGACCATCCCCACCATCGCCCTGATCGACGGCAACCGCAGCCCCGTGATGCAGATCCGCTGCCACCCGATCATCGAAGGCGACGACAAGGTGCATGCGATTTCGGCCGCCTCGATCCTGGCCAAGACCGCGCGCGACGCCGCCTTGGTGGCGCTGCACGAACTCTATCCCCAGTACGGCTTCGACCAGCACAAGGGCTACGGCACCGCCATGCACCTGGAGCGCCTGCGCGAGCACGGCGCCTGCCCGGTGCATCGGCGCTCGTTCGCGCCCGTGCGCGCCACCTTGCCGGTGTCGGTGGCCAATACCATCGTCGGCATGGACATGTCGTTCGACTTCGGCGAGGCCGCATGAAAACCATCACCTCGCGCGATAATCCGCTCTATAAAGACCTCAAGCACCTCGCAGGCAGTTCGCAGGCGCGGCGCAAGGCCGGCCAGACCCTGCTCGACGGCGTGCATCTGTGCCAGTCGTATCTGCAGCTGCGCGGCGCGCCGCTGCATTGCATCGTCGCCGAAGGCGCGCTGGCCAACCCGGAAGTGGCCGATATCGTCATGCAGTGCGAGAGCGCGCATGCCCATGCCACCGCCATGCCGGATGCGCTGTACAACGCCCTGAGCCAGGTCGAACACGGCGTCGGGTTGATGTTCCTGATCGCCACCCCGGTGCTGGATGCGCCGGGCGTACTCACGGCATCGGCGGTCCTGCTGGACAACCTGCAAGACCCGGGCAACGTCGGTTCGATCCTGCGCAGCGCGGCGGCGGCCGGCATCACCCAGGTCTACTGCAGCAGCGGCACGGCCTTTTGCTGGTCGCCCAAGGTGCTGCGCGCGGCCATGGGCGCGCATTTCGTGGTCGACATCCATGAAAACGTCGACCTGGCCGAGCTGGTGAAGGCTTGCGCCATTCCCGTGCTGGCCACCAGCGGCTACGCCACCGAGCGCCTGTACGACGTCGACCTGGCGCGCCCCGTGGCCTGGCTGCTTGGACACGAAGGGCAGGGCGTGGCGCACGATTTGCTGGCGTTGGCAACGCATCAAGTCGTGATTCCGCACCTGGGCCAGATCGAGTCGCTCAACGTGGCGGCGTGTGCAGCTGTCTGTTTTTTTGAACAGTTGAGGCAGATTCAATCAAACTAAGGCGAAACAGTTTCTTGAGAGCATAGACGACCTAGGGTTGTCGGGGTAATGTCAATACCGGAACTTAGCGGAGGTATGATGGACATCGCCCACTTGCACTTCCTGGTTGCGCACGCCGATCAGGCGCAGCGCCAGACCCTGATCGACATGCTCGGCCGCCTCGGCGCCACCCGCATCAGCGCGGCGCCGGACGGCGAAACGGCGCTGCGCTGCATCGAGGCGCCGGCCGGTCCGCCGATCGATATCGCCATCATCGACCTGGCGCTGTCCGGGCGCGACGGCTTGGAACTGATACGCGACATCACCGTGCTCAATGCCGGCACGCGCGCCATCATCACCGGCGACTGCCATGCCAGCCTGCTGTTTTCGGTCGAAAGCCTGGCGCTGGCCTATGGCCTCGACCTGCTCGGCACCATCCCCAAGCCGCTCAGCAGCGGCCACCTCGAAGCGGTGCTGTCGCACTACACGCCGCCGGCCGCGCCGGTGCTGGAGCGCCGCGTGCTGCCGCGTTTCAGCTTCGCCGACGTGGGCGAGGGCTTGCAGGCGCGCCAGTTCGAACCGTTTTTCCAGCCTAAGATCGAACTGGCCAGCGGCGAGGTGAAGGGCCTGGAAGTGTTCGCGCGCTGGCGCCACCCGGAGCACGGCGTGCTGGGGCCGGCGGCCTTTATCGATGCGCTGGAACAGAACCACCGCATCGATTTTCTCGACTGGACCATGATCGAGCGCTCGGTCGAGCAGTGCCGCGTGTTGTTGGACAAGGGCATGCCAAGCGCGATATCGCTCAATCTGTCGGCCGAAACGATCGGCCACCCCGATTTCCTGCGCCAGGTCAAAGTGTGCACCGACCGCCACGGCGTTGCGCCGTCGCTGCTCACCTTCGAGCTGCCCGAATCGGCGGTGCTGACCAACGACCCGAGCTTCCTGGAGCGGCTGCTGCGCCTGCGCATGATGGGTTACGGCCTGGCTGTGGACGACTACGGCACCGGGCGCTCGAACGTGCAGCAGCTCGCGCGCGTGCCGTTTTCGGAACTGAAGATCGACCGCAGCTTTGTCGACGGCGCCTCGCGCAAGCGCTCGCTGGCCACGGTGCTCAGTTCCTGCCTGGGACTGGCGCGCAGCCTGGACCGCAAATCCTGCGCGGTCGGGGTCGAGACACGCCAGGATTGGGATTTTTTGCAGGGTCTGGGCTGCACCTACGCGCAGGGCCACCACATTGCGCGACCGATGGAAGCGGAGCGCTTTCCGGACTGGCTGGCGGACTGGCGCCAGTTCTTCTAGCGCAGCGATAAGCCGTGTCCTTCTGTTCCCAGCGCGTGGAACCGGCGGCGTGGGCGTATGCCGCGGCCGGGCGCGCTACGGCGACTGCGCCATGCCGTAGCGCGCGACAATGTCGTCGTAGCTGCCGTCTTCGCGCATGGCATGAAGCGCCCGGTTGAAAGCGTCGCGTACCTCGCGGTTGCGAAACGCGACCTGAAACCCGGTGGTCGCAGCGAAAATCGGATGGTAGTCGAGTTCCACCCGGGTATTGAATTCGGCACTGAATTGCTTGCGGTACCACTCAAAGACTTTCTTGTCGACGATGATCAGATCGACCCTGCCGACCCAGAACATGCGGTTCTGGGCATTCTGGTTGGCCGGCTGAAAATAGTTGGCAGGAAACCGTCCATCGGCGCTGGGCCGGTAGCGCGCCTGGAAGTCTGGGCCCAGATCGCGCCATCCATTTTGCCAAATGGCAAAGGTGTAATCGTCGAGATCGGGGATGGCGTGGAGCACGATGTGCCTGTTCCGGCGCGAAATGGCGACGTTCTCGTACCGGATGAACTCGTCCGAGAAGTAGGTGCCATCGCCATCGCTGCCGCGTACGCTCACTGCAAGGTCGATACCGTCGCCCTTGACGAAAGCCAGCAACCGTACGTTGGGCGCTTCGTGGAAGGTGACGCCGCGTCCGGCGCGCCGCAGCGCTTCGACCACCACATCGACTTCGATGCCCGTGGCTTTGCCTTGCGCGTCACGAAACGAAAATGGCGGACGGTTGCCTTGCTTTACCGCCAGCAGATTACCCGCACACGCGGATCCGGCCAGGCTTAGGCAAATGACGAGCCATAGTGCTGCGAGTTTATTCATCGTCTGCTCGTTCGGCGCGTAAAGGCGACGCCATGCGCATCGGGGGGCCGGGTGCGCGTCGGATCAGTTGGCCATCCGGACGAACGTGGCTTGCAAAGCCTGGTGCCGGCGATGTCGTCCGACGCATGCCCCATTGAAATGCTTTATTCAGCATGGGTCAACTCTTTCTTCACTTTATGAAACGCATTTTCATGCGGCAGCCACTCGTGCAAGGCGTGCGACGCAGGGCCGCGCTCTGCGGCACAGGCGGCAGAAGAAGAGAGCGAAAGAGAAAATAGTTGTTCAATAACAATATTTTTTTGTGGGGCTGACAGCGCCTTGGAGCCTGCCCGCAGCTCCTGGATGTGGCGCAGTGGCTGGCGCCTGCGCACCGGCTTTTCACAGGTGGGTTCACGTCATGGAAGCGGAGCGCTGTCCGGACTGGCGCCAGTTTTTCTGATATCCGGGCAGCGCTGACAGTTACGCCGGCAGCGATTGCATATCGATGACAAAACGGTAGCGCACATCGCTCTTGACGACGCGCTCGAACGCCTCGTTGATCATCGCGATATCGATGATTTCGATATCGGCGCTGATATTGTGCTTGCCGCAGAAGTCGAGCATCTCCTGGGTTTCCTTGATCGAGCCGATCATCGAGCCGGCCAGGCTGCGGCGCGCACCGATCAGCTTGAAGGCATTGACCGGCGGCGTTGCCGCATCGGGCACGCCCACCAGGGTCATGGTGCCGTCGATTTTCAGCAGCCCGATGTAATCGTTCCAGTCGACGGCCGCACCGACCGTATTGATGATCAGGTCGAACTGGCCGGCCAGCTTGGTAAAGGTATCCTTGTCGCTGGTCGCGTAATAGCTGGCGGCGCCGAAACGCAAGCCATCTTCCTTCTTGGCGAGCGACTGGCTCAGCACCGTCACCTCGGCGCCCATCGCGTGAGCGATCTTCACGCCCATGTGGCCAAGGCCGCCCAGGCCGATGATGGCGACCTTCTTGCCGGGACCGGCTTTCCAGTGGTTCAGCGGCGAATACAGGGTGATGCCGGCGCACAGCAGCGGTGCGGCCTTGTCCAGCGGCAGATTGTCCGGGATCGACAGCACGTAGCCTTCCTTGACCACGATGTGGTTGGAATAGCCGCCGAAAGTGGGCGTGACCCCGTCGGCCTCGACGCTGTTGTAGGTCTGGACCAGCCCAGGCATGTACTGCTCCAGATCGACATGGCGGGTGCCGCATTTGGTGCAGGAATCGACGAAGCAGCCGACGCCGACATGATCGCCCACCTTGAATTTTGTCACGTTGGCGCCGATGGCCGTCACGACGCCGGCGATTTCATGGCCCGGCACCATGGGGAAGGTCGCACCGCCCCATTCGTCGCGCGCCTGGTGGATATCCGAATGGCAGACGCCGCAGAACTTGATGTCGATGGCGACATCGTCGGCATGCGGCGCGCGCCGCTCGAATGAAAAGGGAAGCAGTTTTTCCTTGGCGGCCAATGCCGCATAGCCTCGTGCGAGTGTCATGGTTGAAAATCCTATATGGATGAGATGGGATGGTTGATGCATCAAGCGGCCTCGCTCGACCTTGGCAGGGTGGGTCGCGCGCGAAAAGATGTTCGCACCTGTGCGTTTCGTCTAGCTGGTGCAGTCTGCGGATCTGCTACAAGAACAATATACGCGCTGCGCAGCATTCCGGCCGGACTGCACGAACCGCATAGCCTGGCAAGTCTTGCAAACCCGTCGCGGTGGACGACGGCCTGTTGGGCGACGTTGGCTTTGCCAGCCTTTAGGTTGAGCGGCGGCGCAGATTGGCCTTGTGCGCAAGCCACAACAGCGCGGCCGGCAATACCGGCACCAGGATGCAGGCGATCAGTCCTTCGACGATGCCTGCGTCCATGAAGTTGATTGTCGCAGCGATGCCGGAGACGACGCCGATGTACGCCAGCGCGTTGAGAAGGACGATGAGGCCCGAGAACAGCAAACGGTTTCCCTTGCCCGCCACGGCAAGGAAGATGGCAGGGCCGATCGCCGACCCGAGCACGAAATAGATCGTCGGCCCAAAGCGGATATGCACGACGTACACGCAGACCAGCATCGACATCATCGTGCCGACATGTATGTACCAGGGCAAGTAGCGGGGGCCGTCCGGCGCGGTGGTCGGGGGGATTTCGGCGGACGGATTCCTCTTTGATTGGTTCTCGGGTGGTGGCTGCTTCGTCATGGCATCGCAGCGCCAAGGGTCACATTATCAGCTTTAAACCGTTGAGCTGGAATTCATACTGGGCTTGGGGTGTTAAACCACCTTTGCCGGCCTGCGCGCGCAAGCTGGAGGGAATTAACATATCGACATTATTTTGGTTCAAGGGTATGATGCATGACTTTTTAGAAACGTTTTCAGGTATTGGCAGCGCCATGATCCGGTTTCGCGGCGCAACGCAAATGACAGCCGCGGTGCGAATGGGCGATGACGCCTGCCACCGCGCGCCGGTCGCTGGCCGCATGATGCGCCGATCCGATTTTGTTTCCCTCCGATTTCACCAACGAGAGTCACAGCAATGAGCCAATACAATCTCGACGAAGCGAGCTTCGACCTTCACCCTGATCTGAAAGACCGCACGGTCAACCAATTCATCATCAACGATAACGGCCCGAGCGATTTCTCGTTCGTCATTTCGCGCGCCGAAGACTTCACCGAGACCACGGTGGACGCCTTCGCCCTTCGCCTTGCAAGCGAGCTGCGCAAGGCGTTGCCGAAATTCGAACTGCTCGGCAAGCGCGACCTGACCGTGGACGGCTCGGCAGCGGTTCAATTGCACTACACCTGGCGCAATGGCGATAGCGAGATGCACCAGCGCCAGGTCGCCGTCTTTGTCCAGGCCGCCAGCGCTGACCGCAGCAAGGCATTGCTGTTGACCGGCACTAGTCACGGTGCCTTCAAGGATGAGTGGAATACGGCGTTCGATACCATGCTCGGCAGCATGCACCTGCATGCGCCGGTGCCGGCCGCAGCCCAAGCCGTGCAGGAGTCCTGATTGGGCGCGGCGGCCGGACGTGTCGACGATCCTATCGCGCATAGTCATGCGATGGGCGGATTGATCGCCGGCCTGGTGATCGGCGCGCTGGTCGGTGCCGCCATCATCGCCACCGGCGGCCTGGCGCTGGTGGCGGTGGCCGGGGCGGTGGCCGTCACGGCCGGCGCCGCCGGCGTCGGGGAAGTGGTCGGTTCGATGAATGTGACCGACAAGGTCTTTGGCGCCAACCTGACCGGGGCGGTCAAGACCGGCTCGCTGAACGTCTTTGCGAATGGCAAGCAGGTCGCGCGAGCCCACCTCTCCACCGCCCTTTGCGCCACCCATGGACCGGCTCCCCAGCTGGTCGTGCAAGGCTCGTCCACCGTGTTCGTCAACGGCCAGCCCTTCGCCCGCGTCGGCGACATGATCAGTTGCAGCGCGAAGATCCATGCCGGCTCCCCCAACGTCTTCGTCGGCGGCGCGACGGCCACTACCGATCCCGACCTGATCAAGCCGGAGGTACCGGGCTGGGTGCACACGACCCTGCTGGTGGCGGGATTGGCCAGTGCCACGGTGCTGGCCGGCCCCTTGGTCGCCCTCGGCGGGCTGGCGCTCGGCATGTTGGGTGGGGAAGTCGGCGGATACGTCGGCGGAATGATGTTCGGCGAGGGGTCGGACGGCCAGAAGGCCATGATGCTGGGCGGCAGCATGCTCGGGGGCATGGCCGGCGCCAAGGGCGGCGCGTGGCTCGGCAACAAGTACATCCCCACTCCCACCACGCCGGCCATGGCTTTCGTCAAGGGCGGCGTACCCGGCGTCGCCAAATTCAACCCCGTCAACGAGCGTCCGAACGGGACGAAATGCAAGTGCGGCGATCCGATCGACGTCATCACCGGCGACGTCATCCTGGAACAAACCGACTTTGCCCTGGCGGGCGCCTTGCCCATCGTGCTGCGGCGCGTGCACACCTCGGGCAATCCGGTCGGGACGGTATTCGGCAAGGCCTGGGCCAGCACCTGGGGCCAATGGATCGAAGTGAAGGGCGACGCGGAGCTGGTGTTCCATGCCGAGGACGGCGCATCGATGCGTTTCGACATGCCGAAGCCTGGCGCCAAGGTTACCCATGGCGTGTATCAGGCGTACAGCGTGAGCCGGCTCGACGGCCACTTCCTGGTCGAGCGGCGGCATCAGCCCAGCTTGCGCTTCGAACAGCGCGATGCGACGCATTGGCATTTGTCGGCCATCACGGACCGCAACGCGAACCGGATTGCGCTGATCTACGACGGCGCGGTGCTGAGCGAGGTGCGCCACAGCGGCGGCACGCGCCTCAAGGTCGAGGCGAGCGAACACGCCATTACCCGCATCAGTTTGCTGCATGCGGATGGCGCGCAGACCACCCTGGCCAGCTACACCTACCATGCTGACGGCGAGCTGTCGGCCATCGTCAACAGCAGCGGTTTGCCGCTGACATACACTTATGACGGCGCCCATCGCCTGACCCGCTGGCAGGACCGCAATGGCGTGTGGATCGGCTACCGCTACGACACCAGGGGGCGCTGCGAGCAAACCAGCGGCGGTGGCGGCGGCCATATGACCGGCGGCTTCGTCTACGACGATGCGCGCAAGGTCAACACCTATACCGATTCGCTGGGCCACGCCACCGAATACCACTACAACGACGATTACCAGGTCATCAAGGAAGTCGATGCCCGCGGCGGCGTCAGCCAGTTCGATTTCGACGCGCATTGCAACCTGGTCGCCGCCATCACGCCGGGCGGCGCGGTCCTGCGCTGGGCTTATGATGCGCGTGGCAACATGGTTGGCCACATCGATGCGTCGGGCAAGGAAACCGTCGTCGCCTACAACCAGCGCGACTTGCCGGTGGCCGTGACCTCGCCCGATGGTACGCGCATCGAACGCGGCTACGACGAACGTGGCAACCTGGTCCAGGTCGGCGGAAGCGGCGCATGGACGCGCTTCGAGCATGACGCGCAGGGCAATGTGCTGCGCGTCGTTAATCCGGCTGGAGCGCAGGCCGCCTTTACCCACGATGAGCGCGGGCTGCTGACCAGTGTCACCGATTGGCTGGGCAACCCGACCCGGCTCGCGCGCGACGCCTTCGGCAGGGTCAGCGCGCGCACGGACCCGCAGCAACATACCAGTCATTACGTCTACAACGTCGAAGGCTTGCCGCTGGAGATCACCTTGCCGGGTGGCAGCCGCCACCTCGCCAAGTATGATCCCGAAGGCAATTGCATCGCGCGCACCGATGCGCTGGGCAACGTGACACGCCACGCTTATGGCGCATTCGACCGGCTGACCCAGACGACCGAGGCCAACGGCGCCGTCACGCGCTACGAATACGATACCGAGCTGCGCCTGGGCGCCGTTGTCAATCCCATGGGCGAGCGCTGGAGCTATCTGCGGAACGCCACCGGGCAAGTCATCGCGGAAACCGATTTCGCCGGCCGCACCGTTCAATACGAAGTCGACGCCGACGGTCTGGTGATCGGGAAACGCACGCCGTCGGGCCAGCATACGCGCTACTTGCGCAATCACGCGGGCCAGTTGCTTGAACAGGTCGCCAGCGAGGGCAGCACGCGCTACACCTACGATGTGCTGGGCCGCCTGGATAGCGCCGTCAATGCCGACAGCGACATCCGCTTCGAGCGCGATGCACAGGGGCGCGTGGTCAGGGAAACCCAGAACGGGCGCAGCATCGTCAGCGGCTATGACCTGATGGGCCGGCGCACCGAGCGCAGCAGTTCTGGCGGGCACAGCAGCGTGTGGGAATTCGACGCCAACAGCCTGCCGCTTGAACTGACCTTGCCCGATGCGCAGATGTTCAGCTTTCTTTACGACAGCGGCGGTCGTGAAACAGGGCGTCAATTGCCGGGCGGCGCCCGCATCGAGCAGGAATACGACCCGCTCAACCGCCTGACCCGGCAATGGACCGGCATCGCGGCGGACAAGGGCCGGCAGGCACGCACCTTGCAGGAACGCGCGGTCAATTACGATGGCAACGGCAATCCGCGCAAGCTGGGCGAGCGCAGTACCGGCGTCATCGACATCGGTTACGACAATGTGGGTCGGGTGACCCAAGCGAACCGTGGCAACGGCGGCGAGCAATACGCTTATGATCTCGCGGGTAATCTGATCGATGCGATCAAGCAAAAAGCGCTGCTCGACACCGACGACGGCAACGCCGACACGCGGGGACAACGCCTCCATCAGCGCGGCAAGCTGATGCAAGCTGGCAAGGTCAAGTACGAATACGACCTGGAAGGCCGTGTCACGACGCGTATTGAAGGCAAGCGCTGGGGCCGGCAACAGCACTGGCACTACGTGTGGAACAGCGAGAACCGCCTCAAGCGCGTGATCACGCCCGATGGCGATGCCTGGGAATATACCTATGATGCCCTGGGCCGCAGGCTGACCAAAAAGCAGGTCCCGAGCGATCGCGCTGCGCGCTTTACGGAAGTGGAATACCTGTGGGATGGCCACACGGTCGCCGAGGAAAGGCGTTTTGGGAGGAAGCCGGACGGCAAGGGCGGATCGGACCTCATCGAGGAGATCTGCGCCACCTGGGACTACGAGCCTGACAGTTTCAGGCCGCTCGCCAAGACCGAGACGATCCGGCGCAAGGGCAAGGAAACCAGCAAAACGTATGCGGTGGTTCTTGACCATATCGGAACGCCGAAGGAGCTGATCGACGCCGATGGCGTTATCGCGTGGCAGGCGAGGAGCAATCTGTGGGGCGAGATCGAGGAAACGACGGTCAGCCAGACCGATTGCCCGATCCGCTTCCAGGGGCAGTACTACGACGCCGAGTCGAAGCTGGCGTACAACTGGCATCGCTATTATGATGCGAGTACCGGGCGGTATTTGACGCCGGATCCGTTGGGCTTGGCGGGTGGGCCGAATCCGTATGCGTATGTGGATAATCCGCTCAGCTCTACGGATCCGCTTGGGTTGATGGACGCATGTAATAACAACAGTGGAGGGTTAAAACTTTCCAAAGATGCAAAAAAAAGGTTCGATGAGCGCAAATATCGTGAGGCGTTGGATATACACTATGAGGATTTGATTAGAGCAAAAACTGGTGGAAAGTCGGAAGTAATCAATGGAAGAGAAATTGATGCTGTTACTTCTGATAAATTAATTCAGGCTAAGCGATCAACTTCCGCCATTGAGAACCCAAAAACGTTTTTAAATAAATCGACGCGAGATCAAATAAAGAAAACAATTGAAACCGGAAATGAAATCGGCAAGAGTACGGAGTACTGGTTTAAATATGGAGTTCATCCAAAGGTGAGGGCGTATATTGAAGGAAAAGGCGCAACGGTTATTACTGGATTGGGGGATTGATCTTGGCTAAATTTTCATTAATCAGAGGATGGCTGGAATGTTCTTTTGATGACGTAGCTGAAATAAAAAAAACAATTGATGAGCATTGGAAGCTTTTTCCCGGCTATGCGCTCACGGAAAGCCAGGCAGAATTGTATAAAAATGGCTGGACTTTCCCTCCTGGGCCAATGAATTGGATTAGTCTCGTATTTTACGGGGGCAATCTGAACGAACGTGCCACTCAGTTTTTTAAAGATTGCCTTGAAAAAATATCGCGGATGGAATTGGAAGTATGTGGGACGTTTTTTGTCGATGACGAGGAAGGCGAAGATTTTCGATTGTGGATGTTAAATGAGGGTAGCTTTTCGGACGTTAAGCGTAGTTTCTCTGCAAAGCCGAAGTTAATTGACTAATTCGTAAATGGCGACTGATTGTTCCCGAGCTGGCCATCGGTTTGGGCTGGAATGGATTCAGAAACGCGGGCAGGTCACGGTTCCGTGATGACGCCCGGCCAGCAGACTGCTCTGATGCGGCATGCTTGACACGAGTCACACGTGTGATCAAGCGAGAGGCCGATCATGGCTTTCGTCAGGGGCGGCGTACCTGCCGCCAGCAAATTCAACTCCGTCAAGGAGCGTCCCGACGAGACGCTCTGCAAATGCGGCGATCCGATCGACGTGGTCACCGGCAACGTGATCCTGGAACAAACCGACTTCGCCCTGGCGGGCGCCTTGCCCATCGTGCTGCGGCGCCTGCACACCTCCGGCAATCCGAGCGGCACGCTATTTGGCAAGGCCTGGGCCAGCACCTGGGGCCAATGGATCGAAGTAAACGGCGACGCGGAGCTGGTTTTCCACGCCGAGGACGGCGCATCGATGCGTTTCGACATGCCGAAGCCTGGCGCCAAGGTTACCCATGGCGTGTATCAGGCGTACAGCGTGAGCCGGCTCGACGGCCACTTCCTGATCGCGCAGCGGCATCAGCCCAGCTTGCGCTTCGAGCAGCGCGATGCGACGCATTGGCATTTGTCGGCCATCACGGACCGCAACGCGAACCGGATTGCGCTGATCTACGACGGCGCGGTGCTGAGCGAGGTGCGCCACAGCGGCGGCACGCGCCTCAAGGTCGAGGCGAGCGAACACGCCATTACCCGCATCAGTTTGCTGCATGCGGATGGTGCGCAGACCACCCTGGCCAGCTACACCTACCATGCTGACGGCGAGCTGTCGGCCATCGTCAACAGCGGCGGTTTGCCGCTGACATACACTTATGACGGCGCCCATCGCCTGACCCGCTGGCAGGACCGCAACGGCGTGTGGATCGGATACCGCTACGACACCAGGGGGCGCTGCGAACAGACCAGCGGGGGCGGGGGCGGCCATATGACCGGCGGCTTCGTCTACGACGATGCGCGCAAGGTCAACACCTATACCGATTCGCTGGGCCATGCCACCGAATACCATTACAACGACGATTACCAGGTCATCAAGGAAGTCGATGCCCGCGGCGGCGTCAGCCAGTTCGATTTCGACGCGCATTGCAACTTGGTCGCCGCCATCACGCCGGGCGGCGCGGTCCTGCGCTGGGCTTATGATGCGCGTGGCAACATGGTTGGCCACATCGATGCGTCGGGCAAGGAAACCGTCGTCGCCTACAACCAGCGCGACTTGCCGGTGGCCGTGACCTCGCCCGACGGTACGCGCATCGAACGCGGCTACGACGAACGTGGCAACCTGGTCCAGGTCGGCGGAAGCGGCGCGTGGACGCGCTTCGAGCATGACGCGCAGGGCAATGTGCTGCGCGTGGTCGATCCCGCCGGTGCCCAGGCCGCCTTCGCCCACGATGAGCGCGGGCTGCTGACCAGTGTCACCGATTGGCTGGGCAACCCGACCCGGCTCGCGCGCGACGCCTTCGGCCGCGTCACCGCGCGCACCGACCCGCAGCAACATACCAGTCATTACGTCTACAACGTCGAAGGCTTGCCGCTGGAGATCACCTTGCCGGGTGGCAGCCGCCACCTCGCCAAGTATGATCCCGAAGGCAATTGCATCGCCCGCACCGATGCGCTGGGCAACGTGACACGCCACGCTTATGGCGCATTCGACCGGCTGACCCAGACGACCGAGGCCAACGGCGCCGTCACGCGCTACGAATACGATACCGAGCTGCGCCTGAGTGCCGTTGTCAATCCCATGGGCGAGCGCTGGAGCTATCTCCGGAACGCCACCGGGCAAGTCATCGCGGAAACCGATTTCGCCGGCCGCACCGTTCAATACGAAGTCGACGCCGACGGTCTGGTGATCGGGAAACGCACGCCGTCGGGCCAGCATACGCGCTACCTGCGCAATCACGCGGGCCAGTTGCTTGAACAGGTCGCCAGCGAGGGCAGCACGCGCTACACCTACGATGTGCTGGGCCGCCTGGATAGCGCCGTCAATGCCGACAGCGACATCCGCTTCGAGCGCGATGCACAGGGGCGCGTGGTCAGGGAAACCCAGAACGGGCGCAGCATCGTCAGCGGCTATGACCTGATGGGCCGGCGCACCGAGCGCAGCAGTTCTGGCGGGCACAGCAGCGTGTGGGAATTCGACGCCAACAGCCTGCCGCTCGAACTGACCTTGCCCGATGCGCAGATGTTCAGCTTTCTTTACGACAGCGGCGGTCGTGAAACAGGGCGGCAATTGCCGGGCGGCGCCCGCATCGAGCAGGAATACGACCCGCTCAACCGCCTGACCCGGCAATGGACCGGCATCGCGGCGGACAAGGGCCGGCAGGCACGCACCTTGCAGGAACGCGCGGTCAATTACGATGGCAACGGCAATCCGCACAAGCTGGGCGAGCGCAGTACCGGCGTCATTGACATCGGTTACGACAAGGTCGGGCGGGTGACGCAAGCGAGCCGCGGCAACGGCGGCGAGCAATACGCTTATGATCTCGCGGGTAATCTGATCGATGCGATCAAGCAAAAGTCGCTGCTCGATACCGACGAGGGCAACGCCGACACGCGGGGACAACGCCTCCATCAGCGCGGCAAGCTGATGCAAGCTGGCAAGGTCAAGTACGAATACGACCTGGAAGGCCGTGTCACGACGCGTATTGAAGGCAAGCGCTGGGGCCGGCAACAGCACTGGCACTACGTGTGGAACAGCGAGAACCGCCTCAAGCGCGTGATCACGCCCGATGGCGATGCCTGGGACTATACGTATGATGTCCTGGGCCGCAGGCTGACCAAAAAGCAGGTCCCGAGCGATCGCGCTGCGCGCTTTACGGAAGTGGAATACCTGTGGGATGGCCACACGGTCGCGGAGGAAAGGCGTTTCGGGAGGAGGCCGGACGGCAAGGGCGGATCGGACCTCATCGAGGAGATCTGCGCGACCTGGGACTACGAGCCGGACAGTTTCCGGCCGCTCGCCAAGACCGAGACGATCCGGCGCAAGGGCAAGGAAACCAGCAAAACGTACGCGGTGGTTCTTGACCATATCGGAACGCCGAAGGAGCTGATCGACGCCGATGGCGGTATTGCCTGGCAGGCGAGGAGCAATCTGTGGGGCGAGATCGAGGAAACGACGGTCAGCCAGACCGATTGCCCGATCCGCTTCCAGGGGCAGTACTACGACGCCGAGTCGAAGCTGGCGTACAACTGGCATCGCTATTATGATGCGAGTACCGGGCGGTATTTGACGCCGGATCCGTTGGGCTTGGCGGGTGGGCCGAATCCGTATGCGTATGTGGATAATCCATTAAGTTCTATTGACCCGCTAGGGTTGATGGATGTGTGTACCACCGAAGACGGGTCGCTCCCCGGTAAAAAATATCGACCTGAGGCATCGTTGAGTAATAGTCCAGCGAAGCAACATGGTATAAAGTGGGGATATAATGAAGCTCAGAACCGCGCCAGAACCAAAGGAAATTTGCAAGGGCAATTTGGTTCAAAAGCAGATGTGGAATATGCCATAGCCGAGGCAAGAAAGTTGCCAATTGGAGAAAGAGTGGTGATTGAAGCTCCAGAAGGTACCTTGAACATTCTTCATCTTCCGACTGGAGGGACTAAGCCCGCTACCCATATTTTTATCGAGGTCCAGCCCGCTGGCGCAGGTGGCGGGAGTATTCATGCATTTCCCGTTCCAAAAAATTATCCTGTAACTCCTCGAACAACGAAAATAAAGACATAAAATGACTTGGGATATAAATATTGTGGATATAAAGGACCTGCAGTCGCCTGATTGTCTGCAAGTCTACGATTTTTCGGCCGCTATTGACAAAACCTTCTCATATCACACCGATTTTTTTACAATAAAGTGGAATGGTGTTGGTTTAAAATTTCCTTTTACTTATTGTTTATCTGATATTCTTGATAATCTTCTCGATATCATTGAAGAGTTAATTCGGCTCGAATCAGGTGAATACTATACGGGATTTTTGCATGAGGAAGAATTCGATTGTGATTGGCAACTAAACTGGAACTGCGATGACCTTGAGATTCGCGCAGATTGGCGGCATGGACCGCTTCCTGTTGGTGAAAGGGGCGAGAATTTTTGTAAATGCACGGTTAGTAAAAATTATTTTCTGAAGTCATGGGGTAAACTTTTTGAACACTGTGTAAAACAAGTAGACGAACATCCGTTCGAATACGAAAATTACAACCAAATTTTGCGAATAAAAAAAATTATTGCCCATGTAAATTTATTGACTTGACCGACCATGCAAGTTCCTTGCGAACTTCTATCCTTTCACACAGCAATGACCGCCGTTCTGATTTGGGGACACCAGAATTGTGGGGACTCGTGGGATCATGTACCCATCCGTAGCTCAATCCTCCCAAGTTAAGGAATTTGCTTAAAAAATATGGTGAATAGTTGATAAATAGCTTGACATATAGATTATGAACTGCGCCGCCAGTGAGATTTTTTCTCGCTGGCTACCATGTCTCTTACTGCACTTTTTATCGACCTCGCTGTGCGATTACAGTCCCCCGAATTCCTTGACTCGGCCAGGCATCCCGAGCATCCGACGGCGTTTACACGGCGCCGCAAGCTGCCGTTGCCGTCGCTCGTGGCGCTCATGCTGAGCGGCATGCGCATGAGCATTCAGGCCGAACTCGACACGTTCTTCGGCCACCTGGCGGGGCGCGCCCAATTGCTGCGCACAGTGTCCGAGCAGGCGTTCGCGCAAGCGCGCGCCAAGCTGTCCCTGACCGCCATCCCTTTGCTCAACGACTGGCTCGTCGCCCGCGCCGAGCAGCATGGGTTCGTGCCGCGCTGGCGTAGCTTGCGCCTGGTCGCCGCCGACGCCTCGACGGTGCGTTTCGGCCTGCGCACCAGCTGCCTCGCGCGCGCCGCGCTGCCCGACCAAATTCTCTTCGGCCTGTTCCTGCCTGGCGCAGAGCTGATGCTGGCGACCTCGCTGCACGGCATCGAGGAGTGCGGCGAGCGCCAGATGCTGGTCCAGCATCTGGACCGACTCTCAAGCGACGACTTGCTGCTGCTGGACCGGGGCTATCCAGCGTGCTGGCTCGTTGCACTGCTCAACGAGCGCGCTATCTCGTTCTGCATGCGGGTGGAAAAAGCCGGTGACGGCGGCTTCGCCTGCGTGCGCGCGTTTCTACGTTCCGGCCTCGATGAGCAGGTGGTTACACTCAATGCGCCATCGCGGCGCGATGCCGCCGACTACGAATTTAACCGCGCGCCCCAGCAGGTTCGCCTGGTGCGCCACGTCGCGCCGAACGGCAAAGTACGCGTGCTGATGACCAATTTGTTCGACACCGGGCGCTTCCCGGCCAGCGCCTTTGGCGACCTGTACCACAAGCGCTGGCGCATTGAGGAAGCCTTCAAGCGGCTCAAGCACCGCCTCAACCTGGAGCATGTCTCCGGCCTGTCGCAGCAGGCCGTGGTCCAGGATGTCGCCGCCAAAATCATGTGCGATAACCTGCAGACTTTAGCTGCGCTGACCGCCCATGACCAGGCCGACTTGCGCGCGGTCGACCGCATCAACCACGCATACGCCCATACCGCACTGAAGCCCGCGATGCCGGCACTGCTGCTTGGCAGGCAGATCGCCAGGAACTTGCGTGACGTGCTCAAGTTACTTGGAAAACACACTTACCTTCATCGAGAAAACCAGTCTAAGCCGCGCAAACCCAGACCGAAATCGCACAAATTCATGGCGCAAAAGCCATGTTGATCAATGCACATTCCTTAACTTGGGAGGATTGATCCGTAGCTGGCCGCTCTTCAAAGCCAGGCACGTTTTGCGTACACTGCTCATCAACGATACCCGACTGCCGATTTCATGACCCAAGCCCTGCACAGCCAAGCTCGTACCACCCATCTGATACGCGAGGAAATTCGAACCTCCACGCTGTCCCAGGCCGAGCTTGCCCGGCTCTACAATGTCTCGCGCCAGACGATTCGCAAGTGGCAGGATCGCGACAGTCCTGTCGACCGCTCGCATTGTCCGCTCACGCTGAACACGACGCTCACGCCGACGCAAGAACTCATCGTCGTGGAGCTGCGCACGACGCTCTTGCTGCCCACTGACGACCTGCTGGCGGTCACCCGTGAGTTCATCAATCCGGCAGTCTCCAGAGCCGGTCTGGGGCGCTGCCTGCGTCGCCACGGCGTGTCGGATCTGCGTGACCTCGTCGCTCTGCAGGAGCCGGAAAAGCCGGTCGAAAAAAAGTCCTTCAAGGACTACGAGCCGGGCTTTTTACACATAGATATCAAGTACTTGCCGCAGATGCCGGACGAAACAGCGCGTCGCTATTTGTTCGTTGCCATCGACCGTGCAACGCGCTGGGTCTACATGGACATCTACGCCGATCAGACCGACAGCAGCAGTGTCGATTTCCTGGCGAAGGTGACGGCAGCCTGTCCGGTCAAGATCGTCAAGCTGCTCACCGATAACGGCAGTCAATTTACAGACCGTTTTACTAGTAAGAAAAAAGACGCCGAGGGCAACCGGATACCCAGTGGCAAGCATGTGTTCGACATCCTTTGCAAGCAGCTCAAGATTGAGCACCGGCTCATTCCGCCACGCCACCCGCAAACCAACGGCATGGTGGAGCGCTTCAATGGCCGCATCAGTGAGATCGTTAATCAAACCCGGTTTGGTTGCGCAGCCGAGCTCGAAGCAACGCTGCGCAATTACGCCAAAATTTACAACCACAACATTCCTCAGCGCGCGTTAAACCATCAAACGCCGGTTCAGGCACTCAAGAAATGGCATGAAGAAAAGCCGGATCTGTTCTTAAAACGCGTATATAACCAAGCGGGTCTTGACACATAATGAGTGCTGGTGTTGAAGCCTTGTTTACGTCCGCGCCGGGATTGAAATCGCCATGGGAAGTGGTCAAGGTCGACTTCGACACCGCCAAGCGGGGATCGATTACGGAGTCGCCTTGAATGCGAAGCAGTTGCCTTGGCCTGTTTGCGGCGTGAACGCGCAAGGCATCCATGACAGGGTCAACCGCGACTGGCGCAATCTCGATTTCGTCCAGCAAGCTGAACCGCATCGAAATTCTCTGGAAACAGGTCAAGTACTTTTGGCGCGAGTTCGCTCGCCTGACCGGCAGTGACTGTTCGACGAGGTTAATTCCATCATGGCAAGTTATGGCAGAATTTACGATAAATTTCCGGTGACTACTTAGCCTGAATTTTGCATAAAAAAGGGCAAGAATGCCGTAAGTGATTGATAGAATGGGAGTTATCTAGAAACCTACCCTGTCAACAAAAACGCCACCTTGCCCGACATGAATTCTACCCCAGAGCAGCTCCGTTTTGCATCCATTCCCGCGCACAGCGTCCGCGCCGATTTCGCCGGTGGGGGTTTGTCGTCCGATCTCGGTCCAGTTTTGCTGCGCGGAGTCGACCTCCAGATTGGCTTGACCAAGCGCCTCGCTGCGGCCTTGCCTGACCGCCGTCATCAGAGTTACGTCAGCCATTCGTATCACGATCTTCTGACACAGCGCATCTACCAGATCGGCTGCGGTTACGAAGACGGCAATGACGCGAACAGCCTGCGCCACGACCCGATGTTCAAACTTGGCGCGGCCCGTTTGCCGTTCGACGACGAGGCCGCGCTGGCGTCCGGGGCGACGATCTCGCGCTTCGAACATGCGGCCAGTCGCCAGGACATCTACCGCGTCAGCGAAGCGCTCGTGGAACAGTTCATCGCCAGCTTTTCCAGCCCGCCAAAGAGCTTGATTCTCGACCTGGATCACTCCGAGGATGCGTGCTACGGCCAGCAGCCGCTGGCGTTCTACAACCACCACTATGGTTCGACCTGCTACTTGCCGCTGATGATTTTCGACGGCCAGTCGGGCGGCTTGATCGCGGCGGTGCTGCGGCCCGGAAGGCGACCATTTGGCGAAGAGAACGCGATGATCATGCGGCGCGTTCTGACGCGGATTCGTCAGCACTTCCCCGCTACTCATGTTCTCGTACGTGGCGACGGACATTTTAGCGGGCCTGAATTAATGAGCCTGATCGACAGCATGTCGAACGTGGACTTCATTTTTGGTTTCGCCTGCAACCCCAAGCTCCTTGCGATGGCCGAGCCGACCAGACTTCGCGCCATTGACCGGTGGGTGGCTGCACAATCGCAGGACGTGGTGCCCAATGCGGTGCGTCTGTTCGACGAATTTGCTTACCAGGCGCGTTCTTGGCCGAGAGCCTGGCGCGTGTTGCTCAAGGCCGAGGTCATGGCCCTTGGCGAGAACACGCGCTTCATCGTCACCTCGCTGCCAGGACTCGATGCCGGTATGTTGTACGAGGATATCTATTGCGCGCGCGGTCAGGCCGAAAACTATATCAAGCATCTCAAGGATGACCTCGCCGCCGACCGTACCTCCTGCACCAGCTTTCTCGCCAATTGCATGCGCCTGTTGCTGCACGCGGCGGCCTACATCCTGCACCAGCAACTGCGCACCGAAGGGCTGCGGCATACCGCGCTGTCGCAGGCGCAGCCATCAACGGTCATTTCCAAACTGTTCAAAATCGCCGTGCAGGTCAGGCAGTGCAAGAACAAGATCGTTCTACATTTACCAAGTGCCTGTCCAGTCAGAGATCTGCTGCAGACGTTGACCGAAAGACTGTATTTGGCAACGCCCGCCAAGTCCTTGAACTCGTCCTGAGTAAGACACGTCCGGTCTGCCGAGAATTGACCACTCCGTCGCCAACATCAACCTCATACCGCTCCATTTGATATGCCGATTGATCGGGTAGGCGGGCTATTGCCCGCGACATCGTGATCGTCACCGAGAAGCTCATGGATCGCCGAACCGGCACTGCGGCAGCAGTTTATGAAACATTCAGGTTAGCAACGTTGTTGATCTCGTCAAGCCCGCTTCGCGTAATCGATGCAAGTGCGGCGATCGGATCGACGTCATTAGATCGACGTCATCACCGGCAACGTCATCCTGAAGCAAACTGATGTCGCCTTGCCGGGCGCGCTGCCCGTCGGGCTGCGCCGCCTGCACAACTCGGGCAATCCGAGCGGCACGCTATTTGGCAAGGCATGGGCCAGCACCTGGGGCCGATGGATCGAAGTGAAGGGCGACGCGGAGCTGGTGTTCCATGCCGAGGATGGCGCATCGATGCGTTTCGACATGCCGGAGCACGGCGCCAAGGTCACCCATGGCGTCTATCAGGCGTACAGCGTGAGCCGGCTCGACGGCCACTTCCTGATCGCGCAGCTCGATGCGACGCATTGGCATTTGTCGGCCATCACGGACCGCAACGCGAACCGGATTGCGCTGATCTACGACGGCGCGGTGCTGAGCGAGGTGCGCCACAGCGGCGGCACGCGCCTCAAGGTCGAGGCGAGCGAACACGCCATTACCCGCATCAGTTTGCTGCATGCGGATGGCGCGCAGACCACCCTGGCCAGCTACACCTACCATGCTGACGGCGAGCTGTCGGCCATCGTCAACTGCAGCGGTTTGCCGCTGACATACACTTATGACGGCGCCCATCGCCTGACCCGCTGGCAGGACCGCAACGGCGTGTGGATCGGCTACCGCTACGACACCAGGGGGCGCTGCGAACAGACCAGCGGGGGCGGGGGCGGCCATATGACCGGCGGCTTCGTCTACGACGATGCGCGCAAGGTCAACACCTATACCGATTCGCTGGGCCACGCCACCGAATACCACTACAACGACGATTACCAGGTCATCAAGGAAGTCGATGCCCGCGGCGGCGTCAGCCAGTTCGATTTCGACGCGCATTGCAACCTGGTCGCGGCCATCACGCCGGGCGGCGCGGTCCTGCGCTGGGCTTATGATGCGCGTGGCAACATGGTTGGCCACATCGATGCGTCGGGCAAGGAAACCGTCGTCGCCTACAACCAGCGCGACTTGCCGGTGGCCGTGACCTCGCCCGACGGTACGCGCATCGAACGCGGCTACGACGAGCGTGGCAACCTGGTCCAGGTCGGCGGAAGCGGCGCATGGACGCGCTTCGAGCATGACGCGCAGGGCAATGTGCTGCGCGTCGTTAATCCGGCTGGAGCGCAGGCCGCCTTTACCCACGATGAGCGCGGGCTGCTGACCAGTGTCACCGATTGGCTGGGCAACCCGACCCGGCTCGCGCGCGACGCCTTCGGCAGGGTCAGCGCGCGCACGGACCCGCAGCAACATACCAGCCATTACGTCTACAACGTCGAAGGCTTGCCGCTGGAGATCACCTTGCCGGGTGGCAGCCGCCACCTCGCCAAGTATGATCCCGAAGGCAATTGCATCGCGCGCACCGATGCGCTGGGCAACGTGACACGCCACGCTTATGGCGCATTCGACCGGCTGACCCAGACGACCGAGGCCAACGGCGCCGTCACGCGCTACGAATACGATACCGAGCTGCGTCTGAGCGCCGTTGTCAATCCCATGGGCGAGCGCTGGAGCTATCTGCGGAACGCCACCGGGCAAGTCATCGCGGAAACCGATTTCGCCGGCCGCACCGTTCAATACGAGGTCGACGCCGACGGTCTGGTGATCGGTAAACGCACGCCGTCGGGCCAGCATACGCGCTATCTGCGCAATCACGCGGGCCAGTTGCTTGAACAGGTCGCCAGCGAGGGCAGCACGCGCTACACCTACGATGTGCTGGGCCGCCTGGATAGCGCCGTCAATGCCGACAGCGATATCCGCTTCGAGCGCGACGCACAGGGGCGCGTGATCAGGGAAACCCAGAATGGCCGCAGCATCGTGAGCGGCTACGACCTGATGGGCCGGCGCACCGAGCGCAGCAGCTCTGGCGGACACAGCAGCGTGTGGGAATTCGACGCCAACAGCCTGCCGCTTGAACTGACCTTGCCCGATGCGCAGATGTTCAGCTTTTTTTATGACAGCGGCGGTCGTGAAACAGGGCGGCAATTGCCGGGCGGCGCCCGCATCGAGCAGGAATACGACCCGCTCAACCGCTTGACCCGGCAATGGACCGGCATCGCCGCGGACAAGGGCCGACAGACACGCACCTTGCAGGAACGCGCGGTCAATTATGATGGCAACGGCAATCCGCGCAAGCTGGGCGAGCGCAGCGCCGGTGTCATCGACATCGGTTACGACAATGTGGGCCGGGTGACCCAAGCGAACCGTGGCAACGGCGGCGAGCAATACGCTTATGATCTCGCGGGTAATCTGATCGATGCGATCAAGCAAAAAGCGCTGCTCGACACCGACGACGGCAACGCCGACACGCGGGGACAACGCCTCCATCAGCGCGGCAAGCTGATGCAAGCTGGCAAGGTCAAGTATGAATATGACCTGGAAGGCCGCGTCACGACGCGTATTGAAGGCAAGCGCTGGGGCCGGCAACAGCACTGGCACTATATCTGGAGCAGTGAAAACCGCCTCAAGCGCGTGATCACGCCCGATGGCGATGCCTGGGACTATACGTATGATGCCCTGGGCCGCCGGCTGACCAAAAAGCAGGTTCCGAGCGATCGCGCTGCGCGCTTTACGGAAGTGGAATACCTGTGGGATGGCCACACGGTCGCGGAGGAAAGGCGTTTTGGGAGGAAGCCGGACGGCAAGGGCGGATCGGACCTCATCGAGGAGATCTGCGCCACCTGGGACTACGAGCCTGACAGTTTCAGGCCGCTCGCCAGGACCGAGACGATCCGGCGCAAGGGCAAGGAAACCAGCAAAACGTATGCGGTGGTTCTTGACCATATCGGAACGCCGAAGGAGCTGATCGACGCCGATGGCGGTATTGCCTGGCAGGCGAGGAGCAATCTGTGGGGCGAGATCGAGGAAACGACGGTCAGCCAGACCGATTGCCCGATCCGCTTCCAGGGGCAGTACTACGACGCCGAGTCGAAGCTGGCGTACAACTGGCATCGCTATTATGATGCGAGTACCGGGCGGTATTTGACGCCGGATCCGTTGGGCTTGGCGGGTGGGCCGAATCCGTATGCGTATGTGGATAATCCGTTGAGTTCCACGGATCCACTTGGATTAATGGACGCATGTAACGGGGAGAATAAGCCTGATTTTATTGTGACATCCAATGGCGATATTGGGGCGACTGCGGGGTTAGGCCCTAAGAAGTTGCTTGCGCTTCAGCGTGAACTAAGAGTGGCCGAGATGACGGGGGGCGTTCTGCGACAAGAGCGCGCGTTGTAAACGGCGAGTTGATAACTGAAGATGCCCCAATAGTGAACCGTCTTGGTGAATCAGGTATAGACGTTTTTGGTAAATCTGGAGAGCTGATTCAAGTCGGTGGTCCAGGTAAAAACGCAAATCCAGCAGTGCTCGTAAAAACAAAGAATGCTTTGAAAGTCCTTAAAGAAGAAGCAATTATAAGAAAAACGAAGGCCCAAGTATATTTTGAAGAGGGGGGCAGTGCTAGATTTAGCGAATTGATTATTGAATCTCAAAATATATTAGGCGAAGATAACGTGTTTATCATGAAGGAATAAGGAGTGATGATGGCATATCATATTTTCATCTCACATGGAACTGATAGCGGAATTTTTTTTCTCGATGAATATCTGGGGTCGGCAGTCAGTGTAGATTTTTATTGGGAATCCGTCGGTCGTAAATTAAATCTTCCAATAATCTCGAGCTTCACAGCGAGCGCAGATTACGATGATGGATTTACGCTTTTTGGCGATGATCTGGTGGCTTTTAAAAACGAAATTGATGTGTTTGAGACGTATTGGATTGAGGAAAGTGAAAAAAAACATCTTCCAAAGGATTTTTTGGAGCGTGTAAAAATAATTAAGGAAGGAGTTGGCAAAGCAATTGTTGATGGATTAACGCTCATGATTGCATAGATAGTTGAAGTGAATAGCGTGGACGATGGTGGCAGTCTTCTGTTAAGGACTCACGCAGGGGACGGGCCACTTCGTTGCTAATTTTCTAGAAAGTAAAGCTGGTGCGTAATATAATATCGGGAGGAAATGCAAGCGAATAACTGAGGCCCAATGTCGTTTCGAGTGGAAGTTGACAAGCCATGCACATCTCCTGATCGGTCAGACATCTATATTGGTCTCGAAAATCGTCAGTATCACAACGGGAAAGTCAACCTCTACCGACGCGCAACGAATAGAACAGTTTAGCAATTTGGTGGGAATCTGCCTCACGTACTATCTGCGACTATCGCCCATGCTCGGACAGCACCAGCACCGGCCCGCTGGCCACCAGCACCATTTCACGCACCATCAAATTCAGGCGCATCTGCACCGCGTCGCGCAGCGGTCCCTGAATCGGTTTAAAACCGAACATCTTCAGCACCCCGCGCACGATCTCTTCCTGGCTGGCGCCGAAGTGTCGTTCCACCACCTGGATAATCGCCATTTCGATCTCCTTGGGCGGCAGCATGTCGGCGCGGCGCAGGCCATCCGACTCCACGAACGTGCGGTCGCGTACCGTGACCGGGCTGCCCGGCTTCCACACAAAGCCGTTCAGGCGCGCCACCAGGCCGCTGGCGACGGCCGCGTCGACCGCTTTCTCGGTGGCCGCTTCCATGCGTGAGCCGACCCGCTGCAAGCCCCAGGCCTTGCGCAGCCGGACCACGATCTCGTCGAGATGGACCGGCCCCTCGATATAGACGATCTGTTCGACCAGGTCGACCAGCACCTCCAGTGGCGCTTCATGCAGCTCGTACTCGCCGCTCGGCCGCACCATGGACGCTTCCACGTAGCGGTTGCGCCGCTGCGGCGCTTCCTCCACCGGCACGATCGCCACTTCCGTGACGATCTCGCGCTCGATCCGCACGCTTTGTGGCGCCGGCGCCTGATGCAGCTTTTTACTCTCTTCCGCGCGTAGGTCGAGCGTCTTGCGCGCCTCATGGATGGCGGCGATCACGCGCGCCAGTTGCTCCTGCGGACGCTGGAACCAGTCGGTGCTCCAGATGCGGTGGATGATCCAGCCATGGTCTTCCAGCACCGCCTGGCGCAGCCGGTCGCGGTCGCGCGCGGAACTCGACGAGTGATACGCCGCGCCGTCGCATTCGATCCCCAGCAGGTAGCGCCCCGGTTGGTCCGGGTCGGGAATGGCAAGGTCGATGAAAAAGCCCGCGATGCCGACCTGCGGATGGACCTCGAAGCCACGTTCCTTGATGGCGGCCGCCACGTCGACCTCGAACATGCTGTCGTAATCGCGCCCGCTCCTGACGGCCACGCCGAGCTGCCCGGTGCGCGCGTAGCGCAAAAACAGCTTGAACGCCCGCACGCCTTGGCCCTTGCCGCGTTCGAGGTCGATGTCTTCGTCGGTGATCGACGAGAACACCTCGCAGCGGCGCTTGGCGCGGCTGATCAGCACATTCAAACGGCGCTCGCCGCCTTCCGCGCTCAACGGCCCGAAACGCATGTTGACCTGGCCGCTTGCGTTGCGCCCGTACCCGACCGAGATGAGGATCACATCGCGCTCGTCGCCCTGCACGTTTTCGAGGTTCTTCACAAAAAACGGTTCGCTCGGATGCGACTGGAAAAAGCCTTCGGCCCGCTGGTTGGCGCGCCGCAGCAGCTCGAGCTGGTCTTCGATGGCCTTGCGCTGCACCACCGAGAAGGTGGCCACGCCCAGCGAATGCTGCGGTGTCTGCAACGCGTGGCGCATGATGGCCTCGGCCACCGCCTTCGCTTCGGGCACATTGGTGCCCGTGTTGCCCGAGTCGAAAACGCCATCCGCCACGTGCGTGAAGCGCAAGCCCATGCCCGCTTCCTGCGTGTAGGGACTGGGCACGATGAACAGCTTGTTCTCGTAGAACTGGCTGTTCGATACCGCGATCAGCGACTGGTGGCGGCTGCGGTAGTGCCAGCGCAGCATGCGCTGCGGCAGGCCGCGCGCGGTGAACAGGCCCAAAATGCTTTCGATGTCGGCCACCTGCGCTTCGCCGCCGTCGGTATCAAGCTCGTCGCCGGCGTCGCTGGTCATCTTGGCGAAGAAGCGGGTCGGCGGCAGCTGGCGTTCGTCGCCCACCACCACCACCTGGCGGCAGCGCGCGATCGCGCCGAGCGCGTCGACCGGCTGGATCTGGCTGGCCTCGTCCATCACCAGCAGGTCGAAGGTGAGCTGGCCGGGCGGCAGGAACTGCGCCACCGACAAGGGGCTCATCATCAGCACCGGCTTGAGCGCCTGGATCGCCGGCGCCGCCTTGAGCATCAGCTGGCGAATCGGCATGTGGCCGCGCCGGCGCGCCATTTCGCCGCGCAGCACGCCCAGCGGGCCGATGGCGCCGCCGCCCTGCGGAATGCGCTTGAAATGCGCGCGCGCCACTTCGATGCTGGCCGCCGCGATGCGCTGCAGGTCCAGTTCCACGAACTGGCGCACTTCGCTGTCGTGCACCTGGCCGTCAAACGTGGCCAGGGCCGGTTCGGCGCGCACCTGGGCCGCATACAGCGCCTCGAAATAGCTCATGTTGAAGCAGGCCGGCGCGTCGCTGGCCGCCAGGCGGCCGCTTTCCATCTCGTCGACCAGGCGGGCCATGCCCATCAGCCGCGCCTTGCCGCTGCGCTCGCGCCAGGTGACCCAGCGCGACAACTGTTCGGCCTGCGTGATCCACTGGCCGAAGTGCACCAATATGTCGGCAATCGGCACCTGCGCGATGCGCTCAAGGCCGAACAGCGATTGGGCGTCGGCGCACAGGGTCTCGAACAAGCCTGTCAGCTCGTTGTTCCAGGCGATATAGGTCTGTTCCAGCACGCGGGCCCGCTGCAGCGGCAGGCCGCGTTCCTCGTGGCGCGCCACCATTTCCGGCAGGGCCGGATTGGCGGCGATCCACTGCGCCGCGCCAACCAGGAACGGCCAGTCCGAGGCCGCGCCTTGCCAGTGCGCGCCGAAGGCTTGCTCGCCCAGCGCGCGCGCGCCGTGGATGCTGGCCGAGAGGCGCTGTGCGGTGGTCAAGGCGTCGAGCACCGGCAGCAGGTCCGACAGGCGCGCCGGCCGGAACGCCAGCGCGCTGCGCACCGTGCCCAGGACGCCGTCGATGGTGGCGACAAACGTGCCCACCGCCGACAGGTCGGCATGTTCGACCGTCAGGATATCGGGGAACATGTCGCGGATGGCGGCGCCGCAGTCGTTCCAGCAGTCGCGCAGCAAGGTCAGTGTGTTGTCGAGCGAGCGCTGGACGTGCTCCACGCGCACGGCCAAGGCAGGGCGGTCGCTCACGCTGGCGGCGATCAGGCGCGGTTCCGGCCCCATGCCGCGCAGGGTGCGCATCCACGCGACAAGGGCGCGCAGCGGCACCGGCGACGAGCGCTCGGAGCGCCAGTCGGCGCCAAACGCGGCGCGTCCGAGCTGGTCGTTCTCGCGCAAAAAACGTATGGTCTGCTGGCCGGCCGACAAACGGTCCAGAATGTCGATCTGGCTGGCCAGGTCGATGTCGGGCGCGCGCAGCACCGACTTGACCAAGCCGTTGGCATGGCGCCAGTCGTCACGCAGAAAGCGCAGCATGCTGCCGCCATGGATGGCCAGTACCTGGCGCACTCCTGTCAGGTCGGCCTCCCATGCGGAGTCGAGAACCTTGTTCTGCAAGTAGCCGCGCGCTTCCTGCAGCGACGCCACCGCCTCGGCCAGGTCGGCGGCCTGCTCGATGCCGTGGTCCCAGACGCTGGCCGCCAGTACCTCGGCGCTGACGTCCGGCGCGCAAGCGATGCGCTGTCCGAGCATGAGGGCCTTGCCGATATCGGCCAGGGTGCCGGTACGGGCGGATGCGCCCAGGTGCTGGCGCAGGCGCTCGGTATCCTGCAACAGGGCCGGCAATTGCGCCGCAAGACGCGCGATGCGGCCGAACGCCTCGTCGCTCATCCCTGCCGGCAGGGGACGCAGCGCCAGACGCGCCGGTTTCAGGTCCATCGTCCAGGCGGCGGGGGAGACTTTGCCTTCCAAAAAAGTGACCAGCTGCGCGTACTGCGTGCCCAGTTCCACCAGATTGGCCAGTTCTTCGCGCTGCGTGCGCCATACCGGCGACGACATGGCCTGGCGCGACAGGCGCGGCGCACTGGCCACACGTTCGGCCATGGCGGCGATGCGGGTAAAATCGTCGCAACTGTCGGGCGGACCCATGTCGAGAGAGGCGGCAAGGCCGGTCTGGCTGGCCGCCAATTCCGACAAGCCGGTGCTCGAATGCGTGATGCGCTGGCCCAGGCGTTCCATTTCGGTCGGCGAGATATTCGTCATGCGCACGCCGCGCCACGGGTGCCGGGACGGCAAGCCCATGTCGGCCAAGCGTTGCGCCAGTTCGCTCACCAGCTGGTAGCGCTGCGCGCGTTCGTCCGGTGTCCAGGTGTCGGCCTGGTCGAACGCATCCTGCAGCGGCGCGATGCGCTGGCGCTGCAATTCGGTGATGTGGCCAATCACCTGGTAGGGTGTCAGGCGCGCCACCGGGTGCGGCGCGTGCATGCGGTCCGCGTGGCCGTTGAGGGTGTCGCGCGCCAGTTGCAGGCGCGCGTTGAGGGTGGCGGGCAGTTCGCCGCGCGGCGCGCCCAGGTCGGCAGTGCGGCGCAGTTCTTCCAGCAGCACCCGCTTGTTGGCCTTGTTGCTGTGCAGTTCAAGGCAGGCGTCGCCCACGCCGGCGTGATCCAGCCGGCGTTTGACGACGTCCAGCGCGGCCATTTTTTCGGCCACGAACAGCACACTCTTGCCGTCGGCGACCGCCGAGGCGATGATGTTGGCGATGGTTTGCGACTTGCCGGTGCCGGGCGGGCCCTGGATCACCAGATTGCGCCCGCTGCGCACGTCGTGCACGGCCAGCGCCTGCGAACTGTCGCAGTCGACGATGTGCAGCAGTTCCGATGGCGGGATCACGGCATCGATCGGTGTGCCGTCCGGGATCGTCAAGGCGTCGCTGGTGAAGCCGTCCGACAGCAGGCCGCGCATCAGCGGCTGGCCGAGCAAGCCTTCCTGCACCGGCCACACGGCCGGGTCGAGGTCGCGGTACATCAGGAATTTGGCGAACGAGAAAAAGCCCAGCACGACGTCGTCGGCCAGGACGCGCCAGTCCTGCTTGAACGCGATGGCGCGCGAAACGTCGCCCATGTAGGCGGCCGGATCGAAGTCGTCGCCGGCCTCGAACGGCGGCAGGGTGATGCCGTGCACCCGGCTCAGGAAGGCTTCGAGCGAGAGGTTGG
The DNA here is from genome assembly GCF_015689335.1 of Massilia antarctica. Taxonomy (GTDB): domain Bacteria; phylum Pseudomonadota; class Gammaproteobacteria; order Burkholderiales; family Burkholderiaceae_D; genus Telluria_A; species Telluria_A antarctica. The sequence continues at coordinate 6,066,090 of NZ_CP065053.1, read as the reverse complement.
CCGACAGTTCTTCCTGGCGCCAGCGCAACTTGAACTGTTCGGCCGCATTGCCGCGCTGGAGACTGACCGGAATCAGGATCAGCGGCGCATAGCGGATATTCCTGGCGTTGGCCGGGTCGATCCATTTCAGGGTGCCGAGCGTGAGGAACAGGATGTTGACGCCCTGTTCTTCTTCCAGGGTGCGGGCGTCGTTGCACAGGTCGAGCAGGCGCTTTTGCAGGCCTTTCGAGGTGAGCTTCGTTTGCAGCTTGGTGTCGTTATGGCGCAGCATGACGCCGCGCTCGTCGACGGCGTCGTCGGGCTGGGCCAGTTCGTCGAGCACGTCGGCATCCTGGTCCGACTCGGGCGCGCCGCCCGGATAGGCGGCGTTACGGCCCGGCAAAAAGGTGAGCGAGCGATTTTCCGTCACCAGCATGCGGAAAATGTCGCTGGAGCGCTCGTCGGTCACGTCGATGATGCGGGTCGCCTTGGCCGAGCGCGGAATGTTCAGCAGCCGGTTGCGCGCCGACAGGTCGAGCAATTCCATGCGCGCGCGTTCGAGCTTGTCGTGCGCGCTGAGATTGCCATCAAGGAACTCCGAGAGTTTCTCCGGCGCCGCCTCGGGCGCCGCCCCGTCAGGGTGTTTGGACAGCAGGTCGGTCTTCTTGTTCTCAGCTTCACTCATGAATTAATACTCGCGGCGATCCGGTTTAATTTCCTGCAAAATGGTGGTGGCGATTTCTTCGATGGACTTGGTGGTCGACGACAGCCAGCGGATGCCTTCGCGCTTCATCATCAGCTCCGCCTCGTTGACTTCGTAGCGGCAATTTTCGATGGACGCGTACTTGCTGCCTGCGCGCCGCTCATGGCGGATTTCGGACAGGCGCTCCGGCGTGATCGACAGGCCAAAAATCTTGTCGCGGAATGGCGGCAGGTTCGACGGCAGGCGGCCGCGCTCGAAATCGTCGGGAATGAGCGGATAGTTGGCCGCTTTGATGCCGTACTGCATCGCCAGATACAGGCTGGTCGGCGTCTTGCCCGAGCGCGACACGCCCACCAGGATCACGTCGGCCGAGGCCAGGTTCTTGTGCGACTGGCCGTCGTCATGCGCCAGCGAGAAATTGATCGCCTCGATGCGGTTCTTGTACTCCTGGCTGTCGACAATATTGTGCGAACGGCCGATGGTGTGGGTCGACTTGACCCCCAGTTCTTGTTCCAATGGTGCAACAAAAGTCTGGATCAAGTCCATGTGCATGCCACGCGACTGCCGGATCACGTTCGACAGGTCGGGCTTGACCAAGGTCGAAAACACGATCGGACGCTGCCCATCCGTGGTGAGCGCTTCGTTGATCTTGCGCGCCGCGTCGTAGGCCTTGTCGAGCGTGTCGATGAAGGGCAGGCGTACCTGGCGGAAACGCATTTCGAACTGGGTGAGGACGGCATGGCCGAATGTCTCTGCCGTAATACCTGTGCCGTCGGAAACGAAAAACACCGTGCGGGCGGAGGTGGGCAGGGGTGGGCGTGGATCTGTGGTCATATTTGTCGTGTCGGCTTCCTGTGCTGCCAATGTTTCAAGTTGTGCGCTGTAAATTCGCGGCGCAGGCTGTAAAATGCTCTGCAACGCATCAATTGTGCGGCACGACCCAAAGAATAACAAGAAAACATAGTCAGTCCCGCTCTGCGTACAGATTTCTACTATCAGTAAGGGTGTTTGTTATGACCAGCTTGTCTACCTCAGCATTGAAGGAACCGGATCGCACCGGTGTGTACGTCGCATCGTTCGAGACCTTGCGCATGACCGATGTGGAATCGGTCGGCGGAAAAAACGCCTCCCTGGGCGAAATGATCAGCCAACTGGCTGGCGCCGGTGTCCGCGTGCCGGGCGGCTTTGCCACCACGGCCGACGCTTTCCGCGATTTTCTCGCGCATGGCATCGACGGCGGCCCGTCCCTGGGCGACCGCATCGCGACCCGCCTTGAGGGCTTGAACATCGACGACGTGCGCTCGCTCGCCGTGGCCGGCGCCGAAATCCGCAAATGGATCGTCGAAACGCCGTTCCAGGCCCGCCTGGAAGAAGAAATCCGCAGCTTCTATGCGCGCCTGGTTGCCGATTCCGAAGTCGAAATGTCGTTCGCCGTGCGTTCCTCCGCCACTGCGGAAGACTTGCCGGATGCATCCTTCGCTGGCCAGCAGGAGAGCTTCCTGAACGTGGTCGGCATCGACAACGTGCTGGAAGCCATGAAGCACGTGTTCGCGTCGCTGTACAACGACCGCGCCATTTCGTACCGCGTGCACAAGGGCTTTACCCACGCCGAAGTGGCCCTGTCGGCCGGCGTGCAGCGCATGGTGCGCTCGGACCTGGGCGCCGCCGGCGTGATGTTCACCATCGATACCGAGTCCGGCTTCAAGGACGTGGTGTTCGTCACCTCCAGCTATGGCCTGGGCGAGACGGTGGTGCAGGGCGCGGTCAATCCCGACGAATTCTATGTGCATAAACCGATGCTGGAACAGGGCAAGTCGCCTGTTATCCGCCGCAATATCGGCTCCAAGCTGCTGAAGATGGAATTCACCAACGAGGCCAAGGCCGGCCGCTCGGTCAAGACCGTCGACGTGCCGATCGAAATGCGCAACCGCTATTCGCTCAACGACGCCGAAGTGGTGGAACTGGCCAAGTACGCCGTCATCATCGAAAACCACTACGGCCGTCCGATGGACATCGAGTGGGGCAAGGATGGCCGCGACGGCAAGCTGTACATCCTGCAGGCGCGTCCGGAGACCGTCAAGTCGCAGCAAAAACCGACCGACGCGCAGCAGCGCTTCAAGCTCAAAGGGAGCGGCACGGTGCTGGCCCAGGGCCGCGCCATCGGCCAGAAGATCGGCGCGGGCAGGGTGCGCGTGATTCACGATCCGTCCGAAATGGAACGGGTGCAGCCGGGCGACGTGCTGGTGGCCGACATGACCGACCCTAACTGGGAACCCGTGATGAAGCGCGCTTCCGCCATCGTTACCAACCGTGGTGGCCGTACCTGCCACGCCGCGATCATCGCGCGCGAACTGGGTGTGCCGGCCGTTGTTGGCTGCGGCGACGCCACCGAGACGCTCAAAGACGGCATGCTGGTCACCGTGTCCTGCGCCGAAGGCGACGAGGGCATGATCTACGACGGCTTGCTCGAAACCGAAGTATCGGAAGTGGCGCGCGGCGAACTGCCCCCGATCGCCACCAAGATCATGATGAACGTCGGGAACCCGCAGTTGGCCTTCGACTTCCAGTCGATTCCGAACGGCGGCGTTGGTCTGGCGCGTCTTGAGTTCATCATCAATAACAATATTGGTGTGCACCCGAAAGCGATTCTCGAGTATCCGAACATCGATGCGGACCTGAAAAAAGCGGTGGAATCGGTCGCACGCGGCCATGCCTCGCCGAAGGCCTTCTACGTCGACAAGCTGGCCGAAGGCATCGCCACCATCGCCGCGGCATTCTGGCCAAAGCCGGTGATCGTGCGCCTGTCCGACTTCAAGTCGAACGAGTACAAAAAGCTGATCGGCGGTTCGCGTTACGAGCCGGATGAAGAAAACCCGATGCTGGGCTTCCGTGGCGCCGCGCGTTATCTGTCGCCGGACTTCGCCGAGTCGTTCGAGATGGAATGCGCCGCCATGAAGCGCGTGCGCAATGACATGGGCCTGACCAACGTCGAGATCATGGTGCCGTTCGTGCGTACCTTGGGCCAGGCTGAAAAAGTCGTCAACCTGCTGGCCAAGAATGGTCTCAAGCGCGGCGAAAATGGCCTGCGCCTGATCATGATGTGCGAAGTGCCGTCGAATGCGATCCTGGCCAATGAGTTCCTGCAGTTCTTCGATGGCTTCTCGATCGGTTCCAACGATCTGACCCAGCTGACCCTGGGCCTGGACCGCGATTCGGGCATGGCACTGCTGGCAGCCGATTTCGACGAGCGCGATCCGGCCGTCAAGGCGCTGCTGTCGATGGCGATCAAGGCTTGCCGCGAGCAGGGCAAGTACATCGGCATTTGCGGACAGGGGCCATCGGACCACCCGGATTTCGCGGCGTGGCTGATGGGCGAGGGCATCGAGTCGATGTCGCTCAATCCTGATTCGGTGATCGATACCTGGCAAAAACTGGCTGCACTGTAATGCATGACCGTCCGGCGTAACAGCGCCGGTCGCGCCCCCTGAAACCGTCGTTTCCGCCATGCGCGGACACGGCGGTTTTTGTTTTTCAGCGGCCGAAACGAACGCGGAGCGCTCTCAGGGGCGGGCCAACCGTTCCAGGTAGGCGCAGAACATATCGGCCATAGCATCGGCGTAGGCTGCGATGTCCGGCAGCGTACGCGGGCTTTCCGAAAAGTCCTTGCCCACGGTGCCTAAGGTCGCGGTGATCAGGTCGCAGGCCAGTGTGCGGCTTGCCTCCGCTGCCTGTGGCAGCACCTCGCGCATGAAATCCTGAAAAATCCTGTCTCCCGCAGCGTTCGCCGCTTGCGCTTCTGGCGCATCCCGGTACAACGGTGCCGCATCGCTGAGCGCGACGCGCATGCCGGCTTCCTCGCATTCCGACCGGATGAAGGCATGCACCAGCGCGCGCAGGCGCTCGAACGCCGGTTTGTGCGTCTGCTCCAGGATGTTTCGCAGCATGTCCGTGGTCTGCTGCCATTCGTCGCTTTGCAGCCGGAACAGGATCGCCGCCTTGTTCGGAAAATATTGATATATCGATCCAACACTGACACCAGCCCGCTCGGCCACGCGCGCCGTCGTGAAGCGCTGGGCGCCTTCCTGCGCCAAAACCTGAATAGCCGCTTCCAGGATTGCTGAGACGAGCTCGGTCGAGCGCGCTTGCTTGGGGGCCTTGCGCGAGGAGATTTGCGGAATTTGACGTTTGTTCATGGCACCGAGGGAAGGTGAAAAAAATGCGAATAGGAAATGCGACTAATTCCTCATATTATAACAACACGACGAATCAGTCGCATTTTAACCGGGCGCCGGGCGCGCCCACATTCGAATGGAACATTTTCATGACCAACACACTGACTACCGCTCCGCTGCCGGCCTTGCTGGACCGCCTGTTCCGGCAGGCCGCTGCCGCCACCAGCCCGGCCATCGCCGCCATGTCGAGCGAGGAACGCGAGCGCTTGATGCTGAGTAAAACCGACTACCAGGAGTTCTACAGCCGCGCGAAGGATCTCTGGCTGCCGGTTTCGCGCGACACCGGGACCTTGCTGTACCTGCTTGCGCGCAGCGCCAAGGCCCGCTCCATCGTCGAGTTCGGCACCTCGTTCGGCATCTCGACCCTGCACCTGGCTGCCGCTCTGCGCGACAACGGTGGCGGCCGCCTGATCACCAGCGAATTCGAGCCGACCAAGGCGGAGAAGGCGCGCGACCATCTGATCGAAGGCGGCCTGAGCGACCTGGTGGAGATCAGGGAGGGCGATGCGCTTCAAACCCTGGCCTTCGACCTGCCCGAGTCGGTCGACCTGTTGCTGCTCGACGGCGCCAAGGCGCTGTATGCCGACGTCCTGCAGCTGGTCGAGGCGCGCCTGCGGCCGGGCGCGCTGATCATCGCCGACAACGCCGACTATTGCCCGCAATACCTGGCCCACGTTCGCTCGCCCGGCAGCGGCTACCTGTCCGTGCCGTTCGCCGGCGACGTCGAACTGTCGATGCGGCTGGGCTGACCTGGCTTCCAACGCTGTTACCAATTTCAATTCAGGAGAAATCAGATGCATGTATTTGTCACCGGCGCCACTGGATGGCTCGGATCGGCGGTAGTTCAGGAACTGATCGGTGCGGGACACCGGGTCACGGGGCTGAGCCGCTCCAGCGAAAAGGCGCTTGCCCTGGCGGCAGCGGGTGCCACGGTCCTGCGCGCCACGCTCGACGACCTCGACGTCCTGCAAGCCGCCGCCGCGGCAGCCGATGCCGTGATCCACACCGCGTTCAACCACGACTTTTCCAGATTCCTGGACAACTGCGAACAGGACCGGCGCGTGATCGGGGCCTTGGGGCGCGCCCTGGAAGGTTCAAGCCGCCCCTTGCTGGTCACCTCGGGCCTGTATGGCATGGGCAGGGGCGCGAGCGAGACCGACCTGCCCGATCCCGCCTCGCCGCGACTATCGGAAAGCGCCGCGCGGGCGGTTGCCGAACGTGGCGTGCGCGCCGCCACGATTCGACTGGCGCCGTCGGTGCACGGTCTTGGCGATTATGGTTTCGTGCCGATCCTGGTGCGCCTGGCAAGGCAGACCGGCGTATCGGCCTACCTCGGTGAAGGCAATAACTGCTGGTCTGGTGTGTATCGGGACGATGCCGCGCGGGTCTACCGCCTCGCGCTGGAGCAGGGCGTGAGTGAATCCGTGTATCACGCGGTCGCGGACGAGCAGGTAGCTTTCAAGGTGCTCGCAGGCATGATCGGCAAGCACCTTGGCCTGCCGGTAGTATCGCGGGAACGGGAACACTTCGGCTGGTTCGCCAACATGGCTGGTGCGGACATGTCGGTATCGGGTGCGCGCACGCGTGAACTGCTCGGCTGGACGCCGCAAGGCCCCAGTTTCCTCGCCGATCTGGACCAGCCGGGCTACTACGCCGGATAAAACGGTGCTGCCGGAACGAGCATGATTGAGTAGTTGACTCTTCCCCAAAACCCGATAGACTGAGCGCATTAAAGTTAATCCAACAAGACCATTATAAATACTAACTTTCTAACAAATTCTCACCCTCGTCGTCCATCCCGGGCCACGGGGGTTTTTGCTTTTTATAACCTGGAGGAGTGTCATGGCTGACTGGACGTGGTGGCTGGCGCTGGCTGGCGCACTGGTAATTTTTGAATTGTTCACGGGCACGTTTTACGTCTTGATGATCGCCATCGGGATGGCGTGCGGCGCCATCGCGGCGTTGATGGGCTACGGTACGCCGGGCCAGATACTTACCGCCGCCGTGGTCGGCGTGATCGCCACCGGGCTGCTGCACCGCAGCCGCTTCGGTGCGCCCGGCCGCCAGAATAGCGCGCGCGATCCGAACGTGAACATGGATATTGGCCAGAGCGTCAACGTCGACACCTGGAGCGAAGGCAAGGCGCGCGTCATGTACCGCGGCGCGCCGTGGGATGTGGAACTCGGCCCCGGCGCACTGGCCGAAGCGGGCAGTTTCCGGATCGTCGAAGTGCAGGGCAGCCGCCTGATCGTCGCCAACAAGTAGATAACAACAACTGAAAGAGGTAGCCTATGGAAGTTTTCGGAATGATGACAATCGTCCTCTTTGTCGTGGCGCTGGTGTTCGTCTTCAAGACCATCAACGTGGTGCCGCAGCAGCATGCCTGGGTGGTCGAACGCCTTGGCAAATACCATGCGACCCTGGCCCCTGGGCTGAACATCGTGGTGCCGTTCATCGACCGCATCGCGTACAAGCACGTTCTCAAGGAAATCCCGCTCGACGTGCCGCCGCAGGTCTGCATCACGCGCGATAACACGCAGTTGCAGGTGGACGGCATCCTGTACTTCCAGATCACCGATCCGATGCGCGCTTCGTACGGCTCGTCGAACTATCTGGCGGCGATCACGCAACTGGCGCAGACCACCCTGCGTTCGGTGATCGGCAAGATGGAACTTGATAAAACTTTCGAGGAGCGCGATCACATCAACATCACCATCGTCAACGCCATCGACGAATCGGCCGCCAACTGGGGCGTGAAGGTCTTGCGCTACGAGATCAAGGACTTGACGCCGCCGGCGGAAATCCTGCACTCGATGCAGGCCCAGATTACCGCCGAACGCGAAAAGCGCGCCCTGATCGCCGCCTCCGAAGGGCGCAAGCAGGAGCAGATCAACATCGCCACCGGCGAGCGCGAAGCGGCGATTGCCCGTTCCGAAGGCGAGAAGCAGGCTTCGATCAACCGCGCCGAGGGCCAGGCCAAGGCCATCGTGGCGCTGGCCGAAGCGAACGCCGAAGCGTTGCGCCAGATCGGCGCCGCCATCCGCGAGCCGGGCGGGCAGGAGGCGGTCAACCTCAAGGTAGCGGAGCAGTATGTGGATGCGTTCTCGGAACTGGCCAAGACCAACAATTCGATCATCGTGCCGGCCAATCTGGGCGAGATGAGCGGCTTGATCGCCAGCGCCATGCAGATCGTCAAAGCCCAGAAGTAAGGAGCGGCCATGCGCGTGATCGTCATCACCGGTAGTTCGGACGGCATCGGGGCCGAAATGGCGCGCCAGCTGGCCGCGCGCGACGGCGCCAGGGTGGCGCTGGTGCTGGCCGCCCGCAACGGCGCCATGCTCGATTCGGTGGCCGGGCAGTGCCAGTCGCTCGGTGCGCAGACCTTGTGCGTGCCGACCGACGTATCGATGCAGGCCGAGTGCATCGCCTTGATCGAGGCCGCGGTGGCGCGCTTCGGCCGCATCGACGCGCTCATTAACAATGCGGGCCGCTCGGCCCACGCGCGTTTCGAGGATGTGCAGGACCTGGGCTGGTACGAGGACTTGATGCGGGTGAACCTGTGGGGCAGCGTGTGGTGCACGCACGCGGCGCTGGCGCACCTGAAGGCGGCGCGCGGCAGCATCGTGGCGGTGTCGTCGCTGTCAGGACTGGTCGGCGTGCCCGGACGGAGCGCGTACGCGGCGACCAAATTTGCGATGGCTGGTTTCTTCGAAGTCCTGCGCGCCGAGTTGAAGGGCGCGGGGGTGAGCGTGACGACCGCCTATCCCGGCGTGGTGGCCACGCAGATCCGCCATCACGGCTACAACGCGGCCGGTCAGCAGTTGGGCAAGAGCCTGCTCAAGGAAGAGGGCGCGATGACGGTGGAAGAATGCGCGCGCCAGATCATCGATGGCATGGAGCGGCGCAAGCGTGAGGTGGTGATGACTACCAAAGGTAAGGTAGGACGTTTCCTCAAGCTGATCGCGCCGGGGATGGTTGAGCGGATGGCGCTGGCCGCGGTGAAGGAGCAGTAGCTGGCGAGCGGCAGGGGGAGCGGAACGGCTTACTTGGTTGGAAGATGATTCCGACAGACGCGCTTGCAGAGCACAGGAGATGTCGCGTGCATCTTGACCGTGCGGCCGAAGTCGAGCACCAGTCGGCGTGCATGGTCGTCATATTTGGCCGCCCGGTACATGATTTCCTGCAGCACCGTTTTTAAACGACGACGTTTCGCCGGATGCCTGACCGGCGAAATTTCGCCTGTCAAGCCAAGCTGGCCGAATAGGCGCAAGCAGTCATAGGCGAACATCGCCAGATGCATGATCGCATCGTTGCTGTCGAACTCGCCCGACGGCAGACGTTCCATGTCGAGGTCGGTCTTGATTTCGGAGTGAAATTGTTCATGGGGGCCGTGGCGGCGATACAGTCGGATGATTTCCTCGGGTGCCGCGTCCAAACTGGTCCACCAGCCTTCGATCTCAAGCGCCGGCTCGATCAGGTGCTGCCCTTTCTTGTCGATGCTGCGCTCGGTGACCAACACGACCAGGCGCATGGTCCGGCGTTCCTTGCCGCGGGCGCGCTCAATCTGCCGCGACAGCAAGGCGCAGCGTTTGCCGGGGCGCGCCTCGCTGAACGCATTGGCTTGCTCGGCACTCGCCACCCAGGCTGCCTTGTCCTGTTTGCGGGGATTGCACTTGATGACATCGTCCTGGTGCCGCCCGAGCGGCACCAGGCGCTCGCGCCCGGCCTCGCATTGCAACAACAAATTGGCACTGTCGGAGCCGCTATCCTTGCGCAACAGGACAGGTCGGTCGGCAGCGAGCAGGCGCTCGCATGCGTCAAGCTAGCGTTACTGGCCGTTCAGCAAGATGACTTTGGCTTCCGAGCGCTTGACACCGTCGCCGCCCGCCTGCATCAGCGTGATCCCCTTCAGGCGGCCACTGCCTACCGTCCACATATAGTACACATTTGCTTGCGGTCCCGACACTTCAGATTTGAGCTTGCACGCTTGGAAAGTGCCAGCGAGCACTGTGATCTGCTCCACCGAAAATGTCGTGGTAACTGTTTGCGTCGATGCCGGTTGCGCCTTGCCATCGACCTCGGTCACCGTCGTATACGTGCGCGAGTACGGTGTATTCAACGCCGGTTGAAACGGTGCAGTCGATGCCGGCGGCGAGAAGTAAGTGAGGACGTTGGTGGTATTTCCCGCAACCGTGGTCGAAGACGTAAATCCATAGTTAAAGAATTCACCGCCAACAAAATTACTGTAGGCCTTGTTCTTGGTGTTCGATGTGCTACCGCCAACGGCACTGGAATAGGTCAATGTAAGGTCGTCGGTTTGTTCCGTCAAACCACTTGTACCGTGAAAACTCGTTCCGTCGGCAATCGTCAGCATGTGCCTTTCGGTACCGATGATCGATCCATCGGTATTGTACATATTGCCGTCGGTTTGAATGATATTGCCTGCAACGAAGAGGGGGCTGCCGTCGAAGCTGCAAGCGCTGCTGCTACCTGTTGGCGTCGGTGTTGGCGTTGGTGTTGGCGTCGGCGTCGGCGTTGGCGTTGGCGTTGGGGTTGGTGTCGGTGTTGGCGTCGGCGTCGGCGTTGGGGTTGGTGTCGGTGTTGGCGTCGGTGTTGGCGTCGGTGTTGGTACCGGAGATGTCGACGAGTCGCCGCCACCGCAGCCTACCAGTGCAAGCGTGGCAGAGAAACCAAATACGGCAATTTTGGACAGACGTGTCGCGTGATTTGCCAGCTGACTTTTCTTCTGAATCGATTTCTTCATGGTCGTTCGTTACCTTACCTTAGATGGTTTTCCGATGAGCTCAATGCTAAAAATATCATAGTTTCTATAATTCTAACAAAACATGATGGTGCCATTTCGCGCAATGAAATTGCTATTTTGATATGATGAATTATATAATTATTTCCCTTACCGATGCAATCCACCCAAGTTAAGGATTCCCCTTAAAAATACGCTTCAAACGCAATAAAAAGATTGACATGACGATCATAAAATGCGCCGCCAGGGAGATTTTTTACCTTACTGGTTGCCATGTCCCGTGCAGCACTTTTTATGGACCTCGCCGCAGGCTTGCGGTCCGCCGAATTTCTTCAAACCGCCCGCCACCCCGAACACCCGACGGCCTTTTCGCGCCAACGCAAATTGCCGTTGCCGGCCCTGGTGGCGCTGATGCTGACCGGCATGCGCATGGGCATTCAGGCCGAGCTCGATGTGTACTTTGGCCATTTGCAAGGCCAGTCCCGGTTGCTGCGCACCGTGTCTGAACAGGCGTTCGCGCAAGCGCGCGCCAAGCTGTCGCTGAGCGCCATTGCCTCGCTCAACGACTGGCACGTCGCGCGCGGCGAGCAGGACGGTTAAAGTGGACCCATCGGTCAAGACAATTATTCAGCAAGTTTAAGCTGTGTCCGTTTCCACCGCTGCAGCTGGTCGGCGCTGCCCCGTGATTCTCTAATCATGCCGCTGGAGGGCATCATCCTCCAGTGGCCGCCCCCGGCAGGGCTTTCTACCCGCACACCGTTCCCTCAACGACCGCCTCGGCGTCGCCATACTTGTCGACGATCAGCGCTCCGCCGCCGGTCCCGCTGCGATAGACGCTGGCGGGCGTCTCGTAGCCAAGGGACTGGTGAGGACGCTCCGCGTTGTAGAACGCGAAGTACTGGGCCAATCCCACCATCAGCTCGGCCATGTTGGCGTAGCCCTTCAGGTACACGTCCTCGTACTTCACGTTGCGCCACAGGCGCTCGACGAAGATGTTGTCCAGGGCCCGCCCTCTCCCGTCCATGCTGATGTCCACCCGTTCGCGCTTGAGCACGTCCGTGAACGCCTTGCTCGTGAACTGCGAACCCTGATCGCTGTTGAACACCTCGGGCTTGCCATGCTCGCGTAGGGCGTCCTCCAGGCAGTCCACACAGAACGACGCATCCATGCTGTTGCTGAGCCGCCAGGACAGGACCTTGCGGCTGTACCAATCGATTACCGCCACCAGGTAGGCGAATCCCCGCGCCAACCGGATGTAGGTGATATCTGTCGACCACACGTGGTTGGGCCGCGTCACCGGCACGCCCCGCAACAGATACGGATACACCTTGTGCTCTGGATGAGCCTTGCTCGTGTTCGGCCCCGGCGCCATCCCGGCCAGCCCCATGCGGCGCATCAGTCGCTGCACGCGCTTGCGGTTGACGACGTGGCCCGCCGCGCGCAGGAACACCACCATGCGCCGGCTGCCGTAGAACGGCCGGTTCGTGTATTGCTCGTCGATCAGCCGGCACAACAGCAAGTCCTCGGCACCAGCATCTTCCGGCACCTTGGCAGTCAGTCGCCGGTACACCGTCGCGCGCGGCACTTCGGCCAGCTCGCACTGTCGGCTCAGAGGCAGTTCCTCGGCGCCGTCGATCCAGTTCATCCTGGCTTCCTGGCTCACACCCCCAACTTTTTTTTGAGCCAATCGACTTCCATCTTCAGCCGCCCGATCTCGCCATACAGCCGCTCTTCGTCGCCCTTGTCCTCGGCCGGCTTGGGCCCGCGCTTACCCTCGAACAGCGCCCCTGCGGACTCAAGAATTTCCTTCTTCCACTGCCCGACCAGTTGCGGATGCACGGCGTATGACTGCGCGATCTCGCTGATTGTCTTGACCCCGCGAACCGCCTCCAGGCCGACCTTCGCCTTAAACTCGGCCGTGTGTACCTTGCGCTTTTTTGCTTCACCCATTTGCTGTCATCCTTTCAAGGACGATAGCTTAAACTACCCCGTGGCCACTGTCTCAAAATGTGGATCCACTATAGGTTTCGTTCCGCGCTGGTGCCGCCTGCGCCTGGCCGCCGCCGACGCCTCGACCATGGGCTTCGGCCTGCGCGCGAGCCACGTCAAGCGCGCCGCGCTGCCCGACCAGATTCTGTTTGGCCGGTTTCTGCCGGGCGCCGGTAAGCGGTAAGCCAGCGGCGTTGTATCCGGCAGGGGCCGGCGCCGGCACAATCTCCTTCATGTTCAACACGGCGATGGAGATTGGTCATGTATGGGATGGTCGTAAAACAATCGCGTAAGGAAGTGGAGTGGCGCCGGCGGCTGGCCCGGTTTGCCACCTGCGGTCAGCAGATCAAGCCGTTCTGCCATCTGGAGTTGGTGTCGGAGGCGACGTTCTACCGCTGGCGCAAGCAGTTGGGCAAGACTAGCGACGCGACGCCGGCAACTGGCTTCATCGACGCCCGCGTGATGCCCCCGGCCCCGGCGCAGATGCCGCTGGTCGAGCCGGCCGGCGCGGGCAAGCTCAACGGCGTTGACCCCGAGGCCTGGCTGTGCCATGTGCTGACCCACATCGCCGATCATCCGGTCAACCGGGTCGACGACTTCCTGCCCTGGAACTGCGCCGCGCAGATTCCCTCGGCCTGAAAACACGCCGCTTCCCAGCGGTGTGATGCCATCATCTGGCAATTCCAAGCCGGGTTCAAGACGGTGCAGGCTAGACGCTTACGATGAATCGTGTGCTATTGCATGAACAGTATTTTTCCACTCGTATTCTGCAACGGCCGCTTTGCATTGACGTCTCTGTCAGCAATGTAAACGAAAATTCGCGCGTACTGCGCGAATTTTGGCATCGCAGCGCGAGCGATCACGCCCCCGAATTGCCCCCGTTCACGGCAGTCATCTCGGGGGTCATATCGACGCCGTTACCGGGGCCTGAACTCATCAAATACGAGGCATAGCTTCCGATCCCCTCGTAAATCATGGTTGCTACAAATCGTACCGCAGCTTTTCGAAAGCCCCCGGATACCGCTTCAATTTCGCTTGCGCTCATCTCTTCCATTGTTGCCTCCTTAGCGTCGCTTATCACGTGATAAGTACATTTATTCTAGGCGGGCCGCTGACGAGCAGTATTGATATTGGAAATTCCGTTGCTTAATTATTCGTATTTGTAGGCAAGATTGACCATGGCTTGATGGTCGTCAACAGATGCCAATTTATGAAAATGCCGTATGGTATTCGCTTGGCCTAAATGCGAAGATAGGACACATTGATTGCTCAAAGGTAATTATGTCGACCCTTCACATAAGTCCAATACAGAAGCGCTGCGGTCTATGGCAGACCTGCTTGCTGAGCTACGCAGTAGCGCTGTTTCTTTCTGTTTGCTTGTCGATTGCAACTGATTGGATCGCCCTGCAATTCGGCATCGTCATGTCTGATCCACCGCCGCGGTCGGCGTCATTGGCCGAATTTTTTGGCGCCGTTATTTTTGCCCCAGTCGTTGAGTCACTCTTGCTCGGGCTGACTATCAAGGGCCTTTCCAGATATTTCAATCAGCCATGTCTGATCGCCGGCATCTGCGCGCTGATTTTTGGTGCCGCACATGGGCTTTTCGCCTTATCGTGGTTTTTTGGGACGGTCTGCTCATTTTTGGCTTTTTCGTACGCCTATCTTTACTGGAGCGGCCAGTCGCTCCGGCAAGCGTACGTGGCGGCCTGCGTGCCCCATATGCTGATCAACCTGACCGCGATGATCCTGATATGCCTGGGCAACTAATTGTGTCGGCCACCATCCAGAAGGCGCGAACGAAGTTCGGCGCCCCCAAGGTGATTTAATTGCAGGCGCGGGCGACGCTGCGCTCGGCTTCGGCGACGGCGGCACCGCGTTTATCGTCCGCCAGATAATTGCGCTCCCCCTTTTTGTCGACGCTCTGAACGACTCGGCCATCGCGGGACAGCCCGGCCAACTGCTGGCGCGCGTTGCTGCATTCGATCGCCTTGTTGCTCGCGCGAGTCTTCGCCTTGTCGGATTCGACCTTCTCCGCAGCCATCTTTTGCTCATACTCGCTTTTCACCGGCGCGCCAGGCGCCGCTTTCGGCGCGGACGCGGGCGCGGACTTGGCCGCCACCGCAGCCGGCGCGCTCGCTTGAGGGGCTTGCGGCGGCGTCATCGGCGGCAGGGATGCTCCCGGCTTGCGGGCCGGGTCCCAATTGGCGCCAGGCCGGTCGTCCGCGTATTTCTCTTTTTGCTGATCCTGTTGCCTTTGCTGCTTGCTCAGCGCATTGCGCTCGGCCAAGGTCGGCATCCTGGCCGGGCGGGCATTCGGCGGATCGCACGCCGCGTTCTGGAACGTGAAGTGGCCGTTGGCCCCCTTGCATTTGTTCAGGCCCGCGTGAGCGCCTGTACTGAGGGTCGCGAGAATGAGCGCGAGGTAAAGCGGACGTGTATGCATGCTGATGTGAATGTTTCTCTGAAGGAATAGACCCTGGCCGGGCCGGATGTCGCGTGGATTTTGGCAGTAATACAATTTTTTCGCAAGCAACGTTAGTCAAATGTTCACCTGTCACCCGGCGTTAAGTATCGCTAAAGATCGTCCGGGTATAACTTGTTCACCATTGACAGAGGAGGGCGGCATGAAAAACCTGGTGCGCGATAACAAAGGCTGGTTCCTGTTCTTGTTGTTATTCGGTGTCTTCCGCACCGCCATCGCGGACTGGAATCCGATTCCGTCGGGGTCGATGCGTCCCAACCTGCTCGAAGGCGATGTGGTGTTCGTCAACCGCCTCGCGTACAACGTCAAGATTCCGCTGACCGACGTGGTGCTGGCGCGCGTGGGCGAACCGCGGCGCGGCGACGTGGTGACCTTTTCTTCGCCAGCGGACGGCACCCGCCTGATCAAGCGGCTGGTGGCGCTGCCCGGCGACATCGTCGAAATGCGCGACGAACAGCTAATCATCAATGGCCAACGCGCCAGCTACGCGGCGGCCGGCACCGCCATGGAGGTGCTCGCCAACACCACCACCGTCGCCGCCCAGCGCATCGACGAAACGCTCGACGGCCACCGCCGCCGCATCCAGGTCATCCCGGAACTGATGGCGCCGCGCGACTTCGGTCCGGTGACCGTGCCCAGGGACCAGTTCATGATGCTGGGCGACAACCGCGACCGCAGCGCCGATTCGCGCATGGTGGGCATGGTGCCGCGCCATCTGCTGATCGGGCGTGCCGAGCGCATCCTTGTCTCGGCCGATATCGAAGCTAACTGGATGCCGCGCATGGAACGCTTCGGCATGAAGATACCCTGAGCAGCGCCCAGTCCTTCCCTTTCTCCGCTCCCCCATCGGCTAACGTTGTTGTAGTTTTAATACATTTTAACCGACATCCTCCATCCGTATTCAATCGGTAACTCCGTCTGATGCATCGTAGCAATCCCCGATGCGCGGACGGACGACTCAGTTTTTCCTCCCCTGCGTAAACGGCGGCCGGCCAACCATGGCCCGGTCGTAGCTTACTGACGATAACAACAGGGAGACAACAATATGGTACTGAACGAGCGATGGCGCGCGCGCCTTTGCGCACTGGCGCTGGCGGCGGCTTTTCCTCTGGCGGCCAGCGCTGGCAACACCGGCGTGGCATTCGTGCACGGCACCGGCAACCACCCCGACGCCACCAATGAATACTGGACCCGGGAGATGATCGACGCGGTGCGCAAGGGCTTGCCCAATCCCGCGCTGTACGTGGTGGTGGCCTGCGACTTCTCGAAGTACGCTTGGGCGCCGGAGGCGAGCGGCTGCCTCGGCAAGCAGCTGAGCGCCTTCATCGCCGCCAACAACATCACCGACCTGGTGGTCGAGACCCACTCCCACGGCGGCAACATGATGCGCTGGCTGATGTCTAACCCGACCCAGGACAGCCGCTTCCCCGGCATCATCAAGACCATCCGCTGGGTCAACGCGCTGGCGCCGTCGTCCCTGGGCACCCCGCTGGCCGACGCCACCATCAGCGGCAATGTCTTCGAATCCTCGCTCGGCTGGCTGCTGGGCCAACAGTCGGACGCGGTGCGCATGCAGCAGGTCAGCTGGATGGCGAACTACAACGCCACCTGGATGTACGGCACCGCCGGCCGCCCGGCGCTGCCCAAGAACTTCTATGCGGTGGTCGGCACCGACGTCAAGACCATGGTCTTCGACAGCGCCAGCTACTGCGGCGGCTATCCCACCCAGCTCGGGCTGGAAATCACCCAGGCATGGCTGCCGGCCTGCTCGGACGGTTTCCTGTCGTGCGCCAGCCAGGCCGGCGCGGGCAGTACCTGGTTCCAGGACAAGACCAGGCTGGGCGGCGAGACACTGTCGCACAACCAGAGCCGCCGCCCTTGCTTCGGCCTCGACGCTCTCCTGCGCAATGATCTGTAACCGGGACTCATCAAACATGTCTACCAAACACCAACTGTCCTTCCTCCTGCCCGTCTTGCTGGGCACGTTTTGCGCCAGCGCTGGCGCGGCCAGCCGCCTTGAGCTGTTGCCGGCCCAGGCCGGCGACCTTGCCGCTCCAGCTGCGCTGGCCCGCTCCAGCCGCCTGGGCATGGCGATCGCGGCGCCCGAGAGCCGGCGCGACGCGGTCGCCGTGAGCTGGGCCGCCGGCACGCAGCCGCTGGCCAAGAGCGCGCCTTTTGTCGGCGAAAGCCGCGAGTACTACACCGACATCAGCGCGGCCGAACTGGCCGCCGGCGTGGCGATCCGCACCAGCGCGCCGCAGGCCGTGATCCGGGTCCAGCCGACCGCCGCAGCCAGCGCGCGCGGCGCCAAGCCGATCGATCCGCGCGCCATCCGCGTGCGCACCGCCCAAGGCAAGGATTTCAATAACGGCGCCGGCATGGACATGCTGGTCGATGCCGACCGCCTGGCCAAGGCCGGCCACGGCTTCGCCCAGGGCACGTCGGCGTTCCGCCTGCATCCGTCGCTGGGCGCCGGCAGCTTCACCTTGCGCGCCGATGCCCCCGCCGCCGATGCGGGCGCGCGCTACCTGGTCAACGTGGCCGAACCGGCGAGCGCGGTCGCGCTGACCCTGCGCACCGAGGCGGCCGAGTACCTGCACGGCCAGGAACTGGTAATCCACGCCGACGCGCTGGAACCGGCTGCGCTGGGCGACACCGCCGGCATGCAACGCCGCACCGTCGACAAGATGGCCGCCGTGCTGGTCTCGCCCGCCGGACGCACCTTCCCGCTGGAGTTCAAGCGCGGCCGCGACGGCCTGCTGAGCGCGCGCCACCGCATCGACGCCGACGAGAATCCGGCGCCCGGCCTGTGGGAGGTGAGGGCGGCGGCCGAAGCGGGCAGCGGCAACCTTGCCGTGAAGCGTAACCTGCGCCTGGGCGTGGCGGTCGCCATGCCACAGGCGCGCTTCGATGGCAACGTCAACCTGATCGACCAGACCGACAAACTGGTCGCGCGCTTCGGCGTGGAAGTCGGCGCCGGCGGGCGTTACGAAGTGCGCGCGCTCCTGTATGGCATGGTCAATGGCGCCATGGCGCCGGTGGCCGTGGCGCATTCGGCGGCTTGGCTGGAGCCGGGCGCCGGCAACATCGAACTGGGGTACGACGCGGCCTTGCTGGCCGGCGTGCGCGGGCAGTACGAACTGCGCGACCTGAGCCTGCTCGACCAGAGCCGGGTCGGCCTGCTGCACCGCCAGCAGCGCGGCCTGGTCATCGACGAGCGCGAAGTCGTGCGCGCCGGGCTGCGCATCGCGCAGGGCGCCAGCGCCGCGGCGGCAATCCCGCGCAAGCAAAACCAATAATTTACTCACCACCACCGAAGGAAACCTCGCATGAAAGCAGCAATCAAGCTGGTACCGCTGGCACTCGCCATGGCCGCCTGCCTCCCCGCCAAGGCGTGGAACACCGAAACGCACCGCCAGATCGTGCTCGACGCAGTGCAATTCATGAAGACCCACCCGGCCCAGACCAAATACGCCAAGCTGCTCGCCGGCGTGACCAGGGCCGGCTACACGATGGACCAATTCGCCGCCGTCATCGGGCAGGGCGCGCACGACGTCGACTACTTCGAGGATACCTACATCTGCGGCGCCACCACCGGCAACTGCCAGACCTCGCCCGTATGGGGTGCCGGCTCGGGCCTGGCGCGCTATTCCTCGTTCTGGCACTTCCAGAGCCACACCCAGGGCGCCGACGTGCACGGCAACGACTTCGGCGGCTACAACTACAGCAAGATGAAAAACGCCGGCGACATCGATAACCTGGCGGCGGGCTGGCTGGTCAACGATTACCTGGACGATGGTCCGGGCAATCTGGGTGGCTGGTTCGGCGATGCGTCCAAGTACAACAGCTACGGCATCACCGAAGCGCGCTACCGCCAGGGCAGCTATTCGACCCGCGACATGTACGAGGACTACCAGGCGATGCCGTTCCAGCCGATCGACAACCTGGGGCAGTATTTCTTCAGCCGCTTCCTGCAGGCGCCATCGGCCCAGACCCTGGGCTTCGTGCTGCACACCACCGACCTGCTGCAGCCGCACCACACCTTCGGCACCCTGGCGAACAACCACTCGGGCTGGGAAAACTGGGTCACCGACTACTACGGCAGCGAGAAGCTGAACGACCCGGCGCTGGTGCTGGCCGCGCTGGCCGACTTCACCCCGCTGGCGGCGGGTGCGACCGACATCCGCGCCATGCTGACCCAGGGCGGCACCTTCTCGTACAAGTACGGCGGCGCGGTGCTGTCCTCGGACGACCATGCGGTGCGCCGCGGCGTGGCCAGGAAAATGGTGCCGCACTCGATTGCGATGGTGGTGCGCCTGCTCGACCGCGCGGCCGAACGCCTGGCCATCTAGGTACATTTCCTTCGTCGCCCCCGCGCCGGCGGGGGGGCAGGTTCCGCAACTCCGCCATGGACTGCGGTTCGAACTTGGGCCCCCGCCTGCGCGGGGGCGACGGTGGCGCGGTTGACGGTTTATGCCAACCGCATCCTCCATTCTCCATTTCTCCATTTCTCCATTTACAAACAGAAGATGAAAAATTCAAGATGAAGCGCTTAACTACACTCCCGTTGCTGTCCGTGCTGCTGCTTGGCTCGGCCGGCGCGCTCGCCGCGCCGACGTGGGACTCCTACGTCAAGGACAGTTGCCAGGCCAACGGCACGCGCCAGTGGTCGGCCAAGATCAAGGGTGACACCGGTAACATGACGCTCGACCAGATATGCAAGAGCGTGGTCGGCGTCAAGGTCGGCGGCACCTCGCTGACCGCCTTGCCGAACCGCTGCGTCAGTTATGCGTTCAATGGCTGGTGGGGCGAATGGAATGTGCCGGACTCCAGCTGCGCGCCATCGTTTTATCCGGTCGAGAAGGGCGCCTGTTCGGACACCAGATTCGGCGCCCGCGTATATTCGGCGCGGGTCAATTTTGTCCCGCCGGGCATGAGCTGGGAAACCGCCTGCGCCAGCGTCAAGGTGGCCAACATCGCCGGCTGGGAACAGCCGCGCTTTGCCGACCGCTGCCTGAACAAGGGCACCGGCGAATGGGGCGAATGGGATTCGATGGATGGCTCCTGCCAGTCGACCTTCGGCGCGCCCGAAAAGAAGCAGTGCAGCAGCAACGGCAAGCGTCTGTACACGGCGCGCCTGGAAAACACCTACACCGACTGGGACTACTCGTGCCAGCATACCAGCGCCAATATCGCCGGCCAGGCATTCAGCAAGCCGGATCGCTGCGTCAAGGAAGTCACCGGCGAGTGGGGCGAATTCAATGTCAACGACAGCAGCTGTTCGCCCCATTGGACCAACGTGGTCAAGGGCCGCTGTTCCGACTCGGGCCGCCGCATCTTCTCGGGCAAGCTCAATATCGATAACCTGGCCGACGCCGGCCTGACGTTCGCCAAGGCGTGCGCGGAGACCGGCGCCACCATCCACGGCCCGTCCGGCGACATCGCCTTCAAGCGGCCGAACCGCTGCACGTCGCCCGACACCGGCGAATTCGAAGTGTTCGACAGCAGCTGCAGCCCGGCCAACGACAGCAACGTCGCCGCGCCGGCCGGATCGTTCGTCAAGTCGACCGCCCACGTGGAATTGAGCTGCAACGACGTTTGCGCCAACAGCACCGGCAACTGGGGTTTCCCGACCGGCGCCTGCGTCAAAGGCTCGATCAACGATGGCCCGAACGCAGGCAAGGCGATCACCTGCGGCGACAAACCGGCCTCCCTGTACGCGGGGGCGACGGCCATGACGTGCACCTGCGCGCCGCCGGCGTCCGGCTTTGCCGACACCCATGCGCACCAGATGGCCTACCTGGGCTTCGGCGGCAGGGCGTTCGTGGGCAAGGCTTTCGGTCCGATCGAAGAGGCGCTTCCATGGTGCGACCCGGTGCACGGCCCCGGCGGCGCGCTCGATAGCGTGACCAATGTCATCGGCGCCTTCGAAGGCCTGGTGGGACCCGGTCACAAGGTGGGTGGCTTTCCGGCGTACGACGGCTGGCCGCGCTGGAACAGCCTGACGCACCAGCAGGTCTACGAGGACTGGCTCAAGCGCGCGGTCGATGGCGGCATGCGCCTGATGGTCATGCACGCGGTGAACAACCAGGATATCTTCGGTGTCCCCATGTTCGCGGGCAAGGCCGCCGGCCGCACCAAGGAAGACATGGAAGCGGTCGACCTGCAGCTGGCCGAAGCGTTCCGGATGCAGCAGCATATCGACAACAAGGCCGGCGGCGCGGGCCTGGGATGGTACCGCATCGTCAAGACCCCGGCCGAAGCGCGTGCCGTCAACGCCCAGGGCAAGCTGGCGGTGGTACTGGGCATGGAGGTCGATCACCTGTTCGACTGCTATTCCGACAAGGACGGTGCCTTCGGCGACGGCGTCAAGAACTGCGACGCCGCCTTTATCGAGACCCAACTGACCAAGTACTTCAACATGGGCGTGCGCCATCTGCATCCGATGCACTTCAAGGAAAACGCTTTCGGCGGCGCCGCACTGTATAACGCAGGCACCTGGGACAGCGACTCGCACGATTGTTCGGCCGACGGCTATTCCCAGGTCTGCGGCAGCATCGGGCTCAAGCCGTCGGGCCAGGCCCTGGTGCGCGGCATGATGAAGCGCGGGATGCTGATCGATGTCGACCACATGGACCGGCTGACCTTCCGCGACACCATGGCGATGACCGAGTTGCAAGGCTATCCGGTCATCAGCGGTCACGTGGGCCTGGTCGATGCGTCGGCACAAGGCGGCGACCGTCGTCACGAGGGCAACCTCAAGGACGAGGAAGTCAAGCGTATCCTCGCCGGCGGCGGCATGGTATCCCTGATTACCGCGCAAGGTCACCGCGACGAAACGCCGACCGCGCACCGTGCCGGCTTGCCGGTGGTGGCGCACGATTGCGGCGGCACGTCGCAGACTTTCGCCCAGACCTATCTGCACCTGCTGTCGCTGGCCGGGCCGAACGGCCGGATTGGATTCAGCACCGACTTCAACGGCTTTGCCGGCGAGCCGGCGCCGCGTTTCGGCGTCGACGGCTGCTTCTTCCAGAAGGAGATTGGCGCCGCCCAGATCAATCCAACCCAGTACCCGCTGAGCATTGCGGTCAAGGGCAGCCCCGCGCTCCTCGGCCGCAGCAAGATCGGCGAGCGCACGTTCGACATCAATGGCGATGGCCTGGCGCATATCGGCATGCTGCCCGACTTTATCGCGGACCTGCGCACCCAGGGCTTGCGCCAGCCTGACCTGACGCCGCTGATGAATTCGGCCGAAAGTTATATCCGCATGTGGGAGCAAGCGGTTGCCAAGAGTACCTCGGTGCCCTAAGCTACCGTTCATGCACGGCGCGCGCCGCAGCACTGGCTTTGGCCGGTGGTGCGGCGCTGCGCTTTTCCCGCCAATCCACCTGATGTCTGGAGCACCATGTTAGTCAAATTAAGCCTGCCGGCAGCCTTGCTCGGCCTGGCCCTGGGCGGTTCGGTCCATGCCGCCGCACCAGCCGCACCCGCCAAGCCGTATGCCGACGTCGAAAAAGCCATCATGCCCTTGCTGGGCACCGTGCCCATCGAGAAAATTTCACCAAGTAAATTCGGCACCCTGCTGGAAGTGGTCACGCCGCGCGGCCTGGTTTATACCGACAAGACCGGTTCCTTCGTGCTGTTCGACGTGACCGCGATCGATACCCGCACCCAGGAAAACCTGACCGAACAGCGCAATGACGAGCTCGGCAAGTTCGTGTTCGCCGACCTGCCGCTGAAAGATGCGATCAAGACCGTGCGCGGCGATGGCGCGCGCGTGATCGCCACCTTCGAGGATCCGAATTGCGGCTATTGCCGCAAGCTCATGGGCGAACTGAAAAAAGTGGACAACCTGACCGTGTACACCTTTTTGGTGCCGGTCATGGCGGCCGATTCGGCTTCCAAGTCGACGGCGATCCTGTGTTCGCCCGACCCGGCCAAGACCTGGGTGGAGCACATGACCGACAACAGCCCGCTGCCGGCCCCCGCCGAGTGCGCCACCTCGCTCGAACGCAACGCCGCCCTGTTTCACAAGCTGCGCCTGAACGGCACGCCGGCGATCCTGTTCCCGTCCAATACCAAGTCGCCGGGCTATATTCCCGCCGAGCGCATCGAAGCGCGCCTGGCAGGCGCAAAGTAGGGGGGGCGGGACATTCGCGGCGGCGCCGGTGACGTTTCCAAAATGCCGGTAAAATTGCGGGCTCGGTTTCCCGCACTGTCGCGGTGCCGTTCTTGAATAAGGCCCGTCTGGCATGCAGCGAATGTTAACAGTGATTTTGGCTTGTCTCGGGATGGTGGGCGCGCTCGCGATCGACACCTATCTGCCCTCCATTCCGGCGATCGGACGCGAGTTCGCCGTCGGTCCGCTGGCGGTGCAGCAAACGCTCAGCGTGTTCCTGTTCACCTTCGCGTTCATGATGCTGTTCTACGGCACCTTGTCCGATTCGTTCGGACGCCGTCCGGTAATCCTCGCCGCGCTGGCGGTGTACACCCTGGCCTCATTGGGCGCCGTGTTCGCGCCCAGTTTCGGCGTGCTGCTCGCCTGCCGCGCGTTTCAAGGGCTGGCCGCCGGCGCCGGCTCGGTGATCGGGCAAGCCATCGTGCAGGACCGCTTTTCGCACGACCAGGCGCACGCGCAGCGCATCATGTCGCACATCATGATGGTGTTCGGACTGGCTCCGGCCATCGCACCCGTGCTGGGCGGTTATCTGCACGTGCATTTCGGCTGGCGCGCGACGTTTGTGTTCCTGGCCGGATTCGGCGCGCTGATGATGCTGCTGGTGTACCGCGGCTTGCCGGAGAGCTTGCCCAAGGCGCAGCGCCACGCCTTTCACGGCATTGCGATCGCCAAGAACTATCTGAAAGTGCTGCGCCATCCGCAATTCCTGCTGCTGTCCTTGGCCGTCGGACTGGCGTTCAGCGGCTTGTCGCTGTACATCGGCTCGGCCGCCAATTTCGTCATGGATATCCTGCACCTGCCGGAAACCGCGTTCGCCTGGCTGTTCATCCCGATGATCGGCGGCATGGTGGTCGGTTCGGCCTGGGGCGGCAAGGCGGCGGCGCGGATCGCACCGGCGAACATGATCTGGCTGGGATTCGGCATCATGGCGGCGGGCAGCGCGATCAGCATTGCCTACAACGTGATGCTGGTGGCGGCGGTGCCGTGGGCGGTGCTGCCGCTGGCGGTGTACACCTTCGGGCTGGCGGTGGCGATGCCGGCGATCCAGGTTGGCGCCTTGTCGCTGTTTCCGGACAACCGCGGACTGGCCTCGTCGATGATGTCGTTCATCCAGATGACGGCGTTTGCGCTGGTGTCGGGCATGCTGGCGCCGCTGCTGTTCGACAGCGCGCTGAAACTGGCATGCGGGGTGGGCGGCTCGCTCGTGCTGAGCTTCCTGTGCTGGCGCCTGAGCCTGATGGCGACGCGCCAGGCGGTGCAGGTGGCGTAAGCATCCTTGCCCCCGCGCTTGGGCGCGAGGGCAGGAATTTTAACGGCTGTGCGTCTTCATCGCCGCGGCAACTTCGCGCTTGCCGTCGCGTTCTTTCTCGGTGGCGCGCTTGTCGTGCTGCTTCTTGCCCTTGGCAAGTCCGATCTCGCACTTCACCCGTCCACCCTTGAAATGCAGGTTGATCGGTACCAGGGTGTAGCCCGAGCGCTCGACCTTGCCGATCAGCTTATCGACTTCGGCGCGGTGCAGCAGCAGCTTGCGCGTGCGTACCGCTTCCGGGTGAGTGAACGAGGATGCGGTCGACAGCGCGCTGATGTGCGCGCCGAACAGGAACAGCTCGTCCCCGCGCACGACCACGTACGCCTCCTTGATCTGGACGCGCGAATCGCGAATCGCCTTGACTTCCCATCCTTCGAGCACGATACCGGCTTCGTACCGGTCCTCGATGAAGTAGTCGTGGAATGCTTTTTTATTGTCAACAATACTCATGAAATGGCTAAAGTGCGCGGTTCGGTTAAACTACTGATGCAAGATACCCAACATCATAGCAAACGGTTGATTAATGGCAGTAGTACACAAAACAGTATTTTTAGCTTACAGCGCCGAACAAATGTTCGACCTCGTGGCCAAAGTGGAAGATTATCCCAAATTCCTGCCCTGGTGCGGCGGCGTGAAGCTTATTGAGCGGACCGACGACACCCTGGTCGCTTGCCTGGCAATTCACTTCCATGGCGTGAAGCAAAGCTTCACCACCCGCAACATCAACACGCGGCCGACCCAGATGAAGATGAAGCTGGTCGACGGCCCGTTCAAATGCATGGATGGCACCTGGACCTTCAAGGCGCTGCGGGCCGATGCCTGCAAGGTCGAATTCGACCTGCACTACGAATTTTCAAGCATGATACTCGAACAATTGATCGGGCCCGTGTTCGGCGTGATTGCCAACAGCATGGTCGACTCGTTCTGCAAGCGCGCCGAGACGGTCTATGGATGACTCCCTGGCTGAACCGGCGGCGCAAAACATCACGGTCCAGGTGTGCTATGCCACGCCCTTGCGCGAGTACCTGCGCGAGCTGACTGTGGAGCGGGGCTGCACGATCGAACAGGCGATCCGCCGGAGCGGCGTGCTCGACGACATTCCGGGAATCGACCTGGCGCTGCAGCCGGTCGGCCTGTACGGCAAGAAGAAGCCGCTGGAGACGGTCTTGCGGGAGCGCGACCGCATCGAAATCTACCGTCCGCTGGTGGCCGACCCGAAAGAGTCGCGCCGCAAGCGGGCTGAGAAAAAGGCTCAGCCAGGCTGAGCCCGGACCAGCATTACTTGCAACCGTCGCTGATGGTTTTGTTGGCGCGTGCGATTTCCGAGGCGCGCTTGCTGTCATCCATGAAGGTGCGTTCGCCATTCTTGTCGGTCGAACTCACGCGGGTGCCTTGCTCCAGGCTGCGCTTGTAGGTGCGGGCGCTCTCGCAGGCGATTTTATTGTTGGCCTTCCTGGCCGCTTCGGCGGTGGTTTTCTTTTGCTCGTCTTCCTTGGCCTTGGTGCGCTTGCGGTAGTCGGCTTCGCGGTCGGCCAGGCTAGGCGGCACCTTGTCGTCGGCGCTCATGGGCTGCGATGCCGGCGCCGGCACGCTGTCCACCCTCGGCGCGACAGCGGCGGACGAGGGCGACTTGAGAATGTTCTTGGCCGGCACGCCGGGCGGCGGCGGGCGATCCGAGAATTGCTTGGTGCCATTCGCGTCGACCCACACGTATTGCGCGGAAGCGACGGTGGCGAACAGCATCAGCGCGCCTCCGGCCAGCAGCTGCAATGTTCGTTTTCCGATAAGGTTGACCATGTAAATCTTTCCGTTAGTAATCAATCCCCGATTTCGCCATGATTTGCCCGCCGTGTCAACGAACTTGACGGGATTTCGGGCATTTTGAGGGCTCGAAGAGACGGCGCACAAGAACTTCTGTATAATTCACTTTTGCGCCAATAGGAAAATGCTATGCGTCTACTTCAAAAAGCACTCACGTTCGATGATGTGCTGCTCGTCCCGGCTTACTCGAATGTCCTGCCAGCCGACACCTCCCTCAAGACCCGCCTGACCCGTAATATTGCCCTGAATATTCCTTTGCTGTCCGCAGCGATGGATACGGTCACTGAAGCGCGCCTTGCCATTGCCATGGCGCAGGAAGGCGGCATCGGCATCATCCACAAGAATCTGTCGCCCAAGGACCAGGCCCGCGAAGTAGCGCGCGTAAAACGTTTCGAGGCGGGTGTGCTGCGCGACCCGATCACGATTCCTCCGACCATGAAAATCCGCGACGTGATCGCCCTGACCGAACAGTACGGCATCAGCGGCTTCCCTGTGGTGGAAGGCAAGACCGTGGTCGGCATCATCACCAACCGCGACTTGCGTTTTGAAGAAGAGCTCGACGCCGAAGCGCGCGCCAAGATGACCCCGCGCGACAAGCTGGTCTACGTCAAGGAAGACGCCGACACCGCCGAAGCGAAGCGCCTGATGAACAAGCACCGCCTTGAGCGCGTGCTGGTCGTCAACGACGAATTCGAGCTGCGCGGCCTGATCACCGTCAAGGATATCCAGAAGTCGCACGAGCATCCGTTCGCCTCGAAAGACAAGTTGGGCAAGCTGCTGGTCGGCGCCGCCGTCGGCGTGAGCGCGCGCGATGAAGAGCGCATCGAGCTGCTGGTCGCGGCCGGCGTGGACGTGCTGGTGGTCGATACCGCCCACGGCCATTCGCAGGGTATCCTCGACCGTGTGAAGTGGATCAAGGTGCGCTTCCCGCACGTGGACGTCATCGGCGGCAACATCGCCACGGCGGCCGCGGCGCTGGCGCTGGTCGAACATGGCGCCGACGCGGTCAAGGTCGGCATCGGCCCTGGCTCGATCTGCACCACCCGCATCGTGGCCGGCGTGGGTGTGCCGCAAATTACCGCGATCTCCAACGTGGCCGAAGCGCTGGCCGGCACCGGCGTGCCTTGCATCGCAGACGGCGGCATCCGCTTCTCGGGCGACATTTCCAAGGCACTGGCGGCAGGCGCATCGACCGTCATGATGGGTTCCATGTTCGCCGGTACCGAGGAAGCGCCGGGCGAAGTGATCCTGTACCAGGGCCGTTCGTACAAGTCCTACCGTGGCATGGGATCGCTGGGCGCGATGGCCGACGGCTCGGCCGACCGCTACTTCCAGGACGCGGCCGCCAAGGCCGACAAGTTCGTGCCGGAAGGTATCGAAGGCAGGGTTGCCTACAAGGGCAGCGTACTGGCGATCATCTACCAGCTGGTCGGCGGCGTGCGCCAGTCGATGGGTTACTGCGGTTGCGCGTCCATCGACGAGCTGCGTGAAAAAGCGGAGTTTGTCGAGATCACCTCGGCCGGCATGCGCGAATCGCACGTGCACGACGTGCAGATCACCAAAGAAGCGCCGAACTACCGTTCCGGCGAATAAAGGCACACACAACGCGGCGACCAGTTCGCCGCGTTGTTCTTAGCGTGGGCACCCGTTGCCCGCGAGCGCCGCCCAACGGCACCAATTTTGCAATTTCTCCTGGCCTTCCATGCACTCTAAAATCCTCATCCTCGATTTCGGTTCCCAAGTCACCCAGCTGATCGCCCGCCGCGTGCGCGACGCCGGCGTGTTTTCCGAAGTATTCCCGTATGACGTCAGCGACGAATTCGTGCGCAACTATGGCGCCGCCGGCGTGATCCTGTCGGGCAGCCATAGTTCCACCCTGGAAGGCGACGCCCCGCGCGCGCCGCAAGCCGTGTTCGAGCTTGGTGTGCCCGTGCTGGGCATTTGCTATGGCATGCAAACCATGGCGGCCCAGCTGGGCGGCAAGGTCGAAAACGGCCTGGTGCGCGAATTCGGCTATGCCGAGGTGCGCGCACGCAACCACACGACCTTGCTCAATGGCATCAACGACTTCGTCACCGACGAAGGCCATGGCATGCTCAAGGTCTGGATGAGCCACGGCGACAAGGTGCTCGACATGCCGCCCGGCTTCAAGCTGATGGGCGACACCCCGAGCTGCCCGGTGGCCGCCATGGCCGACGAGGAGCGCCGCTTCTATGGCGTGCAGTTCCATCCGGAAGTGACGCACACGGCGCAGGGCAAGGCCATGCTGGGACGCTTCGTGCACGAGATCTGCGGCTGCAAGTCGGAGTGGAACATGCCCGACTACATCAGTGAAGCGGTCGCCAAGATCCGCGAACAGGTCGGCACCGACGACGTCATCCTCGGCCTGTCGGGCGGGGTCGATTCGAGCGTGGCGGCGGCGCTGATCCACCGCGCCATTGGCGACCAGCTGACCTGCGTCTTCGTCGACCATGGCCTGCTGCGCCTGGACGAAGGCAAGATGGTGATGGACATGTTCGCCAAGAACCTTGGCGTCAAGGTGCTGCGCATCGATGCTGAAGACCAATTCCTCGGCCATCTGGCCGGCGTGGCCGATCCCGAAGCCAAGCGCAAGATCATCGGACGCGAGTTCGTCGAAGTGTTCCAGGTCGAAGCGGGCAAGCTGAAGAACGCCAAGTGGCTGGCCCAGGGCACGATCTATCCGGACGTGATCGAAAGCGCGGGCAAGGGCAAGAAAGGCCAGACCATCAAGAGCCACCACAACGTGGGCGGCTTGCCGGAAACCTTGAATCTTAAATTGCTCGAACCGTTGCGCGAACTGTTCAAGGATGAAGTGCGCAAGCTCGGCGTAGCATTGGGCTTGCCCCACGATATGGTGTACCGTCATCCATTCCCGGGTCCGGGCCTGGGCGTGCGCATCCTCGGCGAAGTGAAGAAGGACTTTGCCGACCTGCTGCGCCGGGCCGACGCCATCTTCATCGAAGAATTGCGCAACACGCCGTGCGACCTGCCGGCGCTGGAAAGCATCGATGCGGGCGCGGCGCCGAAGAACTGGTACGAGGCAACCAGCCAGGCCTTCGCCGTGTTCCTGCCGGTCAAATCAGTCGGCGTGATGGGCGATGGCCGCACCTACGAATACGTGGTGGCGCTGCGCGCGGTGCAAACCTTGGACTTCATGACGGCGCAGTGGGCGCACTTGCCGCACAGTCTGCTGGGCAAGGTGTCGAACCGCATCATCAACGAAGTGCGCGGGATTAATCGCGTGGTGTATGATATTTCCGGTAAGCCACCAGCGACGATCGAATGGGAATGATGTGAGAACTTGCATGAGCCGGCAGGCTCGTGCATTACACAGCAACCAAGCCCCTGATTTCAGGGGCTTTTTTTTCCTTGGTACGGCAGGGCTTGGCATCGGCGGGCAAGGCCAAGCAAAGCAGATTGATGGTGCTCAAGATGCTACCTAATTTTTAAGCCTGGGATTTCAGGTATCGATACCATCATTGATTAAACGCACGACGATGCTATCGGAAACTCACAAGCCGTTGATTTAACAGGATTTTTTGACCGAAAATGAGGCCTGCGCAATGATGGTATCGGGCTGCGAATTTTCACCTTCAAGGTCGCGCCGCGACCTGTTCGTGGCCATCGACCGCGCCACGCGTTGGGTGTTTCTGCACATCTATGGCGACATGACCGACAGCAGCAGCGTCGACTTCCTGCGCCGACTCAAGCTCGCCTCGCCAATCAACATCACCAACATCACCAACATCCCGACCGACAACGGCTCCCAATTTACCGGCCGGTTTACGATGAAAGACAAGAGGCCCAGTGGCCAGCATGCATTCGATAAGGTCTGTGCCGGCATGGGCATCGAGCACCGCCTGGCACCGCCTGCCAGCGACTTGGCCGCTGATCGACTGCTTCGATCAGAAGTAATACCCCGCCTGCAGATTGAAACGTCGCGAAAAGCCGTCATGCAGCGGTGACGTTGCCGCAAGTCCGCCAAAGTCGGGCGACATATAAGGTTGGTGCTTCGCGAGCATGACATCCGCATAGAACATCCATTTGCCGGAGGAAAAACTCAGCCCGGTCACATTTTGCAGCGAGTCCTTGAAACCGCCGGTCTTCTTTTTCAGCACGCTATAGTCGTTATAGATTTTGAAGCCAGTGAACGGGCCCGCACTGCCGGCGATGTCGTAACTCACGTTCGCCACGTACACGACCCCCTTCGCCGCGACGGGATACGGGTAGCCGAAGGCGCCCAGGATCACGAAGCTGTTCGGGTCCAACCCCCCGAAAGTCTGTCCGGGCAGGTGGCGCGTGTCATTGTGGTAGTACAGCGCCTCGGCCATCATCGTCCACGGCCCGCGACTGCCTTTGGCATGGATCGCAGCCGCGCGGCGCCGGCTCCGCGCGCCGTTGTTGCTGTGGATCGCGCCGCTGAGAAGGGACAAACCCAGTTCCGTGTTCGCCTCGCCGGGCGCGTGCCAGGCGGCGCGCGCGACCAGGGTGTCGCGCTCGCGGTCACCTTGTCCCGTCCCGTAGCCCAGCTTGTCATCGTCCGGCACCAGGTTGAAGGAATACCGGTTCGATGCGCGCGCCGTGTTGCCGCCGCCCCCATAGGAACCGCCATCGCGCGCAAAGTAGGCCAGCCGCCATGCCACCGGGCCGCTGCGCCACGCGTAATTGATCCCAAGGGCATAGGTATCCTCCAAGCCGAGATAGTAGGCGATCGATTCGAAGAAGTTGTTGGAAGCGAAGGGGAGCAGGCCAAACGGCACCTTGTCGAGACCGACATGCAGTTCGCTTTTGTCGGCAAAGCGCACCCCAGCCCAGCCGTGATGCAGGAAATTGTTGGTGTACCCGCCTTGCCCGGCCGGGAAATGGTTGTAGCGATACTGCGCCGACCCGATCAGGTGTTCATCGTCATACTTCACGTCCAGGCGCAGCGTATCAAGGCCGATGAACCCGTGCCGGTACTCGGGCTGCCAGCTCTTGTAGACGTAGTTGACGCGTACCGCCCCCCCGATGTTCCAGGGCGAGGCCGGCGGCTCGGCCGCGCCGGCCAAGCCGCAAGCGGCGAGCAGCAGCGCGCCGCACAGATAGCTGCGCAGCGGGCGCAGGGGCGGGAGCATCGGATGCGGTGCTGCATGGCTCATGGGGAGGCCTCTCGGTGGATAGGAAGGTGAACGGTAAATTGACTGCCCGTGCCCAGTTCGCTGTGGACGTCGATGCGGCCGCCGTGGCGTTTAACGATGCCGTACGAGACCGACAAGCCCAAGCCGGTGCCGATGCCGATCGGCTTGGTCGTAAAGAAGGGCTCGAAAATACGCTGGATGGTCTCGGCGTCCATGCCGGCACCGGTGTCGCCGATTTCGATCCAGACCCATTGCCCGGCACGGCCGGTGCGGATCGTGATCACGCCCTTGACCGCGATCGCATGGGCGGCGTTGACGAGCAAGTTCATGAAAACCTGGTTGAGCTGGGAGGCGACGCACTCGACGGGGGGCAAGTCGCCATACTCCTTGACGACGTCGGCCTTGTTCCTGATTTCGCTGCTGACGATGTGCAGCGTGCTGTCGAGGCCCTGGTGCAGGTCGGCGCTGGCGGTGTTGGCATTGTCGGCGTGCGCGAAGTCCTTGAGCGCCTGGACGATGTCTTTCACACGCTGCAGACCGTCGCGCGACTCGTCCATCAGGGCCGCGAAGTCGTGGCGGATGAAGTCGACCTCGGCCGCTTCCTTCAGTTCGGCCATGCGCGCCGCCACCGCACGGGTGGCGGCGGCCGCCTGCTGGAAGTCGTCGATCACCCCGAACAAGGTCGTGACATAGGTTTGCAGATTCCCCAGGTTGCAGTTGACGAAGCCGATCGGGTTGTTGATCTCATGGGCCACGCCCGCGGCGAGCTGCCCGATCGACGCCATTTTTTCGGCCTGGAGCAGGCGATCGTTCGTTGCTTGCAGCAGCGTGTTCTGGGCCGAGAGTTGCCGGTGCATCTCGCGCAGGGCCAGGTGCGTATGGATGCGCGCCAGCACTTCCGTGATCCGGATCGGCTTGGTCACGTAATCGACCCCCCCGGCCTCGAAGGCAGCGACCACGTTATCGCTGTCGGTCATGGCGGTCATGAAGATAACGGGAATATGCACGGTCTCGCTGTGCTGCTTGAGCCTGCGGCAAGTCTCCAGGCCATCGATGCCGGGCATCATTACGTCAAGCAAGACCAGGTCCGGCTTGACCAGTTGGCAGCGCGCGAGGGCTTCTTCGCCATCGCGGGCGACCAGCACCCGAAATTGCTTTTCCTCGAGGAAATCGACGAGCACGCCGATATTGGCGGGCACGTCGTCCACGATGAGGATGGTCTGCCGTTCGGGCTTCATGGGGTGGGATCCACGTAGCGCAGCGCCAGTTCGACCAGCGCTTTCGACTGGTACTCCTTGGCCAGCTGGCGCAGCATCCGCGCGAATGCCACATGCCGTGGATCGGCATTTTCGATCTCGTCGGCCAATTCGCGGATGGCACGCATGTCGCCCTCGCGCGCGAGACGGGACAGCTGCTCGAGCTGGGCGCGGGGCGGCGGCGTCAGCTCGGTTGGGTTGGCGGCGCTATCCGCCGCCGCTTGCTCTTCATAACAGAGCGCCACCCCGAGCAAGCGCCCCAAGGTCTCGAGCAAGCCATTCTGGTGCACCGGCTTGGTCATGAAGGCATCGGCCCCGGCGACCAGGCAGTTGTCCTGGTCGTCCTCGGTCACGCTGGCCGAAATGGCAATGATCGGCAACGCCGCCGCGCCCGGCAGCCGGCGAATCTGCCGGGTCGCCTCGAGCCCGTCCATCACGGGCATGACGATGTCCATCAGGACGGCGTGGGGCACGCGCTCGCGCACGCTGTCGAGCGCTACCTGGCCATTGCAAGCGAGTTCGATGTCAAATCCCATGCTGGAGAGCAAGTCTCTCAGCATCTCCCGGTTGGCCGCGATGTCGTCGACGATCAGAATGGACTTGCGCGGGCCCAGGTAGCCGATCACGTCGCGCTCGGCCGTCGGCGGCGCCATGGTCGCGGCCGCCGGCTCCGCTGCCAGGGTGAACCAGAAGCGGCTGCCCATGCCCGCGTCGCTGGCGACCTCGATCTCGCTGCCCATCATGCGCGCCAACTGGCGGCTGATCGCCAGCCCGAGGCCGGTGCCGCCGAGCCGGCGCTGCGCATCGCCGACCTGTTCGAATGGTTGGAATATGCTTTCGAGCTGGTCGGCGGACATGCCTACGCCGCTGTCGCTCACTTCAAAGCACAGGGCCACGCATCCATCGGCGCCGGCCAGGCCATCGCTCGTCACGCGCAGGCCGACCTGGCCCCGATCGGTAAACTTGACCGCGTTGCCCAGCAGGTTAAGCAGGATCTGGAGCACACGCTTTTCGTCGAGCAGGACCAACGGCAGGTGCTCGGGAGCGGACACCTCGAAGACCAGGCCCTTCTGCTCGGCGCGCACCTGGATGATGCGCTTCACACCGGCGATGAAGGCGGCGAGATCGACCGCGGCGGGCATCAGTTCGAATTTGCCGGACTCGATCTTGGCGAGGTCGAGCAGATCGGTAATGAGCATGAGCAAGTGCTCGCCGCTTTGCGCGATGGTGTTCAATCCAGCGGCTTGGCGTTCGTCGAGCGCCTTGTTCCGTTTCAAGATCTGGGCGTAGCCGAGGATCGCATTGAGCGGCGTGCGCAATTCGTGCGTCATGCTCGCCAGGAACGTGCTCTTCGCGCGGTTGGCGAACTCGGCCTGTTCCTTGGCAATTTGCAGCTGCGCCGTGCGATCGCGTACCAGTTCCTCGAGGTGTTCGCGGTGGCGCTGGAGTTCGAGCTCGGCGCGCGTGTGGTATTCGATCTCGGCCTGAAGGGCGACGTTCTTTGCCTCGATTTCGATAAAATAGGCGTGCAGCGCCTGGCGCGTATGCTCCACGCTGCGCCCCAGGGCGCCGAGTTCATCATCCCTTCGCCACACGAAGGGACGCGAGAAATCACCTGCGGCCAGCCGCGCCGACTCGTGCATCAGGCGCTTGATCGGGGCCAGCAGGCGGCGCTGGAGCAGGGCGACGATCATGACCATCGACAGCAAGAGGGCGCCGCCTACCGTCAATGCAAAGTGGCGCCGCTCGTGCGCGATTTCGGCGTCGATCAGGCCGCCAGCCATTTCCAGATCAACGTTGCCGATCACGACGCCGTCGCGCGCCACCGGCCGTATCAAGTGGGTACTGCGTCCGCGCCGGCGCGCCGGATCCTCTTTTGCCAAGAAATCGCCTGTCCTTGAATCGCGCACCCGGATCGAGACGATGCGCTCATCGAGAAAGAGCGAAGCGAGCAAGGGGCGGCCGGAATCGGCATTGACGTTCCACAGGGGTTCCTGCATGCCCAGCGCCAGAATATCAGTCATGTGGCGGTGCTCGAATTCCCAGCGATTCATCATCGCTTCCTCGCGGTTGCGATTGCTGTAAACATTGATCGAGGCGGGGATTAACAGGCCGACCGCCACTGCCAGTACGATTGCAAAACGCAGCTTCAAGGCAGGCTTTCGATAGGGGCATGGCGGCTAGCGGCGTACCGCGCCCAAGGTGCGGTCGAGCTTGTCAAAATACGCATTCTCGATTTTCGCTATATCGGTTTGCAGCAGTGCGGCGTCGAAGGATTGTTTCAGTTTCAGGCCCAGCGGCGTGCGCTGGAAGCAGACATGCAAAGTCAGTTCGGCAAGGGGGCGCTCGTCGAAGACCAGCTTGGCGCGTTCCTTGCTCAAGGCGGGATCGGACGCGAGAAGATAGCGCAGCACGGCTTTGTCAATCACCACCGCGCGCACCCGGCCGGCCAGCAGCTTTCTCAAGTTGATCGTGTCGCTCTCCGATGCATCGACCACCAGCTTGCCACTCTTGATCATCTGGTCGAACGCGGCGCCGTTCGAGTAGCCCAAGACCACGCCCAGCTTGTTGCCTGCCAAATCGTCCAGCACGCGCCAGCGCAGGGGAGCCGTGGTCAGCGTTGCCAGGCCGACTGTGCTGTTGCCCATCGAGGCGGAAAAATGGCATTGGCGCGCCCGCTCGTCCGTGTGGTAGGCAGGGAAGTAGCCGGCGAAATCGGGATCGCTGCCGCCGGCCTCCATGGCGCGCTTCCAGGGAAAGTAGTCGATCTTGATGTCATGACCGAAGCGCGCGGCGACAGTCTTGGCGACGGCGCCGGACATGCCGCCATCGGGAAGACTGCGGCCGACGTATGGCAGCCATTCCAAACTAGCAAGATGCAGCGGCGGCGTTTCGGCGTGCGCTAGCTGCGGCCCGACAAGGGTGCCGCAGACCAGCAGGAGTACACCGATGCATTTCATCTTGATTCTCCTCAATGAATGAATCCAGTGTAACGCCGAATTGCGCTGCGGCGCATAGATCCGTTGTCGTACGCCAACAGACCCGTGGGAGATCGCTGCCGCGTCAATGCATCACAGGACCGCATTCACCTGATAGTATCCTCGACGACAGGTCTGAAATCGGCGCCACTGCGGCCGTCGCCGCGAAAGATCGGCGTCGAACTCGTCTGACAAGAAAGGTAGCCGTCCAGCGTGCCGTCCATCTTGAAGAGAAGCCTGTCCTGAAATGCGATCTTGTCCAGTACCGCTGCGTCGAGCCTGACGGTAACGGATCGCCTGATCCAGCAAGCACTGCTACAGGTGCTGCGACCGATACTTGGCCCCACTTTCAGCGAACATAGCTACGGCTTTCGTCCGGGCAGGCGTGCGCAGGATGCGGTGTTAGCCGCCCAAACGTATGTCCAGTCCGGCCTGAGAATCGTGGTCGATGTTGACCTGTCGAAATTCTTTGACCGTGTCAACCACGACATCCTGACTGACCGCCTACGGAAACGCGTCGACGACGCCGGAGTGATCTGGCTGGTCCGTGCCTATCTGAATAGCGGCATCATGGATGGCGGGGTGGTGCAGTCGCGGGATGAGGGAACGCCGCAAGGCGGTCCTTTAAGTCCGTTGCTTGCCAACGTGATGCTCGATGAAGTGGACAAAGAACTGGAGCGGCGCGGTCATCGCTTTGCGCGCTACGCCGACGACGCGAATGTATATGTTCGCAGTGCAAAGGCGGGCCAGAGGGTAATGGCGCTGCTGCGGCGCTTCTATGCCAAGTTGCACCTCGTGGTCAACGAAAGCAAAAGCGCGGTGTCTAGCGTCTTCGGGCGCAAGTTCCTCGGTTACAGTTTGTGGGTGGCGCGTGGGGGTGAAGTCAAACCCAAAGTGGCCAAGAAGCCGCTGGAAACGTTCAAGCAGTGAATGCGGGCGATAAGCTGCCTATCAGGCGGGCGAAGCATGCCGGAAGTGGTGCAGCGACTTCGCTCCTGCATGCTGGGATGAAAGGGATACTTCCAGCTGGCGCAGACGCCCAAGGTTTGGCGAACCCTTGATGAATGGCTGCGTCACAGGCTGCGAGCCATCCAGCTCAAGCACTGGAAGCGCGGAACTACCATGTATCGAGAATTGCTAAAGCTGGACGCCCCGTCTTCGATGGCCAGGCAGATAGCAGCAAACAGCCATCGTTGGTGGCGCAATAGCGCCAAATTGCTCAACAGCGTGCCCACCATTGCGTACTTTGATCGACTTGGTGTGGCGCGCCTGTCTTGACCTCAACTACTCGAACCGCCCGGTACGGACCCGTATGCCGGGTGGTGTGGCAGGGGGCAGCTGACATTAGCTGCTCCCTATGCCGATTCCGTCTGGCAGAGTCCGGCAACGGCGAGCAACTTCGCGCCGTGGACGATGCTCATGTTGGCCGCGTGGTCTACTCGCTGCGATCAGCGTCGACAAGCGAACGACCTTCGGGACCGGCAATCGCTCGACAGCGTGATTGCTGGAACACCGGGAAGCAAGATGCCGAGTCGGCTGGGGGCTGGCTTACTACGGCAGCAATATCGCAGTGACAGGCCTGACTTGCGTGGTCCGATGGCGGCCGCTTGATGCCGCCGCCATGGTCCAAGCACTAGGACGTGCCGCAGTCGCGCTGCCAGGCTCCCGTCAGCTGCTGGGCGCGGTAGTTGTCGCCCAGCGCTTCCTTCAGCTGCGCCGCGTAAATGTGCGCTTCGCACAGCCGCGCCTTGCCCAAGGCGGGGAACGCTTCGGCCTGGTTGAGCAGGGCGTCGAACTCGAGACGGCCGAGGTAAAAGTCGGCGATCGGCCCGGGCCAGCCCTTGATGTTGGCGGCCGACAGGTCGCGCTTGGCGCTTTCCTTGTCGCCCGCGGCGCTCTGTGTGAGAAACAACTCGAGCGCGATGCGCGGCGTGGCGGGCGCCTTGCGCAGGCGCGGGACCATGTCGACGGCCTTTTTCTCGCGCCGGTAGATGCGCGCCAGTTCGATCAGGGCACGCTGCTGGCCCTGGTTGGCGGCCTTTTCCAGCCAGGCGCGCGCGGCCTTGGGATCGGCATGGCGGTAGTTCGCCAGTGCCAGCTGGGCGTCGGCATTGCCGCTCTCGCCTTCCTTGAGCAGCCAGGGCGCGGGGCTGGCGGCCGGCTTGGTGAATACCTCGCCGCTGCCGCTGCGGCTCAGGTAGACCTGGCGCTGGCTGTTGGCGAAGTAGATTTTGTAGGCGCGCAAGAAGTCGCTGCCGAGCACCACTTCCGGTTCACCGGCGTTGCGGCCGTAGGTGGCGCGGATCGGCAGGTCGACGTTTTTCACGCTATCGTCGCCCACGGCGATGCTGGCGAAGACCGCGCTCCAGAAGCCATCCGGGGCGGTGGTCTTGACACCCGCTTTGGCGGCGCCATCGTCGGTGATGCTGCTGTAGGCCGCGTTCGAATCGAATTGTGCTTCGAGGTCGATACCGTTGACTTTGACGGCGACGCGCACGCGCTGGTCGACGCTGGGGCGGGTGAGCATGGGCAGTTTGACGGCACGGGCGGCCCAGGCGGGCGCGGTGCAGCCGATGCGCATTTCTTTTTCGCCCAGCGCGACTTCAAGGTCGGCCTGCATCAGCACGTCGGCGCCGAGAATGCCATCGAAGCCGGGCGGGTAGCCATTATCGCTGACCACCGGCAGGGTGACCGCGCCATTCATCGGCCCCAGCCCGAAGCTGGTCAGCTTGGCCCGGCCCGGTGCGCCGGCTCCCACCGTCAGCTGGTTTTTTTCGGCAGCGGTACGGGTCAGCACCGTCGAGGCCGAGCCGGTATTGACCCACATCGCGGCTGGTGCGCCATTGATGCTGCCGCGCACAGTGGGCGCAACCATGTTGGTGCCGCTGTAGTGGATCGGCAACGTGGTGGTCTTGGCCAAGGTGCAGGCTGCGCCCGCCAGGGAAGGCAGCATCAACGCTGTCAGGACAATAAATGTTCTCATGTAAACCTTTAATTTATAGCAACCACAATGGCAAAAAAACGGCGCCTTGGTGCGAGGCGCCATTTTTACAGGCGGTAATGCGGCAAATATAGAGCGAGTCCTGCGACGGCGCAAGCGCCAGTTGCGCTTATCTGCCGACTTCCGCCTTTCGCCTGCCTTCGGGCGGCGATGGCATTGCATTCACGCGCTGGCCGCAGGCGACGTTCTCTGCCTGCGGCCGTGTCTTTACAGTAGGGCGCCGAGGTACAGCTAGCCGTCCGCGTCATTGACGCAAAAAGCGGCGAAGCCGGCCAGCCTGCGCCCCTGGAAAGATGTGACCATGACATTGCGCGGCGGCGTGACCGTCCACCAGCGTCGACTTCGCAAACTTGCATTCGAGGCCAGCCGCCCGTCCTGGCCTGGACGAAGTTTGGCGTGAACACGCCGAGCAGCGGCACGCCGTGACGGCCTGCACGAGCCTTGCGGCGCTGTCGCTCGCCGCCGCAAGCCGGACGTAAGCGGCCGTCGGCAAACAGCAGCATACGCCGATCTGATAACGCATTGATCACACATTGTCACGAGTGGCAGAATTAAAACATAGGCAATATTTCTCGCTGATTTCGTTCCGTAGTGGCGCAACATAGGCATTCAAGCGATGGCGAACGCGTCGCCACAATGGCGGCATTGCAAGCGGATTTTCCAGTTCACTGTCCATGCACTTGCCTGAGCGGCCGCACCGGGGCCCGCACAGCAATTGGAGGAGCAACACCACTACCTTGAAAGGGGCCGTCATGAGCAGTGAAAGCAAGCTTGCAGAGCAGGTCGTGTACGCGAAGATCCACCCATCCATCGGCATCGCGCGGGTGGGCAATTCCAGGCAAGAGGATGGGTTC
Organism: Massilia antarctica; assembly: GCF_015689335.1. Classification (GTDB taxonomy): domain Bacteria; phylum Pseudomonadota; class Gammaproteobacteria; order Burkholderiales; family Burkholderiaceae_D; genus Telluria_A; species Telluria_A antarctica. Next base: position 6,026,408 of record NZ_CP065053.1, on the reverse strand, counting down.
TATATCGGCCCCCAGGTAATCGATCCCTTGCCCAAGCCCCAGGACTTCTACCGTGACGGCACCGGAGCGCTGAAACGCGAGGTGGCTGAGTTCCGCCTCTATGGCTACGACGCCCAGGGGCATGTGGTGTGCGAACTGGCCATGCAGGAGGGTATCGAGATTGAATGGACGGTCGAACTGGCCAATCACAAATCGGCCTGGTATAACTTCGAGCTGGCGCTGGACATTCCCGAAGCGGCGACTGCGCCGCCTTCCACGCGCCGCAATGCCGGCATACTGCTGCCCGAGCGCGGCATCCTGTCCATCCAGCCCGGCCCCCGCACAATCGGCGAAGCGGGCGCCGAGGGACAGCAATACCATTTCGATGGCGGCAGCTGCTTCGGCATTCCGGTGCCGCTGGGGGAGTTGCGCACCGATCCGCGCGGCCGCTTGTGGGTATTCGGCGGACACGGCATGTCGGCCTCGTTCGACGGCAAGGCCCCGGTCACGTTCGCGAACAATGACGGCTGGTTCGACGACACCAGCGATGGTCCGGTCAGCGCGCGCGTGCGGGTGGGCGGACGCGAACTGAGGGTGGCGCCGGCATGGGTGGTGGTGGCGCCGCCGAACTACGGTCCGCAACAAAAATCGGTCCGCACCATGTACGCCCTGATGACCGATGTCGCCATCCAGGCCGGACACCTGCCGGTACCGGTCCGGCCATCGTTCAGGAGCGATCTGCTGCCCATCTTTAAGGCGCTGTGCGACCTTCAGTGGATGAACGCCAGCTTCGCGGCCGGCTTCGGCCACGGCATGCCGCAGGACTTCATGGCGCCCGCCTATTTGAGCAAGCTGTCGCAAGCGGGTGACACCTACGCGCAACTGCGCCGCACGGTCGCCAACGGGTTCCGCAATCCGCGCTACCACGATGCATCGATGAAGCCCTGGCCCTGGGTCTATGGCGATGCGATGGATGTGCCGATGCCGCCCATCCCGCGCGCGATGAATGCGCTCACCGACACGCAACTGGCGATGCTCGAACGCTGGGCGGAGGGCGATTTCATCGCCGATTATCCTCCCGCCGCCGGTGACGAGGCCAAACACGACATCGCCGACGTGGCGCTCGTGGACCAGGCGGCCATGCTCGATCGCGCCGCCCTGGAGTTTTGCCTGGCCGATGCCTTTCATCCCGGCTGCGAGATGACCTGGCCGGTGCGCCACGCCTCGATGTACAGCGAGGCGTATCGCTGGCGCCACCGCGCCGCGGACGATCACGAGGCCGATTTTGGCAAGGCGCTCACCCCGGCCGAGGCGTGTTCCTTCGACGGCCCTTTGTACGGGCAGTTTCCCGGATCGGTCACGCGCTGGATGGCGGTACCCTGGCAGACCGATACCGCCAGTTGCCGCTCCGGCTACGACCCGCAGTACGACCCCTACCTGCCGACGTTCTGGCCGGCGCGGGTGCCGAACCAGGTGCTCAGTGCCGAAAACTACAAGAAAGTGATGAACCCGGAACTGGGCCGGGAGGAGCGGCTGGCGGCCTTTAACGAGCGCATGGACTGGGACCGGACCCTGGGTCCCGGGCATTTACAGCAGTTGCAAGCCATGGTGAGCCATTTCGACAGGCAAGGTATCGTCGAGATGCGCAAGGGCATTCCGAATGACCCGGACTTTCCTGCGACGATGCAGGTCGAGGATCGCGGCGGCCAGCCGCTGACCGAGGCCGAGCGCGAGGCAACCGACAGCCAGATGCGCCAGATCGCGCGTGCCGGCACGCCCAGGCCCGCCGAGTGATCACCCAGCCGCCGGGCCGCTCGACGGCGCAGTGGGACGTCGTCATCGTGGGCGCCGGTCCGGCCGGCGCGGCCCTGGCCCGGCGCCTGCGGCCGCGGCATCGGGTGTTGCTGTTGGACCGGGCGCGGGCGAGGGCGGCCGGCGCATCGCGCATCGGCGAGTCCTTGCCGGGCGCGGCCCGCGTGCTGCTCCAGCGTCAAGGGATCTACGAGCGCTTTCTCGCCCAGGGCCATGCGGTACGGGGCGCGTCGGTCGCACAGTGGGACTCGGACACGCCGGCCTGGTTCGACCCGATCCGCGATCCGCATGGCGCGGGGTGGCACCTCGACCGCCTGCTGTTCGACCTTGGCCTGCGCGATGGCGCCGTGGAAGCGGGTGTGTCGCTGGTCGACACGGTGCGGCGCCTGGCGCTGTCGCATGAGGGCGGATGCTGGCGTATCGATGCCGAATGCCTGGGGCCAGGCGGCGCTGCCCCATCGCGTGGCGTGCACCACACGCCAGTCCTGGTCGACGCCAGTGGCCGTGGCATGGCGGCGGCCAGGCAACTCGGCCTTGCGCGGCGCGGCCACGACCGCCTGGTCTGCCTTTACGCGCACTTGCCCGTGGACGCGGACGACAAGGATCAGGCCACCCGACTGTGCGCCGACGCGAACGGCTGGTGGTATAGCGTGCGCGTGCCGTCCGGGCAACGGGTGCTGGCACTTCACCTTGATAGCGACGATGCCGAGCTCAAGGCACTGCGCGATCCGGAGCGCTTGCTGGCCAAAGCGCAGCGCCATGGCTTGCTGGCCGGGATCCGGCCCACGACGATGGACTTTCCGGTGCACCTGCGGCCGGCCGGCGGGGGCGGGCTCGATCCAGCCGCCACGGCCACGCTGCCCGACGGCTTTTTCGCGATCGGCGACGCCATGCTGGCATTCGACCCGATTGCATCCCAGGGGCTGTTTAACGCCTTGGCCACGGCCGACAGTTGCGCCCATGCGATCGGGCGCTACCTCGATGGCGTCGGGAATGCGCGCGAGCGCTATCTTGAGGAGATGCGCGCGGTGGAAGCGCGCTATTGCCAGCGTCTCGGCGAAACCTATGCGGCAGTGACCCGCTATGCCCGCGAGCGGTTCTGGCAGCGGCGGACGGCGGGCGGCGCGGGCGGCGGTGTATTTGCATTGTAGGGCATGCCGCGCCCGCGAGAGATTGACGAAGGCGTCAATATCATGACGCGCAAGAATGAAGGTGCGCAGGTCGGATGGCCGGCGCCCCCCGGTTCGCTCAACGCTGGTAAAGCCGTTCGATATCGGCCGCGAAGTGATTCGCCAGGTTCAGGCGCTTGAGCTTCAGGGTTGGCGTCAGCAAGCTGTTTTCGCTGGACCACGGCTCGCGCGTGAGGGCCACCGCGCGCGGCTGCGCATAATGCGGGAATCCCTTGGTCAGTTCGCGGATGCGCTCCAAGGCCAGCGCTGCGGCGGCCGGTGCGCGCAGGCTGTCGGCGGCTTCCGGGTCGAGATCGAGTTCGGACGCCATCGCAGCCCATCCGGCCTGGCTCAGTACCACCACGCAGGCGATGAAGGGCCGATTGTCGCCGAACGCGTAGGCCTGGTCGAACACAGGGCTGCTGGTGATGGCTTGCTCCAGGTCCGAGGGCGCGATCTTTTCGCCGGTGGAGGTGACGATGATTTCCTTGATGCGTCCCAGAATGCGCAGGCGTCCATTCTCGATCACCGCCTGGTCGCCGGTGCGCAGCCAGCCATCGATGAAGGCGGCCGCCGTGTCGGCCTCGCGCTTCCAGTAGCCGCGCATGACGCTGCGGCCGCGCACCTGCAGTTCCTGCATCTCGCCGATGCGTACCTCGACCCCGGCCAGCGCCCTGCCGATCGTGGCCGGGTCGTTGTCATCGAGCCCGTTGGCCGCGACCACGGGCGAGGTTTCCGTCATGCCGTAGCCCTGCAGCAGCGGCACCCCAAGCGCCAGGAAACAGCGTGCGATCGCTTGCGGCAGTGCCGCGCCGCCGCTCACGGCCAGCCGCAATCGTCCGCCGAACTGGGCCCGGATGTTTGACGCCACCAGTTTGTCGAGCAAGGGCCAAATCAGCTCGTCCAGCCAGGCCGGCGCGCCGTCCGGCACGGCGAGCTGCTGCGCGCGGCAAAAGCGGCGCCAGCCGACGCTCTGCGCCATCGCGAACAGGCGCAGTTTCAGGGACGATGCGGCCAGTTTCGCCTCGATCACGCCGTGCACGCGCTCATAAATGCGCGGCACCGAAATCAGGATGGTGGGTCGCACCGCCTTCATCTCCGCAGGCAGCCGCGACGCCGAGCGCGAGTGCGCCACGCAGGAGCCGGATGCGATCGGCAGGTAATAGCCCGCCGTGCGCTCGAAGGTGTGCGACAGGGGCAGGAACGACAGGAACACGTCGTCGGCGCGCGGCGCCACCCGCTGCATGGTGGCTTTCACGTTTTCCAGCACATTCTCGTGGGTCAGCATGACGCCCTTGGGTTTGCCCGTCGTGCCCGAGGTGTAGACCAGCGCTGCCAGGTCGTCATGGCGGGGCACGTAGCGCAGGCCAGGTTCGCCGTCCGTGCGCGCGATCAGCCAGTCCTGGAAGGCCAGCACCGGGTGTTCGGCGCCAATTGCCGGGGCCAGTCCCGTGGTGTCCATGATGACGACCTGGCGCAAGGCAGGTAGCGCCATGCCGACGGCGGCGATCGCCTGCCACTGGGCTGACGACTGGGCCACCAATACCGACGCCTCGCTGTCCGCCAGGACGTAGGCGATGCTGGCGGGGTTGTCGAGTGCATGCATCGGCACTGGCACGCACGCCAGCGCCAGTGCGGCCTGGTCGACAGCGACCGCATCGATTCCGTTCGGCAGCAAGATGGCGATGCGGGCGCCCCGCGCCAGGCGCATCGCCGCGAGGGCGTGGACGATGCGCTCGACCTGGTCGCCGATGGCCTGCCAGGAAATCGGCATCCAGCGTTCGCCGTTTTCGTCGTAGCGCAAGTAGGCGCTGGCGAGGGGCGTGTGCTTGACGCGCCAGGAAAACAGTTCGGCCAAGGTATGCAAGGCGGCGAGCGGGTCGGTCAGCTTGGTATCGATCAAAGTGGTCATAAGTGGTGCGAATTGGCGCAAGGCCGTGCAAGGAGAGAGGCGGATGATACCGGGAGAATGGGATGAAGCACAGCAAGGTCTGGTCTCCGACCAGCTGTAAAAAGCGGGTTTTCGAAACATAAAGGGCCGGCCGCGGCGCCTTTACCCCTGTCGGTTCGATCGCCGCTCCGGTATCATTCGGTATGAATAAGATTTCTTTACCTCCGTTTGTCATTGGTGTCGCTGGCGGAAGCGGTAGTGGCAAGTCGACGGTGACCCAGCAAGTACTGGCGTCCTTCGGTGCCGAGATGGTGTCGGTCGTGATGCAGGACGACTATTATTGCGACCAGACCGATCTGACTCCCGAAGTGCGCCGCAAGCAGAATTACGACCATCCGCAGGCATTCGACTGGCCGCTGCTGGTACAGCACATCCAGGCCTTGCGCAATGGCGAGGCGATCGAGATGCCGGAGTACGACTTCACGATCGACAATCGCTCCGACAAGACCATTCCGGTCAAGCCTGCCCCGGTGATCGTGATCGAAGGCCTGTTTGCCTTGTATGACGCGGACCTGCGCAAGATGATGTCGCTGAAGATCTTTGTCGACACCGCGCCCGATGTCCGCTTCATCCGCCGCATGCAAAGGGATATTACCGAACGCGGCCGTTCGGTCGACAGCGTCATCGCCCAGTACCTGGAAACGGTGCGGCCGATGCACAAGCAGTTCATCGAGCCGACCAAGCGTCACGCCGACGTTATTTTGCCGCACGGCGCGAATGGCCCGGCGATCGATGTGATCACGACGAAAGTGGCGAGCGTCATCGGCCAGTTGAAGCGGCCCTGAGCTAAGTAATCCTTGCTTGCCGCAGGGCGATTGCAAGCGGGACCGACCGGCATCGGCCCCGCCATCGGCCGCTATTTGACCCTTGCAATCTGCGAATTGACCGGAAGACTTTTCGAATTCAGGCCAGGCGTATGGCCGTGCAGGGTGAAGTCGAGCTCGACGCCGGGACGGAAAATCAGGCAATGGGTCGAACCGCCGAAGTGGAACATGCCCAGTTGCTGGCCCTTGCGCACCTGCTGCCCTTCGTACACGGTGATCTGGCAGGTTGATACCTCGGCCATGCCGACCGCCATGAAGCACATCAGGCCGATGGCCGGGTTGTCAGCCTCGATGAACACCAGCGCCCGCGTGGCCACTTCGGTAATGTAGGCCTGCGAATCGTTCGGGCCCGAATCATCCTCGCCCTCGGCCGGCGTTTCCGAATAATAGCTGCCGTCGACCACGACCGCCTTGACGATGCGCCCATTCACCGGGCTGTGCCAACGGTGGTAGCTCAGTGCGTCCAGGAAGGCCTGGTAGACCGTGCCGCCGTCGAACTGGGCGACCCGGCTGTCGCCATCGAGCATATGGGTCAGCGAATACGGCTGGGCCTTGATCCAGAAGCGGTCGATCTGCTTGACGCCGCGGGCAAGCCGGTACGGCGCCGATTCACAGGCGTTGGTGATGACCTTATCGTCGTCGGGGGAGGCGACCGGGCGCTGTCCCTCGCGAAATTGACGGGTGAAGAAGTCATCCCAGCAGGTAAAGCCGTAATACGGCGCTGTCGGTTCGCATACGAAGTGCTCGACGAAATGGGGCATCGCGGCCATCGCGCCGGCGCCGAGCCAGCCTTTGACCGGGTCGTCGTTGAGGATGTAGCGCGAATCGGCCGAGCCCAGGAAGCGCGCCCACTCGTTGAGGACGCGCTTCAATTGCCGGTTGACCTTCTCGTTCAGGAAGGCGGCAAAGCCACCCGGCGTGTCCATCGACCAGTCCAGGATGGCGTTGATCGGAAAGCCCACCAGGCCGGTCGTGTTGAATTCCGGGGCCTCGGTGAGGATCGTATTGATCATCTGCAGCATCACATGGTAGGAGCGCACTTGCGGGCCGCCGGCCGGGTTGTGGCGAAAGTGCCTGGTGTGCGGCACCTCGCTGAGCATCTGGTGAAACAGCATGTAGATGGCGGCGTCGCCTTCGATCAGTTGCTTGAATTCTTCCATGATGGGCAGCAGCGGGACTGGGTTGGCCGTGGCCTGCGCCAGGCGCTTCTCGATCCAGGCGTCGAGAACGCGCTGGTCCGAAGGCAGCCATTGGCCGACGCGGTAGGGCAGGGATGGTGCGGTTGATGCGGACATCGTTCATTCTCCTCAAGTGGTCGAACGAGCGGCGCCGGCGCTACCGGAAAGCCGGTTTCGCTGCGCAACAGGGGCGGTGGAGCCAGGACGGGATCGATGCGAGACGCGCATCGCGGGGTAAAAATGGGTGAAGTGGTGCTTGCAATATATACCCAAAAATCCCGGATGAAATCACAAATGAGCGTGTCTATCTTATTTTTTTGATAGCGTTGTTTTGCGTACTTTGTTGCCAAAAATGACTTGCCACGGCCGCAGAACTGTCGCATTCTCGACTTCGCCATTTGTAAATTATCTTGCATAAATCAACAAAAACCGTCTTGATCGGAAGCAAGTTTTTTCTTCGGTTACCGTGTGCGCGCCCGCGCATCCGGGGACAGTTGGCCGGGTTCGACAGTCGTTGATGTTGTCTGATAGATGGCAAAAACATCGTTGCCGGCCTGCCTGGGCAGCCTCACGCCAAGTAATGCTCCGCAACATTCGCACTGGGATGACATCGCCAAAAAGGAGTGTCTCGTGGGCAAATTGAGCAAAGTCGGCACTATCTGGGCAGCCGTTCTGTCCGTGGCATGCACGGCCCGGGCGGCGCCCGCCTCCTGTCCCCGCACCGTGACGGCGGCGGTCGTCGCGATCGATCAGCCGATGATGATCAACCGCCTCGGCGCGGCCCGCCCCGGCGGCATGATCTACGCCTTGCGCAGCGATATCGTGGCCAGGGATGGCGGCGCCGGGCTGGTCCCCGGCAATGTGATGTTGCGCAAGGACAAGCGTCCAAGGCCGATTGTGTTGCGCGTCAATGCAGGCGATTGCCTCACTATCGAATTTGACAATTTGCTGCAGGGTGCGGCGCACGATCTCCAGCCATCGACCCGCGCGGCGTCGATCCACGTTGCTGGCTTACAAGCCGTCAAGGGCATCGGCGATGACGGCATCAATGCCGGCCACAATCCGAACCCGGCGGACGGCGGCGCGCTGGTCGCACCGGGACATCACACGACTTACCATCTGTATGCGCCGGAAGAGGGCTCGTTCCTGCTCTACAGCACCGCCGGTGATTTCAACGGCTTCAACACCGACCAGCTGACCATGGGCTTGTTCGGGGCGGTCAATGTACAACCGAAAAACGCCGAGTGGTACCGCAGCCAGGTCAGCGAAGAGGACATGCGCCTGGCCACCACGGGCCACGCGCCCGGCAGCAAGCTGCCGATCATCGATTACGACGCGGTGTACAAGCACGGCCCGCGCGCCGGCATGCCTGTGCTGAAGATGCTCGACAGTCAAAACCGGCTCGTGCACAGCGATTTGACGGCGGTGATCACCGGCCCGAAGCACGGGCGCTTCTTCCCGGCGCCAAGCGCGGCGCCGGTGAATCCGGCCCTGCCGGACCAGGGCGCGCCCTACCGCGAAGTGACGGTCCATTACCATGAGTCGCAAGATGTGGTGCAGGCCTTCCCCTGGTTCTCGCAAGCGCAGAATGCCGTCACCCCGAGCCTCAACGCCGGCGCCGACAGCTTCGCGATCAACTACGGCGCGGCCGGCATTGGCGCCGAAATCCTGGCCAACCGCATGAAGCTCGGTCCGGGCGCCGATTGCGACGAATGCAAATTCGAGGAGTTCTTCCTCTCGTCGTGGGTGGGCGGCGATCCCTCGATGGTGGTCGATGTGCCCGCCAACAGTCCGTGCACCACAGGGCAGCTGGAAGCGTACGCGAAAACCGAGCCTAGCACCTTGAAGCCGCCGTGCGAGCCAGGCAAGCCGGCCGCGGCCCGCGCCAGCAAGGCCTACTTCCCGGACGATCCGTCCAACGTGTATCACAGCTACCTGGGCGACCGCGCGCGTTTTCGCATCCTGCACGCGGGCGCCGCAGTGCACCACGTGCACCATCACCACGCCCACCAGTGGCTGCAAAGCGCGGGCAGCGACGTCAGCGCCTACCTGGACAGCCAGGCCATCGGACCGGGCGCGTCGTTTACGCTGGACCTGGTCTACGACGGCAGCGGGAACCGCAACCTGACTGCCGGCGACTCGATCTTCCATTGCCACTTCTATCCCCATTTCGCCTCCGGCATGTGGGCCTTGTTCCGGGTCCACGACGTGTTCGAGGCCGGCACGCCGCTCACCGACGGGCGCCCGACCCCGGGCGGGCGCGCCTTGCCGGACCCGGAAATCCTGCGCGGCACCCCGATTCCCGCCTTGCTGCCCTTGCCAACCCGGCCGATGGCGCCGTGGCCGGCCCCGGTCGAGATCCGCAACGGCCAGGTGACCCTGGGAGAAGGCGGCGGCAACCCCGGCTACCCGTTTTTCGTGCCCGGCCGCGCCGGCCACCGTCCACCCCATCCGCCGATGGACTTCGCGGTCGAGGGCAAGGAAGTGCTCGACGGCGGCTTGCCGCGCCACCTGATTACCCAGGCAACGGTGAAGCTTGAAGTGCACACCCCCCTCGATTTCACCAAGAACCTGGGCTGGACCCAGGCCGTCGAGTTGCCCGAGGATGGCACGCCGGCGGAGAAGGCCGCGATGGCGGCCCATTCGCAAAAAACCATTGCCACCTTCCTGCCGGACGGCGCACCCGGCCGCTTCAAGATGAATGGCTTGCCGCCGGCGCCGGGCGCGCCGTTCGCCAACCCGGGCCTGGGTGTCGATGGCAAGGTGCGCCACTACCGGGGCGCCAGCTTGCAGGTCGATGCCGTGTTCAACAAGAAGGGCTGGCACTACCCGCAACAGCGCATGATGGCCTTGTGGGGCGACGTGAAAGAGATCCTGAGCGGCGAAAAACCGCCCGAGCCGCTATTCTTCCGCGCCCACAGCGACGACGTCGTCGAATACTGGCATACCAACCTGGTGCCGGCCTACTACGAGCTGGACGATTTCCAGGTGCGCACCCCGACCGACATCATCGGCCAGCATATCCACCTGGTCAAATTCGACGTGCTGGCCTCCGATGGCGCGGCCAACGGCTTTAACTATGAAGACGGCACCTTCAGCCCGGAAGAGGTGCGCGGCCGGATCGATGGCATCAACCAGGCTGGCGGACTGCTGCCGTACGGCGGCGGCAAACCGCGCATGCTGCGGCCCAAGGCGATCGCCGCGCTGGGCTGCGGCCCGCGCGCCGCGGCCGACGCCAGGCCCGACTGCGCCAATGTGCCGCCAGACCAGCGCCAATGGCTGGGGGCCCAGGCCACCGTGCAACGCTGGTGGGTCGATCCCTTGCTCGACCGCAGCGGCAACGACCGCACCTTCATGACCGTCTTCACGCACGACCATTTCGGACCGTCGACCCACCAGATGACCGGCTTGTACGGCGGCCTGCTGATCGAACCGGCCGGCTCGACCTGGACCATGCTGGACGGCAGTCCGATGAATAGCGCACCGGGCGCACCGGGCCGGCGCGCCGACGGCGGACCAACCAGCTATGCGGCCAACATCCTGCCCAGGGGCGGGCAGCGCGCCTACCGCGAATTCGCGCTGGCCTGGGGCGACCTGCAACTGGCGTACGGGGCGGGCAGCCGCGCCCAGCCCGATTGCTACCCGGGTCAGGTTGCGGCATTTTTCCAATGCAAGCCCTTGGCGCCAGGCGCCGAATACCGCGGCTGGGCCGACACGGTGCATGCGATAAATTGTCCGGGCTGCCCGCCCGCCGGCCAGCCCCCCAGCCCCCCAGCGAGCCCGAAGCCGTTCCTGATCAGCGACTTCGGCCCTGGCATCGTGTCGATGAATTACCGGGGCGAGCCGCTGCCGCAGCGCGTGGCCGCGTCGCCCGTCACGCCCATCACGGGTGGGGTGGAAACCGATCTGGCCCATGTGTTCCGCTCGATCCCGCGCCTTGATCCAGCGATGAACACCCAGCCGGCTGGCGGCGCCAGGATCAACCCCGCGTGCACCGGCGACTGCTTGAGATTCCCGCGCCGGCCGATCAGTGCCGGCATGAACCCGGCCGATCCGTATACGCCGCTGTTGCGCGCCTACGAGGACGACCCGGTCCAGATCCGCATGCTGGTCGGGTCGCACACGTCGATGCACGACTTCACGATGCATGGCCTGAAGTGGCAGCATGCGCCTTTCGATCCGAATTCCGGATTCCGAAACAGCCAGTTCATGATCTTGTCCGAGCACTTCGAAGCCTTGTTCACCGTGCCGCGCACCGCGGGCGAGCAGGGCGCCGATTATTTGTACAATCCGAGTGCCTCCTACGAAGGCTTGACCAACGGCGCCTGGGGCTTGTTGCGCGCCTACCGCAAGGCGACGCCGGACCTGGCGCCATTGCCGGGCAACTTGACACCACCGCCGGCGCTGGCCACCACGCTGCCGCGCGATCTCAAGGACGATTGCAGCCTGGGCCTGCCTTGTCTGCGCCAGTTCCATGTATCGGCGCTGACGGTCAAGCAGCTGCTCGGCGAGAAAGGCACGCTCTCATACAACGAGCGCGGCATCAATGTCGGACCAAAAGGCTACGATAGCAGCCACCCGCTGAACGATCCGAACGCCGTCGTCTATGTGCGCGACGAGGATCTTCTCGACGGCGAGCGCCTGCGCCCAGGCGTGTCGCTCGAACCGCTGGTGTTGCGCGCTGCCGCTGGCGACTGGATCAAGGTCCGCCTGAGCAATCGCGTCAATGGCGCTGACAGTGTGTTTAGAAAGAAAGAATCGGCGAACCGGCCGGACGGCACCACCGCCTATTCGGCTGGCTATGCCGACATTATGATGAGCACCTCCTCCAGCGTGGGCCTGCATCCGCAACTGCTGGCCTTTGACATCACCTCGTCGAACGGCGCCAACGTGGGCAACAACCCGGTGCAGACGGTGCCGCCGCGGGACCCGGCTTGCCGCGATTGCGCTGTGCCTTTCCGCGACTACCTCTGGTACGCCGGCACCCTCGAACGCGGTGCCGATGGCGATCTGCGCGCAACGCCGGTCGAATTTGGCGCCGTCAATCTGCAGCCGGCCGACCCCTTGATGCAGGCTTACCGCGGGCTGTTCGGCGCGATCGTCATCGAGCCGAAGGGCGCGAGCTGGGTGGAAGACCCTGGCACGCGCACTTCGGCCACCGTGTTCGCCGCCGACGGTGGCGTGTTCCGCGATTTCACCTTGATGTTCCAGAACGATATCTCGATGGAACTCAATGGCAATCCGCTGTACGACGCGGGCATGCCGCTGTCGGCCTTTAACTACCGCAGCGAACCGTTTTTCTATCGCTACGGGGTGAACGCCGCTGCCGGGTTAAAAGCCGGCACGGCGCCACCCGCTTCGTGGTATGACTTGCAAGCAGGCGATCTGGGAAATCTGAGCAGCATCTCGTACTCGGCAATCGACACCAGCAGCGCCATCTCGAACGCGCTGACGGGAGGCGATCCGGTGACACCGGTATTTCGCGCCCCGGCCGGCATGCCGGTGCGTTTTCGCGTGCTGCACGCGCCCGGGATCGGCGACAACCAGCAAGTGTTCGAGTTGAGCGGACACCAGTGGCAGGAGCAGCCGTATCTCGACCGCTCGACCAGGATCGGCCACAACCCGGAGTCGGCCGTGACCGGTGCCACGACCGGGGTTGGTCCGACCTCGCACTTCGATATCGTCATTCCCCAGGCCGGCGGGCACTTCAAGACGCCCGGCGATTATTTGTACCGCAGCGCCACCGCCGCCCAATACCAGGCGGGATTGTGGGGCTTGTTCCGGGTCGCGCCCGGCGCCGCCGGCGCCATCCTGCCCGACACCATCGCGATCGACGCCGTCCGGCCGAGCGGGGCCGGCTACCAGATCAGCGGAACGGTCACGGTGCGGCCGGCTGCCGCGCCGGGCGAACGGGTACGCACCAGCAGCCTGACCTTGAGCGGCACGAAGGGCTGGCAGGCCAGGGTGCCGGTCGATCCGCATGGGCGCTGGACCTATACCGCCAGCGCCACCTTGCCCGACACCGTGCTGGTGGCCTCGCCTTTCGGCGGCCAGGCCCGTTACGGTGCCGCGCCAGTCGCATCCAGCCCGCCGCTGGCGCGGGCCGCGGCCGCGTTGCGCTCCTCGCCGCGCCGCCGCGGCGCGCCGAAATAATGGGGCCGCGCGCGATGCTGCTGGCGGCCGGCTGCCTGCTGTCGGGCGCGCTGCTGGCCCAGCCGGTGCCGCTGGGCCAGATCGAGCACGAGGGCGTGCGTGTGCAACTAAGCGCGTCGGGCGCCTTGCGCGACGGCGCCGATGTCGGCTTCACCTTGCGCCTGCTCGATAGCCAGGGAGCACCGCTGCGCGGTGCGCGGCCGGCCGCGTGGCTGGACCGGCTGCGCCCGGACAGCGCGGGCGACGCCGGCGAGTGCCGGCGCAAGGCTTCGCACTTCGTCGGCGGCAACTGGTTCGACACCCCGGCGCTCGACCTGAACGCCTATTACGTGCTGGCCCTGAATGCGGATCCATCGATTTCGGTGATCAATCCGCTCAACGGCTTTGGCGGTTCCAAGTTGCTGGCGCTGGTCGACTTGCAGGCGCCCGGGGCCGACTGGCTGCAAGAGGGCGAGCGCGTACTGGTGTCGATGCCGGAAGCCGGCGCGGTGGCGCTGGTCGACACGCGCAGCTGGACAGTGATCGCCAACACGCAGGTCGGCTCGCAGCCGGCGCGCCTGGCGCGCCAGCCCGGCCGCATGGGCCGGGTCTGGGTCGCCACCGCCAGCGGTGTCGCCGTGCTGGGCAGCACCGACGGCAAGGTGGCCGCGCGCATCGACACCGGGGCAGGCCCGCACGAGATTGCCTTCAGCGACGATGGCGCGGCAGCCTTCGTCAGCAACCGGGGCGCCGGCAGCGTGACCGTGATCGATGCGGTGGCGCTGCGCCAGCGCGCCGTGGTCGCGACCGGAGCGGCGCCGGTCGCGCTGGCCTGGTCGAGCGCCGCGCGGCTGGCCTATGTGGCCGATAGCGGCGGCGGCATCGTCGCCATCGACAGCGGCGGGAGGGTGGCGGCACGCCTGGCCGGTGCGCCCGGCGTGAACCAGCTCGGCTTCGTCCCCGGGGGCAGGCTGGGACTCATTCTCAACGGCGTGACCGGCGAACTGCAGGTGCTCGACACCGCCAGCAACCAGATCGTCCAGAGCGCCCGCATCGGCAACGGCCCGGACCAGCTGGCTTTTTCCGGGCGCATGGCGTACATCCACCGCCAGGGCGCGGCCGACGTGCAATTGGTCGCGCTCGACGGCCTGGGGCGCAGCGGCGAATCGATCACGGTAGCCGGTTTCGCCGGCGGCCAGCTGGCGCCCGGCCAGCGCAGCAGCCTGGCCGGCGTGATGGCGGCGGCGCCCAATGGCGACGCCATGCTGCTGGCCAATCCGGCCGACCGCAGCATCTACTATTACAAGGAAGGCATGGCCGCGCCGCTCGGCGCGTTCCGCAATTACGGCCGCACGCCGCGCGCGCTGATGGTGGTCGATCGCAGCCTGCAAGAGCGCGACCCCGGACACTACCGGGTCGACACCCGGCTTCCGCCAGCCGGCGCCTACCAGCTGGTGATGTACCTGGACCAGCCGCGCGTGCTGCACTGTTTCGCGCTCGATATCGCCGCTGCGGACGGGGTCCGGCCGGCACGCCCGCTGGCGGTGGCGCTCGAACCGGGGCAGGGCGCGCTGACCGCGGGCCGCAGGCAGCGCCTGCTGCTGCGCGTGGGCGCCGCCGGCGAGCCGGCCGGGCTGGCGCCGGCGAGCGACCTCGAGGTGCTCATTTTCGACGCCTCCGGCATCTCGCAAACGCGTTTGCTGGCCAGCGCCCAGGGCAACGGCGCCTACAGCGTCGACTTCGCCGCGCCCGCGCCTGGCCTGTACTTCATGCATTTCCAGGCCCCGTCGCTGGGCCTGCGCTGGGCCGATCCGACCCGGTTGGTCTTGACTGCCATCGAATGAAGCAAGCACCCCGACCGATACCCAACAGGAGAGCCGCGTGAGCACACATCGAGATCCCAGCAGCACCAGCAGCGCCGCCGCCGCAGCGGCGATTGCCTATTGCCGCATCCACCCCGGGCTGGGCATCGCCCGCGCCGGCAACAGCCCGGACGCCTACTATTGCGGCCCGGAGTCGCCCGGCGAGGTGGTCGATCCGCCGGGCGGCTACAAGGATGCCGATGGTCGCATCAAGCGCCAGGCCGCGCGCTTTCGCATTTACGCCTACGACGCCAACGACCAGCCGATCCGCGAATTGACGGCGGCCGACGCCAGCATCACCTGGACCGTGCACCTGGCCAACCGCAAGGCGGTCAACAATATGTTCCTGGGACGCTTCTGGCAGAGCCAGTATCCCGATTTCTATGAAAAAAATCCGCACGCGCCGCCGCTGCGCAACCAGCAAATCCCGGGCGGTTCGCCCGAGCGCGAACGGCTGGTGATCGACCCCGGCCCGCGTTCGATCAGCGGCACCGATCCCGGCGTGCGGGTCAGGTTCGACGGCGGCACCATCGGGCCGTTGCCCTACACGGTGTTGATGCCGGCCCAGGGCGGCGCCGATCCGGACTGGGTGCGGGGCAGCCGCGACGGCTACATGAACATCAAGGCGTCGGATGTGCCGCCCAATCAATCGCCGCCGCTGAAAACGCAGTATTGGACGCCGGGCGAAGTGATCAAACCGGTGGCGCAGTCGCCCAAGCTCGAGGTGCCGCTGGGCGAATTGCGCACCGATAGCGATGGCCGCTTGCTGGTGTTGGGGGGCGCCGGCAAATCGGGCTCGCTGATTCCGAACAATCCGATCGGCTTGCTGAACGTGGGCAGCTCCTACGCCAATAACGATTACTGGTACGACGACATCTCCGATGGCCCGGTCAGCGCCACCGTGGTGCTGCACGATGGCACCAGCGTGACCATGAAGGACCAGGCCTGGGTGCTGTGCGCCGTGCCCAAGTTCGTGCCGGCGGCCGAAACCCTGACCACGCTGTACGATATCGCGCGCGAAGCGGTGGGCGACGCCGCCGAGAGCGATGCGGTGTCGTTCATGCAGGACGTGTATCCGATCCTCAAGCGGCTCGACACCTTCACCTGGCTGAACAAGACCGCCAACCGGGGCCACGGCAGCGACACGGCCCAGGGTTCGTTCATGGGCGCGAGCAATCCGGTGTTCCTGGCGCTGGCGTCGAACAGCAAGGAGGAGCTGTTCCGCGATGCGCGCGCCCACGTGTTCGGCCGCCTGCGTCCGCCCAACCTGGTCGCCGCCAATGCGGATGCAAAAGACACGCCGGAAACCCTGCGCTACGCCAACGCCAGCTTCATGCCGCAGATGTCGGGCGATGGCGGCGAAGCGACCGTGCTGGCCGACGGGTCGCCGCTCGCGCCGCTGCCGGGCAGCGGCGTGTATGTCACCTGGCTCACGCTCAGCCCGGTGCAATACGCCAAGATGAAACGCTGGGCCGAAGGCGACTTCAGCGCCGACTGGCAGGGCGAGCCAGGCGCGGCGCCGCCGCTGTCTTCCTTGCCCGTGGCGCAACAACCGGCCGCGCTCGACCGCGCCGCGCTCGAACCCTGCGTCGGCGGCGCCTTTTATCCTGGCATTGAAATGACGTATTTCTCGCGTGAGGCGAGTACCTGGGCCGGTCTGTGCCGGATCAACCCGGCCACGGCGCCGGGCGGCCTGACCATGCACATGGCCTTGCCATGGCAGGCCGACTTCTCGGAGTGCAATACCAACTGGTGGCCGGCCCAGCGTCCGGACGACGTGGTGCCGGTCGGGACCCTGGACGCCAGCGTGCAATCGGACGACAGGATCGACAAGCAACCCTTGTCGTCGGTGCTGGCCAAGCGCGTGCCGTGGGCGCGCGGCTTGCCGCCCGCGTCGCCCGGCCTCGACAATGCCATGGTCGACCTTTGGAAAGACCTGGGTTTCGTCGTGCGCAAGCAGGTCAACGGACAAACCGTGATGATCGAGACGGAGCGCTCGCCTTACATGGGCGCCAATATGCGCGACTATTTCTACTACCTGATGAATATCGCGTCCTACGGCGATTTCCTGCCGCGCGCGCACAGCCTGGTGGGCGAATTTCTCGCGCAAGCCTGGCAAAATCAGGAGCAGGCCGATCCTGACGAAGTCTGGAAGTTCTTTCCTTTTACGAAGGACAGCTTCGATGCGCGCCTCGAACTGATCTACGACAATTTCGTGCGCGACGCCAGCCTCAGTTCGGCCCGGCAGCAGTACGAGGTCGAGCAGAGCGGCAGCGCGCACCAGAGTTACCTGAGCAACAGCCGCGCAAGCGTCATCAGGAGCATCTTCCAGATGGCGCCATTCAATCAGCTCGACGGCGCCTGGCTGCGCGGCATCACGCCGGACGGCCCGATCGGCTCGATCGATTCCATGATGTTCAGCATCCGCATGGACGAGATGGGCGATGGCAACGTGGAACAGAACCACGCCAACGTCTACACCGACTTGCTCAAGAGCTTGAATATCTACCTGCCGGACTTGCATACGCGCGCGTATGCGGACAATCCGGACTTGTTCCCTTCAGCCTTTACCCAGCCCGTGTTCCTGCTGGCGATCTCGCAGTTCGGCGATGAATTCATGCCGGAGTTGCTGGGCATGACCTTGTACCTGGAATGGAGTGCGATCGGCCTGCTCAGCTCAGTCGACCAGATGAAGGCGCTGGGCATCAATCCGCTGTATTACGCGCTGCACCTGGGGATCGACAATGCCAGTGCCGGCCACGGGGCCGTCGCCAAGGCCTGCGTCGAGATGTACCTCGACCAGGTGCGCGAGTCGGAAGGCGAAGCGGCCATGCAGCAGGTCTGGAAACGCATCTGGACCGGGTATGTGGCGTTCGGCACCTTGGGAACCTTGGGCGACGACCTGGCCAACGCCAGCAGCAGCCCGCCAACGCCGGAAGACCGCATGGTGGCGATGATCCAGGCCAAGGCGCCGTACGCCAGCCGCGCCCACCGCGAGAAAATGCTCGGGCCGAACCTGATCAACGACTGGATGCTCGACCCGCTCGGCCTGCTGCACGAAATGCAGAAGGCCGGCCTGATCGTGCCGGGGGATCTGGCGCACAGCACCATCCTCGAGCTGATCGGTTTTAACGGGCCGATGTACCACGTGTTCTCGGCCGCGGAACAAAAGCTGTGGCAGGACTACATCCTGTATCTGGGACAGAAGCCGGCCGTGCACACCGATATCGCGCAGCGCATGCACCTGACCATCGACTTCATGCGTCAGCGCCAGATGGGCGTCAGCGGGCACCGGGTCCAGCTGGAAGGCCCGGATCCGCGCTGCGCCGATCCCGCCGCCAAGGACGCGCCATTGGTATCGATGGCGATCCAGGACTGGTTCGCCCTGCAGGACAACGATGCCCTGATGCGCGCGCTGGCATGCGAACGCAACGGCTGGGTGCAGCGCTTCGATCCGCTCAACAGTCCGCTGGTGACCAGCATGCTGGCCGGTAACGGCGCGATGGCAACGGCGTTCCAGGCGATCCCGGCAAATACCGATGGCGCCAGTTACAAGAGCATCATCGTGCAGTGGATCGGCATGGGCTGTCCGGTGGGTAAGATGGTGCGCGGCCGGCATCTGGCCGCCAAGGCGCCGCTGCCGGTGGTGCCGCACACGGGCATGGTGTCGACCAACTATCTGTCCAAGGGCAAGGACGGGCGGCCGCACCACATCTGGGGCATGGGAACGCCGCATTGATGGCGCCTTGTGACGCCGATGTGGCCGTGATTGGCGCCGGGCCGGCCGGCGCGGCCGTGGCGCTGTCGCTGGCGCGCGCAGGGCATCGCGTACTGCTGGCCGAGTGCGATAGCGGGCCCCGGCTGGCGGTGGGCGAGTCGGTCGGGCCGGGTATCCGGGTCGCGCTGGAGCGGCTTGGCGTGTTCGATGCGTTCCTCGCCGATGGCCACCTGGAGTCGCTCGGCAATATGTCGGCCTGGGGCGCGCCGGAGGCGGCCGGCCGCGACTTCCTGTTCAGCCCCTACGGCAATGGCTGGCATCTGGAGCGCGGCCGCTTCGACGCCACCTTGCGCCGGCAGGCGCAGTTGTGCGGCGCCATGCTGCATGGCGGCACCCGCCTGGAGCAGCTGGCGAGGGTGGCTGGCGGCTGGCGTTTGCGGCTGGCCGGTCCCAACGGTCCGCTGGACTGGCACACGCGCTTCGTCGTCGATGCGACCGGGCGCCGCGCGGCTGTGGCGCGCCGTTGCGGCAGCGCGCGCCGTCCGCTCGATCACCTGGTCGGGGTCGTTACCTATCATGGCGCCGGCAACAAGGTGCCATGCCATACCCTGATCGAAGCCGAACGCGACGGCTGGTGGTACTCGGCGCCGCTGCCGCAGGGACGCCTGGTGCTGGTGTACATGACCGAGGCGGGCCGGCAGCGGCGGCGCACCCTGGCCGGGCCGCCCCGGCCGGACAGTGCGCCGCTGACGCATGCGCGCCTGGTACGGCACGGCGGCCAGGCCGAGGCAGCCGCTGCCATCGTGCCGGCCTACAGCGCTTGCCTGGCGCAAGCGGCCGGCGCCGACTGGCTTGCCGTGGGCGACGCTGCCGCCAGTGTCGATCCACTGTCGTCGCAGGGCATCATGAGCGCGCTCGACCAGGCACTGGCCGCTGCCGGCGCGCTCGCTGCCGCCCTCGGCGGCGACCCGGGCGCCATGCCGGCCTACGCGGACCGGATCGGCAGCATGTATGCCGATTATCTTGTGCAGCGCGCCCACTATTACCGGCGCGAACGGCGCTGGCCGGATTCAGACTTTTGGAGGCAACGATGGGCAGACGCATGAACGCACAGTGGCTGTGCATGGGCGTGTTGTGGTGCTGGGCGCTGATGGCCCAGGCGGCGCCGAAGGCGGTTCCGGAAGCATCCTTGCTCGACCAGGATGGGCGCCAGGTGGCGTTTTACCGCGATCTGGTCAAGGACAAGACCGTCATCGTCAATTTCATTTTCACCAGTTGCACCATGATTTGCCCGACCCAGGCAGCCACCCTGCGCGAGGTGCAAAAAAGCCTGGGCGCGCGGGTCGGGAGCGATATTGCCCTCATTTCGATCAGTATCGACCCGGCGGTCGATGTGCCGGCCCGCCTGAAGGCGTTTGCCAAACGCTTCGATGCCGGGCCGGGCTGGCACTTTGTCACGGGCCGCAAGCCGGAAGTCGATACCTTGCTGGCGGCGCTCGGTGCGGGCGGCGCGGCGCCGGCCGAGCACAGCGGCCTGGTACTGGTGATCAATGACAGCGTCGGCAGCTGGACCCGGCTCGAAGGCTTGGCGTCGGCGCCCGAGATCGTGCGCGCGGCGCAGCAGGCGGCCGGGCCGGTCAAGACGGGGCGCGATGTGGCGGCCACGTATTTCACCAATCTGCCGCTGCTGACCCAGGACGGGCAGGCGGTGCGCTTTTACGACGACATGTTGAAGGATAAGGTGGTGCTGATCAATTTCATGTTCACCACCTGCCCCGGCATTTGCACGCCGATGACCGCCAACCTGGCGCGGGTCCAGGCCTTGCTGGGCGAGCGCGCCGGGCACGATGTGCACATGCTGTCGATCACGGTCGATCCCGGCACCGACACGCCCATGGTATTGCGCGATTTCGCGCGCCGTTTCCAGATCAAGCCGGGCTGGACTTTTTTGACCGGCAAGAAGGAGAACGTCGATTGGGTGCGCTACAAGCTGGGCGGCTACAACGGCGAACAGATCGATGATCACAGCACCATTCTGCTGGCCGGCAATTTGCGCACCGGTGAATGGAAGAAGCTGATGGCGCTGGGCGCGCCGGCCGGGATCGTGGCGGCGGTGGTGCCGATGCTGAGCGCGCGGCCGTGACCTCCGGCCGCGCCATGCTCGCTGCCTGCCTGCTTGTATCGGGTGGCTGGGCCGGGGCACAGGCGACGGTGGAGCGCGGGCGTGCGGCCTATCAGAGCGGTGCGGCCGCGTGCGCGCGCTGCCACGGCCGCCACGGCGAGGGGCGGCGTGAAGGCGCCGTCGCGGCGCCTGCCTTGCAGCGTTTTGCGGGGCAGAAGGCCGACCTCGATTCGCTGCGGCTGGCGGTCAACGATGGCCTCTCCGCCGGACGCGCGCTGCATCGGCTGATGCCGCGCTATCGCTTCGATGCCGGTGCGCTGGCCGACCTGTCGGCCTATCTGGACGTGCTGGGCAGCGAGGCCGATGCCGATCCCGGCATCGGTTCCGATACCTTGATGATCGGCGTGCGGCTCGATGCGAGCGTCGTGCCGGCCGTGCAGGCTGGTTTCGCGCGGATCAATGCCGTTGGCGGCATTTACGGCCGGCGCCTGGTGCTTCAGCGTGATCCGGGCGCGGCCGTCTTCGCGATCCTGGGTTGGGGCAGGGACCTGCCGCCTGACACGCCATCGATCGCGCCTGGCGCGGGCACTGGCGCCGCCGCGTTCGGCTTGTTGCCGGGCAGCGAGGCGCAGGCGCGCTTTATGCTCGATCAGGCACTGGCCGCGGCGCCCAGCGGGGCAACGCTGGCATTGTCGGCCGCCGCCGACACCGAACCCGATACCGTGCGGGTTTTACAGGCGCGGGCCGTGGCGCGTGGTATCACCCTGGTGCCGCTGGCCGGTTCGCACGCGCGTGGCAATGGCGCAGTTGCCGTATTGTCGCTGGGCGACGGCGCCCATCTGGCAGGCGTTGCGCACAAGGTGGCGGCCGTACCCATCTATGCGCTGGCGATGCAGGCGGGCAGCACGGTGTTCGTATTGGCCCCGGACGCGGCGCGCCGCCTGCGCCTGGCCGCACCGGCCGCCTTATCCTATCCCGGCGCCGCGCGGCCGGTGCAGGAACGCCTGGCGCTCGGCGCGGTCGCGATCCTGGTCGAGGCACTCAAACGCAGTGGGCGCAGGCTCGACCGCGAGACCTTCGTTCATGCCATCGAACAGCTGCGCGCCTTTGGTGTCGATGGTTTGCCGGACATGCGCTTTGGCCCGAACCGGCATGTGGGCGCGGCCGGCATGCTCATGGTGAAAGTCGATCCGGCGCGCCGCTCGTATCTCCCTTACACCGATGTGTCGGAGGAAAACGGGAACTGATGCGCCCCCGGCACCGTCCCACGTCAGCCAGGGTGGAGAAGGGGATATGCCCACCTGGGACCTGCAAACCGCCTTCGCGGGCGGCGCCATGACCGGCGCCGAAGCGCGCGTCTAGGATTTCGTCGTTCAGCCTGGCCATCTCGCGTTCGCGGGAAGTGCTTGAACGTTGCCGCTGTCATCCCGGGCGCGCGGACCCAGCGGCCTGGACGCCGGGATCAGGGGGCCACGTGGGTGTGGTAGATCTTGCTGACGATCGTCCACTTGCCTTCGACCTTCAGCAGGTGGAAGAAGTCGCTGAAGGAGAAGCCCGAGACGTCGTTGGAGTCGATACGCGCACTGGCGGCGGTGCCCACGATGTCGACCTGGACGATCGCACTCTGCGCTTCGGGTGATGGGCGAAATGGCGGGTTGTCGATGGCGTCGAACAGCTCCTGAATCGGACCGCCAGTCAGCTCGCCCTTGGCATCGACACTGAACATGGTCGCTTGTTCGCTGAAGGCTGGCTTCATGATGCTGCTCCTGGCCTGTTTGCAGCCGTCGATATAGTTGTTCAGTACCCGGGTGATGGCTTGATATTCTTTCACATAAGTAGGTTTGCTGATGCTCTTGTTACTGGCAGTCTGGTGACCGCCCTGCAGGTCAGCGGCTTGAGCCGCCGTGCCCAAGCCAGAAATAATTGCCGTGAACAACAAGGTTTTGAAGAAGGTCATGTTCATTGAGTCACTCTCGATAGGGTTTCAATTGCTGACGGAGGCGGCAGACCTGGCGGGGAGCATGATCTGCCGCGCGTGTTCCATGCGCACCGAGATTCAGGGCGCGACGTGGGTATGGTAGATTTTGCTCACTACCGTCCACTTGTCCTTGACCTTCAGCAGGTTGAAGAAGTCGGTGAAGCAGAAGCCCGAGACATCGTTGGTGTCGATGCGCGCACTGGCGGCGCTGCCCACGATGTCGACGTTGACGATCGCCCCCCGGGCTTCAGGAGACGGATGGAAGGTGTTGTCGATGCCGTCGAACAGGCCCTGGATCGGGCCGCCAGTCAGCTTGCCGTCGCCATCGACGCCAAAAATCGTGGCCTGCTCGCTGAACGCTGGCTTCATGATGCTGCTCTTCGCCTGCTTGCAGCCTTCGTTGTACTTGTTCAGTACGTCGACGATGGCTTGATAATCTTGCACGTAGGTAGGTTTTTTCATGTTTTCACTCCGGGTTGTTAAGGTAATCATGCGAGTCACGGTCAAATCCGGCCGCCCTGGCCGGCATCGTGTTCAATCCTTGTGGCTGTTCGCTGCCGCGTCCTTCATCGGTGCCCATGGCCCCAACTGGACCAGCTTGCTTGCGCGGTGGTCGAGCCACCAGCCGGCCTGCACATTCCAGTCGGCATAGGCTGCATCCGGGCCAACCGCCCCCAGCGTCTGCTGCGCATGCAAGGGAAAGTGGGGATCGCGCAGCGCCGCATGCCCAAGCGCGACCAGGTCGGCCTGGCCCGAGGCGATGATGGATTCGGCCTGCCGCGGATCGACGATGATGCCCACGGCCATGGTGCCGATGTGTGCTTCGCGACGAATCTGCTCGGCGAACGGCAGCTGGAAGCCATAGCCGCTGGGGTATTCGTAGACGCCGAAGCCGCCGGACGAACAATCGATGACGTCCACGCCGACCGCCTTCAGCGCCTCGGCGAAAGCGACGCTGTCGGCGATGGTCCAGCCGCTGCTGCTGCCATCGACTGCCGACAGGCGCACGAACAGTGGCTTGTCCCGCGGCCAGACCTCACGCACTGCGCGGGCGATCCGCAGTGGCAGGCGGATGCGGTTCTCGAAGCTGCCGCCGTATTCATCGCTGCGGTCGTTGGTCAGTGGCGACAGGAAAGCGTTGAGCAGGAAGCCGTGCGCGTAGTGCAGTTCGAGCACATCGAAGCCTGCCTGCAAGGCGCGGCGTGCCGAAGCGACAAAGTCCGCACAGACCTTGGCGATGCCGTTTGCATCGAGGGCGGTGGGTACCAGCCAACCGTCGGTGACCGGGCGCGCGCTCGGCGACACCACCGGCCAGGCGGGTTCACCGCGTGCCGCGTCAACCGCGTTCAGTGGGCCGTTACCTTCGAAAGCGCGCTGGATGCTGGCTTTAGGTCCTGCATGGCCGATCTGGATGCCAGGTGTCGCACCATAGGCCTTGGCAAACGCGGCGATGCGTGCGAGGCCCGGTATGTGGGCGTCATCCCACAGGCCCAGGTCGCCGTGTGTGATCCGTCCTTCGGGCGACACGGCGGTCGCTTCGACCATCAGCAGGCCGAAGCCGCCAAGCGCGAAACGTCCATAGTGGATGGTGTGGTAATCGCTGGCGTAGCCATCTTTCGCCGTGTACTGGCACATCGGGCTGAGGGCAAAGCGGTTGCGCAGGGTGACGCCGCGCAATGTCAGGGGTTCAAAGAGTTTGCTCATGGTTCTTTTCTCGAAAGAAGGCTTGCGTAGCCGGATTGATTTGCTTGATGTGACCAGTATGCGGATCGGCGATAATGACGTGAATAGTCATAGACGGAGATACGGTATGAGCAAAAAGGTTATAATTGAACCTTCAGGCGGCGTGGAGGGTGTGGAAGGCGCACTCTCCGCGCCGCCGCTGCATCTTCCAGGCCTGCTGACCTTCGAGGCTGCCGCCAGGCATTTGAATTTCGCTCGCGCCGCCGCGGAAATAGGCGTCACGCCGACGGCGGTATCGCGCACGATCAAAAATGTCGAAGCACAATTGAATGTGCGTCTGTTCAATCGCACCACGCGCAGTGTCAGCCTGACCGAGGCTGGCGCGTCATTGAATGCGGCACTGGCGCCTGCACTTGCCTTGATCAGAAACGCCTTGTCGCAAGCGTTGCTCGCGACGGATCAACCGTCGGGCATGTTGCGCGTCAGTTCATCCTATGTTGCCTACCATATCTTGATCGAGCCGCACATCGCGTCGTTCCTGGAACAATTCCCGCTGATTAATGTCGAGATATCGCTCGACAATCAATTGAGCGATATCGTCGGCGCCGGATTTGATATCGGCATACGCATGGGGAGGAAACTGCAAAATGACATGATTTCCGTACAGCTGGGAGCAGTACAAAAGAGAATTGTGGTGGCAGCGCCGGATTACTTCCGCGAGCGCAGTGAACCAACAACGATCGCTGAACTGCTCAAGCACAATTGCATACGCCAGCGCTATAGTGTCGGGGGCAGATTGTATGACTGGAAGTTCGAAGAGCGCGGCCAGAAGGTTCACATCGATGTTCAAGGGCGCTTTATGTTTGACGACATGCGCTCCGTGATGGAGGCTGCAATACAAGGCCAGGGCATCGCTTTCATCCTGGAAAATTTTGCGAAACAAGAGCTGGCGGACGGCTTGCTGAAGCAAATACTCAGGCAGCACTGGGCACTGGACGACGCTTTTCATCTCTACTATCCGCATCGCGAGCACATGCCCGGAAAGCTGCGTGCGTTCGTGGATTTCATGCGCACTGCCAATCAAACGACACCGTCTTGATTGAATGGCCACATGGCAGTGTGCGTTTGCACGCCGGCCACATGCCCTTCAGCGCAGAAGCAATTGCTCGCGGTCCGCGCTGGAAGGCTAGCCTTATCGGCAAAGGCCGCGGCTTAGAAGCCGAGCGTCAGCCCCAGTTCGAAAGAACGGCCGTAACCCGGCAAAGGCTGCAAGGCGCCGCGCTGCATCTTCAGGCCTGAAAGGTAGACGCCGCCAAGCGGATCGGCGTATTGCCTGTCGAGCAGATTGCTCACGCCGGCCGACAGGCGCACGTTCTTGCGCCATTGGTAGCCGGTGCGCGCATTGAGCAGCGCGTAGCCTGCCGTGTGCGGCTCCAGCCGGCGCAGGTCGGCATGGTCTTTGCGCGCCACCACCTTGGTCTCGACCTGGCTGCTCCATGCGCCGCTGCTGTGTTCCAGTGCCAGCAAGGCGTTCAAAGGCATGATGTGGTACAGGTCGCCGCCATCGGCGCGCTTGCCGCGCGTGTACGCGGCATTGCCCGTGAACGCCAAGGTTCCCGCCGCGCGGCCGGCCGGCAGCGGCATGCGCCACGACAGATTGGCGCCGTGCAGCCTGGCGTCATGATTGGCGAAGCGCAGCAGGGCGCCGCGCGCACCCATGGCCATGTACGGATTGAACTGGCCCAAGGTATCGACGTCGATGTAGTCGCGCACCCGGTTGTAGTAAGGATTGAGCTTGACGAACCAGTCCGCCGCGCCGGCGCCATGCCAGTGCGCGGTGAAACCCAGCGTGGCGGCCGTTTCCGGTTTCAGGTCGATATTGCCGACGTAGCCGTTGCCATCGCCAAACCAATTGGTCATGGTCATCGCCATCGTGCCCCGGCCCCAGGCATAGCGCTCGTACAGATTGGGCGAACGCGTCTTGCGTGCCGCCGCCAGTTCGAAGGTGGTGTTGGCATCGGCGTCGAAGCGCGCCAGCGCGGTCAGGTCCAGGTTGCCGTCGCGCTGGCGCCGCCCGGCCGCGTTGAAGGCCCGCGCCGCCGCCGAATCGGCCGCGTTCATCCTGTTGCTGGCGTACGGCTGGACCGTGCCCGCATCCATGCGCACCGATTCCCAGCGCGCACCGACCAGCGAGTTCCAGCGCGCACTGTGGCGGGTCTCCACTTCCCCATACAGCGCGATGCGGTCGCGCCGGCCATCGTTGATGTTCACATAGGTTTGCGGCCCCATCATCATCGAGCCGGGGATGGCGGGCCAGAAGTCGTCCAGCCTGAACGTGTGAACTTCATGGCCGAGCCGCACCTTGGCCGCGTCGCCGGCGGGCATGGTGATCTTGAGCGCATAACCGGTATTGCGGCCTTCGGTCAGCATGGGCATGCTGCCGGGACGCTCCGGCGTGAAGAAACCCATCTCGTGCTTGGTGTTCTGCCAGTAGGCGCTTGTGTCCAGCTCGCCCCAGCCGAATGTGGCCAGCCACTGCAGATTGGCGAAGGTGCCATCGTTGCCGGTCATGTCCATGTACTGGTTGGGGAAGCCCTGATAGGCAATGCGCTGGGTGCCGGCGCGCACGGTGATCCGCTGGCCGCTCGCGCGCAAGGCCAGCACGGCCGCCTGGTTGGTGCTGCGGTACAGGCTGCCCAGCACGCGCTGCCCGTCGCCATCGTCATAACTGTGGCCGCGCGCCTGCGCCGCGCTGTAGCCGAAGCTCATGCTGTCGCTGGCGATGCTGGCCGACACCGAGGCGTTGATTGCCTCACCATTGCTGCGCCCGCTCAAGCTGAGCTTGCCGCTGGTGAGCAGGCGCTCGCCCTGGCCGGCAAACAGCGGCGCGGGCGATTTGACGGTCACTGTGCCGCCGGTGCTGTCGCCCCCCGCGCTGACCGGCGTTACCCCGGCCAGCACCTCGATGTGGCCGACCTGGCTGGGGTCGATGGTCGACAGCGGCGCATTCATGTGATTGGCGCAGGCGGGGGTGATTTCCATGCCGTCGATGCGGATTTTAAGGCGGTCGTCGCCCAGTCCGTTGACGACGGGCAGGCCGGATACGCCGCCGGCCTGGGCCACGCTGTAGCCGGGTGTTGTGTTCAGCAGCAGGGCCGTATCGCCGCTGCCATTCTGCGGCGCGCGCCAGCCTTCGCCGATGGCGGTGACGATGACTTTCATGCGCGCTTCGATCGCGCTGCCGGGCGCGCCCTGGGCGCAGGCGCCGGCTGTGGCGCCGGCCAGTGCCAGGAAGGCGGGGAGGTGGTAGTGCTTCATTGCGTATCCTTGGTGGCGGACAGTGATGGCGTGGTCGGGTGCGTGGCGGCGGCCGAGGGCAGCAGTTGCAGCGCGAAGAAGGGCGCCGCGGGCAGGCAATACGACGCGAAATAGAAGAAGGCCAGCGCAGTGAAGGCGGCAGTATTGAAGCAGCGCATCGTTCTCAGGACGATGGCGAGCGTGGTCGCCGAAGCGACAGGGTTCGGTTTCAAGGTAATCCTCGTCAAACAGGTGGCAGGGCCGCGCGAAGGCGGCAGCACGCGCCGGCAAGCCGGTGCGCAGAACTGTTACTGGATGGGGCGACGGCGCAGGCAAATGCCTGCGCTCAGGTGCTCAGAGGCGGGGCGCGCGGATTGGCGGCCGACCACGCATGCAAGGGCTGCGGCGCGCGGTAGAACAGCGATGGATAGATACTGCGTCCGATCTCGATCACCAGCATGCCGGTGGGAGGAGCGGGCGGCAGGTGGGTGCCGGCGTGGCTGGTACAGAACGCGCAATGCTGCATGCTGTGATGGGCGGAGCCGGGCGCGCCGTCGCTGCCGCCGGCGTCGACGAACTTGTAGCCGTCGGCGGTGCACACTTCCATCGGCGTGGCGGCCATGGCGGCGCTGCCCAGCGCGGACGCGAATGCACTGAACAGGATGGCCAGCATGGCGATCCAGATGTGCAGTGTGTGTCGTCGTGCCAGGGTGATCATGCGCGAATTATAGCCGAGCTCATGCTGTTCGACCACCCGCCGGCGGCTCGTTCACTGCAAGGCCAGGCGGCGATTCGCGCTACGTACGGAAGATGGTCACCATCAGCCACGCCGGCAAGCCCAGAAACAGCGCGGCATGGCTGGCGCGCTTGAGCCGGTAACGGATAGCGCCCGCCCGCGCGGGGCGCAGCCATGCCGCCAGCAAGGTACCGGTTTCGACCGCCGCCCGCAGCAGGGCCTCGCTCAGTACCACGCCGATCGACCATGCCGCCCACCATAGCGCGAAGGCGGTCAGGTAGGCTTTCAGGCCAAAACTGTAGAACTCGCCGAATGCGCCGCCGTAGGCAATGTGCTGGTGCAGGTGGAAAGCCGGAATCGCCAGCGCCAGAGGCAGCAGGACAAATTTGACCAGCGGGTGGTCGAGCCGCGAGCGGTGGCTCGCCAGGCCGGCTTGCGCATAGGCCTGCATCAGCGCGCGCGGACGCCGCTCGACCGTGGGCCCGCCGGCGGCGGCCAGCGCGCCGGCCAGCGCGCCCGGGTCGTCCAATGCCAGGGCATAGCGCCGGCCGGACGCGAGCTGCACGGTCATCCCGGGGCGGGGCACGGGCAGGCGCCATAAGCGCACCGCGGCGATGTCGCCCAGCGCGAACGCGATCCTGCGCGCGTCGTGTGTCAGCACCAGGCTGCCGTTGGCGACCGATGCCTTGGCCGAAAACAGGAACAGCACGCACCATGACGCAGCCTCCGGAGCAAGGAAGCAGGCCGCGAACATCCGCACTTGCGCCAGGGTGTTGGTGCGCAAGGCATCGTCGAGCAGCAGCGCCACGCACATCCAGAGCAGGCCGCCGCGGGCGATGACACGCAACAGGCCCGATCCGAGGCGGGCGGCGGGCGGCAGGACGGCCGCGTCGAGCGGCGCCGGGAGCGCATGGCCGGCCGGCGCCTGTGCCTGCGCGGCGCGGTGCGGCAACGACGCCAGGGCCGACCATGCCGCCAGGGTCGCCAGGAAGGCGCCCGCTGCGGGCCCGACCCAGTCGCCCCAGATCACCATCAGGGTGCGCCCGGGAGCGCGCACCTGCACGTCGGCGATCACCAGGGTGCGTTCGCCCATGCGCGTGCCTGCCAGTACCCGGCCAGTCGCATCGATGGCCGCGCTGTAGCCGTTGGTGGTGACGCGAAATTGCGGCAGGCGCGTTTCAATGCTGCGAAACGCCGCCGCGGCCTGATGCAGCTGCGCGCCCAGCGGGCTGGCGGAGAACCAGGAATCGTTGGACATGGTCAGGATGGCTTGCGCGCCCAGCCGTGCGCCGTCGATGGCCAGCGCGCTGTCGACATCGTCAAGGCAGATCAAGGGCAGCACGGGGATCTCGCGCCCGTCGCCCAGGCGCAAGGGGAATACGCGAGCGCCGTTGCCGGCCCGCCAGTTGCCGCTCCATGGCAGCGCGCGCCGCACGCGCGGGCCATCGAGCCAGGCCGGCACGTATTCGGTCAGCGGAAACAGGCGCGTCTTGCGGTAAAAGCCCGTCAGGCCGCTGCCGGGCTGCACGAAGGCCGCCGCGTTGTATTCGCCGGCGCTGTCGCGATCGTAGGTGCCGATGACGAACGGCACGCCGGCCGCATTGACGATGTCCAGGATCTCGCGGTCGAAGTCGGCGCCGGCCTCGCTTTTCGGATGGCCGAAAGTGGTGGGATAGGCGGTTTCCGGCCACAGCACCGCGTCCGCATGCTGGCGCACGACGGCGTCGTAGCTCATCGCGAAGTGCGCATCGAGCACCTCGCGCACCACCGCGTGCGTGCCTTTTTCCTCGCGCTGGCGTTCGTAGGCGACGATGTTCGATTGAATCAATCCCACCCGCAGCGGCTTGCCGGCCGGGCCGGGGTCGACGGACAGCACGGCCAGGCCGTAACCGGCCAGCAGCATGGGCAAGGACGCGGCCAGCGCCAGCGGCCTGGCGAACGCGCGCACGCCGCCAGCGCGATTGACCAGCGCCAGCGCGACGCCTTCGTTGGCCAGCAGGAGCAGGGCGGTCAGGCCGGCGCTGCCGCCCACATCGGCGCCCTGGCGCAGCAGCCGCGACGGATAGAGCCCATAGCCCAAGGTGTCGCCCAGCAGTTTGGGCAGCAGCCATTCCGTGGCGACCCATGCCGCAACACCAGCCAGGGCGCCGACGATGGTGCCGTGGCGGCGCCGCGCAAGGTGGCGCACCACGGCGAAGACCAGGAACTGCGGCTGGAACAGCGGTGCGGCCAGCAGCAGCAGCGCCACGCCGGTGGCCGCGCCAACCTGCGCATACAGCCCGAGCGCGATGCCGAACCAGGCGAAAGCGGCCGCCGTGAAGGCGAGCGACATCAGGCAAGCGCGCAGCAGGCTGGCGCGCAGGGTGGGGCTGGTGTCGAGGGTACGCAGCCACGGCACCAGCAGGACGAAACCGAGCGGCCAGGCGGCCCCGCCGCGCGCGTACAGCGCCGCCATGGCCGCGCTGGCGAGGATAGCCCCGGCAACGCGTGCCGTCGTGTTGGAAAACAGGATCATGGTGTTCAGCGCCTCGTTGGTGCCGGCTCGTTGGCCGCGGGGATGACGATACGCCGGATCGGCAAACCGGGTGGCGCCTGTTCGGGCGGCACGATGCCATTTTTCGGCATCGCGACGGGCTTGCCCGCGGTATCGAGCATCTGGAAGTCGGGAGCGAACATCAGGACCGCTTCGATGGCTTGACCGTCATCGGTGGCCTGGTGATGGCGCACATACCCCTTCGGCAAAACGAAATCCTCGGGCACCGCGAGCCCGACCAGCGGCGGGCTGGTGCCCGGCGGTGAAAAGGCGCCCAGGCCGGAGTGGATGCCGCGCTGGTGCAGGCGTTCGATGACTTCGGCCATGCTGGGATTGTCGCCGCGCGCGACGTAGCTTTTCAGGTCCGGTGTCGGGTCGGCGTCGCCCTCGGGCGCGCGCGCCGGCTCCTTGCGCGCGATGGGGCCCGGCGTGGCGGGCGGTGCGGCCGGCAGCGCCACCCTTGCCTGGGCAGGCAAGGGCGCCGGTCCGCCGGCGACGTCGGCTCGGTCCGGCCCGGTGCGCGATGGCATCCACAGGAGCGCCAGCAGGGCGCCGCCGGCGATGCAGAGCAGCAGGGCGACGACGATGCGGCCCCGGGATGGACGCCAGGCGCGCCCGGCGGCGCTGGTCGCGCTGCCGGTCGCACCTGGCCTGGAACGCGGTGGCGTATCCACGAATCGGCGCCTGGCCGTTACGGCGTGGCCGGGTTGTAGGTCGATACCGCCCAGCCGATGCGCTCGTGGCCGTACTGGTTCCAGATCGGGTTCTTGCCGCCGCTGATCGTGGTGTAGCGCGGCGCGCCGCTGCCCGTGCTGCTGCCGAACAGGCCCGAGCTGACGGTGCTGCCGTTGTAGGTCGGGTGGGTGTCGTCCGACTGGATGTAATCGTAGCTGCTGCTCGACGACACGAAGTGGGTGTTGGCGTCGCGGATGGTCGAGCGCAACGTCGAGGTGATGCGGGAGACATAGCTCGCTTCGCTCTCGCCGGACACATAGCGCAGCGCGTCGGCGTCGATGCGGCCGTCGCCGTTGCTGTCGTAGTCGGCGCCCATGTACTGGGCGAAGTTATCGGCGCACATGAAGCCTTTTTGGCGCGCAACGTCGCACATCATGAAGTTCATTCTGGCCAGGGCGGGCAGGAATTTGTCCTGCATTTTTACCGTGGTACCGGTCGTCGCATCGGTGCAGGAACTCTGCACATTGTCCACCGCATAGCCCGGGTAGTGCAGGTTGGACACCACCTTCAGCTTGACCCCGGCGTAGGCGTTGGCGTTGATGTAGTCCATCGCCGCCGTGACGTATTTCTTGCAGTTGCTTTCGGCCGCGGTCAGTCCGCTGTAATTGCAGGTGCCGGTCTGGCTCTTGAAGCTGGAGCGCGCCTGCAAGCCATCGTTGCCGCACATTTCGAAGGTGACGACCCGGGTGTTACTGGCTTGCATGTAGGAGCGCTCAGCCACGATTTTATTGTTGTACACGTCTTCGGCAACCGCACCGGACTTGGTGCGGCGCACGCTCTCGATGTCCGTGCCCCACTGCGCCGAGAGATATTCCGCGTTCACCGTGGGCGCCGAGAATTTGGCCGCGCTGGTGACGGAACCGTTGAAACCCGCGTAGATCGAGTCGCCGTAGGCCACCGAGCGGTATTTGGTGGAGGTGCCGGCGCGGTCGATGGTCCACGAGGCGTTTTGGTTGATGGTGCTGGCGGCCGCCTCGGAGGATGAGACGAGTAGTGCGATGGTGGGTAGAAGGGCGTGCAAGGAACGACGAAAGCGAATGCTCATGTAGTGTCTCCTTTATAGTGGGTCCGGGCTGTCAGGCCTGCCATGTCAACAAACCTGAGCTCGGTACACCCAATGTATTTCAAATACGAACAACAGTGCTAATTAAGCATTCGTGTTGTACATAAAATATCGAAAATATGTGAATTTGTTGTAAATTTGCAGTGTGGTGCGGATGGCGTTCCGGGTGCGGGTGGCGGCCCGGATAAAGCCCTGGCGATCCGGCACCGGGCGCAGCATCCCCCGGTATCGGGCCGCCGCGGCCATCGTACTTGCCGCCGCGGCGAAAGCCGCCTGACCGTCAAACGCTGCCCGCCCGCTCGATGACGAGGATGCGCGCCTGCCCGCGCGGGTGCGCGCTGTGGGCGTCGCCCTCGGCGGCGTAAAAAATGTCGCCGGGGCCCAGGAGCGCCACCAGCTCCCGCCCATTGTCCCGATAGTGCATCGCTACCTCGCCATCGAGCACGGCGAAGACTTCGTCGCCGTCGTTGACGTGCCAGGGGTAAGGCTGGTCGGTCCAGTGCAGCCGCACGGTGGCGTCTTTCATGACGGCGATCAGCTCCGCCTCCCAGGCGCGCGCGCCGGTGTAGTCCCGGCTGCGCACGATCCTCATTGCGCGCCGCCGGCGTTCTGGTTCCAGTCGTATTCCATCTGGCGCGCGGTGGCCAGGGCCAGTTCGCGCCCCGCCAGCCGTTCGACCAGGTGCAGCGACATGTCGATGCCGGCCGAAATGCCGCCCGAGGTGACGATGGCGCCGTTGTCGATCCAGCGCCGCTCCCCGCGCACCCGCACCTGCGGGAAGGCGTCGCGCAGGCCGGCCACGTCGTCCCAGTGGGTGGTGGCCTCCTGGCCGTCGAGCAGGCCCGCCTGTGCCAGCAGGAAGGCGCCGGTGCAGACCGACGCCGTCAGTTCCGAGGTGCGGGCGGTGGCGGCGATCCAGGCAATCACCTCCGCCTTCGGCAATTCGGCCGTGACCACGCCGCCCGGCACGATCAGCACATCGATGTGGCCGGCGCTGGCGAAATCGGCTTCCGGCAGCACGCTCAGGCCGGCCCGGGCGCGCAGCATCGCCGCCGTGGCGCCGATCATGCGCACCCGGAACGGTGCTTCGGCCTGCGGCGTCACCGTCGCCGCCACGCGGGTGGCGCAGGTGAACACTTCGTAGGGACCGGCGAAATCGAGGACTTCGACGTCGTCAAACACATAGATACCGATGGTGCGTGTCATATTGCCTCCGTTAAGTAAGAGGCCCATCATGTCACGGAGTGGATTGACAGAAATGACATTCATGGTGGAATATCTGCCACATGAAGACAATCGATATCTGGCTGCTGGTATTCCCCGGTTTCGTGCTGCTCGATGCGACCGGCCCGGCCCAGGTTTTTGCCAGCGCCAACGACGAGGCGCGCGATGCGGGCCTGGCGCCGCCTTACCGGATCGGCATGATCGCGCCCGGCGGCGGAGCGGTTGCGTCGTCGTGCGGCGTGACGGTGCTGGCCGCGCCGCTGCCGCCGGCGGGGCGCAAGCTGGCCGGGGCGACCTTGATCGTCTCCGGCGCAACCGGCATGGAGGACGCGGACGGCGCGCACGATCCGGCCCTGGTGCGCTGGGTGGCACGCGCGGCGGGCCGGGTGGCGCGCTGCTGCGCGGTGTGCACCGGCGCCTTCGTGCTGGCACGCGCCGGCCTGCTCGACGGCCGCCGCGCCGTGACGCACTGGATGGATGCGGCCTCGCTGCAGGCGCAATATCCTGCCATCGATGTGCAGGACGATGCGATTTATATCAAGGATGGTCCGGTGTACACCTCGGCCGGCATCGCCGCCGGCATGGATCTGGCGCTCAGCCTGGTGGCGGAAGACCTGGGCCGCGCCGCCAGCCTGGCGGTGGCGAAGCGGATGGTGGTGTTCTTCAAGCGGCCGGGCGGACAGCGCCAGTTCAGCTCCCAGCTGCTGGCGCAGGACGATCCGCAGGACGTGCACGCCCGGCTGATCGCATGGCTCAGGCCGCGCCTGCGGCAGCAGATCGATGTCGACCAGATGGCGGCCGCCTGTGCACTGTCGGTGCGGACCCTGCACCGCCGGCTGCGGCAGGCGGCCAACCTGACGCCGGCCCAACTGCTGCTGCGGCTGCGCATGGAAGCCGCCTGCGGCCTGCTCGAACGGCCCGGCATGACGGTCAAGCGCGCCGCCGGCCAGAGCGGCTTCGGCAACGAGTACAATCTGCGCCGCGCCTTCGCCGCGCAGCTGGGCGTGGTGCCGAGCGACTACCAGGCGCGCTTCGGCTGAACGTTGACCATGGGGCTACGCCATGGTCAAGCTCAGCTTCTTAATTCCTCCCGGCCGTCAACGCGACCCTGCCCGCATCACCCGACTTTTGCCCGAGGTAAGGCAGCAAGCTGAGCAGTGCAAGGAGTGCCAGCGCAACACCGACCCACAGCGGCGAGCGCAAGCCCCAGCCGGCGGCGATACCCAGGCCGCCTATCCACGACCCGACGCCCAGCCCGATGTTGATGACCGATGTGTGCACGGTATTGACCAGTGGCCCGGGATGCACGGTCTTCATCACGCGCGCGATGATGGCGGGATTCATGGACATGCCAACCAGGCCGGTGACGACCAGCATCGCAACGCTGATCGGTTGATTGTCGGCGAAGAGGGCGAACAGCGCCAGGCTGATGCCCAGGACCATCATGCCCCCGACCATGATGGGGATGGTGTACTGGTCCGCAAAACGGCCCACCACGCCATTGCCCACCACGTTCGCGATGCCGTAGACACCCAGCAGCCAGGGCATCGAGGAAGACGGAAAACCGCTAATCCCGGTCAGGATCGGCGTGTAGTAGCTGAAGGCCGCGAAGGTCGCGCCGATGATCAGTCCACTGCTGGCGTAGGCCGTCCAGAGATGGGGATTCCTGAATTCCCCCAGTTCGTCGCCGAGGCTGACCGCGTCGGCGGGCCTGGAGCGCGGCACCAGGATGGCGATGAGCGCCATGCACGCTGCCGCCAGTACAACCACCAGCCA
This sequence comes from Massilia antarctica, assembly GCF_015689335.1. Lineage (GTDB taxonomy): Bacteria > Pseudomonadota > Gammaproteobacteria > Burkholderiales > Burkholderiaceae_D > Telluria_A > Telluria_A antarctica. The sequence goes on along the minus strand of NZ_CP065053.1, from coordinate 5,990,636 downwards.
GAAGCTGGCGCGCCACCCCATGTATTGGTCGATGAGCGTCGCCATCGGCAAGCCCACGACCGAGGCCAGCATCAGCCCCCCGATGACCACCGCTGCGGCGCGGCCGCGCGCTTCAGGGCGGACCAGTTCGGCACAGATCGCCAGCGACATCCCAAAGCAGGCCGAGCCGGCTACGCCCGTGGCGACCCGTGCGATGGCCATGATGTCGTAGCTGGCGGCCGATGCCGCGATCGATTGGGCAATGGCATACAAACCCAGCATCCACAGCAATGCTTGTTTATTCGGTATGCGCAGCTTGAGCAAAGCGACGGTGGTCAGCGGGCCACCGATGACCATGCCAATGGCGTACAGCGAGATCAGATAGCCGATCTGCGTCAACGACACGCCCATCGCCCGGGCCAGCGACGGCATCATGCCCGCCACCATGAATTCGGACGTCGTGATCGAGAAAATCGTCAACCCGAGAATATAGACAAGCAATGGCATACAGGATTCCTTTACGAGTAATTGCAGAAACTGGAATGAGGGCGAGGATGGCGGATGAGGCCATCCCCGGAACGCCGGCGGCGCACGTCGATGCGCCGGGCTGATTCGCCTGTGATCGGGACGGAACGTCGTTTTATTCCGACATGAAAACGCTGTCCGCGATGTCCCCGGCAACAAAGTTTGGAAAGTCGCGTACCGACTGATGCTGCGCATCGTTGCCGGTGACCATGCGCAGCAAGCCGTTGCCGCCGGCCTGGAGATAAAACACCGAACGCGTCTTGCCGGGCCGCTCCACCACCCAGGCGTCAGCCGCCTGGCCCAGCACGGTGTGGCGGCCATCGTGACGGGCCGCGCCGTCGACCAGGATCGCCTGCGGCAGGAACAGCGCCTGGAACGGTGTCACCTCGTCGGCCAGCACGGTGTCGCGCAGTTCCATCCCGACTGCCGACGCTTCCCTGGCATACGCGACCTTCTGTTTGCGGCTTCGCTCGCGCCCGGCGTCGCCGGTTTCCGACATCCAGAGCCGGTGTCCGGTCTCCTTTTCCGACCAGGGATTGAACAGGCCGTCGATGCGGCAGATGTTGCGGGCATAGTCGAACCAGCAATAGCCGGAGGTAAGCTCGTCGTCTTGCTGCATCGGCAACCAGTACGAGATGTAGGCGCTGCTCCATTGCATCGGCAGCAGCGGCGGCGTGGCGTGTGGCGGCATGGCGGTTCCTTTAGCGACCGAGGGCGTAGCCGAGGCTGGCCATCAGCGCGTCCTGCAGCGGCGGCAAGTGATTGCGGCGCGCGTCGAAGCTGGCGGTCAGGTCGGCGTTGCTCAGAGCGGCACGCTCGCCCACGCTTTCAAACCACAGGCGGCTGGCGTCGGCATGGTCCTTGAACAGCTTGACCAGTGGCACCGCGCGCGCGTTGAAGCTGGCCAGGGCCGCGGCCGTGTCGGCTTCGGCGCTGAGCGTTTTCACCAGCAGCTGGGCCACCACCACCGCCATGGTGGTGCCATGGCCGATCGAGAAGTGGCCCGATTGCAGCGCGTCGCCGATCAGGACGAACTTGCCGTCGCTGGCCACATCGTGGCTGAGCGTCATGAAGTTGCGCCAGCCCTGGCCCGGCTGGCTGACCAGCCTGTGCTCGCCCAGTTCCGGCGCGAACGCCTTGGCGATATAGGCGGCGTCGCGCGCGGAATCGAATCCCAGCTCGGCTTTGGCATACGTCTCTTCGCTGCACTCGACGATAAAGGTGCTCATCGTGTCCGAGTATTTATAGGCATGGCCGATGAAAAGACCGTGCTTGTTCTCGCGGAACACCAGGTTCATCTGGTCGAACAGCTGGGTGGTGCCGTACCAGATATATTTATTGCGCCCGAAATCGACCTGCGCCGCCAGCGCTTGCGGCAGCTCCAGCGATGTGTGGTTGATGCCGTTCGACACCACCACCAGATCGTATCCGGCTTCCAGTTGCGCCACGCTGGCCAGCGGGGTCTCGTAACTGATCGTGATGCCGGCCGCCACGCATTTGGCGCGCAGCGCCTGCACCAGGGCCTGCCGTTCGACGCCGCACAGCGTCACCCCGGTGCTCATCAGGTTCGGCTGGTCGTGGTGGACCAGCTTGAATTCCTCCAAGAATTGCGGATGGAGCTGTTCCGGCTGCGCCAGGTAAGACAGCGGATTGGCGGGATGGCGCGGCGGGCGTCCCGGCAGCACCACGCCCCAGCCCAGCACCTCTTCCTGGGTATTTTTTTCCGCAATGCTGATATTCCAGGCGGGTTGGGCCTGCTTCATTTGACTGGCAAAGATCAGTCCGGCTGGTCCGGCGCCGATGACGAGAATGTTCATTAGTTTACCCTTCCAAGTTTGTACCAAACGTTTTGCTTCTTCTGGATTTGTTGCAGCACATCGTAAGGAACCGATGTGAAGTACAGTTTCTCCGCCATGTCGGGCGGATAAACACGGGGAAATTTCTTGTGCATGTAGCGGGTGTACCGGGTCTGCAGGAAGAAAATAAAATTCGGGTTGCTCAGCACTTCGTAGTTGGCGATCGCCATATCCTGCATGGCGTCAGCCTGCACCTTGCGCTGCTCCGTGAACTCGGACAGGGCGCGCGCCAAGTCGTCGCCGTAGCGGTCCAGCAAGGTGACGAGGACCTGGACATCTTCGAGCGCCATGTTCATGCCCTGCCCGAGGAAGGGGGCGGTGGCGTGCGCCGCATCGCCGACCAGGACCACATTGCCCTTGTAATGAAAGGTGCTGGAGCGGACATTGATGAGGTCGTTGCTGGGCAGCGCCAGGAACTGCTCCAGCAGCGCGTCCCGGCTGGCTTGCGGCAGGCGGCCGAAGTAGCGGCTGAAGAAGCCGGTCATGGCTTCGCGGTCGTGCGTGGTCAGGCTTGGGGTGCCGGAGTAGGGCAGGCAAATGGCGAAGCTGATGCTGCCGTTCGGGATGGTGGCTGCGCGGCCGGCGAACGTGCCTTTCGAATCCATGCCGAAGAAATACAGCAGATCCTTCCGGAAGCCGAGTTCCGCCGCGTTCGGCAGCACCAGGGTTTTGTAGCCGTGCCGGAAAAAGCTCTGCTTGAACTCGAAGCGCCGCATGCTGCTTTGCATGGCACGCCGCACTGCGGAGTGCGCACCGTCGGCGCCGATGATCAGGTCGCCCTGCAACTGCTGCAACACGCCATCCTCGCCCTGGATCAGCACGGTTTTCTTTTCCAGGTCGACATCCAGGCACTTATGCCCGAAATAGTAGGTCACCTTGTGCCTGGCGGCGTAGTTGTTCAGCAGGCGCTGGAACGCGGTGCGGTCCAGCGATAGGGGAAACAAGCCTTCCAGCGAAGCCAGTTCGCGCACCCTGTATTGACCACCGACCGAAAATGCCATGCCGACGATGGGCTCGCCGCACTGGTCCAGGTCGTGTTTGCTGATCCCGGCTCCCAGCACCGCCTTGATGCCGCGCACGGTCATGCTGACGCCGATGGCGCGCGAACTGACCGGATCGGCGTTTGCCGCGCTTTCCAGCAGCGGATCGCTGCGCTTTTCGACAACGTGGACCTGGTGTCCGCGCTGCGCCAGATAGATGGCGCTCAGGCTACCGGCCAGGCCGCCGCCTACGATGATGATTTTGTGCATTTAGGCCTCTCTTGACATCTTTCCCCGAGATAAATCGGTCAATTGCTGATTAAAGAATTCCAGCATGGCGATCTGCGCCATGCCGACCACATCGGCTTCAAGGCTGCGGGCGTACTGCGCCAGCGCCAGGCATTTCTGCGCCAGCATCTCGCAGCCGAGGCTGTAGTCGCTGTCAATGGTGGTGGTGATCGGCTCGGGTACCGGCGGTCCGGCGTTGCGGCCGGGCACGCCGGACGGCATGTTCATCAGCGCGGCCGACAAGGGCCGCAGCAAACCGGTCATGATGTCGATGGACGCATTCATCAGGCGCGAGCGGCGCAGGCTGCCCAGCGGCTTTTGCGCGAAATGGTGCGCCATCAGCTGGAAGGTCAGCTCATAACAGCCTTGATACAGCCGCATCAGCGAACGCGCCTTCCGGTCGGTGACCAGGGTGCAGTCGGCGCGTGCTTCCAGCACCGGGTTTTTCAGCGCCGGCACTGCCGGTTCGAACGGTTTGCCGCGTGCCGAAAAGCGGCCGGCCAGCTCGCGCAGCCGCTGGAAATGCGACACGGCGAAATGCGGCGATTCGACAGCGACGCCTTCCCCCTGCTCGGTGACGAAGTCGATCGCAAACAACGCGCTGTCGCGGTCGCTAACTTCCAGCTGATAAGCGGGATAGGCGCGGTTGGTGAGCTCCTTGAGGAACAGGTGGTGTTCGCCGCCGCGTTTGCCGCCGCCGGCATCGAACAGATCCGGCAGATCGGCCAGGCCCTGACGGATCGCCGCATAGAAGGTGGCGATCGATTTCCCCGGCGTGGGAAGATAGTCGGGCCACTCGAAACGCACGAACCTGGCGAGCACATGCTCCGAAAAAGGTTCGAATGCAAATTCCGTGTCCAGGCCGAAGCGCTGGCGCGCCTGCTCGCCGAGCGCCGGGGCGCCGGCGTAAAACGGCTCGCCCAACGCCATCAGCACATTGTTGACCATCAGGTAGTGAAGCATTTCCTCATGGGCGATTTCGAGCAGGGCGCCGCGCGCGCCGCTGTTGCGGCGCCGGTCTTCGGTGCCGCAGGCCAGTTCCAGCTCGTCCGGCAGCCAGCGGCCGGCTTCGACCAGTTTCATGCCCTGTGCATGGTTGGGAATGGCATAGGCGGCATACAGGTACTGCAGCATGAGCGACAGTTCCAGGTCGATTGCCGTTTTCAGCTCGGCGATCAGTTCGCCCTTGCAGCCGATGACATGGCGCGCGCCGGCCTGGGGAAGCGTGGTCTTGGCGGCGGCTTCGACCTGGGTCAGGTATTTCAGGAACAGGCGCGCTTTCGGCTGCGACAGTTCGCGCGTGCTCGGCATGTAGTAGCTCTTGTCGCGGTTTTGCGGATCGCACATTTGCCACATCAGGCGCGAATAGGTTTCGCACTTGCAGTGATCCGCCAGGCTGAACACCTTGTCCGACATGAAGGGATACACCAGCTCGTAATAGCTCATCACGTGCCGGTAGAGGAAGGCATAATCGACCTGTTCGGCCGGTACCTCGTCCAGATCCCAGTCGTCGGGCAAGACGCGGGCGCCGATGAACTGCTGCCCCTTCGCCTCGCCCAGCATGATGCGGGTCGCGCCCGGGCGGCGGCCGGTGAGGGTCAGTTCGGCGTAGCCGTCGCCCAAGGCCGATGGTGCCACCTGCGCGCTGACGAGCGCGCCGTCTTGCGCCTGCGCCGTCAAGGCCGGATGCACGGCCAGTTCGCCGCGCAAACGGCTTTGTACCGTGATCGTTTGCGGAAAGTCCTGCCGCTTGTGCCGGTTGGGCGCTTCCAGATACAGCTGATTGCTGTCCGATTGCAGCACCCAGTCGGTTTCGTCCCACTGCGCCTGGGCGCTCGACAGGCTCAGCGAACCAGCGGCCGTGGCGGGGTGCAGCAGCGGCACATCGACCACGCCATGATGGCGCCAGTAATCCAGGTACAGCTGCTCGGGAATGCGGGCGATCAGCCTGCCGGAGGCGCGGTGCAGCAGGAGGTCGCCCAGCGCCCGCTTGCCGCCCAGGGCATGGGTCGGATGCTGTTCGGACACGGCGCCGGCCTCGCGCGTGGTGAATGGAATGGCGGTCGGCATATTCAGCGAGACCCGGTCCGCATGCACCTTCACCAGCACCGGCCCCAGGCTGCCCTGGCGCGGCAGCAGCAGGCGCCCGGCCGGGTAGGTGGCCAGTTCGTCGCGGCGCCACAGGCCGATGCTGCCGGCCAGGTCGTAGAATACCGGCGAGTCGGGCTTTTGCGGCGTCGACATATTGAATAAGGCATACTGGACCGTCAGCCCCAGCACATCCTCGTCGGCCAGCGCCTGTTGCAGTGCGCGCATGCTGTCCGGCAGCGGTGTGTCCGGATTGAACAGGAAATGCGGATCCTGCTTCGCCACCGAAAACTGGAACAGCCTGGAACGGCCGAATTCATCGTCGAGAAAATGCCCCTGGCGCTCGCTGATATGGCCGTTGCCGACCCAGCGTACCGAGTGCGCCGGCCCGATGTCGGCACTGAACAGGCTGGGCGTATTGGGCGTGGCTTGCTTGCCGCTCAGCGTGAACTGGCCCGCGTAAATGAGCGTGCTATCCGGCTCGGCCGGATTGCTGTCGACCCATCGGGCGCGGTTCATCGTGGTGCGCAGATAGTCGTTGTAATGTCCCCACAAGGCCAGCTTGGCACCGACCAGCGCGTCCTGTGTATCGACCTCGCCATCGCGCAGCTGGACGCCGGTGATCCTGGCATTTTCCCATGAAAAATGATTGTTGCCGCAAAAATTGTAGCCTGCCGCCTCGCTGAAGATGCCTTCCGGATCGGGCTTGCCGGCGGCATTGAACCTGGGGGCAAGCTGTTTCAGGTGCTCATGGAATTCGGACGGCGGGCGGCGCAGATCGAATGGTTCACCCGCGATCGATACCGCATTGGTGGCGATATCGATATGGCCGTGCGTATTGCGGTTAGCAGTCGGCACATTGGCGCGAGCAAATCCTCGGAAATGAAAGCGGGGAAGGTCGAGAATGCTCATGCGCGCTCAGTCTGGGAGGTGAGGCGTGTAAAACCGTCGTCGGATTGTTCAGCCGGTTGGTTGAGCCGTTCCAGCAACAGGCGCGTGGCGTGCCCGGCGCTGATCAGGCTTCCTTCCATCCAGCCGCAATGCGCGGTATAGGCGTCCGAGCAGGAAATGATGCCGTTGCGGTGGAGCAGGGTGGCCGGATGCTCGGCTTCCGGTTCCAGGCTGAACTCGACGCCATGGGGCCAGTGCTTGTAAAAATGCGCCTTGATCTGCGGCAGCGGCTGGCCGTTCAGCGGCAGCACTTCTTTCAGATGGTGGCGCACCCGGTCCAGGTACACGTCTTCCCCTTGCTCCAGGTATTCGCGCCAGTAGGTGGCGCTGGCGCTGTCGGTGTAGAACACCAGGTATTTGTCGCCCTTGAAGTAGATTTTCCGAAGGGGATTATCGGCCATCAGCACTTTGTCGGTCAGCCCGAGCGCGTCCCACCACGCCGTATCGAAGGTCAGGAAGCCTTTGAACAAAGGCAGGGAATCGTACTGGAAGGGACTGAAGGAAGCCGGAAAGTCGACGTTCAGGCGCTTCATCGCGCTCGGCGGAATGGTCATGATCACATGGCGTGCCCTATGCATCTGGGTATCGCCCATATGGCGAAAGGCGAGAGCATGGTCGGCGCCGCATTTTTCAACCGACAGCAAGCGATGCCCCAGCCGGAATTCCACGCCGGCGTCCTGTGCCTGGCGCTGCAGCTGGCTCAGCAGCTCGCTGTAGCCTTCGGTGGCATAGCGCCATTCGTTGGCGGCATTTTCGGTATAGCTTTGGGTTTCCGGGTGCTTTTTGAGGATGTCGTAAGCCATGGCTGCCGAGATGACCGGCATGAGCAAGGCGTCATAGCCAGTGGCCTTGATCATGCGGGTGGCTTCTGCGGCGCCCAGATACTGGCTGACGAATTCAAGGAAAGACTCATTCGGATGTTCTTTCAGCATCGCACTCAGGCTCACCAGGGTGGCCTTCAGCTTTTCCTGTGCGCGATCGAGCGACACGACTTGGGTGAAAGGGTAGGTCGCATGCGCCAGTCCGCATTCCCGCATGAGCTGCTCGACATGCGGATGGAGCTGCGGCGAGTAGCGGGCGGCACCGAGTTCGGCGATTTCCTCCTCGTCTATCTTGCGCGACTGAATGCGGCCGCCCACGGTCGTATCCATGTCGAACACCCGGACCCGCAAATTCTTGCCAGCGGCGGCGTTCATCAATTGGGTCGCACAAGTCAATCCCCCTATACCGGCGCCAACTATGCAAATATCAGAATAATTTGTCATCCAGAATTCCTTTTAGTTAATCAATAACCGGTAGCAACGGTGCTCCCGCCATGTTTGACCTATCGACAGGCGCAGGGCGCAGCCCGCTCGCCGGGCGGTACCGGCGCTGGGATGACGCGCGTCTGTCGACAAGTGGCGTGGTTCAAGAAGGGCGATGTGGTTGGCGTGTTTTCTGTTTCCAGGCCAACGGCGCCGCCTTTGTGGCAAGCGGGTAATGCTCAAGAGAAAATATTCCTTGCGAATTCCACTGCGTATTTCTCATTGCCGCACTGCCGGATCCGCACGACAACATATAGTTACCTATTCGCTATTCTTGCCTTATTGCAAAGGCAGTGCGACTTTACATATACCTCTTTAGGGATGTAGCTATCAAGTTGTATAGGTAGGCTGCGGCGGTCGTAAGCTGATACATACGCGGATAAAACAGTGCGACGCCGACCCGACGTGGCGCCTGGCAGAGTAGCGTTGCAACCCGACCCGGCTCAGTTGTCATTCAACTATTGGAGAAGCCTGGATTCAGCCTGCGGCGGATCAGCGTCGCGTTTCGGCGGGATAAGATGAGAAAGCGGCATAAGGTGGGAAGCTCATGCATTTCGGAGGGAGCGCGCCTTTCTTCACGGTTTTTTTGTCATCCGTCCCGGCAGATGGTGGCCGCTTGGCGCTGTCGGCCCTGACCCTGGACCGCTGGCGGCGGCTGCGCAGGCATGACGGTCGAGCGCGCCGCCAGCCAGAGCGGCTTCGGCACGGAGTACAATCTGCGCCGCGCCTTTGCCGCGCAACTGGACGTGGAGCCGGGCGACCACCAGGCGCGCTTCGACTGCGGACGGGAACGCGATGATGCGGGTCTTTGGAAACCCGTGTGTATGTCGAGAGGCCGGTTGCGCATGCGGGGGCGTGGTGAACAAAATGCCGTTGGAGAACGTGTGCAATCGCACAAATCTAGTGAAAAGGGACTGTTTTGGACTGGGACCACGAAAATCCGTTTGTGCAGACGATCACACCCCAGCCCGGGGATATCGACGGGCTCAATCACACCAACAATGCCGTGTACGTTCAATGGTGCGAACAGATCGGCTGGGCGCATTCCCACAAGCTTGGTTTGAACCTGGACGATTACCGCCGCCTCGACCGGGCCATGGCGATCCGGCGCGGCGAGTACGACTATCTGCTTCCCACCGTGCTGGGCGAGTCCCTGACCCTGGCCACCTGGCTGACCGGCGGCGATGGCAAGATCGCGATGGAGCGGCGTTTTCAACTGGTCAGGGAGCGCGATGGCGTCACCGTCCTGCGCGGGCGCTGGGACCTGGTGTGCATTGAAATCAGCAGCGGCCGGGTGCGCCGCATGCCCGCCGAGTTTCTCGAGGCGTATGTTGCTGCCGCATGAGCGACAACCGGCCGCGCGTAGGTCGGCCGCCGGCCGGACACGATCGACGGCACACCGAACAATCGCTCCAAGGTCATCTGGCGCGCAAAAATCCGGAATCCGGATACTCCATGATTTCCAGCCCTGACCGGCATGGCAATCCGCCCCCGCAGCGCCAACTGAAAGCCCTCATGGCCCTCCCGTCCTATCCCGTGCTCGCCCGCTTCCTGGGCGCGTCATTGATCGTATTGAGCGGCACCACGGCCGATGCCGCCCCCAAGCCCAAGCCGCGCAAGGCCGCGCCCGCGGCTGCCGCGGACTGCCACTGCGAGCCGATCGGCCGCACCTACACCGCCACGCCCACGCCCGATGTCATCGCCCTGTGGGCTGCCGCCAGGGCCGGTGATGAAGCCGCATTCCTGTCCGTGCTGCCGCGCATCACCAGGCTGGCAGACTATGCCGTCGACAATCGCCCGATACTGCAAGCCTTGCTGTGGTCACCCGCGGCGCAGGTCGGCGCCGACGATGCCGAGAAAACGCCGCAGGCCATCGCGCAGCGACTGGCCGCCCACCGCGCGCGCATGCCCGCCATCACACGCATGATCGCCGCCGCCATCGCGCACGGCGCCAGCGTGACCGATGCCACGTCCGAGTCGTCGCGCCCGCCGCTGCACCTGGCGATGGTGTTCGGCACCCCCGACATTGTCAGGATGCTGCTGGCGGCGGGCGCGCCGGTGGAAGGACGCGACCGGCGCGAAGGCAGCACGGCGCTCGAATTCGTGCTCAAGCAGGAATACTTCATGCGCACGACGTCGAAGACGCCGCTGGTGTCGCGCACCGAACGCAGCGTCATGCTGCTGCACCTGTTCAAGGCCGGTGCGCTGCGCCCGTACCGGCGCCAGGATGCGCAAGCGAAAAAGGAAGGCATCGACCGGCCGATGGCGGACTACGTGGCATGGAACTCCTTCCTGGCCGTGACCGAGGGCGCCGAGGTGGTGCGGGCCCTCATCAAGACCGGCACCCGCCCGGTATTCGACCTCGAACACGGCAACGACCCGACCGCGCTGGCCGTGGCCGCCGCCAATGGCGATGCCGCCGCCGTGGCCGTGGTGCGCACCTTGCTTGCGCGAGCGGCGCCTGGCAAGCAGCAATGGAACATCGAGCTCGACGCCGCGCAAGCCGCGGCCGCGGCCGGACATATGGCCTTGGCCAGGTCGCTGGCGGCGCGCGGCATGCCGTTCGACCAGATCGGCCCGCGCGGCTTCAATCGCGAGGTGCTCGGCTTCGAGCGGCCCGAGTTTGCCAAAGCGACCTTGCTGCACTTCGCGGTGCGCGCCGGCGATGCCGCCTTCGTGCGCGAGCTGGTGTCCATGGGCGCGCTGGCCGATGGCGTGCCCGCGCCGACCGGGGACGAGATGGAAGCCGGCCTGGCGCCGCCGCTGGCCGACGCGCTGCTGGCGGACAGTCCCGCCATGGCGGCACTGCTGCTTGAACTGGGCGCCGATCCGCTGCGAGGGCGTCCTCAGATCCTGGAAGACGCCCTTGAAAAAGGCGACGTCGCCAAGGTCGAGCTGTTGCTGCGCCATATCAGCCCGGCGCGGCGCGCCGCGTTTGCAGCAGCCACGCCGCGGGTGGCCGCTGCCTGGTCCAGGTCGGCAGCGCTCAACACACCGCAATCCCGGCCCGTTATCAAGGCCTTGCTCGCGCAGGCTGGCTTCGACGCCAGGCGCATCAGCGCGGGCAGGCTCGGTTCGTTCATCCTGGAAGGCAACGACGTTCTGGCGCGCGAGCTGATCGACGGTGGCGCCGCCGTCAACTGCGGCGACTGCACCGGGCCCGACGATGTCCAGACCCCTTCCGACCCCGGCACGAGCACGCCGCTCACCGCCGCCATCGCCATGCGGCAGCCCGACCTGGTGACGCTGTTGCTGGCGCACGGCGCCCAGGTCAACCGGGTCGACGGTGCCGGCCGTTTGCAGGTCCAGGTGGCCTTGCGGAGTGGCCAGGACGAGCTGCTCACGCGGCTTCTCGGCGCCGGCGCCAGACTAGACTTCGGCGCCGGCACCGGCGGCGGGGCATCGGCGATCGACCTGGCGATCGGCTCGGGCAAGATCGCGCTGGTGGACCGGATCGCCGCCTTGTCGGGCACCAGTGTCGCCGCTGCCTGCGTCGCCAGCCCGGAGGCGGCGCGCGCCCTGCTGGACGGGAGCGAGGCTTACCTCGACGCCCTGGTCGCGCGCGGCCTGAAGTTCGACCGTCCCTGTGCGGACAAGGCCACCTTGCTGGCGCGGATGTACGGCGCGCTGCTCGACAAGCACGCACTGCCCTTGATGGGCGAACAGCGCGCCTCGATGACCCGGCGCCTGGCGCGCATCGACGCCACCGGCGGGGCCGCCGTGCGCCTGGGTGAAGACGCCCGTTCCCCGCTGCAGGAAGCCATCCGGCGCCGCCGTGCGGACCTGGTGGGCATCTTGCTCGACAACGGCGCCAAAGCCGATGACGCAGGCGCGTGGCAGGCCGTGGTGAGCCGCCAGCCCGCCATCCTGCGCCTGCTGGCGTCGCACGGCGCGCCGTTGTCGGCGGCCACGCCGGCGGGACCGAGCCTGGCCGATCATGTGCGTTGCCGCGAAAGCGCGTCGTTCCGCGCGGTGGCGGCGCTGCCCGCTGCCTCCGGCGCCGCCGCCTGCCCGGTTGACGCGGCGATGACGGCGCAGGAACAGGCGCGCGCCGCCACCCTGGCCGGCCACTATTACCTGAGGGGCGTCAGCGAGGTGGGCGCCGAGCTGCTGCTGCGGGCCGACGGCAGCTTCGACTACGCCCTGTCCTACGGCGCCACCGACCAGGCGGCCAAGGGACGCTGGCGGGTGCTGGCCGACAAGGTGGTGCTGTCGAGCGCGCCGGGCGAGGCCGGACCGCCTTTCAAGCTGGTCGGCGCCACTCTCGATAAAGCCCAGGCCGGCATCGCGCTGCGTTTTCGCTATCAGGGCAAGCCGCTGGAGGAGTTGACCGTCTTCATACCGGGAAAGGACGGCCCGTTGCGCTACGAGCCGCGGGCGCAGGATGGCTTCTGGCTGTTGCCCGGATCCGGCAAGAGCCGGGTGATCGCGGTGCACCACGACGGCATCCCTACGGCGGACTGGAACATGATCGACTTGCCGGGCGCCGCGAACCGCTTCGACTTCGAGATCGACGCCAGGATGATCGAGGACGACGAAGGTTTCGATGTCATGCTGGACATCGACGGCGCCGCGCTGCGGATGCAACGAAAAGAGGGCGTTCCGATGCAATTCGAGCGGCAGTAAGCGGGCCGCTGCCATCGCGTGCCAGCGGCGTTCGGCGATCGGACGCACGCGGTCGCTGCCTTACTCCTTGGCCACTGGCGCCCGCACCCGACCGCTGTCGGGGCCGGTGGCTGCACAAAAAATCAGCATCATGACCGTCGCGGACATGCCATTCGCATAACTATGCGGCGCATTGGCCTGCCCGCCATCCTTGTGTCGCTGAATTTGCAATAAGCAATTAATTATTCTTGTGCAAAGTGGAAATTTGACAATATTATGACGACAGTTTTGTTGCACAAGTTGCAGCAAAACCGGACCACTCGCTTGCGCAGAGGAGTGTGCCCGCACGGCCGCAAAAAAGTACAGGAACTCATCTCACCGAAGAATAACTAGTTACCCAGCCGCGAAAGGGCACTGCATGACAATGAAGCCTTGGAATCCGTTAGACAACGGCGGATTGCACCATCCGCGTAGCGCCGCATGCAAGAAATCCTCTCTTGCCCTGTGTATTGCCCTTGCCTTTGCCGCCGCGCCATTCGCGCAGGCTGGCGCGGCCGGACCGACCGCCGCAGCGGCCGTGTCGACCCAGCGCGCCGCGCCGTACTGGCAGGACGTTGCAGCCCCCGCCAACCGGATGAGCGCCACCAGCGTCCGCACGCCGGCCCTGGCTCTCAAGCGCTTCCGCGGCGCCACCCTGGATGCGGCCGGCATGCAGTCGCTGCTGGCCGACGCCCCGCTCGAACGCGGCAGCAGCGCGCTGGCCAGCACCCAGACGATTTCGCTGCCGCACCCGGATGGCGGCTACCAGCGTTTCACCCTGGTCGAATCGCCCATCATGGAAGCCGGCCTGGCCGCCAAACACCCCGAGATCAAGACCTACAAGGGCCGTGGCATTGATGATCCGAGCGCCACCCTGCGCATGGACATCACGCCGCTGGGCCTGCACGCCTCGGTGCGCTCGGCCAATGGCGCCTGGTATGTGGACCCGTACTACCATCTCGACACGAGCATGTACGCCAGCTACAACCGTATCGACCTGATCAACTCGCACGGCCCGCTGGTCGAAGGCGCGCAGGCCGAATCGCAACTGGCGCTGTCGCATTCGTTTTATAAAGAGGGCGATGTGGTCGAGGTACGCGGTTCCGGCTTTACGCCGGGCGCGAGCGTCAACCTGAGCGTGCGCGGCGAAGGCGACACCGCCACCTTGCACAGCGTCGCGGCCACGGCCGACGGCAAGGGCGTGGTGACGGCCAGCCTGCCTGCCGGCCGTTCCGGCGCCTTCGAGGTCAGCGCGACCGACGGCAAGACCACCAGCGCCACCCCGTTCCGCGTGATGGATGGCGGCATGACGCCGAATGCCGTCGTCAGCGACCAGTTGCGCACCTACCGCCTGGCGCTGGTCACCGATCCCAACTACGCCAGCTACTTCGGCGGTGCGGCCAACGTCACGGCCGCCAAGGTCACCTTGATCAACCGGGTCACCCAGGTCTACGAGGATGAAACGGCGATCCGCCTGACCCTGATCGACGCCACCGATGCCCTGAACCTCGACACTGCGGCCCAGATGACCGGCACCGACGGCCCCTGCGGCGCGGCGGCGTGCTACACCCCCACCCAGGCGGAAGGCTGCGCCAGCTCCACCCTGTCGCGCACCCGGGTCGTGACCGGCCTGCTGGCGGGAGCGAGCAACTTCGACGTCGGCCACATTGCGCTCGGCCTGAACGGCGGCGGCATTGCCAGCCTCGGCGTGGTTGGCGGCAGCGCCAAGGCGCAGGGCTGCACCGGCCTGCCCAAGCCGGTCGGCGACTCGTTCGCCGTCGACTATGTGGCGCATGAACTCGGCCACCAGTTTTCCGGCAACCATACCTTCAACGGCATCACTTCCAATTGCAGCGGCGGCAACCGCAATGGCGGCACCTCGGTGGAAGTGGGCAGCGGCTCGTCGATCATGGCCTACGCCGGCATCTGCGGCACCGACAACCTGCAGCCGCACAGTGATCCGTACTGGTCGCAGCGCAGCCTCGACGAAATCGTGGCCTACACGTCCAGCGCCGAGTCGGCCCTGAACGAAGTCCAGGTCGTGGCACTGAGGGGTTTCAATACGGCAGGCCAGCAATTCCGGATCAATGTCAGCGGCAACCTGTCGGCGCCGATCGTACGGGGCACCAATTACACCACGGCCGGGGTCAAGGCCGCGCTCGAAGGCAGCCCGGGCTGGCCGGCTGGCGCCACGGTGACGGTCAGCGCACTGTCGGACACGGCATTTACGGTGACCTTCAACGGTGCCCTCGCCGGCACCAATGTGGCGGCACTCAAGCTGGTCGACTGCAGCAATGGCTGCAGCGGCCTGGTGGGTGAAGTCGCCAAGGGCGGACCGACCACGCGCGGCGGCGCCGTGTCGGCGTCGGGTAACATCGCCCCTGTCGTGACGGTGGCGGCCGGCTACACGATCCCCCTGCGCACGCCGTTCGCCCTGACCGGCAGCGCGACCGATGCCGATGGCGACTTGATCACCTACATGTGGGAGCAGAACGACCGCGGCGCCGCCAGCGGCACCGGCTTGATCAGCAACACCAAGCTCAATGGCCCGCTGTTCCGCCAGTTCGGCACGCGCGCAGTCGTGACCAACGCCGGTTCGCTCGAATACAACTCGGCGGGCGAGAACCACACGACGGCCGACCCGACCCGGGTGTTCCCGGACATGGCGCAGATCCTGGCCAACAACACCAATGCGGTCACGGGTGCCTGTGCCGTTGCCGCCACGCCGCCGAGCGGCGCCGATATCGACTGCTACTCGGAGTTCCTGCCGACCGCCGATTACGTCGGCCTGGCTGGCACCAACGCCTCGCCGCCATCCTTGAACTTCAAGCTGACGGCGCGCGACGGCAGGGGCGGCGTCAACAGCGCCAGCACCAGCCTGGTGCTGGCGCCGAACGCGGGGCCGTTCCTGGTCACCTCGTTCGACACGGCGGTCACGCTCGACGCGGGCACGGCGCAGACAGTCACCTGGAATGTTGCCAACACCAATGTTGCGCCGGTGAACACGGCGAGCGTGAACATCGCGCTCTCGATTGACGGCGGCAAGACCTGGCCTTACCAGCTGGCCGACGGCGTGCCGAACAACGGCAGCGCCAAGGTGAGCTTGCCGGCGGTGACGACGAAAGCGGCGCGCATCAAGGTCGAAGCGGTCGGCAACGTGTTCTTCGACGTGTCGAATGCCGACTTCACGATCCACCTGGCGGGCGACTTGAACAGCGATGGCACTGCCGATTGCGCCGACCTGGCGATCGTCAAGGCATCGTTCGGCAAGCGCAGCGGCGAGGCGGGCTTTGACGTCCGCGCCGATGTGGTTGCCGATGGCGTCGTCAATGCACGCGACCTGACTTATGTAGCGCAGCGCCTGTCGAAAGGCACTTCCTGCAACTGACCCTGTGCGGCCGGCCGGGTGCGCGCATCCGGCCGGCCGCTACCGCACAACACGCCCCTCGGGGCAATAGGATAAACACGATGACGATTTTGAAGAAATGCCTGGCTGCCATGCTGCTGGCCGCCAGTACCCAGGCTTTTGCTATTCCAACGCTGTCCCTGAGCGCCACACCAGCGCCGGCCACGGTGGGCTCGACGATGGACCTGGCCGTGAGAATTTCCGACATTGCGGACCTGTACGGCTACCAGTTCACGCTCACTTTTGACGCGGCTTTGCTCAAGGCGAACAGTGTCGCCGAGGGCGCTTTCCTGGGCACGGCCGGGCCGACCTTCAGCGACGGCGGCGTGATCGACAACGCGACCGGCATGATTTCGTTCGTGTTCAACACGCGGCTGGGTGCAGGGGCCGGTGCTTCCGGCAGCGGCGACCTGGCGCATATCAGCCTTAACGCGCTCTCCGCGGGCAGCGCGGCGCTGACGTTTTCCGACGTGCTTTTCCTGGACTCCCACCAGAACGAGATCGCGGTCAGGGCCGATAACGGTTCGGTGCAGGTCGTGCCCGAGCCGGCCAGCTACCTGATGATGGGCGTCGGCCTGGTGGCGCTGGGCGCGATGCGGCGCCGGCAGTTGGGCGCGCGCGCCTGATCGATGGTGCCGGCGGGGTGAGCGCCGGCATGCGGCCAGTTGCCCTCACAACGACTGCGAGGGAGCTGGCCCGGCGAGGCCGTCAAACCGGAGCTGATCGCGATGGCCGGGGCGGATAAGACGAATGAATATGTCCAATACCTGCGCATGTCGGCAGCGGCATTCGAGCGGCAACAGTTCGGCTTGTTGCGCTTGAAATTGCGCTCGTACGCCAACGCATGCCCCCCGATTTCCACGGCTCTTACCGTTTTCTTTAAGAGGTTGACATGCCCGACATTCACAATATTGCACGCGAAATCTTTGAAGCCCAGCCGTTCAGCCAATTCCTGGGGGCCAAGCTCGTCAGCACCGGACCGACTGAAGCGGAAATCCGCATCGACATCACTGATAATCTGAAACAGCAGCACGGTTTCGTGCATGGCGGGGTGGTCAGCTACCTCGCCGACAACGCGATTACCTTCGCCGGTGGCGTAGCGCTCGGCGGCAATGCCCTGACATCCGAGTACAAGATCAACTACGTCAGACCCGCGACGGGAACGCATCTGATCGCTCGCGCCCAGGCAAAGAGCGTCGGAAAGCGCCAGGCCGTTTGCTCGGCGGAGATCTATGCGGTGCAAGACGGGGTGGAGAAAATCTGCGCTATCGCACAAGGCACCGTGGTGCGCAGTGACTAGCCAGCACTTTCTCGAGGACGCGGGAACTTGATCCGATCCATGCGTTCGCACAGCTGGCCAGGGTCTTGTGTGAGAGTACCTTGTGCCGGCGCGGCAGCCCTCGCCGGCACAACAATATGGCCATTCCAATAAAGCACGAAACACAAGTGGCTCTCATGCGCAAGCTGTTGGCCCTGCGAGAGCGCGGCCGCCAACCGGACATGCTGGGCCATGTCGTTCAGCTACCCGTCAACGTCTATTCGGATCTCGATCCCGCAAACTGCAATCTGCGCGAGCTTCCCGTTGCGGAAGCGTTCGGGCTCATGTGGGTTCATCCGACCGCGACGGCGTCGCTCGACATCCGAAGCTATCTCGGTGATATCGCCGACGATCTCGAGCACTCAACATCGGGGAATTGATTTCCTATACGAAGACAATGGTGGTGAAACAAGCGACTTAAAAGCTGCTGCTCAAGACCTATTTTGAGGGCGACCATGTACCTTATCTGCACCGCACCACCTTGCATGCGGCGTTTAAAGATGGTGTCATCGCCCATGATGAGCACGGACCGAATATCAGGCTGGTTGCGGCCAGGACGAACATCGACGAGGCAATGCATGTCCCAACGACATGCTGTAATGGCGGGGACAGGGTAAGCGTGCGTGCGGCAGCTTAAGATGATGGCCTATGACAAGAAACGAAGCAATCAAGCTGTTGGCACACCGCGATCTGGCCCGACTGTCGTTCGAGGAGCGAGCGGGCTTGTTGCTCGACTGGTGGTCCATTGATGCTGATGATCCTGACTACGATGGTCTTCCCGATCTGTTGAAGCTGATGATGTCACGCTCCGACGAACCGCAGGACCCGGCAAACCAGGTCTATGATCCTCTTCTGCAACTTGCCCTGGCTTACGCGTACACAGGAGTTGTCAACGCATATCTGAAAAAACAGACCGCCCTCCTGGGATGGGATGAAGCGATCGAGGGTGATGTTGAGGAGCTGGCGACTTGCCCCTGTTGCGGATACCGGAGCTTGCAAGAAAGTGGTGCGTACGACATTTGCCGCGTCTGCTTTTGGGAAGATGACGGGACAAGCGACCCTGACCGCCCCAGCGGCCCCAATCACATGACGCTGCGGGAAGCGCAGCGCAATTTCCAATGCATGGGTGCCGTCGCAGAGGCATGTCGACGATACGTACTTCCCGATGGCAAGGACCGGTACGCATCGGGATGACATCCTTGGCCAGGCAACCTTGGCCGCGCCGCCTTTTGATATCTCCCTTGGAAGGCCCACACAAGGCCCCCGTGCTGGCCTGAAGGCTTGGCCTATTGGCCAGTTGGCTTTTCAAACCACTTGCTGTAATGTCATGAGATTCGCGCCGCCGGGGCGCCGCCGCACCTGTGATGCGTTCGCTAAAAGGTGGCTTGATGACGTCAGAAGTCAGGGATGCAACCGCACACAGCCTCGAAGCCGAGCTGCTCCGGCTGCTCGCGCGCCAGGGCCGGCGCGTGCCGATCCCCGTCTTCCTTGGCGCGCTCATGATCGCCGCCCTGGCATGGGGACGGATTCCCACCGTGTACCTCGGCGCCTGGCTGCTGCTGGTGGCGCTGGTGCTGGTGGCCCGCTGGATCATCCTGGGACGGCTGCCGGCGCTGTCGGACCTGAGCGACGCGCGCCGCTTGCAAATCTGCATCGCCCTGAGCGCCCTGAACGGCTGCACGCACGCGCTCTCGCTCCTGTTTTTCACGGCGCTGCCCGAATTCCAGCGCGCCATCCAGTCCTTGCTGCTGGTGGGGCTGTGCGCCGGCTCGGTCGCCACCACCGCCGGCTACCGCCCGGTGTTCCTCGCCTTCCTGCTGCCGGTGATGGCGCCGCTGGTGGCCCAATGGGCGCTGATGGGCCATGGCGGCTGGATCGGCGGCGCCACCGCGCTCATCCTGGCCCTGTTCGGCGCCGTGCTGATCGCCCTGGCCAGCGACTCGTTCCGCCTGTTTCGCGAATCGTTCGAGATCCGCCTCCAGCAGGCCAGCCTGAACGCCCAGCTCAACACGGCGCTCAGCGCGGCCGAAGCGGCCAACCGCGCCAAGACCCGCTTCCTGGCCTCGGCCAGCCACGACTTGCGCCAGCCGGTGCATGCGCTATCCCTGTTCGCCGGCGCGCTCGGCATGCAGCCGCTCGACGACACCAGCCGCGACATCGCGCGCCACATGGGGCAAGCACTGCAAACCCTGTCGGGCCAGCTGGACGCCTTGCTCGACGTCTCCAAGCTCGACGCCGGCATCGTCCAGGTCCGGCCGGCGCAGCTGGAAGTGGCGCCTTTTCTCGCGTGCGTGTTCGACGAATACCTGCCGGCCGCCCAGGCCAGGGGCTTGCAGCTGACGCTCGACTGCGGCTGCGCGCCGCTGATCGTGACCGATGAAGTGCTGCTCGGCCGGCTGGTGTGCAATCTGGTCGACAACGCCATCAAGTACACCACCAGCGGCACGGTCAGCCTGAGCCTGGACGGGCAGGGCGGACAGGTGGTGCTGGCCGTGGTCGACACCGGCATCGGCATTCCGCACGCGGAGCACGACCGCGTGTTCGAAGAGTTTTACCAGCTCGGCAATTCCGAGCGCGACCAGAGCAAGGGCCTCGGCCTGGGCCTGTCGATCGTGCGCCGGCTGGCCGACCTGCTGCGCATGCGCCTGGAAATGGTGTCGTTTCCCGGTGTCGGCACCAGCTTTTACCTGATATGCGAGCAGCTCGGCCAGCAGGTCGCCGGCCCGCGCTGCGCAGCCGCGCCAGCCGCTCCGATCGCGGCCCGCCATGTGCTGGTGGTCGACGACGACGCCTCGGTGCGCGCCGGCATGCAAGCCTTGCTGCAAGGCATGGGCGCGCAAGTCACCCTGGCCGGCGGCACCGCGGAAGCGCTGGCGGCGGGCGCGCACTGGTGTCCGGACTTGCTGCTGGTCGACTTTCGCCTGCGCGACGGCGACAACGGCCTGGCCACCGTGGCGGCGCTGCGCCAGCTCTACCCGCGCCTGCCCGCCATCCTGATCAGCGGCGACACCGCACCCGACCGCCTGCGCGAAGCGAACAGTGCCGGTCTTCCATTGCTTCACAAACCCGTCGCTGCCGACGTTCTCAGGCAAGCCCTGAACGCTGCCAGCGCACTTCAAGCGAGCGCGTGCCATGGACCAGACGAACAGCAATAAGCGGGCGCCGGCATGGCTCTCGCAAGGCGTTGAACAGCTGTTTTCCACCTTGAAAGAGGAGGGCGAGCCGGCGATCGATGTCGACGTACTGATCGTCGGCAGCGGCTACGGCGGTGCGGTGGCGGCGGCCGGGCTGGCCGGCAGCGCCAAGGATGGCAAGCCGGTGACGGTCTGGGTGCTCGAACGCGGCAAGGAATACCTGCCGGGTTCCTTCCCCGGCCGCATGAGCGAACTGGCCGGCCACGTGCGGTTCAGCACGCCCAACGAGGCCGCTCCGGGCGGCGAGCGCGAGGGCTTGTTCGATGTGCGCGTCGGCAGCGACGTCAGCGCGCTGGTCGCCAACGGCCTGGGCGGCGGATCGCTGATCAATGCCGGTGTCATGGTGCGCCCGCGCGGGGCGCCGCTCAAGAAACTGGCCGCGCTGGTGGGCGACCTGGAACCGTACTTCGCCAGGGCGCTCGACGCCCTGGGCGCGCGCGTCGGCGGCGAGGCGAATACGATAGCCAAGCACGCCGGCCCGGTACCAGCCAAATACGAAGCCCTGCGCAAGATGGCCGGCCGGCTGCAAGCGAACGATGGCGTGTTCAGCCCTGCCGCGATCACGGTCGCCATGAGCGAGCGCCCCAGCGCCGGCGGCGTGGGCTTGTCGGCCTGCGCCATGTGTGGCGACTGCGCCACCGGCTGCAATCTGAACGCCAAGGAGTCGCTCGACACCAACCTGCTGTACACGGCATGGAAGCAGGGCGCGAAACTCTACACCGGGGCCACGGTGCTGCGCATCGAGCGCGACGCCAGGCTGGGCGCCTGGTGCGTGCACGTCAACTACACCGACGCCCAGTTGCGTACGCGGCGCGACCTGCCGTACAAGATCCGGGCGCGCAAGCTGATCCTGGCGGCCGGCACCTTCGGCTCCACCGAAATCCTGCTGCGCTCCCAGTGCGAGGAGCTCAGGTTCTCGGCAAGGATCGGGCAGAATTTTTCCAGCAACGGCGACATGATCGCGGTCGCCTACGATGGCCTCGATCAGATCAATGGCGTCGCCGTCGAGAGCGTGGCGCCGCGCGAGCGCCAGGTCGGGCCGACGATCACCGGCATGGTCGACCTGCGTGGCCGGTTCGGCGACCTGCTGGTCGAGGACATGGCGGTGCCGGGTCCCTTGCGCCGCCTGTTCGAGGAAATCGCCACCACCGCGAACAGCCTGCATGAACTCGGCCGGCGCGACAGCGGCGCGCATAGCGGCCTGCCCGACGAGCGCGACCCGTGCGCGGTCGACCCCGAGCGGCTGCGGCGCAGCGCGCTGCTGGCCGTGATGGGCGACGACGGCGCCGGCGGCGCGCTCGAACTGGTCGGCGGCAAGAACGATGACAGCGGCGACGGCGCGATCCGGGTACGCTGGCCGGCGCTGCGCGATCATCCCCTGTTCGAGGACCAGGTGCGCGTGCTTGGCGGCGCACCGGACAGCGGCAATCCCGGGCCCGGTCCGAACGGCACCATTCTCCCGAATCCACTGTGGAAAATGCTGCCCGAATCGATGGAATTCCTGCTGGCGAACCGGCGCGGGCCCTTGCTGACCGTGCATCCGCTGGGCGGCTGCGCCATCGGCGCGAACGCGCTCGATGGCGTCGTCAACGATTGCGGCGAGGTGTTTCGCGCCCAGGCCGGGGAGGACGGTGCCGTGTACGACGGCCTGATGGTGCTCGACGGCGCCATCCTGCCCGGCGCGCTCGGTGTCAATCCAGCGCTGACCATCACCGCGCTGGCGTTGCGGGCGGTCGACAAGCTGAAACGGAAATGGGAGTGGAGTACGGCGCCGGCCGCCGCACCAATGCCGGTGATCCGGCCGCGCTTCCGGCCAGAACAGGAACCTGAGACAGCACGCCCGACCACGGCCGAGTTCATCGAACGCATGTCCGGCCCGGCCACCCTGGTCGACCGCGGTGGCGTCAAGCTGCATTGCGTAATCGAGCTGAGCCTGCATTTTTCCACCATCGACCTGGCCGCCCTGGTGCTGCCGCAGGGAGGCAAGGCGGTACCCATCCAGCGCGCCTTGCAGGTCGATCCCGCGACCAGCACCTTGGACATCTTCGACGCCACCCAGTGGGACGACTGGAAAATGCGACGCGACGTGCCGGGCGAGATGCCGCCGCCGCCCTTGCTCAAGGCTGGCGTGGCGGGCACCTTGCATTTCTTCCATCGGGAAGCGTCCACGCCGCAGCGGCGCCGGTCCAACAGTTTGCTGCCCTGGCTGCTCAACCGCGGCTTGCGCGACTTATGGCAGTGGGGCGCCGAGCGCTTCTCGCGCGGCGGTTTGTCGTTTACGCGCGAGACGGCCCGCCAGTTGTGGGGCGACGTGCGTACGCGCTACGACAACGCCATGGCCGTGGCCTCGCACGCCGGCGAAGTGCGCCTGTTCGAGTACGCCCTCGTGATCGGCGCCGCCGACGTGGCCGGCACGCGCCTGGACGCCGGCAAATTCAGCGGCCAGCCGATGCTCGGCACCAAGCGCTTTACCTACGCCCGCGCCTCGAACCCCTGGAACCAGCTCATGCGCATGGAGCTGGGCGCCTTCCCCTGCCTGAGAACAGGCACCCGGCCCGAGCTGGAGCTCGACACCAATTTCCTGGTGCGTGAAAACGTGCCATTGTTCCGCATCCTGGAGCAGCAGGACCAGCCATCCGCGCTGGCCGATGTGGTCTCGCTCGGCGCCTACCTGCTGCGCCTGCTGCTCACCATTCATGTGTGGAGCCTGCGCAAGCCCGATGCGACGCCAATGCGGGCGCCGGCGCGCCTGCCAGGCATCATCCCCGGACTGCCGCATCCGGAAATCACCGAGCTCGAAGTTGACCAGTTACCTGACGGCACGCCGGTGCATGTGCGCCTGACGCGCTACCGCTGCGACCAGCAGGACCCGGATCGCCCGCCGGTGGTCATGATCCACGGCTATAGCGCGAGCGGCACCACCTTTGCCCATCCGCAGGTCAAGCCCAACCTGGCCAGCTATTTGTGGAAGCGAAAACGCGACATCTGGATCGTCGACCTGCGCACCAGCAGCGGCATGCCGCACGCGCGCCACCCGTGGACGTTCGAGGATGCGGCGCACGCCGACATCCCGGCCGCGATCGACCATATCTGCCGCGCCAGCGGTTTCGGCTATCTGGACGTGGTCGCCCACTGCATGGGCGCGGCCATGATCAGCATGGCCATCCTGGCCGAGCCGCGCGCAGGCGAGCGCTTTGCG
The DNA here is from genome assembly GCF_015689335.1 of Massilia antarctica. GTDB lineage: Bacteria > Pseudomonadota > Gammaproteobacteria > Burkholderiales > Burkholderiaceae_D > Telluria_A > Telluria_A antarctica. The sequence goes on along the minus strand of NZ_CP065053.1, from coordinate 5,966,904 downwards.
GCGGAGCGGCGGGCGATGAATGGCAGCATCCGGCGCCTGGTGTTGTCGCAGGTGGGACCATTGGTGGTATTTAGCCAAGCCAATATTTTCCGCGCCTATCTGCTCGGCTACCTGCGCCATTTGCTGCCGCTGCGTGATTTCGCGTTCCGGATCGACGGCGAACCAGGCCTCATGGACGAGGTAATCGACCGCCTGCTGGCGACCACCCCGTATCCAACGGAAGAATTCCATGTGGAAAACCCGTGGTGGCCGTGGGGCAAGGCTGATTTCGTCCGTACGCGCCACCGGATGGACGCGCTCTACGGGCGCGACTTCAGCCTGTGCAATGTGGACCGGCCGGTGCTCGACCATATCGACGATTTCTTCGGCCCGCTGAGCATCGAAACGGTCTCGCAGGCGATGCATTTCGCGCGCCTGAAAACCATCACCAACCGCGCCGGACGCAATGTGTACGTGTCGCGCGAGGACATCAAGAAACGCTGGATCTTCGATACCATGAGCGTGCACGGCCTGGACAACGGTTTGTCCGATCCGGCCACCCTGGGCCGCATGGATGCCATGTTCAAGGACACGCTGTTCGCCTATGTCACCCGGCCGATGGAAGGGTTCGGCCACCAGGACTGCTTCATCGGGCGCGACGCGCGCAAGGTGTTCGCGGCCGTGGATGCGTTCATCGGACCGGAATCGACTTCGCTGGCGCAATACAAGACGAGCGACTCGCCCAGCGTCGACCGCTGGGCGCTGCGCACGCCCTGGAGCGGGCCGGTACGCACCAGTGTCGACACGCCGAATGGCTTCCAGGTCGGGGCCGGATCGGACCCCGCCTACACGCGCGCGCTGCTGGTCGCCTTTATTCCGGTCAAGGTTGATGGAGAACACTACCGCATATGGTCCGGCACGTCCGGCGATTCGTCCAAGGCCGCCTTGTGGCGCGGCCTGCAGCTCTACGCCGGCGCCGGCGACGACAATGGCTGGATGCAATTCGCGCCGGCGCGGCCGGACGGCGCGGACGGATTACTGATGCTGCTCTTCTATGACGGAAAGCCGACCTTCTGGGATAACAGGGTAGACTTGCCGCAGTTCCTCCATTCGTCCTTGCGCGGCCGGGAGCTGATGGGGCTGCTGCGCGGGCGGCGCGCCATGAGCACCCCGCCCATCCTGCCGGGCAACCCGCTGGCGCTGGCGGCGATCCTCGCCGAGCTGCTCGATTTCGTCGACAAGACCTTCGACGATATTGTCGTCAGCATCGAGCGCGAACTGGCGTCCAGCCTGGCGACGACGCTGGTGCCGGGCCTGCTCGGTTTCGGCGCCGGGGCCACCGGCAAGCAGCCAGCGCGCCTGTGCTTTGCGATGGGCAGTTGCCAGTACCCGGCCGGTTTGCTCGACGAGGAACCGGCGTTCGCTTCCTTTCAGCGTCTTTCTCGGAGGCTCGACAACGAAGACGGCACGGTGCCGGCCTTCCTGCTCCTGCTGGGCGATCAGATCTACAGCGACGCCACGGCCGGCCTGTTCGATCCCAGCGCGCTGGACGACCGCTATGTGCAGCCCTACGAAAAGCTGTTTGCGAACGAACACGTCAAGTCGGTCATGCGGCGCCTGCCCACCTTCATGATGCTGGACGATCACGAGATCATGGATAACTGGGAACCACTGGCGCATGCGCGCCGGGTCGACCCCAACCTGACGGCGGGCCGCGCGGGCTACCTGCGTTTCCAGCGCACCAACGCGCTGGTGCCTTCGCTGGGGGCGGCGCAGACGCCGCACTGCCTGGAGACGGGAATGCCGCTGCGGGGTTTTGCCTTTTTCATCGCCGACACCCGCACCGAGCGCATGCCGCGTTCCGCGGCCACGGCCGCCAGCGACTCCATCATGAGCGAGCGCCAGTTCACGCGCTTGCTCGACTGGCTGCTGGTCCAGCACCGGGCCGATCCGGAGCGGCCCAAGTTCATCGCCTCGCCCTCGATCCTGGTGCCGCGCCGGCTGCGTGCCGTCCACGGCGGTCCGGGCGCGCACTGCCTGCGCTCGGACGCGTGGGATGGCTATCCGGCGTCGATGCAACGCCTGCTGGCGCACATCGGCGGGCATGGCATGCGCAATGTCGTGTTCCTGTCAGGCGACGAGCATCTTTCGTGCACGGCGACCCTGCTGGTCCAGCCGCCCGGCGCCGGGCCGGCGGTCACCATCCGCTCGTTTCACAGTTCGGCCCTGTACGCGCCTTATCCGTTCGCCAATTCGATCGCGGAAGACCTGGCCGACAGCGGGGATACCTTCGACTTTACGGACCCGGCCGGCGCGTTTCCCGGCCGTTTCGACTGCAAGGTGGAGGAGGTGGTGTATGCCAAAGGCGACGGTTTCGCGCTGGTCACGGCCGAGCAGTGCGGCGGCCGCTGGGACATCGTCTGCACCTTCGACCGCGCAGCGCCCTAGCAGGCGCTGTGGGTGCGCTCCGGCGCGCGGTAGCTGGGCTGGCTTGACTCCGTGTCGGGAAACAGTTGCAGCCGGTTTGCCTCGTACACCGCCGCCGTGCGGTTGAGCACGCCCAGCACCTTGAACGCAATGGCCAGGTGATGCTTGACCGTGCTCGGGGTCACGCACATTTCGCGCGCGATCACCTTGTTGCTCTGGCCGCGGATCGCGCTGAACAGGGCTTCCCGCTGGCGCGGCGACAGTGCGTCGAGCACCGCATTGTGCGAAGGCGGCGGGCGCGAAGGCGGCAGTGCGCCCGGAAATTGCGGGCGCGGCAGCTTGCTCGGCAGCGCCACGCCGCCGTTGAGCACGGTTTCGAGCGCCTCCAGCAAGGTGTTCAGGTCGGACGCCTTGGATACATAGCCGGCGGCGCCATGCTCGATGGTCTGGAACACGATGCGCGGATCGGTCTCGCCGGAGACGATCACGATGCAGGCCGTATCGTAGGTCTTGCGCAGGACGGCCAGGTTGTCCATGCCGTCGTTGCCGGGCATGTGCAGGTCGAGCAAAATCACCTCGAAACACTGACCGGCGCTGGCGTAGTCCAGTGCTTCCTCGCGGCTTTGCGCGACCAACAGCGTGTTGCCCTTTTGCAGGCGGTCCAGCGCCATGGTCAGGCTTTCCGTGAACATCTTGTGGTCATCGACAAGCAGCAAGCGCACGACGGGCTCCTTTGAGGACATCGTCCGGACTAGTGCTCAGTCCGGCACTGGGCCGAATGGCCAGCTGACCCCGTAAGGCTAGCACATTGTCCATTCGGAATGGGCCCTCGGACTGGCCATTCGGACAATTTCGCTCGTTGGTGCAACTTCCTATACTTGCTCCAGTCACCGGGCGGCGGACTGCGATGCCAACCGGACTGCCTTCCATCGGATGCGGACAAGGGAATCAACATGAATACTTTTCATCGACTGGGCTGCGCGTCGCTATGCATGGCGTTATCGGGCTGCGCCGGGATGCACCTGTACAGCGAGAAGCGCGACCAGCAAGGCAAGGACCTGAAGGCGGCGTGGGCGAAAGTGGACTTGAACGGCTATTTCGTGGCCATGCATGAGCAGCGCAAGAAACTGCTCAAGGCGGACATCGACAGCATCGCCGCCGGCCGCAGCGCCGAGGTCGACAGCGCACTGGTGCTGCTGCTCGATGCGTCCCTCGCCAAGGACAACGCCAATGCGAGAACGTTTTATTCGATACTGGACGAACAGCTCAAGGAACTGGCTACTGTGCCGGACGCCAGTGCGTTCCTGGTCGTGGTAAAGGGATGGAAGAGCCTGTCACTGCAACTGCAGGCGAACCGGGCCAGGCAAACCGCCTACCGCAAACTGCTCAAGGCGGACGGCGCCGACGCACCATCCTGCCGTGCTGTTAATGCCCCCGGTAGCGGCGAGCTGAGCAAGTATGCCGCCGAGTATCTTAAGGAGCTCGGCACGTTGTGCGCAAGCGAAGTAGCGCTCGCCCGCGATCAGGACGCGCTGATCGCCAAGCTACCGGCCGGCACGCTGCTCACCAGCGCCAAAAACACAGTCGAGCTCGAGCAAAAGCACGCTGCTCTCGCTGCCGAGGCCGACGTCTTGATGGCGCAGTACCGCGCCTCGCTGGAGGCGTATGCGGCGGCGGTACGCGCTAGCCAGCCCGGCACCGCTCCTTCCGAGCGCTTGACTGTGCTCGGCGACAAGGTGCGCGCCGTGCTGGCACGGATAGCGATGCTCAACAACGTGCTCGGCAACGAGGCGCTTGCCGACGACCGGATCAAGCGCATCGATGCCATCCTGCGCAAGCTGGGTACCAGCGCCGATCCCGGCAAGGATGCCAGCCGCGCCGAACTGGCGGCGGTGCTTGTCACGCGCGTGGCCGACGATGCCCAGGTGCTCGCCGATCTGGACAAGCCGCTGGTTCCGATGAGTCTGCTGATCCGGCGCGACCTGGAGAAAAACCGCGCCGACCTGGCCACGGTCCAGGCCGATCTGGTTCGCAAGGATATTGAACTGGTGCGGGCTGCCCAGGCGTCCAGGGTGGCCGAGGCAGTCGAACTGCTGGTGGCGCGGTCACGACTCGACACACTCAAAGGCTGCTACAGGAGCATGCGCTTCGTCGACGCCATAGCCTTTCCTGCGGTTAAGGTCAGTCCCCCTTGCGACGACGCCGACAGCCGGGCAGCGCTGTACGACGCCGCCGGCCGCTATGCCTATGCGATCGGCGACCAGCGCGCCCGCACCTTGCGGCTCGAAGAACTGCGCCGCGACCTCAAGCGTGAACGGCAGCTCGCTTTCGCCCAGGCCAACGCCGGCCAATGGGCGGTGCTGATCGATGCCACAGCGGGACAGGCGGTGGCGTACGCGGCGTCGGGCCAGAAAGCGTCCGATTACAAAGACCTGGTCCAGGCCCTGTCCCTGCTCTGGATTGGACGAGGAGTGAACAAATGACGATCCGCTTTTTACCCTGCATCACGGCCGCGCTGCTGCTCGCTGGCTGCGCCACCTCACCGGTGGCGCTGGAAGAGGCGCAGCACGGCCTGTCCCTGAGCGCCCAGCTCAAGCAGGAGCTGGCGCTCTACGCCAGGCGCCAGGCCGCCGTCGACGATATGCGCAAGGAGCAGCTCGGCGACAACATCAAGAGCTACAACGTACGCCTGCTCGACTTGCCGGGCGACGATCAGCTATATGAGTTCAGCGGCCAGGCCAGACGGCTGGCGGCGCTCAGGCAGTTGCGCAGCAGAGTGGCATTGCTGGGCGCCACTGTGTCGGCCAAGGAAGCGGGTGTGGCCCACGTCGAGGAACTGATCAGCCAGCTGGTCACGCCGCTTCCTCCGGTGGGCGAGGCCCTCGGCGCGACCGGCAAGGCGTTCGGCGCACTGGGCAAGGAATTGCCGTTCGCCGAGCGCGCCGCGCTGGCGGCATCGTTTTTTGAAGAGGTGCGCGAAGAAGCAAAGAAGAACCAGGCTGCGGCAACCGATATCGCCGCTAGCACGGCCAAGGAGCTGCCAAAGAGTACCGGCCTCGCAGTTCCGCAGTAAGTCCATCCACTAACCAGGAGAAACACTATGTCCGACTCAGCACTTCCCTGGCTGCAAAGCGTCGAAACCATTTTGCAGCGCGCTATCGCCGACGTCACCATCGAGTACGAAACTGCCAGCCTGAAGGACCGGGCCAAGGTGTACATGGTGCTGGCCAAGCTGCGCGAGCGCCGCAACACGGTCAACAACGCCATCATCGACATCCTTCAAGAAAGAATCCAGGTCCGGCCGCCGTCGGCAGAGACGGTTGCGCGTAGCAAGGCCCTGACCGACGCGCTGCAATTGTTGGTTTTTACCATCGACAAATACGATGCCGTACTGAAACTGCTGTCCGACCTTTCCCTTCTGATCACCAACACCATCATGGAGCCCGCACATGTCTAAGCCAAACGACCTGAACACCGCGCTGACGGCGCGCCTGCGTTACCACTACACCAAGGAGCAGATTGCCGGCCTCACCGATTCGGTGGCCGAGCTGCATGGCATGGGGTTCAAATTCGACGATATCTTCCCGGACGGCATGCCGACGCCCGACGCCCTGGTCCTGAAAACCTCGGTGCCGATGGCCGGGCTGGAGGCGGCGATCTTGAAAATCCAGAAGCATCCCGAGCTGCGCCGCATCGAGATTTTCCCTTACGGCATTCCGGTGCGCGATCTCTGGCGCATGCATGTCCGGGTCGGCCTGAAATGAACCCCGCCGCCGTCACGCCTGGCGCCGGCCCGACCGCCAGCGCCATCTTCCATCTGCACCCTCTGCGCAGATGCAACCTGGCGTGTGCGCACTGCTATTCCGACAGCGCGCCGCACGCCGCCGGCCTGCTCAGCTTCGAGCAGGCTGGTAGCGCGATCCGGCAGGCTGCGGCGTGGGGCTACACCCGGCTCGCCATCTCGGGCGGCGAGCCGCTGCTCTACCCGTGGCTGGCCGATGTCGTGGCGCTGGCGAAGGATTGCGGCATGCAGACGGCCCTCATCACCAACGGCTTGCTGGTGCCGCACCGGGACAACCTGGACATCCTGCGCCAGGTTGGCACGGTGGCGGTCAGCATCGACGGCCTGGGCGCCACCCACGACGCCTTGCGCCGCCGTCCGCGCGCCTTCGCCGGCGTGCTGCACAGCATCCGCCTGCTGGCCGACGCCGGCATCGGCTTTCACATCATCTGCGGCGTGAGCGGCGAGAACCTGGACGATATCGACGAACTGGCCGCGCTGGCCTGCGACCAGGGCGCGGCGGCGCTCCAGCTGCACCCGATCTCGGCGGCGGGGCGCGCACTCACCACGATGCCCGACGCGGTGCTCGGCCCCGGCGACGCCAACCTGCTGTACCTGGCCGGCACCTTGCTCGCGGCGGCCTACGCCGGGAAGATGGGCGTGCACACCGACCTGGTGCACCGCAACAGCGTCCTCGCGCGGCCCTGCATGCTCTACGCCCGCGCCGCCGATGCCGGCGACGCGGAGGCGCGGCCGGCCGACCTGCTCGGCGTGCTCGTGCTGGAACCCGATGGCAAGGTCAATCCGGTCAGCTTCGGCTTTGGTCCCTCGTACGGCTTGGGGAACATTCTCGAACAGCCGCTCGGATCGATGTGGGAACCCTGGCTCGGCGATGGCTACCGCCGGCTCGTCCGGCTGGGACGCGGCCTGCTGGACGAACTTGCCGCGCCATCCGCTCCGTCAGTGTTCAATCCCAGCGACGTGCTGCGCCTGGCCTCGCATCGGCTCGGCGCGACCCTGGCGTGGCGTAGCGTTGCGCGCGAGGCGGCGCTGGCGCCGGGCTGACCGGCGTCGCGGAAGGATGGGATAATAGGCAACGAAGAACCGGTTCCGGAGACCTTGTCATGCTCATGCTGTCGAAGCACTTACCCAGCACCAGGACCTTGCAGTGCTATCTTGCGGTTGCGCAGGAACTCAATTTCCGCCGTGCGGCCGAGCTGCTGAACATGTCGCAGCCGCCGCTGTCGCGCCAGATCAAGGGCCTGGAAGAGATGCTGCGGGTGCAGCTGATCGTGCGCGACACCCACCGGGTCAGCCTCACCACGGCCGGCGAAGCCTTCAAGGACGAGGCCAGCAGGATCCTGCTGGCGCTGGACGCCGCCGTCGCCGGCGTCAAGGCCGGCCTTCGCGATGACGATGCCGGCACGGTGCGCATGGGCCTGACCAGCGTGATCAATCATTGCCTGATGCCCGGGCTCAATACGCTCGTCACCGATCCGGCCTTTACCGGCGGACGGGCGCTGGAGCGCGCCTGGTCGAAGCGCCTGGTGGAGCGGGTCCGCAGCGGCGAGCTCGATCTGGCGATCGTCGGCGACATCGTCCCGCCCAGCGACGACCTGGCGCTCGAGACGGTCGGCAGCGAAGCGATGATCGTGGTCCTGCCAGCCTCCCATCCGGCCGCCGCCAAGAGCGAGGTGGACCTGGCCGAACTGGGCGCCACGCCCCTGTTCTGGTTTTCGCGCACCGACAATCCCGCCTTTTACGACAAGTGCGAACGCAGCTTCCGGCAGGTCGGCTACGCCGCTCCGCGCCGCCTCGAACCGAAGGATTTCACGATGCTGCTGGCCGCCGTGGCGGCGGGCGAGGGCGTGGCCCTGTGCCCGCAGTCGATGCAGGCCACCTCGCGCATCGGCGTGGCGTATCGCGCGCTGGCGCCGGCACTGGCACGCCTGCTGTCGATCGACGTGCAGGTGGTCTCGCGCGCGCACGAAACGCGCGGCGCGGTGCTCGACAAGGTCGGCACCATCCGCGCGGCCCTGGCCGCCAAGCCGTGCTGACTTTAGTGCGGGCGCGGCGGACGTATCTCCGAGGCCATGCGCCACTGCTTCGCCTTGACCGGGTCGGCCGTCACACCCTCGCCGCGTTCGTACATCGTGGCCATGAGTCGCTGCGCAGGCTTGCTGCCGCCGAGCGCCGCTTTTTCGAACAAGGTCGCCGCCATGGTTTTATCCTGCGCCACGCCGCGCCCCGTGTCGTAGCATTGTCCGCGGAAATACTGGCCCACGAAATCGTCTTGCGCCGCAGCTTTCGACAGTAGCGCAACGCCTTGCTCGATGCCTTCCGGCGTGTTGTCGTCCAACAGCAGCTTGCCGTAGTACGCCTGGCTGCGCGCCCACCCTTGCGCGGACGCCTTGCGAAACCACTCGCGTGCCGCTAGCTTGTCGGCGGGCACGCCTGTGCCTTCGAACAGCAACAATCCCAGCATGTTCTGCGCCTCGGGCATGCCCAGGTCGGCGGCCTTGCGATACCAGGTCATGGCTTGCGCCAGGTCCGGTTTGCCGGCGTCTCCGTAGTGCAGCGCCCTGGCCAGGCTCAGATGCGCCTTCAGGTCGCCCTGGTCGGCCGCCTTGCGCCACCAGGCGACGGCTTCGGCGGGGGCGCGCGCCACACCCTCGCCAGTCATGTAGATTGCGCCGAGCCGCAGCTGCGATGCGGGCTCGCCGCGTTCGGCAGCCGCGCGCACGGTGGCCAGCGGGACGGCGGCCTCGGCCGCGCTTGGTCCGTCGAGGGTCCAGACGTATTGCATCTGCATCCACGATTGCTCCGCTTTGCCGTCGACCATGGTCGGGTTGAACACGCAGCGCCGGATGCCATCGATGGCGGCCATGTCGAGCAAAGGAAAACCGCTCGACTTGACGATCTTGGCATCCGCGACCGCGCCACTGGTGCCGATCAAAAACGACAAGGTGGCCGTTCCTTCCTGCATGCCGCGCAGCGCGGCTTTGGGGAACACCGGCTTGGCGCAGGAACCGGGCTTGATCGCGGGCTTGACCGGCTTGGCGCTCTGCGCGGGCGGGGCTTGCACATCGACCGGCATCTGCCCGCCCGCGTCTTGTGCAAACGCGTTGGTGGACACGCACGCCAGCACGGCAAGCATGAGGGCAAGCCGGCGCGGCAAGCGGGGGAGTGGGACAGGGAAGGTCATGCAGGCTCGGGGAAGAATTTCATTGGGTCCATTTCATACGATGGCGTTCTCGATGGAAAAATCATTCGTCGCCGGCAGGTTCGGGGTCAGCGTGGGCGCGGGATCGGTATTTCCGCAGCCTTGCGCCACTGGTCCGCCTTGACAGCGTCGGCCACGACACCCTCGCCGCGTTCGTACATCATGGCGATGGCTTGTTGCGCCGGCTTATTGCCGCCGAATGCGGCCGTTTCGTAGAGCGCCGCCGCCTTGGCCAGATCGAGCGGCACGCCGTGTCCCGTTTCATAGCAGCGCGCGAGGGAAAACCGCCCCGCGTTGTCGCCTTGCGCCACCGCTTTGCGCAGCAGTGCCAGGCCTTGCTCCATCGACTCTGGAACGTTGTCCTCCAACAGCATGATGCCGTAGCGGGCCTGGGCAGGCGCCCATCCTCGTGCAGCCGCCTTGCGAAATGATTCTCGCGCCGCCTCCTTGTCGGCAGGCACGCCGGCGTCGCCCATCAACATGTATCCCACCATGTGCTGCGCTTCGGGCAAGCCATGCTCGGCGGCTTTGCGCAACCAGATCAGGGCTTGCGCCGGGTCTGGCTCAGCGCCATCTCCGGTTTGCGACGCCATCCCCAGGCTAAGGTAGGCCGGGACATAGCCTTGCTGCGCCGACTTGTGCCACCAGGCAACGGCCTCGGCGGGCTTGCGCGCCACACCAGCCCCCTCCATGTAGATCAACCCCAGATGGTGCTGCGATGCGGGGTCGCCCCGTTCCGCACCGGCCCGGGCGGTGGTCAGCGCGGCCGCGCTCTGGGCTGGGTCGAGCCCGCCGAGCGACCAGACGTACTGCATTTTCATCCATGCTTCCACCGCTTTCCCGTCGACCCGGCTCGGCTTGAATCTGCAGCGCCGGACGCCGTCCTGCGCCGCCATGTCGAGCAAGGGAAATCCGCTCGACGCGACTAATTTGGCGTCCTTGACCGTGCCATCACTGCCGATCAGGAATGCCAGCACGACTGCACCGACTTGCCCGGCGCGCAGGGAGGCCAAGGGATAGTCCGGCTTGGCACAGGTGCTGAAATCCACCACGGCCATTGTGGCTTTGGCCCTTTGCGCTGGCGCGGGTGAGGCAATCGCCTGCCCCGCGTCTTGCTGCGCATGCGCGCACACGCTCGCCAGCACGGCAATCGTTGCGGCAAGCCGGCGCGGCAGCCGGGACGGGGAAAATGCGGCGGAAATGGTCATGAGGGGGACAGGGTGATTGCAATATGCTAATTTTACCGTGCGCGATGGTGATCGGACAAAGTGCGGCGATTCCCGCGCTATCGGCCCCCGGTCTCCAGCAAGGAAGAAACCGGCTTTGCCTGTTTGCGCCAAAACGTGCCGCAATGCGCTTTGTCGCGGATATTGAATGCGATGATTTTCTCGAGCAGGGAAAAATCGACCTCGGCCTTCCACGGAATGCGGATTAACAGTTTGGTATGCTCATAGCCAGCCTGAACGATTTCCCCGGCAAAATGATCGATCGCAGCCGCTTCGGGCGCGGCCGCCAGATGCGGCTTGGCCAGGCTGAAACCGATGATGAAGGTGCCGTGATCGGTGAACATCGGCTGGTTCCAGGCGATTTTCCCTTCCAGATGCGGAAATTTTTGGCCTACCCAATCGAGAACGGCTTGCGTACGTTCACGTTGCTGTGGATCGGAGATCTGCGCCAGGAAATCCGCGAACACGGTCATGATGTCACCTTGAAAGTAGCCGATAGTCAGTGCCGGCATGCCATCGTCAAGGCATGCAGGCGACGCGATACTGGTTTTGCCCGCAAGCCTGGCGCCGTACAGGGCCGCGTCCGCCTGCGTGGCCAGCACTTGCGCCGCCCTGGTCGCGCGAGCATAGCAAATTCGGTCAGATCATGTCGCGGTCACGGCGGGCGAACCGCTGCGCTGCCAGTCCATGATCCAGTTCTCTTCCCAGGTGGCGCCGCCATCGCGCGAGACGGCCTGGTACCAGCGGCATGCGCTTGGGCTGATCCGGTCCCACACGCCGCGCGTGATCACCGGCTTGCCGGCTTCCATGTCGGCGCTGTCCCAGGTGCCGACGCCGTTGGTGAAACTGCCCCACGCGGCTGGCGTGAGCACCCCGTTCCTTCGGTTGCACCAGTGGTCCGCCCACAGTTTTTTTTCGATATCGAGAATGCGCAGCCCCATGCCGCTGAAGTCTTTCGCTGGGATGCGCAGTTCTTCGACGCTGGCCAGGCCGCCCAGCATGCCGATCACGGTCGCTTCGCCGTCGAACGACTCCCAGTTCTTGTCCTTCAACTGCTTGTGGCGGATCGTCCACTGGCCCGACAGGAAGTCGAAATCGCCCGGCTTGCCGGTCGCCGCCGGTGGCAGCGCGGCTGCGCTGGCGCTGCCGAGCCCGAACGGGCCAGCCGCGCCGATCCCGGCGGCGGCCTGCAGCAGCCGCCTGCGTTGTGCATTGGTGGTGATCGTCATATGGTGCTCCTGAGAAGTTATTAAGGTCATGCCCGGGCCGTTGCGGCCATCTGGTGGCAAGGGGCCGAAGCATGAGGCTTATTCAGGGCAGTTTCCGCCCTGTTAAGTTCCTCGGGGAGCGTGGTGGAGCAGGAAAGGCACTCCGCCGCGGCCGGGTCAGTCCGCGAACTTCGCCGAACAAGTCGGGCGGCGGCGGGCGGCACCGACCAAGGCCAGCAAACCGGCTCCGAACATCAAGTAGGTCTGCGGTTCGGGCACGGCGGTGATGGAAAACTGCGTGGCATCGGTCCAGACATATACCGTGTCGTACGGTGCGCCGCCGTCGGGCGACCAGAAAGTAGTGCCGTAGGAGTCGCCCGACCTGGCTGCGTAATAGGCGTTGCCCAAATCGCTATGTACTGATTTGATCGCCGAAAAATTCAACGGTCCGCCTGCTTGATAGGAAAATTTATCGATCGAGCATGTCGTTGTGCTGACGCCCGCCGCATTGACGCAGGGTGCGAAGTCGATGTCGGCAAATTTGAACGTAAGCAGTTCGCTTGCGCCATACACGCCATCCCCATTTTTGTCTTCCGCCGAAAACCGGCCCTTGAGGATATCAGGCACATTGAGGAAATCCTTCATGAAATTCTGGTAGCTGAAATCGAACACCTTCACTTCGGCATGGGCGGACATGGCGCACGCCATCATGGCGGTGCTACAGAGCAGTTTTTTAAGCATTGTAAGTTTCCGGGAAAGATTTAAGGAGTTAATCCGCGCAGCGCGGTCGCCGCGGAAAATGACACGATAGCAATGTTTTTCGACTACAAACAAGTACTTTTACATAATAATGTACCAAATTCACGTCTGCTTATGCGGTTGCGCCGGGCAGACACGGTTAAGCAGAACAAGAGGGCCTGCGGCAGTGCATCAGGGACGATACCGAACCGCTTGCGTCCAGGCGCGGAGCAGGGTTTACCCGGGGACGCTAACGCGACCAGCAGGCCGATTCCCGAACCGGGGGGCCAGCACGACGGGCGCCAGACCCAGGCACGGCCCCGCAGCGCATGGTCGCACGCGTTGAGCAATGGCCGCCGTACCGCATCCGCGAGCGCCTCCTTCCTGGACGGGACCGAACCCGGCGCGGGCATGTGCGCGATGGGCGTGCTGCCCGAGGAAAAAGGCGAAAGGGTTGCAAATGCATCCCATCGCACTCGATGAACGACATGGCCACGCTGACTGTTGAGGCATTTTTTTGCGCTGCGGCGGCGCTCGGGGAATCCGCGGTCCTGCTCGACAAAAACGCCGCCCCGGGCGGCTGCCGCCAGCCGATCGGAAAGCGGGCTACGGAGCGCAGTTCATCTACGCGGTGTGGGGGCATTGCCCGGCACTTCGCCATCCCGCACAAAAAAACGATGGACGGTGGCGTGACCGGGCTCGCGATCAGCACATTGATTTTGTGTCCATCGGCAGGTCTGCGTGAACGGCGTCGTCCTCGTCCGCGACGGTGTAAGCCGCTTCGTCGCCCTCCGGTTCGACGCGTATGGACAGCATTTTCCCGGCATTGACTTCGAACAGGATGCGATCATGCCCGCGCTGTTGCACGATGATGAAGGTTCCCGCGGATGGTGCGGTGTGTGGGCGTGCAGGCATGACAAATTTCCTTTCGGTTGATCCGGCGTTGAGACGGGCGGCGGGCGCTGTCGGGGGTCCCGATGCGCGCAACACGTGACAGTCGCGCACACAGGCGCACTCCCACTGCTACCCAATTGAGCAAATTCCGGATCATGTCCGCGCTGGCTGCGCTGATGGTGTTCCGGATCGCCATACCCATAGCGCTTATCCGAGCGTAGCGGTTGACACGTCGTTGTCGTGTCGCGACGACAAGCCAACCCGCGCGGCAGGTCGCGCAACATGCGGTTGGCCGGGCATGCCCGGGCCGCACGGTTGAAGGACAAGATTTATCTCAAGACCGTCAAGCAGCTGTCCTACAAGTTCGCAAGGCAAGCGCTGACGTCGGGATGCCGTGTCGTTGGCCGGAATACGGAAACGCGTGGCTATTGTCGTGCCACGCGAGCCGCATCGTCCGGAAACGGCAGCAGGCGCTTGCCGCAGTCGATGCCGGCGGCGCCTGGCGGATTAATCCGGCCGGCCAGGCGCGCGAAGTCGATCTTCAACGCCGGGCTACCGTCCACCACCACGTCGTCGAGGGTGAGCCGCAAGGGGCGTTTATCGTCATAGCCCTGCAGGATCACGTTGCGTCCTGGCGTGAGGCTGTGCACATGCTCCATGCGCACGCCGGCATAGTCGGGAATCAGCTCGCCCGGCGGCCCTGGCGCGTAATTGGTATCGATATACAGCGGCCACTGCACGTTGCGCATGCATACATCGCGGTAGACGATATCTTTGACTTCGCCGCCGCGCCGGTCGTTGCTCTTGATGCGCAGGCCCGAGGTGGTGCCGTCCATGTCGAGGTCTTCAACCAGCACCTTGCGCACCCCGCCGTCGGTCTCGCTGCCGATCGACATGCCATGGCCGCTGTAGAAGCGGTTGTGCAGGATCGAGATGTTTTCGGACGGGCCGTTGTGGCCCGCCTTGATCGCCACGTTGTCGTCGCCGGTGCGGATATGGCTGTGCGCGATGGTGACATTACGCGAGGAGCCGGGATCGATGCCGTCGGTGTTGCGCGCGTCGCGCGGCGTGTCGATGCGTATGCCCCACGCGGTAAAGCCGTCGACCCGGTTCATCGCCACATGGAAGTTGGCCGCGTTGCGCAGGGTGATGCGGTACATCGTGAACTCGCGCGCGCGGTCCAGCTGGATCAGGCGCGGCACATTCTGGCGCAGATTTTCCTTTTGCGCGCGGCGGGCGATCTGCCACCAGGTTTCGCTCTTGCCGTCGATGCGCTGGCCGCCCTGGCCGTCGATGCCGCCGTCGCCCATGATGCCTGCGCCGCCGATGCCCTCGGCCGTGATGAACGGGCGGCAGCCGCTGCCGGCGTCGTCGACGGTGCCGCAGGTGTTGCGGCCACGGTCGAACAGCGCGGCGTTGGTACTGGCGAACAGGGTGACGCCGGCGTCGATGACCAGGGTGACGCCGCTCCTGAGCGTCAGCGGGCCGGCGGTGAAGGCGCGCTTGTCGCCCTCTGGCGCCAGATGCAGGGCATGGCCCGGCGTGCAGGTGTCGATGGCGGCCTGGATGCGCGGCGCATCGTCGCGGCCGGGCAGGGCCGATTCGGCGGGCAGCACCGCGCACGCGGGCGGCGGCACCGGCTCGCGCACGGTGCGGGTGTCCTGCGCCTGGGCGGCGCCGCACAGGGCCAGGGCGGCCGCGCCCAGCATGCGCAGGTGGACGGAAGGGTATCTCGCAGCGGATTTGGGTGTGTTCATGTGACGTTTCCAATGAGTGGTTGTCGGCCTGCCTTGAGGCAGTGCGCGGTTCCGGAAACCTCGCGTATCCGGCGCCGTCCGACCAGGGCCGCGCGCAATTCGGGGCTGGGGTCGTCCGGGTGGCGAGCGGGCCCCGGGATGCTTGCGCAGTCCTCGACACATCGCTGATCATTCGATCAGGAGCGAGGTTAGCAGACGCGTTTGAAAATGGCCATTCCCGTGACGGCGTTGGAAATTTTTGTTAGCACGTTGGCGGATTTCATCGGCATGGGGAGGGCCGCTTGTCCGCGCTCGATGTGGCGCTGGCGTGCGCACGATAGCGGAATCGATCACGCCGTATTGCGAATTGCCGGCAATGGGCCAGTCGCCCGATGCTGATGCCGCGGATGGACAACTGGTCCCAGGTGCCGCCGCCGTTTCAGGTCGTTGCGGGCTGGTCGGACCGGAACAGTTTGCGGTAGGCCGAGGGCGAGGTGCGCAGGGTGGTGCGGAAATGCTGGCGCAGCGAAAGCGCGCTGCCGAAACCGGCTTCCTGGGCGACTCGTTCAATCGAGGCATCGCCCGTTTCGAGCATGCGCTGGACGTGCGCCATGCGCTGATTCAGGAGCCATTGCTTGAACGAGGTGCCGGTCGTCTGGCGGAAGTGGCGGGTGAAGTTACGGCGGCTCATGGCCGCGCGTTCGGCCAGCGCGTCGATGCTGTGGGCCTCGCCCAGGTGCTGTGTCACCCAGTCGAGCACTTGGGAGAACCGCCCCTCGCTGACGGACACCGGCAGCGGGCGTTCGATGAACTGCGCCTGCCCGCCATCGCGGTGGGGTGCGATGAGGAGCCGCCGGGCGACCCGGTTGGCGATCTCGGCGCCGCACAGTTGGCGCACCAGATGCAGGCAGCAATCGAGTCCCGCCGCCACGCCGGCGGAGGTGAGCACGTCGCCCTGGTCCACATACAGCACCTCTTGATTGACCTGGACCCTGGGATAGCGTTGCGCCAGCTCGGCCGCCGCCGCCCAGTGCGTGGTGGCGGTGCGGCCATCGAGCAGGCCGGCCTGGGCCAGGGGGAAGGCGCCGAGGCACAGCCCTACCACCAGCGCGCCGCGTGCATGCGCATGGCGCAGCGCGTCCAGCAAGGCTGGCGGCGCGCGCCGGCAGTCGTCGTGCCACGCGGGCATGACGACGATGTCGGCTTCGTCCAGCGCTTCAAGCCCGCTCTCGGGGGCAATGGCGAAGCCCGCCGAGGTCCGCAGCGGCCCTTGTTCCAGCGCGCAGACGCGCACCTCGAACGCGGCTGGCGCGCCGTCGCCGTGATGGGCGCCAAAGACCAGGCAGGGCACCGACAGATGGAAGGGCGTGATGCCGTCGAAGGCGACGATGGCTACGGTTCGTGGAGCGGAAGAGGCAGATGGTTTTCGCATGGCCCGATTATATCGAAGATCGGCCTTCGGGCCACTGTCCAGCGTGCCGGTACGGGCGGAAAATACGCTTCAGTCTTCGGGAAACAACAGATCCCGGCTCGTTAAACCCACTATCAGGAGAACTTGCATGTCCCTCATCTCAAACCCGACCCTGTTGCGCTGCGCCGCCGTCAGCGCCCTTGCCACCTCCTTGGCTGCCTGTGCGGGCACGGGCGGCAGCGCCGGCGTCCAGAGCGCCGGGGCCGTGACGTTTCAGCAAATCCGCAATGCGACCATCAAGCTGGAGTACGCGGGCACGACCTTCCTGGTCGATCCGATGCTGGCCAGGAAGGGCGCGTTTCCGGGTTTCCAGGGCACCTACAACAGCCATTTGCGCAATCCGCTGGTGGAACTGCCGCTGCCGCTGAGCGAGGTGGTGAAGGCCGATGCCATCGTCGTCACCCATACCCATGACGACCACTGGGATGACGCGGCCAAGCAAAGCCTGCGCAAGGATATGCCGATCTTCACGCAGAACGAAGATGATGCGCAAAGCATCCGCAAGGATGGGTTCACGGACGTGCGGGTGCTGGACGGGAACACGGTGTTCAGGGGGACGCGCCTGCGCAAGACGGCCGGGGTGCATGGCACGGACCAGATGATGATGGTGGCGCCGCTGGCCAAGCGCATGGGTACCGTGTCGGGCGTGGTGTTCGAGCGGGAAGGCTACAAGAGCGTGTACGTGGCGGGCGATACGGTCTGGAACGGCGACGTGGAGTCGGCGATCAAACAGTTCCGGCCGGATGTCATCATCCTCAACACCGGCTACGCGCGCGTGCTTGGTTTCGAGGGATCTATCATCATGGGCAAGGAAGACCTGTACCGGGCTTACCAGCTCGCGCCCAAGGCCACGGTGGTCGGCATTCACATGGAAGCCCTGAACCACCTCATGCAGACGCGCAAGGACCTGCGCGAGCATATCGTGGAAAAGAACATGGATCCGCAGCGCGTGCTGGTGCCGGAAGACGGCCAGTCGTACCGCTTCTGATCCGCGCCGGGCGGGCTTGGTATACTGCCCGGATTTATACGTACAGGGTTATACGATGGCGCAACCGCTGGAACTGCGCGCACATGCGCTGGAGTGCCTGCTTGAACCCGATCCCGCGACCAAGACCGCGCTGATTGCCACGCTGGCGCAGGCGCAGTCGGCCGGTGACTGGGTGGTGGACAATGGCGCGGTGTTCGAGGTGGAGCGTCCGATTCCGGGCCGGCCGGAGCGCCCGCTGCTGGTGCCGCCACGGCTGGTGGGGCGGCGCTCGATGGTGACGCTGGAAGGGCGCGCGATGCTGGTGCATTCGCTGGCCCACATCGAATTTAACGCGATGAACCTGGCGCTCGACGCGCTCTGGCGCTTCCCGGACCTGCCCGCGGCGTATTACACCGACTGGCTGCGCGTGGCGAAGGAAGAGGCGTATCACTTCTCGATGCTGGCCGCGCACCTGCAGGTGCTCGGTTACCGCTACGGCGACTTTCCGGCGCACGACAGCCTGTGGGAGATGGTCGAGAAAACCAAGGGCGACGTGGTGGCGCGCATGGCGCTGGTGCCGCGCACCCTGGAAGCGCGCGGCCTCGATGCGATTCCGCCGTTGCGCGCCAAGATCGCGCAGGCCGGCGACATGGCGGCGGCGGCGATCCTCGATATCATCTTGCGCGACGAAGTCGGCCACGTGGAGATCGGCAACCGCTGGTATCGTTATCTGTGCGCGGGGCGCGGGCTCGATCCGCAGACGGCGTACGCGGAACTGGCGCTGCGCTACGAGGCGCCGGTACTCAAAGGGCCATTCAATCTCGAAGCGCGGCGCCGGGCCGGGTTCACCGAGGCGGAGCTGGTCGACTTCTCGTAACGCGTGCGGCCGCTGTCGCCCGCTGTGCCGCGCTCCATCAACACGCTCAGTGCATCTTGAGCATGTCGGCCAGCGACCATTTGAGCGGCGCCCCCGCCGTATCGGTAATGGTGGTCAGCTCGCCGAAGATGCGGCCCTGGACGTTGTCGGGCAGGCGCACGAAGGCCGTGCCGCCGACGGCCGCGTCGCCGTGCACGAAGCCCCAGGTGAAAAATTTGATGGCGGCCACCGCGTTGTCGGGCGTGCTGCTCACCAGCGGCACGATGGCGAAGGTACTGGCGGTGATCGGCCAGCTGGCGGCGCCCGGCTTGTCGGTCAGCATTTCCTCGTACGCACCCTTGGTCGCCCATCCGCTGTTGTTCATCGCCGAGGAGAAGCCGGCTCCCGATGGCGCCACGAACTTGCCGTCGCGATTTTTCAGGAGGGCGAAGTTCAGCTTGTTCTTCGATACGTACTGGTAGTCCACGTAGCCGATCGCGCCGGCGGTCTGCCTGAGCGCGGCCACCACGCTGGCGCTGCCCTTGACTGGCGTGGTTCCGGCGGCCCAGGTAATGCTGTAGTTGCTGCCGTAAGCGGCCTTCCATTCCGGACTGCTTTTGCTCAGGTAATCGGTGAAGTTGAAGGTGGTGCCCGAGCCGTCCAGGCGGGTCACGACCGTGATCGGCAGGGCTGGCAAGGTCAGTCCGGGATTGAGCGCCTGCACCTTGGGATCGTTCCATTTCGTGATTTTGCGGCTGAATATGTCGGCGAGGAGCTCGCCGGTCAGCTTGAGCTGTCCGCTGGTCAGGCCCGGCACATTGATGATCGGCACAATGCCTGAGACAGCCGTGGGGAAGCACAGCAGTTTGCCCGACTTGCGCTCGTCCGCGGACAGGGCGACATCGGTGGCGCCGAAGTCCACCTTGCGCGCCTTGACTTGCTGCAGGCCATCGGTGGAGCTGCTGGGTTGGTAGGTGACGTTGACCTGCGCATACTTGCTGTACGCAGCGGCCATCGAGGTGTACAGGATTTCCGCGGCCGACGAGCCGGCCCCGGACAGCTGGTTCTGCGCGTAGGTGGCAGGGGAAACCGCGATGAAGGCGGCAAAAATAATCTTGTTTTTAAATGACATATCGGTGTTCCGTATTCGGCTAAGGTGTATCAGGGATGTTGCGTGCGCGTGGTTCCGGTGCCGGGCGTTGGTCAGGCCAGGGCGGACGGAAAACAGGGGCGCGGGAGGGTCGCTATGCCCGGGCTACGCCAGGCGTAACGCGGGATTGTCGCAAATGAGGGACGCGGCGCATGGCCGGGACCAGGCAGTAGGACTGACCTTGAGCGGCGACATGTTGGCGAATAACTCTGACAATCAATAATTCTACACGGAAATAAAAGAGAAAAGGTTGTGAACGCACCTTTAGAGGAAAAGCTCGGGATTACGCGGAGTTGGCGGCATTATAACGCATTGCGCTCGACCAGATAAGGCAGATACCCGCGCAATATTGCTTTTATAGTCAGGAAATAGCGCATTAAACTTGTAGAAAAGACATATTTTTCGATGCGAAAAAGGGCAACGGGTCGCCGGCCTTGTCTTTCAGCTGCGCGGTGCTGCAGGCGGACAGATCGAGGTCATCGCGCACCCCTTTGTATGTCGAGATATGCAGCTTGCCCTCGGGATGCGCGTACAGGTAGCGCACGTCGACCAGCGCTCCGACTGGAGGAATGTAGACGTTGGACGACATGCTGACCTTGCTGGTACAGCGATACGGATTCTTTTTCCACGCTTGTTCCTGGGGTATTCATTGAAACGTTGCGCCGGGGTCAGCCGTGCCGCGCAGCCTGGCGGCGCCGATGGTAAGATCGCGCCATGACAAATACACTTGCCCCAACCCTGCCGCCGACCCTCGTTCACACCATGCGCATGCCGATCCGGTGGGGCGACATGGACGCGATGGGACACGTTAACAACACGGTGTACTTCCGCTATATCGAACAGGCCCGCATTTCATGGTTCGACCTGATCGACTGCACACCAGATCCGGCCGGGGAAGGGCCGGTGATCGTCAACGCCCACTGCTCGTTCCTCAAGCAGCTCAAGTATCCGGGCGAGATCGAGATCAGGACCTTCGTGGGACCGCCGGGA
This sequence comes from Massilia antarctica, assembly GCF_015689335.1. GTDB lineage: Bacteria > Pseudomonadota > Gammaproteobacteria > Burkholderiales > Burkholderiaceae_D > Telluria_A > Telluria_A antarctica. Next base: position 5,946,258 of record NZ_CP065053.1, on the reverse strand, counting down.
CGCTCCAGCTTCGAGATGTTCCACCAGATCCGGATGGTCGGTGCCGACGGCAACCCCGGCGAGCTGCACGCCGAAGGTGGCGCCAAAGTCGTGTGGGTGAACTTCCCGGCCGAAAAATCGGTGCCGCTGCCGAGCGCGATCTGCAAGTTGCTTCCCCCGCAGAAGCTGTTGCCCGGCAAATAGAGCGGGGCACATAGCGAAACGCCGTCGTTTCCGCCAGTGGCGAAAACGACGGCGCTTGATGGGACCGCCGTGGCGTTTATTTTTGTGTGTTCAGCAGCGAATGGCGGCGCGAATACGAAAAATACACCACCAGCCCGATCACCAGCCAGATCCCGAAGGCGATCCAGGTGGTCTTGCTCAGGAAGGTCATCAGGGCCACGCAAAAGAGGATGGCCAGGCCCGGCACGAAAGGCACGCCGGGGCAGCGGAACGCGCGGTGCAGGTCCGGACGGGTTCGGCGCAGCACGATCACGGCCACCGAGACCAGGCAGAAGGCCGCCAGGGTACCGATATTAATTAGTTCGGCGAGCACGCCCAGCGGCACCACGGCGGCAATCAGGCCGAACACGATACCGACCATCCAGGTTGCGAAGAATGGCGTGCCGAATTTCGGGTGCACGGCGGACAGGCGCTTGGGCAGCAAGCCGTCGCGCGACATGGCGAAAATGACGCGGGTCTGGCCGTACGTCATCACCAGGATCACGGTGGTCATGCCCAGGATCGCGCCCAGGTCGACGAAACCGGCTACCCAGTTCTGTTTGGCAAATTGCAGGGCCAAGGAGACCGGGTGATCGACCCCGGCAAACTGTTGGTAAGGCACGATGCCGGTCATGATGGCCGAGACGATCACGTACAGGATGGTGCAGACCACCAAGGAGCCGATAATACCGATCGGCAGGTCGCGCTCGGGGCGCTTGACTTCCTCGGCCGCCGAAGTCACCGCATCGAAACCGATGAAGGCGAAGAACACCAGCGCGGCGGCGCTCATCGTGCCCTTCATTCCGAACGGCATGAACGGCTGCCAGTTGGCCGGCTCGACATAGCGGGCGCCGACAAAGATGAACAGCAGCACCACGGCGATTTTGATCACCACCATCACGCTGTTGATGCGGGCCGATTCGCGCACGCCGAACGAGAGCATGGCCGTCAGGATCAGCATGATGACCATGGCGGGCAGGTTGAACAAGGTGTCGACTCCGGGAATCGATCCGGGCGCGGCGGTGAGCGCGACCGGTAGCTTGATGCCCAGGCCGCCGATGAGCGACTGGAAATAGCCGGACCAGCCGACCGACACGGCCGAGGTGGCCAAACCATATTCGAGCAGCAAATCCCAGCCGATCATCCAGGCCACCAGTTCGCCCATGGTGGCGTAGCTGTAGGTATAGATCGAGCCGGCCACGGGAATGGTCGACGCGAATTCGGCGTAGCACAGGGCGGCGAAGCCGCAGGCCATCGCGGCGATCACGAAGGACAGGGTCAGGGCCGGGCCGGCGGTCAGCGCGCCGGTGCCGGTGAGCACGAAAATCCCGGTGCCGACGATGGCGCCAATGCCCATCAGCACCAGGTCAAGCGGCCCCAGCACCTTCTTCAGCCCGCCAGCGGCGCGGCTTTGCGCGACCATATCGTCCAGATTTTTTGTTCGGAAAAGGCTCATCTATTGTCTCGCTTAAAGTCTTTATGTTTTTAAAATGCCACGTCGGCAACTTTTTTGCTGTCGAAGTGTACTACTACTGCGCCCGGGATTGTAGCGTAAGGTGCCCGGGTGTTGACTTTATTACAGGAGAAAAACGGGTCGGCTGTGGCTTTGGCGGCGCATCCGGGGCGGCGCGGGACGGGATGGCGTGAGGCGGGGCGCATGGCAAGCGGCATGTGCCGGGCTGGGCCGGTACATGCGCGCATGCGGGAAATCAGGCAAACAGGGGCGAGGCGAGGTGGCTGTCAATGCCGTTCAGTTCGATGGCCGGGGCGTCGAAGTGCGCGAGCGGCAGGTCGTCGGCATGGTCGGGTGCGTTGCGGGCGACGGCCGGCAGGCCCGCCACCGCCTGCTTGACCGTGCTTTGGAAGGTGTTCGCATCGGTGAGGGCCGTGACGGACTTGAGCAGATCGCGCGCCACGGCGGCGGCGCCAAGGCTGTTGTACGAGGCCTCCTTGCCGTCGGTTTCCAGCCCGAATGTGAAGTTCGACGCCACGCTGATCTTGTTGTTCACCAGCAACGCGTCGTTCAAGCCCTGGGCCGAGGTGTTGGTCTGGGCACCGGCCAGGATCGACAGCGAGGCATTGGCGCGGGTGAGCGAACCGCTGTCGATGGCTTTGCTCCAGAAGTCGAGGCCAGCCTGGTCCGCATCGCGGTTCAGCACGTTATGGTAGATCGCCTTGACGAAGGTATTGGTATCGCCCGAATACAGCGCCTTCGACTCGGCGCTGGTGCCGAACGAGTCGATCAGGTTTTTCACGGCCGCGTCCTTGGCGTAGCGCTCGCCCAGGTCGTTCGCGCTGGTGGGCGCACCGAGCTTGGCCAGCTGGTCCTGGAAACTCTTCAGTCCGCCCACGTCGGCGGCGCGGCCGAAGTAGCCGATGTACAGCGCCTGGGTCAGGTCGCCGTACTGCATGTCGGCCACGCTGTCGGCGAAGACCAGCTTTTCCACGCTGCGCAGGACGTCCGTGCCCTCGTGCTTGACGTTCGAGCTGACGGTGAGCATGTCCGCGTTCTTGACGATATTGTAGTCGGCGCGCTTGCCGCCATAGACCATGGTATCGATGCCCTTGTAGCCGTTGACGAGATCGCTGCTCTTGGTGGCGGTAAAGCGGTCGGCGCCGTCGGTACCGATGAGGGTGTTGGTCGGTTTGGGGATGGTGTCGAGGTCCGCGTTAATGTACAGCGAGACGTACTTATTGGCATCGGCGTAACCCTGGTTCCAGCCGGCGTCGACGTACATGGTGCCCGAATACGGCGCCACGAACTGCGATAGATGGTCCATGCCGTAGGTGCCGGCGCTTTCCTGGTCGACGGCGATTACGCGGCCGAGATTGTCATATAGGCGGATCAGGAAGGGGTCGAAAAAACTGAAGCTGAAAATATCGTAAGTGACATCCTCGACCGCCGTGAACGAAAACAGGTCGTGCAAAATCGCGTTTGGCTGGCCGGTGATGGTGCTCGCCTCAAGATCCCATGTGGTCGGATAGGTCCCGGTCGGAACGTAGGTCTTGAATGTCAGCGGCTGCGCCGAAGCGATTTCTTGCGCGGTCAGGACGCCCAGATAGTCGAGAGTGGGGTAAGTCATGGTGATTTCCTTGTTATTTTTCGTCAGGGTAAGCCGATGATGTGCCTGATCGAGTATTTCACGACCGGCATTCAATTTCTACGCTGAAATTTGTATTTTTTGTTAATGAGTGTTAGAAATGTAAGCGCCGGTAAGTAAGCCCGGGCGCATGCGTATTGTGTGTTGGCGTCTGATCGTTTTGATGATTAAGCAAGTATGATGTTAAGCCAAGTCGACATGCTTTCAGTAAATTATTATTCTAGGAAATTATTTCAACATGGATCGGAGTAACAACATGACGAAAACGGCGCAGGCCAGGTTTGGCGTGATATGCGTTTTAGCTGCCCTGGCCGGGTGTGCCAGCAGCACGATGCCTGGAACGGTGGGCGTCACGCGCACGCAGTTCATGATCGTACCGGCGTCTGAAGTGGACGCGATGGCACTGTCGGGTTTCAGCAGCCAGAACCAGAAAGCCAGGGCGGCGGGGAAGCTGGTCAATGGCGGTGCCGAGTATGAGCGCGTGGACCGCATCGCCAGGCGGCTGCAGGCGCAAGTGCCGGTGTTCCGCACCGATACCCAGGACTGGAAATGGGAACTGGCGCTGATCGACGCTCCGGTACTCAATGCCACCTGCGCGCCCGGCGGCAAAATCACCTTTTACACCGGCCTGATTCGCAAGCTCAAGCTGACCGACGACGAGATCGCGATGGTCATGGGGCACGAGATCGCCCACGCGCTGCGCGAGCATGGCCGCGAACGCATGTCGGAAGCGAAGGCGACGGGCGCGGTCACCACCCTGGCCAAGGTGCTGGCGCCGGACAAGGCGCTCACTGTCGACCTGGCCAACACGGCGTCGCACTACCTGTTCTCGCTGCCGAACTCGCGCGAGCACGAGTCGGAAGCCGACACCATCGGCCTGGAACTGGGCGCGCGCGCCGGGTACGACCCGCGCGCGGCGGTATCGGTATGGGAAAAAATGGGGGCTGCATCGAGCGGCGCAGGCCCGGCCGAGTTCCTGTCGACCCACCCGTCCAACGAAACCCGGATTGCCTCGCTCACGGCCATGCAGCCGCGCGTGGCGCCGCTGTACGCCGCAGCCAGGCAGAAGTAAGCCTGCGACAGGCTCGCAGACCGGCGTGCCCGCGCCGGTCTGCGCTGGCCGCGCCATGTCGCGCCAGCGAGCAGCGCCAACAGGACGCAGCCCCGCGCTCCTTCTTTGACATGCCGTCGACTGTAAACGGTTTCGCAGGTCCAGCCGCTCCCTCGCCAGTCGCGTTTATCGCACGAATGTTCGCGTTCTAACAGACCCGACCTTCGTTCATTGGCAATCTCGATAGATTGCACGTTTTTCCGATGCGCCACGCCCATCTGCTTCAACCGGCGCGCCATCATGTGCTGCCCAAACCATTGATCGCCTGTGCGGCCCCCCTCGGGCAGGGGGCTCGTGCGGGACTTCACACCATCAGCGAAGAGGATGCCAACACATGGACGAGTTCAGTGACATCAAACTATCGAGGCGGGAACTGTTGATCGCAGGCGCCATTACGGTCACGGCGGCCAGCGTGCCAGGTACGGCCGGCGCGGCCAACATGGCCGCGAGCGCGCCGAGCGTAGCGCCGGTGACCGGTCGGGTCGCCTTCCAGGTCAATGGAAAGAGCCATACGCTCGATGTCGACACCCGCACCACCTTGCTCGACGTGCTGCGCGAGAACCTGCACCTGACTGGCACCAAGAAGGGCTGCGACCATGGCCAGTGCGGCGCCTGCACCGTCATCGTCGACGGCCGCCGCATCAACTCCTGCCTGACCCTGGCGGTGATGCATGAAGGCGCCAAGGTCACCACCATCGAAGGCTTGGGCAGCAAGGACAGGCTGCATCCGATGCAGGCCGCCTTCATCAAGCACGACGGCTACCAGTGCGGTTACTGTACCCCGGGCCAGATCTGTTCGGCCGTGTCGGTGCTCGATGAAATCAGGCAGGGCATTCCGAGCCACGCCAGCGCAGACCTGATGGCGCGCCCGCAAGTGACCGCCGACGAAATCCGCGAGCGCATGAGCGGCAATATCTGCCGCTGCGGCGCTTACTCGAACATCCTCGATGCCATCACCGACGTCGCCGGGAGCAAGGCATGAAAGTCTTCACCTACCAGCGCGCCACCAGCAGCGCCGACGCCGCTGCCGCCGCCATGCGCACCCCCGGCGCCAAATTCATCGCCGGCGGCACCAACCTGCTCGACCTGATGAAGCTGGAGATCGAAACCCCGGGCCACCTGATCGACGTCAACGGCCTGGGTCTCGACAAGATCGAAGCGACCGCGGATGGCGGCCTGCGCATCGGCGCCCTGGTGCGCAACACCGACCTGGCCTCGGATGAACGGGTGCGGCGCGATTACGCCGTGCTGTCGCGCGCCTTGCTGTCGGGCGCATCGATGCAGTTGCGGAACAAGGCGACCACCGCCGGCAATCTGCTGCAGCGCACCCGCTGCCCGTACTTCTACGATACCAACCAGCCCTGCAACAAGCGCCAGCCGGGCAGCGGCTGTTCTGCCATCGGCGGTTTCAGCCGCCAGCACGCGATTGTCGGCGCCAGCGACGCCTGCATCGCCACGCATCCGAGCGACATGGCCGTGGCCATGCGCCTGCTCGACGCGCAAGTGGACACGGTGCGTGCCGGCGGCACCGCGCGCACCATTCCGATTGCCGACTTCCACCGCCTGCCGGGCAGCACGCCGCACATCGACACCGTGCTCGAACCGGGTGAACTGATCACCAGCGTCACCTTGCCCAAGCCACTGGGCGGCACGCAGGTGTACCGCAAGGTGCGCGACCGTTCCTCGTATGCCTTCGCGCTGGTGTCGGTCGCGGCCGTGATCCTGCCGGGCGGCGGCCGGGTGGCGCTCGGCGGCGTGGCCCACAAGCCATGGCGCATCGAAGCGGCCGAGCAGAAGATGGCGGGCGGCGCGAACGCCGTGGTCGACCAGTTGCTGGCAGGCGCAAAGACGACGCACGACAACGCGTTCAAGATCATGCTGGTCCAGCGCACGCTGCACGCGGTACTGGCCGATGCCAGGAAAGGCTGACCCATGAAGTTCACCACACCCGCCACCACCAATCCCATCGACCGGCTCAAGGTCGTCGGCCGCCCGCTCGACCGCATCGACGGCCCGGCCAAGACCACCGGCAGCGCGCCGTACGCCTACGAGCAGCACGAGGCCGCGCCCAACGCCGCCTATGGGTACGTGGTCGGTGCTGGCATCGCCAAGGGCCGCATCACCTCGATCAACCTGAATGACGCCCGGCGCGCGCCCGGCGTAATCGCCGTGATCAGCGCCGACAACGCGGGCACGCTCGGCAAGGGAAAGATGAATACCGCCAGGCTGCTCGGCGGGCCGGAGATCCAGCACTACCATCAAGCCATCGCCCTGGTCGTGGCGGAGACGTTCGAGCAGGCGCGCGCCGCCGCCGGTCTGGTCAAGGTGGAGTACGCGCAAGAGAAGGGCGCCTACGACCTCGATCAAGCCAGGGACTCGGCGGCCGTGCCCAAGTCGTCCAAGCCGGACACCAGGGTGGGCGACTTCGATGGCGCCTTCGCCGGCGCGCCGGTCAGGCTCGATGCCACCTACCGCACGCCGGACCAGTCGCACGCCATGATGGAGCCGCACGCCTCGATCGCCGCGTGGGAAGGCGACAAGCTGACCGTGTGGACCGCGAACCAGATGATCGCCTGGACCCGTGGCGACATGGCAAAAACGCTCGGCATCCCGAAGGAAAACGTGCGCCTGATTTCGCCCTACATCGGGGGCGGCTTCGGCGGCAAGTTGTTCCTGCGCTCGGAAGCGCTGCTGGCTGCCCTGGGGGCGCGCGCGGCGAAGCGGCCGGTCAAGGTGGCGCTCAGCCGCCCGCTGGTCATCAACAACACCACCCACCGTCCTGCCACGATCCAGCGCATCCGCATCGGCGCCACGCGCGACGGCAAGATCAGCGCGATCGGGCACGAAACCTGGTCGGGTGACCTCCCGGGCGGCAAGCCGGAAGAAGCGGTCCAGCAAACGCGCCTGCTGTACGCCGGCGCGCACCGCATGACCAAAACGCGGCTGGCCGTGCTCGACCTGCCCGAGGGTAATGCGATGCGCGCGCCGGGCGAAGCGCCGGGCATGATGGCGCTGGAAATCGCCATGGACGAAATGGCCGAAAAGCTCGGGATCGACCCGGTCACCTTCCGCATCCTGAACGACACCAAGGTCGATCCGGAAAAGCCGGGCCGGCCGTTCTCGCAGCGCAGCCTGATCGAATGCCTGCGCACCGGCGCCGAGCGCTTCGGCTGGAAGGCGCGCAATGCCGAACCGGGCAAGACGCGCGAAGGGCGCTGGCTGATCGGCATGGGCGTCGCCAGCGCCTTCCGCAATAATATGGTGACGAAGTCGGGCGCCCGCATCCGCCTCGACACGAGGGGCATCGTCACGGTGGAAACCGACATGACCGATATCGGTACCGGCAGCTACACCGTCATCGCCCAGACCGCGGCGGAGATGATGGGCGTGGGGATCGGGCAGGTCGTGGTGCGCCTGGGCGACTCCAGCTTTCCGGTATCGGCCGGCTCGGGCGGGCAGTGGGGCGCCAACAGTTCCACCGCCGGGGTGTATGCGGCCTGCGTGAAAATGCGCGAGGTGGTGGCGCAGAAGCTGGGCATGAATCCGGCCGAGGCGGAATTTTCGGATGGCGCGGTGCGCGCCGGCGGCAAGAGCGTGCCGCTGGCGCAGGCCGCGCAGGATGGCGAACTGGTGGCCGAGGACAGCATGGAGTACGGCGACCTTGATAAGAAATTCCAGCAATCGACCTTCGGCGCGCACTTTGTGGAGGTGGCGGTCGACAGCGCCACCGGCGAAACGCGCGTGCGGCGCATGCTGGCCGTGTGCGCGGCCGGGCGCATCCTCAATCCGAAGTCGGCGCGCAGCCAGGTGATTGGCGCGATGACGATGGGGCTGGGCGCGGCGCTGATGGAAGAACTGGTGGTCGACACGCGCACCGGGTTTTTTGTCAATCACGATTTGGCGGGGTATGAAGTGCCGGTGCATGCCGACGTGCCGCATCAGGAAGTGGTGTTCCTCGACGAGACCGACCCGGTTTCTTCGCCGATGAAAGCGAAGGGCGTGGGCGAGCTGGGAATTTGCGGGGTGGCGGCGGCGATCGCGAACGCGGTGTATAACGCCACCGGCGTGCGGGTGCGCGAGTATCCGCTCACGCTCGACAAGCTGCTCGCGAAGCTGCCCGCCATGACCTGAGCCAAGCCGTCCACGTGACGGAAAGTGGAACGGCGCCATCGCATACGTTATGCTGTCGCCCCGAGGCGCGGACGAGGGTATCGGTTCGTCGCCGGGTCAACGGAGTAACGGGAAGATGGTAGAGGTTTATGTCAAGTGAGAAGAAACCGGTGGTCCATGGACAGGACCCACCGCAGGAACCACCGCAGGCGCGCCTGGCGCCACGGTTGCCGCCGACATTGCTGGCGACGGAGTCGGCATGGGCCGGGGATGCGGCCGCCAAAAAGCAGGCGCGCGAGGAACGCGATGCGCAGGTGCGGGGCGTGACCTCGATTCACGCCATGCGCGAGGCGATCCGGCGCGTGGGACGCGGTCTCCCGGCGATTTCCGAGATTCCACGCATCGGCATTCCCGACGCCGCGGCCTTTCGGGCGCGTGCGGCGCAAGGCTTGCCGTTCCTGATCACGGGCGTGGCCAAGCGCTGGCCGCTGTCCGGCCTCACGCCGCACACCTTGCGCGAGCGCTTCAGCCATGTGCCGGTGCGGGCGCGGGTGGGCGACTACATCAACACGGCGTTCGCGCCCGACCGCGCCATGCAGGATATGTCGATGCTGGAGTATCTGGACGTGGTCGATGCCGGGGCGGAGGGCTTGCCGCCTTACCTGGGCAATCTGGAACTGCGTGAATTGAACAGCATGTGCTTCTGGCCCGCGTATTTCAGCAAAATGGGCCCGCCGCGCTTCTGGCTCGGGCCGGCGGGGACGGTAACGCCGCTGCATTGCGATTATGACGATAATATTTTCGCGCAAATCTGGGGTACCAAGCGGATTTTCCTGTCGCCGCCGCACCATGACGAATTCCTGTACGCGAATCCGGCCAACGCCATCCTGTTCGGCTCTCCATTCGACCCCGAGGCGCCCGATTTCGATAAATTCCCGCTGGCGCGCCAGGCCGCCATGATCGAGTGCATCGTCAATCCGGGCGACATGCTGTATGTGCCGGCCGGGTGGTACCACCAGGTGCGCGCGCTGACATTTTCGCTGTCGGCCAACCGCTGGGCCAGGGCGATGCCGTTTGCGCTGAAGGGAGAAGCATCCTTGCAGCGCACGGCGGAGTGAGCGATTGCCGCAATAAGGAACGGGACACGGCATGTCGACGCAACCCATGAATGGCAATACACATGTGTACCGCGCAAGTTTGCCTGAATGCTATCATTCCCGTCTATCGCAAGCATGCGCCATGCAATTGACGAGGAACCCATGTCCGATTTTTATGACCGCCTGACCCCGTTCTACCATCTGATCCACCAGGACTGGCACGCCAGCGTCGCGCTGCAAGGCGAGCAGCTCACCAGACTGATCGACGCCGAATGGCCCGGCAAGCGCCGACTGCTGGACGTCTCCTGCGGCATCGGCACCCAGGCTATCGGCCTGGCCCGGCGCGGCTTTTCCGTGGCCGCTTCCGACCTGTCGGAAAAAGAAATCGAACGTGCCCGGCGCGAGGCCGAGCTGGCCGGCGCCAAGGTCGACTTCTCGGTCTGCGACATGCGCCGCGCACACGAGCATCACGGTTCCGGCTTCGACATCGTCCTTTCCTGCGACAACTCGCTGCCCCACCTGCTCACCGACGCCGACCTGCTCACCGCGCTGCGCCAGATGTTCGCCTGCCTGTCGCCGGGCGGCGGCTTCCTGATGTCGATGCGCGACTACGAACGCGAAGAGCGCGGCGTCAACCTGGTCAAGCCCTACGGCGCCCGTACCGAGGACGGCAAGCGCTACGTGCTGTTCCAGGTCTGGGATTTCGAGGGCGAGCACTACGACCTGACCTTTTACTTCATCGAAGAAAACCTGGCCACCCAGGCGGTCCACACGCACGCGCTGCGCTCGCGCTACTACGCCATTTCCACTGACCAAATGTGCGCCTTGATGCGTGAAGCCGGATTTGTCCAGGTGCGCCGGATCGACGGCGCCTTCTACCAGCCGATTCTGGTGGGCACCCGCCCAGCATAATTGTTGCGCCACTGCAAGCGGGGCGAACCGAGTCGGCGCCACGTAGGTGTACTGCAACACTTTGCCGTAGAGAATGCCGCGTTTGGTGAATAATAGAGGCTGACCTCTTCGAAGATGCCTATGCCGAACAGCGTTGCCCAGCCTGACGACAAGCGCAGTGGCGGACCGCGTGCCGCCCGCCCGCGCAGTAAATACGCCGCCTTCATTCTGGCGCTATCGATTTTCCTGCTTGCCATGATCGCAACCGGCTTCGCCTGGCACTTCGCGCGCGCCGAACTGCTGGCCAGCCAGGAGGCCGAATTCGCCTTCGAGACGCGCGAGATGGAGCGGCGCCTCGAGCAGCGCATGGCGACCTACGAGCAGGTGCAGCGCGGCACCCAGGCCTTCCTGCTCGGCTCGATGCAGGTCGACAGCAAGGATTTCCGCGCCTATATCGCATCGCTCAAGCTCGACGAAACCTATCCCGGCATCCAGGGAATCGCCCTGGTCGAACTGCTCGCGCCCGCACAGCTCGACGCCCATACCGCCCAACGGCGTCGCGAGAGTCCGGCTTACACTGTCCATCCCCTGGGCGAGCGGCCGGTGTTGTCGGCCATCACCCACATCGAGCCCTTCACCGGGCTGAACCTGCGCGCGCTCGGCTTCGACATGCTGAGCGATCCGGCCCGCCGCGTGGCCATGGAACGCGCGCGCGATACCGGCCGCGCGGCGGCCTCGGGCAAGGTGCGCCTGGTCCAGGAAAATGGCCGCAACGAGCAGGCAGGGCTGGTCATGTACCTGCCCGTGTACCGGCGCGATGCGGCGACCGCGACCGTGGCCGAGCGGCGCCAGCACCTCATCGGCTGGGTCGGCGCGCCGTTCCGCATGGATGACCTGATGGCCGGCCTGGGCGGCGAGCGTTCGGAAGACATCATGCTCTCTATCTACGACGGCAACACGGTTGACGACAGTGCCCGCTTGTTCCGTTCCGCGCGCGAAACCCCCGCCGAGATGCAGCGCCCGGCGCGTTTTTCCACCACTTTGCGCGTGGTGGTCGCCGGGCGGCCGTGGACCTTGCAGATGCGCTCGGCCGCGAAGTTCGAGGCGCGCCTGCAATCGGACCGGCCGCAGTTCATCGCCATCGTCGGTGCGGCCGCCGGGGTTTTGCTGGCGCTGCTGGTCTGGACCCTCGCGTCCGGGCGCGGACGCGCCGTGGCGCTGGCGGCCGACATGACGCAGCAGCTCAGTGCCAGCGAATTTCGCTGGAAATACGCGCTCGAAGGCGCCGGCGACGGCGTCTGGGACTGGAACCGCGGCACCGGCAGTATCGTCCATTCGCGCCGCTGGAAGGAAATGCTCGGTTACGGCGCCGACGAGATCGCGCCTACCAATGCCGCCTTCGAAGCCCTGATCCACGACGAGGACCGCGCGCGCGTGCTCGCCACGCTCAACGCCTACGTCGACAGCACCGATCAATCCTACGAGTGCCAGTTCCGGCTGCGCTGCAAGAATGGCACCTGGCGCTGGATTCGCTCGCGCGGCATGGCGGTCACGCGCGACCTCGATGGGCACCCCTTGCGCACCATCGGCACCCATACCGACATCACCCGCGCCAAGGCCGACGAGCGCACCCTGCTCGAAGCGAATGCGCGCCTGGCGGCCGAGCAGCACCGGGTCAAGGTCATCCTCGACCATTCGCACGATGCGTTCGTCGCGGTCAGCGCGGACGGGCGCATCAGCGACTGGAACGCCAAGGCCGAAGCCATGTTCGGCTGGCCGGCGGCGGCCGCCATCGGGCACGATCTGGCCGAGCTGATTATTCCGCCCGAACTGCGCGATGCGCACAACGCCGGCATCGCGCGCATGGTGGCCAGCGGCGTGGGCACCGTGATCCGTAATGTGTTCGAGGTCAGCGCGCGCCACCGTGACGGCCGGCGCGTGCCGGTGGAACTGGCCATCGCCGGTTTTCCGCAGGCCTCCGGCTTTGTCGTGAGCGCCTTCATGCGCGATGTCTCCGGGCGCAAACAAGCCGAGCAGCTCGAAGTCGAACGCAGCCGCGCGCTGGAAGACGCCCGCCACGCGCTCCAGCATGCACAAAAGCTCGAAGCGGTCGGCAAGCTGACCGGCGGCGTGGCGCACGACTTCAACAACGTGCTGCATGTCATCGGCGGCAATGTGCAACTGCTCCAGCTGAGCAACCGCGACGATGCGCGCCTGCAAAAGCGCCTGAACAGCATGCAGTCGGCGGTCGACCGCGGCGCCAAGCTGGCCTCGCAGCTGCTCGCCTTCGCGCGGCGCCAGCCGCTGCAGCCGGTGGTCGTCAATCCGCTGCAGACCTTGCAGTCCATGGATGAGCTGTTGCAGCGCGCGCTGGGCGAGTCGGTGCGCGTCCGTATCGAGGCCGATGAGGGTTTGTGGAATACCCTGGTCGATCCCGGCCAGTGGGAAAACGTGGTCATGAACCTGGCGATCAATGCGCGCGACGCCATGCCCGGCGGCGGCGTGCTGACTATCGGCCTGTGCAACGAGCGCATCGGCGCGGGGGAAACGGGCGCGCTGCTCGACCTCGCGCCCGGCGACTACATCCGCTTCAGCTTTGCCGATACGGGGCAGGGCATGGACCGCGAGGTCATCGCGCACGCGTTCGAGCCTTTCTTCACCACCAAGCCGGTGGGGCAGGGGACCGGCCTGGGGTTGAGCATGGCGTACGGTTTCGTCAAGCAGAGCGGCGGCCATATCGTGCTCGACAGCGTGGCGGGCATGGGGACCACGGTGGTGATCTACCTGCCGCGCTCGGCCGAGCGCGCCAGCGGCAAGGTTGGCGCGCCCGAGCAGAACGTGGTCGGCGGCGGCGAAACGGTGCTGGTGGTGGAGGACGACGAGGAAGTGCGCGCCACGGCGATGTCGACCCTGAACGAGCTCGGTTATTGCGTGCTGGAAGCGCACGACGGCGCCAGCGCGCTGGCCATGATCCGTGCGGGCGCCTGGATCGACCTGTTGTTTACCGATGTGGTCATGCCGGGGCCGGTGTCGAGCATCGAACTGGTGGCGCTGGCGCAGCAGGCGTTGCCGGGGGTGGCGGTGTTGTACACGTCGGGCTACACGCGCGACGCGCTCACCACGGGCGGCCGGCTCGATGAGGGCGTGCGGCTGCTCGGCAAGCCGTACCGCCGCGCGCAACTGGCCCAGCATGTGCGCGAGGCGCTGGCGGGGCGTATGCCAGCTTCGAACGCATGAAGACTGCTAGTAGGTAAAGACCTTTTGAGCCACGTTGTCGACCATCACGGGGCTGTCGAAGTAGGTGACCGTTGGCTCGGTGCCGTACTTTTCCCGGACGAATGCGCGCCATGCTGGCGTGTACATCGCTTCCGCGTCCGCCTGCGAATTCCACACGTACACGCCGCCCGCCGTGGCGCCATCTTCGGAGAGCAGGTAGTGCTTTTGAAGCAAACCAGGCACGTCTTGATAGGTGGGCGCGGTGCTCAGGAAAATGCTGCGCGCTTCGCCGTGAGTAATTGGCTTGGGCAAGGCGAACCCGGTTATTGCGATAATCATCTGTGACCCCTGTTGTGCTGTATTGCAGCGAAGACTGGCTTCTCTTCAAGCGAATCATGCCAATGTATCATGGACTGCGTCCGGGTTCTTGGGTGAGCAAACGGCAGCCGGCACACATTGCGCAGACACGCGACAGTTTATGCGCAGCCGAACTTGACAGTACGCCTCAGCTTGCTCGTGGCTTGGCAATAGAGCAAATTTTTTTGATGGCCTTCCATGGCGCCAGGCGCAGACCACCAAATATACCTTTCCGATTCTCCGGTGCCGACACCCGCCTGACATACAATGAACTAACGCCTGCCACGTAAAGACTGGGCGCGGTGCACTATTTACCCTTTGCGGAAGCGAGTCATGACGAACGGAACTATCCTGGTCGTCGATGACGAGCCGACCAACCTGGCACTGCTTACCCACCTGCTGCGGCCGGAATTCCTGGTGCGTGCCGCTAACTCCGGCTCAGCCGCATTGCGGGCAGCGGCGAGCGGCCCACGACCGGACTTGATCCTGCTCGATGTGATGATGCCGGATATGGATGGGTATGCCGTTCTTGTCCGCTTGCGCGAGAACCCGGCCACGCGCGATATCCCTGTTGTCTTCCTGACCGCGATGGCCGAGGCGGAAAACGAAGAGCATGGATTGCAGCTCGGCGCGGCGGATTACATCACCAAGCCGATCAAGCCCATCGTGTTGCTGGCCCGGGTGCGTACCCAACTTCTGGCCAAGCAGGCGCGCGACTGGCTGAAAGACAAAAATGCTGCGCTTGAGGCCGAAGTGAGCAGGCGCATGGCCGAAAACGATCTGACCCAGCGCGCCACTATCCGGGCGCTGGCCCATCTTGCGGAAACCCGCGACCCGGAAACAGGCGCGCACATCCTGCGCACCCAAGCCTATGTTCAAAAGTTGGCCGTCACGCTGCGCACCCATCCGCGCTTCTGCGCCACGCTGACCGAGCGCTACATCGACCTGCTGTCGCGCTCGGCGCCGCTGCACGACATCGGCAAAGTAGGGATACCTGACTACATCCTGCTCAAGCCTGGCAAATTGACACCGGACGAATTCTTGATCATGCAAACGCATGCCAGGCTGGGCAGCGATGCGATCGAACATGCCGAGCGCGATCTGGATACGCCGCTTGAATTTCTTTCGGTCGCCAAGCAGATCGCCCACTGGCACCACGAAAAATGGGACGGCAGCGGCTACCCGGACGGTCTGGCTGGCGACGCGATCCCGATTTCCGCGCGCCTGATGGCCGTGGCCGATGTGTTCGACGCGCTGATTTCGCCGCGCGTGTACAAAGTTGCCATGAGCCACGACAGGGCGCGAGACATCATTCAATCCGGGCGCGGCAAGCATTTTGATCCCGACGTCGTCGATGCCTTCCTTGCTGAGTTCAAGGAATTTTCAGACATCGCACGTGGCTGCCGGGATACGGGGGACGCCTTCGCCGGGGATGCGCTCCCGGGCGAACCTCGACGACCCTTGAATCTGTCAGAAATCTCATGCTCGAATTAAAGAAATCGAGCGCATGGGCAAGCTTGAAAATTGTGCTGGCGTACGCATTGTTCGCAGGCATCTGGATTGTTTTTTTTGCCGATGAAGTCCTGGCGCAGCTGTTCCCGGTGGCGTCCGAGCTCGCGCTTGCCCACGTCGTCACTGACGCGGCCTTTGTCGTGGCGACATCGGTGCTGCTTTACGGCCTGATCCGGCGCATGCTGGATCAGGCATTGCTTGCCGCGACGCGCACCATTGAAGCGCAAACCGAGAAGTTGCGCGCGCTGCAGTTACTGGCCGCCATATCAGACAGCTCGGTTGATCCGATTTTCGCCAAGGACCTGGAGGGCCGTTACCTGCTGCACAACCTCGCGGCAGTGCGCTTGACCGGCAAGACTGCCGAGCAGGTGCTCGGACGCGACGATGCCAGTTTGTTTCCAACTGCCCAGGTCGAAGAGTTTCGCGCCAGCGATCGCCAGGTATTGGCAGAAAACAAGGTCATCACGATTGAGCAGCTTCTCGATACGAGCGAAGGCAAGCGTACCTACATAACGACCAAAGGGCCTATCCGGGACGTGAGCGGTAAGGTGATCGGCCTGTTCGGGTACTCCCGGGATATCACCGAACGCAAGCAGGCCGAGGCCGCATTGATCGAAAGTGAGCAACTGTATCGCCGCCTGTTTGTCAACATGATGAATGGGGCCGCCTATTGCCGGATGTTGTACGAAGACGGCCGGCCCAGCGATTTTCTCTATCTGGCGGTGAACGATGCGTTCGAGTTGCAGACCGGCTTGAAGGACGTGGTTGGCAAGAAAATCAGCGAAATCGTTCCGGGAATCCGGGAATCCGACCCGCGCATGTTCGACATTTATGGCAGGGTGGCCAGGACAGGACAGTCGGAGCGCTTTGAAATCCATCTCGATGCCATGCACATGTGGCTGTCGGTGACCGCGTATTGCCCTGCGCCTGATCATTTTGTCGCCTTGTTCGATGTGATCGACGAGCGCAAGAAGTCAGAAGCGAGGATCATGCGCGTCACTGCCCTGTATGCGGCACTGAGCCAGTGCAATGAGGCCATCGTGCGCAGCGCCGACCAGGGCACACTGCTGCACGAGGCTTGCCGCATCATAGTCGAGTCCGGGGGGATGAGGCTGGCCACGATCGCCATGGTGGAGGCCGGCGGCGCGAGGGTAGTGCCGGTCGCAATGCATGGCCCGGAACAGGACTACCTGGATGATCTGCATGTCTCGACGCTGGCTGACGACGAATGCGGACGTGGCCCGACCGGAACCGCGATCCGGAACAATATACCGGTGTGGTGCCAGGATTTTCAGAACGATCCAAGCACGGCGCCGTGGCACGAGAAAGGCGTCAGCGCCGGGTTGGCCGCGTCGGCCGCACTGCCGGTACGACGTCATGGACGTGTCATTGGCGCCTTGACCGTGTACGCAGCCGAAGCGAACGCGTTCGACGCCGATATTCGCAAGCTGTTGATCGACATGGCTGACGATATCAGCTTCGCACTCGACGGCTTTGCTCGCGACGCTGCTCGTGTCGCAACTGAACTTGCGCTGCGCGACAGCGAAGCGCGGTACCGGGAAATGTTCGACAGCAATCCACAACCCATGTGGGTGCATGACCTTGGATCGCTGGCTTTTTTGGCCGTCAATGACGCGGCAGTGGCGCACTACGGCTACAGCAGGGAAGAGTTCCTGAGACTCTCTGTACTGGATATTTGGCCGTCAACGGAGGCAGATCGCCTGCGCGAGTATATATCCGACATGCCTGCCGGCTTGCCACATCCTGGCCTCTGGCAACATCGCCGCAAGGATAGCAGTCTGATCCTGGTTGACATCGTCGTCCACCAGTTTACCTTCCTTGGCCGGCCAGCCCAGCTGGTCCTGGCCAAGGACGTGACCAAACAAATGCAGACAGAGTCGGCGCTGCGGGAATCGAATTCCCTGCTGCGATCGGTCGTGGAAACGGTGCCCGCCCGCATATTCTGGAAGGACCGCGAATCGCGCTATCTTGGTTGCAATACCGAATTTGCCAGCGATGCCGGCTACACCAGCCCTGATGAATTGATCGGCAAGACTGATCTTGAACTGGTGTGGAAGGAACAAGCCGAGGCATTTCGTGCCGATGACCGGGCAGTCATGGACGGTCGCACGACAATGCTGGACTTCGAGGAACGGCAAGCCAGGCCGGACGGCACAACGGTTTGGCTACGCACATCCAAAGCGGCGCTGTTCGACCCGGATAACCAGATCATTGGCGTCTTGGGCATCTACCAGGACATTAGTGCGCGCAAGAAAGAAGGGGAGCAGTTGCGCAAGCTCTCGCTGGCCGTCGAGCAGAGCTCGGAAAGCATCATGATCACCGATCTCGAGGCCCGCATCGAATACGTCAACGATGCCTTTGTGCTGGCTACCGGCTATGCGTCGGATGAAGTGATCGGGAAAAACCCACGGCTGCTTCGATCCGGCAAGACGTCGCCGGGAACGTACGCGGCAATGTGGAGTGCCTTGACCCGTGGAAAGCCGTGGAAGGGCGAGTTCTGGAACCGCAAAAAGGATGGCCGCGAATACGTCGAATTCGCGATTATCAGCCCGCTGTGCCGGTCGGATGGCTCCATCAGTCACTTTGTGGCAGTCAAGGAAGATATCACCGAGAAAAAGCGGCTTGGAATGGAGCTCGACCGTCATCGCTTCCATCTGGAAGAACTGGTGCAACTACGCACCTCGGAGCTGGTCAAGGCCAGGCAGCACGCTGACACCGCGAACCAGGCCAAGAGCGCTTTTCTTGCCAACATGAGCCATGAAATCCGCACGCCGATGAATGCAATCATCGGACTGAGCCACTTGATGCAAAGGGCCGGCGCCACGCCCGTGCAGGCGGCGCGCCTTGACAAGATCGACAGCGCCGGACGGCACCTGCTATCGATCATCAACGACATCCTTGACCTTTCCAAGATCGAGGCCGACCGCGTTCAGCTCGAGTGCACCGATTTTCATCTTTCCGCCGTGCTGGACAATGTGGCCTCGATGATCGGCGAGCCGGCGCGTGCCAAGGGCTTGCGCGTGGAAGTTGACGGTGCCACGGTGCCGCTATGGCTGCGCGGTGACCCCACCCGCGTGCGCCAAGCCTTGCTCAACTATGCCAGCAACGCAGTCAAGTTCACCGACCAGGGCTCAGTGGTCTTGCGCGCGCGCCTGCTGGAAGACAAGGATGGCGTTCTGTTGGTGCGTTTTGAAGTCCAGGACAGCGGCATCGGCATCGCCCCGGAAACCATCGCCAGACTGTTCCAGGCGTTTGAGCAAGCCGACACGTCAACGACGCGAAAATACGGCGGCACCGGACTCGGGCTGGCGATCAGCCGGCGCCTGGCACGCCTGATGGGGGGCGAAGTCGGCGCTGAAAGCACGCTTGGCGCGGGCAGCACGTTCTGGTTCACCGCCCGTCTGCAACGCGGACACGGTGTGATGCCGGTCGCGCCATCCTTTGCCGATCCGTCCGCCGCTGAAACACGCCTGCGTCAGCAGCATGGCGGCGCGCGCATCCTCTTGGCGGAAGACAATGAAATCAATAGCGAGGTCGCACTGGAGCTGCTTCATGCCGTGGATCTGTCGGCCGATATCGCGGTCGATGGCCGTCAGGCGGTGGCAATGGCGCAATCAGCGAACTATGACCTGATCCTGATGGACATCCAGATGCCCTATATGGATGGAGTGGAAGCGACGCGCGCCATTCGCGCACTGCCGGAATGGAAAAATACACCGATCGTCGCGCTGACAGCCGATGCGTTCGACGAAAACCGGCGCGATTGCGAGGAGGCCGGCATGAATGACTTCATCGTCAAGCCAGTGGAACCGGTAGCACTGTATGAGACTCTACTGAAATGGTTGTCTGCCAGCGGCCACAATACGCTGGCCGGCGAGGTGCAGGGCATTGCCCACGCTCAGTCGACCCACTTGCAGCCCCGTCACCCCGATGGCATTCTGGACTCACTTGCTGATTTCGGCGGGCTCGATATTGGCTGCGGCCTGGGCGTATTGGGTGGCGATGCCGCGACGCTGGTGAAGTTGTTGCTGCAGCTAGCCGCCCATCACCACGATGATGCCGGCAAGCTTGAAGCCGAGATGACTGCCGGAGACGACAAGGCAGTGCGGCAGCGCTTGCATACGCTAAAGGGGGCGGCGGGTTCACTGGGCGCCATCGGTTTGCAAGCCGCCGCCGCGGCAGTGGAAAATGCCTTGCGTGCCAGCGATCCTGCAACTGACATGGCCGCGTTGATTGACGATGTGCGCGCCCAGCAGACTGCCCTGGAAAAGGCGCTCAAGTACTTGTCGGTCACGACTGCGGCGGTGGACGACGCCGCAGCGAATCCGGACAAGCTGCGGGCGGTTCTAAACCAAATGGAAGTATTGCTGGCATCCGACGATACGGCCGCAGCCGATGTGTTTGAGGAAAACAAGGCGCTGCTGATCACGTCGCTTGGCCTGGGAGCAAAGCAATTGGAAAGTGACTTGGATGCATTCGATTACATGGGCGCATTGCTTACGCTAAGAAAATTGATTGTCAATGGATGAGCAAACCCGGATGCACGCTCGACCACACGCTGCTTTTGTGGCTCTGGACAATGTAACGCGGACAATTCAGCAAATCACCTTGGCCTCTGGAACATGGCAATCTCCTGGCGCTTGCCACGCAATGTCCGGGCGAACGATCGGCCACACGCGACGGCGCGATTACCCCTTGGCCTGCCGCTTGAGGCGCCGGTACAAGGTGCGCTCGCTGATGCCGAGCGACGCCGCAAGCTCGCTGCGGGTGCCTGCAAACTGGCTCGGCACGTCATCGAATGCGCCGCCGGCGGCCTTCGGCACAGGGCTGGACAGGGCCGGCGCCGCCGGCAGATGCGCGACCCGGATCACGCCATCGTCGGCGAACAGGCTGGCATGGTCGAGCACATTGCGCAGCTCGCGGATATTGCCCGGCCACGCTCGCCGCCGCAGCGCAGCCAGCGCCTCCGGATCGATGCTCAGCGTGCGCATGCCGCCGCCGGCGCGCCGCAGGAAGGAATCGGCCAGCAGGGCGATGTCGTCGGCGCGCTCGCGCAGCGGCGGCAGGCGGATCGGAAACGCATTGATGCGGTAAAACAGGTCTTGCCGGAACTCGCCGCGCGCCACCATCGCATCGAGCGGCTTGTGGGTCGCGGCGATCAGGCGAAAGTTGGCGTGCAAGGTTTCCACGCCGCCCACGCGCCGGTACGTCCCCGTTTCGATCAGGCGCAGCAGCTTGACCTGCATGGCCAGCGGCACGTCGCCGATTTCATCGAGAAAAATGCTGCCGTCCTGCGCCGTCTCCACCAGCCCCGGCTTGCGCACCGCCGCACCCGTGAACGCGCCTTTTTCATGCCCGAACAGTTCGCTTTCGAACAGGGTTTCGCTCAGGCCCGAGCAGTCGACCACCACCAGCGGGCCGCCGGCGCGCGCGCTGGTGGCGTGCACGGCGCGCGCGAACAGTTCCTTGCCGGTCCCCGATTCGCCCAGCAGCAGCACCGGCAGCATCGATGGCGCCACCCGCTGCAACGCCGCCAGCGCCTGGTTGAAGGCGGGCGCGCGGCCGACCAGCCCACCGTCGCTGGGCCGCGCCGACGCGCTGCGCACCGTCGACAGGCGCTCGACGTACGCGGTAATGACGCCGTGTTCATCGAAAATCGGGCGCAATTCGACATCCACATGTTCAGGGCCGCGCGGCGTGTGGTGAATGTGCAGCACCCGGTCCGGCCCGCGCAATTCCTGCGCCTTCTTCATCGGACAATGCTCGCCCGCCTGGTCGCAGGGCAGCTCGTAGTGGTGCGAGACGCGGTAGCACTTCTGGCCGATGAACGGCTTGCCGGTGGCGCCGAACTGGCGCCGGTAGGCGTCATTGGCGGCGAGGATGTTGTAGTCGGGATCGAGCACGATCATCGGCTGCGCCTCGTGATCGAGGAAGGACACCAGCGACTGCACCTGCGCGGACAGCGGCGCGGGCGGCGCCGGGATAGTTGGGTCGATCGGCATCGCGTGGCTCCTGGTCAGATGCGCATGGTGGCGCAGCACTGCCATGACTGTCAAGCGGCACTGCCATGTGGCAGTGCGGTGGCAGGCCGCCGCCATGCTGCGTATAGTATGAATCCATTAACAAATCAAGGACATGGATCAATTTTCCTCGTCGGATCGTAATGGCATGCTTTTTGCGTTATCTCCACTGAGCCACAGGAGACCGCCACATCATGAGTACAGCACCATTCCAGGTCGAGGGTTTCTTCGACACCAGCACCAGCACCGTCAGCTACCTGGTGCTCGACCCCGCTACGCGCCGCTGCGCCCTGATCGACAGCGTGCTCGATTTCGACCAGACATCGGGCCGCACGGCCACCACCCTGGCCGACAAGCTGATCGCCCGCGTGGCCGAACTGGACGCCACGGTCGAGTGGATCCTGGAAACCCACGTCCACGCCGATCACCTGAGCGCCGCGCCCTACCTGCAACAGCGCCTGGGCGGCAAAACCGGCATCGGCCGCCACATCGCCGCCGTGCAGGAAGTGTTCGGCACCTTGCTCAATACCGGCGCCGGCATGGCGCGCGACGGCAGCCAGTTCGATCATCTGTTCGCCGACGGCGACACCTTCCGCATCGGCAGCCTGGAATGCCGCGCGCTGCACACACCAGGCCACACGCCGGCCTGCCTGAGCTACGTGGTCGGCAGCGGCGCGCAGCTGGCCGCCTTCGTGGGCGACACCCTGTTCATGCCCGACTACGGCACCGCGCGCTGCGATTTCCCCGGCGGCGACGCGGCCACCTTGTACCGGTCGATCGGCAAGGTGCTGGCCCTGCCCGACGACACCTTGCTCTACATGTGCCACGACTACCAGCCCGGCGGCAGGGAAGTGCGCTTCGTCAGCACGGTGGCCGAGGAGCGGGCCCACAACGTCCACGTCGGCAACGGCGTCAGCGAAGAAGCCTTCGTGGCCATGCGCACCCGGCGCGACGCCACCCTGGCCATGCCGGCCCTGATCCTGCCCTCGGTCCAGATCAACATGCGTGCCGGGCACTTCCCCGAACCCGAAGCGAACGGCCAGCGCTACCTCAAGATTCCTCTCAACGCGCTGTAAGCGCACAGGAACCATGGCCATTCACGCGCTCACGCCGGCACTGGCAGTGTCGGCCCAGATCCTGCCGGAACAGCTGGAAGAATTGCGCCAGGCCGGCTTTTGCAGCATCATTTGCAACCGTCCCGATGGCGAGGGCGGCGACCAGCCTCTGTTCGCCGAGATCGAGCGGGCTGCGCACGCCGCCGGGCTGACGGCCCACTACCTGCCGGCCGAGTCGGGCAAGGTGACGGACGAGCAGGGCGCCGCCTTCGGTGCCTTGCTCGACCGGCTGCCCAAGCCGGTGCTGGCGTACTGCCGCAGCGGCATGCGTTCGACCACGATGTGGGCGCTGTCGCAGGCCGACCGGATGCCGCTGCCGCAGATCGTCGACGCCGCCCGCAAGGCCGGCTTCAACATGCAGGGCGTGGTGCGGCGCATCGCCAACCACGGCCGCACCCCGCTGGATGTGGCCGAAGCCGAGCATGCGGTGCTCATCATCGGCGGCGGCGCGGCCGGCATTGCGACGGCGGCCAGCCTGCTGGCGCGCGCGCCGCAGCTCGACATCGCTATCGTCGACCCGGCCGATGTGCATTACTACCAGCCCGGCTGGACCCTGGTCGGCGGCGGCGTGTTCGACGCCGCGCGCACGGCCCACACCATGGCCTCGGTCATTCCGCGCGGGGTCAAGTGGATCAAGGCGGCGGTGGCGGCCTTCGAGCCGGAGCGCAACGCCGTCATCCTCGACGGCTGCCGCGTGGTGCGCTACGGCCAACTGGTGGTCTGCCCGGGCTTGAAGCTCGACTGGCACGCCATCGCGGGCCTCTCCGACACCCTCGGCAGCAATGGCGTGACCTCGAACTACCTGTACCACCTGGCGCCGTATACCTGGCAGCTGGTGCGCAGCCTGCGCGCCGGCCAGGCCATCTTTACCCAGCCGCCGGCGCCCATCAAATGCGCTGGCGCGCCGCAGAAGGCCATGTACCTGTCGGCCGACCACTGGAAGCGTGCCGGCTTGCTCGGCAAGGTGCAGGTCGACTTCTGCAGCGCCGCGCCGGCCCTGTTCGGCGTGCCCGACTACGTGCCGGCGCTGATGGAATACGTGAACGGCTACGGCATCGGCCTGCATCTGGGCCACACCCTGACCGCGGTCGACGGCCCGGCACGGCGCGCCACGTTTACCCGCGTGAATGCCGGCGGCGACAAGGAAACCATCACGCGCGCATTCTCGCTGCTGCATGTGGTGCCGCCCCAGGTGGCGCCGGACTTCGTGCGCGTCAGCCCGCTGGCCGACGCGGCCGGCTGGGTCGATGTCGATCCGGCCACCTTGCGCCACAAGCAGTGGGCCAATATCCACGCGCTGGGCGACACCATCAACACCAGCAACGCCAAGACCGTGGCGGCCGCGCGCAAGCAGGCGCCGGTGGTGGCGCACAATGTGCTGGCGGCGCTGGGCCAGCGCGCCGGCGTGGCCCGCTACGACGGCTACGGCGCCTGTCCGCTGACGGTGGAACGGGGCAAGATCGTGCTGGCCGAGTTCAGTTACGGCGGCAAGCTCGCGCCCAGTTTTCCCTCGTGGCTGATCGACGGCACCCGGCCGTCACGGCTGGCGTGGCTGCTCAAGGAACGCATCCTGCCGCCGCTGTACTGGCGCGGCATGCTCAAGGGCCGCGAGTGGCTGGCCAAACCGACCCTGGCCGACTCGTGAGGGTGGCCCGATGAGCACCGTCGCGCTGCTTGGATTTGCGGTCGGCATCGTGCTGGCGCTGACCGGCGCCGGCGGCGGCATCCTGGCCGTGCCGCTGCTGGTGTTCGGGGCGGGCCTCTCGGTGGCCCAGGCCGGTCCCGTCGGCTTGCTGGCGGTGGCCCTGGCGGCCAGCCTGGGCGCCGTCATGGGCCTGCGCAGCGGCACCGTGCGCTACAAGGCGGCGCTGCTGGTGGCGGCGGCCGGGGTGGTGTGCTCGCCGCTGGGACTGTGGCTGGCCCAGCGCATGCCCAACCGCCCGCTGACGGCCGTGTTTGCCGTGGTACTGATGTATGTCGCGGCGCGCGCCTGGCAACGTTCACGCTGCGCCGACGGCACCTTGCCGCAACGCAGCAAGCCGCCGCCGTGCCGGCTCGACCTCGCGCGCGGCAAGCTGAACTGGACGGCACCGTGTGCGCGGGCGCTGTGCTGGTCCGGGCTGGTGGCCGGCGGCTTGTCGGGCCTGTTGGGCGTGGGTGGCGGTTTCGTGATGGTGCCGGCGCTGCAGCGCTTCACCGACCTGGGCACGCAATCGGTGCTGGCGACGTCCTTGGCGGTCATTGCGCTGGTGTCCTTGGCTGGTGTGGCGGCCAGCGCCGCCACCGGCCACCTGGAATGGGCCATCGCCTTGCCGTTCGCGCTGGGGGCGCTGGCCGGGATGGGCGCCGGCCGGCTGGTCGCTGCGCGCCTGCCCGGAGCGCGCCTGCAACAGGGCTTCGCGCTGGTCTCGGCGCTGGTGGCCGTGGCGATGCTGATGCGCGCCCTCGGCTAGCCGTCCGCACCGTGTGGTTGTTTTGCACACAAACGGTGTCATTTTCATAAATACCTTGAGCCTGGCAGTGGTTTCGGATAAATTTCAAACCGGAAATTTCCACATCGACTCTCACTGACAGGTTTGCTATGTACCGAATCCTCAGCGGTGTTGCGCCGGGTCTGCTTTTAAGCGGCTGCGCCACCCAATACCACGGCATGGGATTGACCGGCGGTCACGCCAGCGCCATGCAGGCCCGCGTTCAGCGTGGCGCTCGAACCATCATGGGGAGCGCGGCAATGCTGAGGCTTGGCGCGCTGCTGGCGCTGACTGTCCTGGCATCGGCCGCATCTGGCGCCGAACTGCCTTTGTCCGCCTGCGCGGCCCAGACCTATCCGGCCGAAGCGCTGCGCTACCGGATGGAAGGCGCCACCCGGGTCCAGCTCGGCGCGGACAAGGCGGCGCGGGTGATCGGCGTGATCGGCGAGAGCGGCTACGCCGTGCTCGACCGCGCATCGTTGGCGCTGGCGGCCACTTGCAAACCGGCGCGCGCCAGCGACGACGGCACGCCGTGGGTGATCACGGTGCCGTGGAAGCTGCCGGTGCAGGCGGGTTACCTCCCGGCCCGGCTGGCTGTCGAGCGCTGCACCCGCACGAATAAACTGATCCGCTTCCCCGAGCTGGACGGCCCGCTGCCGAATGTGACCGTGCGCGTGCTGGTATGGACCGATGGCGCGCCGCTCACGCCCAAGATTGAACTGTCGAGCGGCGAGCCGCTGGTGGACAAGCAGGCCATCGACATCGTCGAGAACTGCCGGTTCGATCCGGCCACCCTGGCTGGGGTGGCGGTGGAGGGCGCCATACTGGTGCCGCTGGCATTCGACAGTGCCGGCGTGTCCGACGAGAAGTTGCGCGCGGCGTACAGGCGCCTGAGCGACCCGCTGCTCGGCAAGAAGGAGTACAAGCTGGCGCAGATCCGCTTCGCGTCCGCAACCGCAGCGGCACAGGCGATCGGTGAAATCAAGGGTGGGGCCAGCTTTGCCGAGATTGCCCGCACCCGCGCGAAAAAGCTGAAACAGGCCAAGCCTGAAGGTGAGCTCGGCTGGATGCGCCTGGCCCAGATGGACAAATCCATTGCAGAGGTCATCGAGGCGCACGGCGTGCCCGGTGTGGTACCCGTGCCGGTGCGCGGTGTTGCCGGCGGCTGGCATGTGATCGAAATCCAGCAGACGCGCCCGGCCGAATCGGCGAGCTATGAGCAGCTCAAGGCCGAGCTCAGGCGCAGGCTGATCGAGGAACGGGACATCGTGGTGCAGCAGACGCCGGCGCTGAACTGATGTCGATGGAAGGGCCGCCCGGGAAAGGGCCGCCCGGGCGGCCCTGTCTAGTGCTTACGGCAGCGTTTTCAGGGTCGCCTTGACGGGCGCCGAGAAGTTGTAGCCATCGTGCTTGTCCCAGTTGATCGACCACGTCATCACGCCGCGGAACTCGGGGTAGGCCTTGACCGGTTTGATGGTGCCGCAGTTGAGCAGGCGGGTCAGGCAGGTGAGCGCGTTGTTGACGTCGGTCGTAGTGGTAAAGCCCGAACCGGCCGAACTTCTTCCCGACGGCACGCCAAAGCCCACCTGGTCCGGACGCAAGCCGGCAAAGTTATTGCCGCCGTACGTAAAGCCTTCGATCAGCATTTTCGCGGTGCCCACCAGTTGATCGGTGGAGCCGGCCTTGAGCGCGCCGCTCGCATACGGCGTGTAGATGTCGCCGTTGTTGTAATACTGCGGATGCAGGATCGTCAGTTCGTTACGCAAGGCGTTGATGATCGGGATGTACGCGCCCCAGATCGATCCGTAGCTGGTAAAGCCGCCTTCCACATACACCCATTCCGGCGCCATCGACAGGTAGAAGCCCGCGCCCACCTTGGCCTTGAGGTTCTTGACCGCGACCGGCAGGTAAGTCTGGATCGCCGCGCCTTGGGAGACGCCGTTTTCCAGGTCGAGGTCGATGCCGTCGAAGCCATATTTCACGATGATCGCGTACAGCGAATTGGTGAAGTTGGTCGCTTCGGCGGTCGAGCCGACCGATACCGAACCGTTTTGTCCGCCCAGCGACAGCACCACTTTCTTGCCCTGCGCTTTTTTCGCCTTGATGTCGGCGATGAACTGGGCTTCGCTGCCGGCGCTCGGGTCGAGCGTGAAGCTCACGTTGCCATTGCCCGCGTTGTCCGCGAACGAGACGACGATCACGTCCCAGTCGTTGCTGACCTGGCCGATCGGGTAGGTGTTGCCGCTCGGGTTGGCGAAATTGTGCCAGTAGCCGACCAGCGCGTGCCTGGCAAGACCCGTGGGTGTTGGCGTCGGTGTTGGCGTCGGTGTTGGCGTTGGTGTTGGCGTTGGTGTCGGAGTTGGCGTTGGCGTTGGAGTTGGAGTCGGAGTCGGAGTCGGAGTCGGAGTCGGCGTGGTGCAAGCACCGCCAGCCGCCCACAAGGTTGGTGAATCTTTCGGATTCCAGTTGGTGCCGACGTACGCGGTGTGCGTGACGCGCGCAGTGTACGAGACGCCGAGGTAGCTGACCATCTGACCTGCGGTATAGGTGATGCCTTCGGCCCAGACCGCGCAGCCCGCGGGCGTTGGTGTCGGCGTTGGCGTCGGAGTTGGGGTTGGCGTCGGAGTCGGAGTCGGAGTCGGAGTCGGAGTCGGAGTCGGAGTCGGAGTCGGAGTCGGCGTCGGTGTCGGAGTCGGAGTCGGCGTGGTGCCGCACGAGCCACTCACCGTCCATGGCTTGCCACTTCCAGCGGCCCCGCTGTTGGTCGATGGATTGTCTCCCTGCGTCCAGTAGGCGGCCGTGTAGTTGATTCCCCCGTAGCTGACCGATTTGCCGCCATCGTAGACGGTGGTGCTGTTCCACGGCGTGTAACAGACGCTCGTTGCCGCCATCATCTTGCTTTGGGAAGACTGGGTGCCGGTGGAGGTATTGCCGCTGCCGCCGCCGCACGCGGCCAGCGATCCGCCCAGCACGCTGACGATCAGGCTATTGATGATTGTTCTATTCAATTGAGGCTCCATATCAAATTGTCGGGGCACGTGCGTGCCGGAGATAGCCAGAGCGATCCATGTGCCGCGCGACGTTTCCTTACCCGTACGGCGATGACGGAATCGAACCGCGCGGCGATTCTGATGTTTTATATACAAGATCGCTAGACCAATATAACACCAATATCAGCCGATATGCATACCAAATTGAAGGAAATTAATACCAGCCGTGCAAATGGAATCACCTGTTACTACATCTCCTCGCTCGATGACGACGTGGAATCGCCGCTCGCGCCTCCCGTTGCCGCTGCCTTGACGTTGGCCAGGCTGAGGACAACATTCTGGTTGAAACGGCTTGTCTTTTCGACGTTCCAGTGCGCGATATTCTCGGCATTGCCATCCGCCTGCAATGCCATCCGGGTGACGACCACGTGTACCGCAGTCGGAATCAGGTCCAGGTCTTTTTTCGCGAACGTGACCGAACTGCCATCGTTCCCAGCCCTGCCGTAGATGGCGCGGGCGCTGTACGACATGACCTCGTCGTTCCTCATCATCCCTTCCGCGGCCGACTCGGGCGTGCGGATGAGCCCCTGGTTGAAATAGCCGGTCAAGGGCGCGAGGTTGTTGTCGGCGGCCTTCCCACCGGCCCAGCGGGTGACCAAATGCCCGGCGATAAACGCGTTCTTGAACGTCAGCCCATAGATGGTGTTGAGGGCAATCGCCGCGTCCATCGTGAAGGCCGCCGCGCCCGTCTTGCTGCCTATGCGGCCCGTGACGGTCTTCCCGCCCTGGCCGAGCGTATGCGTTTTTCCTGTCGAGTCCGCAGCGCTGCTGGTCCCGTATGACGTTGGGATGATGCCGGCCGGGCGCGCCCAATCCATGTCCGCCAGGCGCTTCAAGTTTTGCGCAACGTGGTTCAGGATGGCGAGTTCGTCCGCTTCGAGTTTTGTCTTGTTGGGGAGGCCGGACGTTTCCGAAATAGCGACCCCGTTCTTGTAGGCGGCCTGGAAGCGCACGACGTGCGCCGACGCCTCGGCGACTAGTTCCGGCGGTGGCGTGCCCGGGTGTTTTTTTGTCAGCCCGATGAGTGCATTGAGGGCTGGCGCTGCGCGACCATCCGGTCGCTGCCGTCGATGCGCTGCGCCCATGCGTTCATCCGCAGCACGCGAGCGCTGCTGTCGATCTGGGCGGTGGCTGGCGTCGACTCGCGGGTAGCCTGGCCGCCGCCCGCTGCGTTGCCAGACGCATGGCGCGCAGTGGTTTTCATCGGTTTCTCCTGTAAATAGGCACTGGACGGCATGCCGTGCCTACGGCCGCTCGTTGCGCTCCTTGAATTTCGCGCGGAAGTAGAAATACATGCCGATCAGACAGAGCACCAGCACGGCGGGAATCAGGTAGCCGTCCGTCAAAGGTGCCAGGTAGGGATCGAACAGCAGCAAGGCGACCAGCACCAGTATGGCCAGCAGCGCCACGGCCAGCGGCGCCAGGTAGTGTTTGCGCAGCAGCGTGCGCGCCTGGCACGAGCGTGCGTACGTGACCGCCAGCAGCACCAGGATGAGGATCAGCAGATCGAGCGTGAAGCGCAGCGGCCAGCGGTATTCGCAGACCAGCTTGCTGACCGTGCTGTCGGTGCTGCTGGCCTGGCCCGGAGGGTCGCGGAAAAAATCCTGGATACAATCGTCCACCGATTGCGATTCGTTGCAGTGCATGACGCCGGCCACGGCCCGCTTGGGCGGCGCCGTGGCGGTAAATGTTCTGCCCGGCCAAAAACCCACGCCGCCGAAGTTCTGGTTGAAATAGATCAGGTCGTCTTCCAGCTGCTGCCAGCCCTCGCCGTCAAAATTAATGACCGGCACCATCCGGTTCAAGAGGCGCAGCTGATCCATGGCGCTATTCCCGGTCTCGATCTCGCGCCGCAGCAATTGCTTGTTGTGTCCGGTCGGCTCATCGAACAAGACCAGGAAATACGGCAGCTTGCGCACCTGCTCGCGTTGAAAGAACTGGAGGCTCCGTTCGGACAGCGACCTTGGCGCCAGCGCTTCCTTCGGGCGCAGCATGTCGGCCAGCTTGTCGTACTGGTAAATTCCGTGGTTCAGTTCGGCGCGGCGCATCATGATGTTCAAATCGAAATCGTGCTCGTCAAGCACCTTGCGCAGCCGGACCACGAAGGCGTCGAACTGGGCCACCGACTCGGCATCGCGCGGATAGCCGTCAAAATACAGGGTGACGCCATCGCCGCGCACCGGCACCGGCGCCGTGCCGAACGACTGCCATGGCCGAGCCCGGGATGGGAAGTCGGTCATGCGCGCGTCGAGAAAGCGCCAGATGTTGTCCGACAGCCGGGCAAACCGCTGCTCGCGTTCCTTGGTGCCGAGCGTCGACCACGGCCCCCACGCACTGCGCCCAATGACCCAGTCGACCTTGACCCGGTGACGGCGCGCGGCAGTCACGAAGTCGAGCTGCCGGTCCTGCTCACCACCGAACAGCTCGCTGAGCCTGCCGCCGCCGTTTGCCATGATCAGTTCGCCGTTATTGTCGAACGTGACGCCGTAGTAATTGATCCGCGATACCAGGCTGAAATCGATCTGCTGGGCCGCGCCCCCGTGCCAGAACGGCAGAAAGCGGAACACCTTGGTTTTCTGGTCGTCGCTGCAACCACACAGGGTTGACGCCAGGGTGATCGGTGCGGACGGGTCGTACACCGGCGTCTTGCGCCCCACCTGCTCGAACAGGTAGCTGTAGCGCTTGTACAGATCGCCAATCGTATTCAGTTCGCTGTTGCCCGGGTTCTCGCTGGAAAGGGCCCCGTCGATGGCGAGGTCGGGGTCGGCCGGCGCGCAGATATTGGCGTTGCGCAGGGTTTGAAGGCGGGCGCCGAGCGCGGGGTCGGCACTCTGGCCGGAACTGACGGCGGCGATCAGGGACTTCATGTCGTCGTCGCTCATGCGCCCGGACGGCGGCGGGGCCCGGCGCGTCGGCGACACGATCGGCTGGCAACTGCCAATCCCCACGCTGAGACGGTCTTGCAGCGCGCGCGCGAACAGTTGCTGGTGCGGGTACTGCATGCCGACCATCTTTTGCAGCAAGGTGGCCAGGGGTGCCGGCAGCACGGGCCGGTCGGCGATGGCGGCCAGGGTGTCGTCGGTCACGCCGATGCCGTGATCTGTCGTCACCGCATGCTCCTTGAGCAGCGGCAGCAGGGGCGCAGTCTTCTGCCCGGTATCGGCCAGGACCGCCTGCACTTCTTCCTCGAAGTCGGCGTGCGCGATGACGGTGTCCGGTTCGACCAGCGCCTTGAGCGCCTTGACCGTGGCGGCCGAAAACTCACGCTTGCTGGCAATGGTCTTCAGGTCGTCCTCCGTCAACCCGTACCAGTAAGCCTGGCCAACCTTGTCGCCCTCGTTGACCAGTTGCGGCCGGACCACCGCATGGTAGCGCACCAGCACCGGCGGCAGCTTGACCTCGTCGAGCCGGAGCCGGATCGGATACAAGGTGGCGCGGTCGGCTTGCTTGTCGATCCATTGGCCGAATTCGACGCTGAGGACATCGGGGCGCCATTCCTTGTGCGCCGCCAGGCGGTCGGCGAAATGCAGCAGGGCGGCGACCGAATCGTCCGACACGTTCGGCGCGGGATCCATGTTGTAGTAGAACCAGAAGCGCGTGATGAAGGAGAGCGTGATCGGTCCCACCACATTGTCCGACAGGGGCTGGCCGGCTGCGGCATGGGCTTTTGCATACGAGGCGTCGCCCTGGAAGATCAGCTTGAGCGCCTCCTGGATGCGCTTGCGTTTTTTTGTATCGTAACCTTGCAGCACCTCGACCGACAGCAGGCGCGGCCCCGCGACCGTCTTGGCCGGCAGCGGGACCGTCTTGGGCGCCGCCGGCGCGGCAACAGCCGTCTCCTTGGCTGGCGCCGGCGCGGCCGCCGCGGCGCCCTTGGGTGGCACCGGCGTGGGCACCGCAACCGCCGGCGCTGGCGCCGGCACAACCACGATATGCGTTTCCGGCGTCGGCACGGGCAGCGTCACCGCTTCCGGTGGTGCCGGCCTGGCCGCCGCGACAGGCTTGGGCGGTGCCGGCTTGGCCGCCGCCTTGGCCGGCACCGGCACCGGCGCGGCGGCTGCCAGGACCGCCGGTTCGGACAGCGCCAACACGACGCCCAGCGCCGCGCAAGGCAGGAAAGACCACGGTGAGTGTAGGTTCATAGTTCCCTAAAGGGTGCGTCCTTCTTTGATGAATTCCTTCTTGATCGCGCGTTCCAGGTCGTCCAGTTCGATGCGCACGGAATCGGCCGGCTGCTTTTCCTGGCGCCGCGCCGCGCGAATGGCGGCGTAGCGCGCCACGTTGGTCAGGGCGCCGCCCGAGAGCACGTGCTTGTCGGCCAGGCGGTGCAGATCGACGTCGGCGCCCAGCAGAGCGCGGTCCTGAAACAGCTTGTCCCACAATTGTTCGCGTTGCAGCGCGTCCGGCAGCGGAAAATAGATCGCCGCCTGGAAGCGGCGCGCGAACGCCTCGTCCAGATTCGAGCGCAGGTTGGTCGCCAGGATCACGACGCCGGGGAAGTCCTCCACTCGTTGCAGGAGGTACGAGATTTCCTGGTTGGCGTGACGGTCGTTCGAGCTGCTGCCTTCGGTGCGCTTGCCGAACAGGGCGTCGGCCTCGTCGAAAAACAGGATCCAGTTCTTGTTCTGCGCCTGGTCGAACACATTGGCCAGGTTCTTTTCGGTCTCGCCGATATATTTGGACACGATCATCGACAGGTCGATGCGGTACACGTCCACCCCGACCGATTGCCCGAGCAGGGTCGCGGTGAGCGTCTTGCCGGTGCCCGGAGGGCCGTAGAACAAGGCGCGAAAGCCGGCCTTGACCTTGGTTTCCAGGCCCCAGCGGCGCAGCAGGGCGGGGCCGCCGCGCAGCCACGCGCGGATCTGCTCGATTTCATCCATCACCTCGGGCGCCAGCACCAGGTCGGGCCACGCCAGCGGGGTGGTAATCAGCTTGGCCGGAAAACCGGCGCCGAAGTCCGGCTTGTGCTGCTGGCCGACGGTGAGCCGGTGCAGATAATCGCTCTCCACCGCCAGGGTCGCGCGCAGCGCCGGCTCGCCGCTGGCCGCCTGCTGCATGCGCAAGATGCCCAGCTTCGCAAAAAAATGCGACGGCTCGAACAGGCGTCCCACTTCGAAGCGGCGCTGCAAGTCGTCGCCGGCGAGGATGAAGACGCCGGTTTCGCCGGTCGGCAGCAAGCCGCTGTGCGCCGCGCCGCGCACGCCGCCGAACTCGGTGAAGGTACGTTCGATCAGCTTGTTATGCGTCAGCAGCAGATCGAGCGCCTGCGGGCGCACGTGCGGCAGCAGCGCCAGGATCAGGACGATGCGCTCGTCGGCGCTCATCGCCGTCCCGGCGCCGCTGCGCACTGTCTCGGCGAACAATGAGGTGTCGCCGGCCAGGTCGGGCGGGGCCGGAAAGACCGGCACCACCCCCGCGTCGGCATCCTGGGCCACGAAGTAGGTCTCGAAGCGCGCCGTCAGCACCGCCCCGAACCAGTCGATCTCGCGCGCCAGGCTGCGCGCGTTGGCCGTCAGGGCCTCTTTTTCAGCGCCATTCGACATGCACAGCCCTTTCCATCCAAGGATGCCGGATAACCGAGAATGACCACGGGAGCGCATCGAGCAGCATGTCGAAGGAGCCGGCTTCCACTTTCAGGCGCCAGGCGTCGTCTTTCAGGTGCATGCTGCCGGGCCGCTGCAGGAACGCCTGGCGCAAGCCGTCGGGCGAGGTATTGCCGATGGTTTTCCAGTGCGCGATCATCGCCCGCAGCATGGTGTCGACCGCCTCCCGCTCTTCGCCGGTCGGCACGATCTCGCGTACGATCGGGGCGCTCAGCTTCAAGCCGCACAAGACCTTGTTCAGGCCGAGCTGGTATTCCGGGCAGTCGGTCTGGCCGCTGACGATGAACTGCACCAGGTGTACCGCGCGTTCGGCCGCTTCGGCGTTCTTGAAGCGGGCGCCCTCGGTCAGGCCCACCATCGCAAACAGACGCGGAAGGTAAGGCCCTGCCAATACCTGGCCGGCGTTCGACAGGTACAGGGCGTCGCATTCGTCATCGAGCAAGCTGGCGGTGGCCGGGGTCAGCGCCGGCCTCAGGGCCGATGCATGGCGCTGCGCCGGCGCGGCGACGCCGGCCGGTTCGGTCAGATGGGATGCCAGCGAGCGCGCATACGCGGCAGGTTCGAAGCGCAGGCGCTGTTCGAAAAACCAGCCGAAGGCAAATTGCCTGGTGCGCATCCCGATGCGGGCGGCGGCGGGCGCAGGCAGGTCCCGCGCCAGTGCGCCGCCAACCTCGCGCGCGCAGCGCTGCACTGCCTCCAGGTCGGCCCCGGCCAGCAAGGTCACCACGCTGTCGAGCAGCCCCGCCGAAAACTGCGCGCTGTCGTCGCCGGCGCCGTGGAGCAGGTGGGCCAGCGCCGCGCGCTGCGCCGGCGCGTGGGCGGCGAGGGCGCGCGCGCAGGAGACGGCGGCCCGTTTCGGCGCCGGCGGCGGCGCTGCGGCGAAGCGCTGGTCGAGATCATCGAGATCGACCGCACGCTCGTTGGCCAGGTCGTCGAGCACCTGGCCCAGGTAGGCCTGCGGCGCCGCGCTGCGGCTGGCATGGGCTTGGGCGGCACCGAGCAGGGTTTTTCCGTGCTCGCCGGCATTGTCGAGGTGGGCGGCGATCCGCCGCAGCACGTCGGGGTCGGACTGCGCGTGGATGGTCGGTGCGGCAGGCATGGGGTCCTCCGGGGTGGATGGGGCGGCGCTTGCGGGCGGCGGTTCCGCTGCGGCAGGCTGGCTGTCGACCTGCCCGGCGATGGCTTCCAGGTCGATTTCCGCACCGGCTTCCAGTGCGGTGAGAACGACGCGCAGGAAGCCGGCGGTATCCGCGCTGCGCTCCGCATGCGCGTCGATGGCGTGTTGCAGTACGCTGTCAGGGCTTGCCATGTGCGCCTTGATGGCTTGCCGCAGGCGGCTGGTCGTATCGCCGTGCGCGGCAGGCGTGGCCGCTTGCGCGGCGGGGGCCGGGGCTGCGGTCAGCCGCATGATGGCGGCCAGCCAGCGCGCACGGTCGGATGCTGGTGTGCTTGCGGCGTGCGGCTCCAGCAGGGCGCTGAGCGCATCGAGCACCTGCGTGGGGAAGTCTTGCGCGACCGGCTCCCACACGGCGGCGCGCGCGCCGATGTCCATGATCGCCTTGCGGGCATGGTCGCCGAGACCTGCAAAAACGGCCGGAGTGAGGCCGGCCGGGTCGCCGTCGACGAGCGCGCGCAGCAGGAACGCGGTGCGGGCGCGCGCATCGACGGCAGTCAGATCGATGCGTTGCGCATGTCCGAGCGCGTCATGGGCGGCGCGCAGGAAGTCCGGCGGGCTCGCGCTGTGCGCCGCATGCGCCGCGATGGCCTGCATCTGCATGTCGCGCTGAAGCTGGTTCTCCACGGCGGCCGTGCGCGCGGCGACTTGCCGCCACAGGTCGATCATGTGGGCGCTGGGGGCGCGCAGCGCGGCGCTGTAGCGCTGTGCGTCGAAGGGCGTCACCGCCAGGTGCATGATGCTGGCCAGCCAGAGGTCGCGTGCCGGCGCCCCCGACGCGGCCGCGATGCCGCGCAGGATGGCGGGCGCCTGCGGGGCCACCAGTGTCGTCAATTCGTCCAGCAGCGCGAGCGGAAAACGCAGGGCGACGCGCTGCCACACATCGAAGCGGGCGCCGGTCCGCGCGATCGCCTGGCGCGCCGCATCGTCGTGTGTCGAGAGCAGATCGGGCGTCAGGGCGGCCGCATCGGCGTCGCCGAGCGCCGCCAGGATGCGCTGAAGCGGCTGCGCGGTGTCGCCGGACCGCGCGTCCGGTGGCACAGGGGCGCCCACCGCCGCCGCATAGCGCACCGGGTCGAATGGCGTCGCCGCCAGGTGCATGATGCTGGCCAGCCAGCGCTCGCGCGCGGGCAGTGCCGCGCCGCCGCTGGCGATTGGCGGCTGCCGCAGGATGGCTGGCGCGGCCGGGGCCATCAATGCCGTCATCTCATCGAGCAGCGCAAGCGGAAAGCGCCGCGCGACCGGCTGCCATACGTCGGCACGGGCGCCGATTCGGGCGATGGCCTGGCGCGCAGCGTCGGCATGCACGACCAGGGTATCGGGCTGCAAGGCGGCCGCGTCGGCGGCAAGGAGGGCGGACAGGATGCGCTGTGCGGATTCCGTGTCCGCTTCGCTACCGGTGTCGATGGCTACCGCGCTCATTGCGGCGGCATAGCGGGCGGCGTCGAATGGTGTGGTAGTCAGGTGCATGATGCTTGCGAGCCAGCGGCGACGTTCGGGAATCGCTGCGGCGTGCGCACCGGCATGCAGATCGCGCAGGATGATGGCCGCCCGCGGCGCCAGCAAGGCGGTGATCCGGCCGAGCAGCGCGGGCGGAAAGCGCTGGGCGACGGCCTGCCATACATCGAAGCGGGCGCCGATGTGGGCGATTGCCTTGCGCGCCCCGTCGTCCTGCACGTCACGCAGGGCCGCCTCGAAGGCGTCGGCATCGGACGACATCAGCGCCGACAGAATAAGCCGTTCCGGATCGGCGGCACTGTCGATGCGCTCGCGCAGGACCGGGATCGCAGGTGTTCGCTGGTTTTGGCGTGCGGGCGCGCCCGGGACCAAGGCCGCAACATGGCGGTGCGCGTCGAACGGCATGGCTGCCAGAGGCATGAAGGTGGCGAGCCAGTGGTCCCGATCGCGGATCGGCAGCCCGGCCTGCGGTGCCAGCAATGCCGTCATCCGTTCAAGTACATCGAGCGGGAATCGCCGTGCCACGCGCTCCCAGACGTCGCCGCGCGCGCCGATCCGGGCGATTGCCTCGCGTGTCGCATCGCTGTGCTCGCCGAATATGTCCTCCGGCAGGTTTGCCGCGTCCGCAGCCAGCAAGGCCGACCAAATTTGCTGTCCGATGTCGGCGCGGCTCGTTACGCTCATGGCGGCGGGCCCGGACGGCTTGGCCGCCAGCTGCATGAAGCGGGCGAGCCAGCGGTTCCGATCCTGGATCGGCGGCTCGCCCTGGGGCGCCAGCAATGCCATCATCCGGCCAAGTACATCGGTCTGGAAGCGCTGCGCCACCCGTTCCCAGGCGTCGGCGCGCGGGCCGATCCGGGCGATGGCCTCGCGTGCCGCGTCGCTGTGCTCACCGAATATCTCCGCAGGCAGATTCGCCGCGTCCGCAGCCAGCAAGGCCGACCAAATTCGCTGCACGATGTCAGCGCGGCTCGTGACGTCCATGGCGGCGGGGCCGGACGGCTTGGCCGCCAGCTGCATGAAGCGGGCGAGCCAGCGGTTCCGATCCTGGGTCGGCGGCGCGCCTTGTGGCGCCAGCAATGCCGTCATCCGGTCAAGTACATCGAGCGGGAATCGCTGAGCCACCTTTTCCCAGACGTCGGCGCGCGCGCCGATCCGGGCGATGGCCTCGCGTGCCGCGTCGCTGTGCTCATCGAATATCTCCGCCGGCAGCTTCGCCGCGTCCGCGGCCAGCAAGGCCGACCAAATTCGCTGCACGATGGCAGCGCGGCTCGTGACGTCCATGGCGGCGGGGCCGGACGGCTTGGCCGCCAGCTGCATGAAGCGGGCGAGCCAGCCGTTCCGATCCTGGGTCGGCGGCGCGCCTTGTGGCGCCAGCAATGCCGTCATCCGGTCAAGTACATCGAGCGGGAATCGCTGAGCCACCTTTTCCCAGACGTCGGCGCGCGCGCCGATCCGGGCGATGGCCTCGCGTGCCACGTCGCTGTGTTCACCGAATATGTCCTCCGGCAGGTTTGCCGTGTCCGCAGCCAGCAAGGCCGACAAGATTCGCTGTGCGATCTCCGCGCGGCTCGTTGCGCCCATGGCGGCGGGGCCGGACGGCTTGGCCGCCAGCTGCATGAAGCGGGCGAGCCAGCGGTCCCGATCATGGATCGGCAGCTCGCCTTGTGGCGCCAGCAATGCCGTCATCCGGCCAAGTACATCGAGCGGGAATTGCCGTGCCACGCGCTCCCAGACGTCGGCGCGCGCGCCGATCCGGGCGATGGCCTCGCGTGCCGCGTCGCTGTGCTCATCGAATATCTCCGCCGGCAGCTTCGCCGCGTCCGCGGCCAGCAAGGCCGACCGAATTCGCTGTCCGATGTCCGCACGGCTTGTCACGTCCATTGCGGCGGGGCCGGACGGCTTGGCCGCCAGCTGCATGAAGCGGGCGAGCCAGCGGTCCCGATCATGGATCGGCAGCTCGCCCTGCGGCGCCAGCAATGCCGCCATCCGGCCAAGTACATCGAGCGGGAATTGCCGTGCCACCCTTTCCCAGACGTCGGCGCGCGCGCCGATCGCGGTGATGGCGGCGCGTGCCGCGTCGCTGTGCTCACTGAATACATCCGCCGGAAGGTTCGCCGCGTCCGCGCTAAGCAAGGCCGACAAAATTCGCTGTCCGATGTCGGCGCGGCCCGTAACGCCCAGCGCGGTGGCGTAGCGGGCCGCGTCGAATGGCGCGTCCGTCAGGTGCATGAAGCTGGCGAGCCAGTGCTCAGGATCACGGATCGGCTGCCCGCGCAGCACGTCCGCGGCCTGCGGCGCCAGCAATGCCGTCATCCGGTGAAGAACATCAGGCGGAAAGCGCTGCGCCACGCGCTCCCAGACGTCGCCACGTGCGCCGATGCGGGCGATGGCGGCGCGCGTCGCGTCGCGGTGCGCACCGAATATGCCGGCTGGCAGGGACGCCGCGTCCCCGGCCAGCAGGGCCGAGTAGATACCTTGTTCCATGCCGGCGCCACTCGCCAGGAGCACGAAGCTGGCGAGCCAGCGCTTGCGGTCCTGAACCGGTGGCCGGCTTTGCGGTGCCAGCAATGCCGTCATCCGCGCAAGTACATCGACCGGGAAGCGTTGCGCCACGCGCTCCCAGACGTCGCCACGGGCGCCGATGCGGGCGATGACGGCGCGTGCCGCGTCGCTGTGCGTACTGAAGATGTCCGCTGGCAGATTCGCCGCATCGCCGGCCAGCAAGGCAGAGAAGATGCGCTGTCCGGCGTCCGCACCCCAGGTCAAGCCCAGCGCGGCGGCGTAGCTGGCGGCGTCGAACGGCATCACCGTCAGGTGCATGAAACTGGCGAGCCAGCGCTCCGGCCCGCAGTCCGGCAGCTCGCGCAATAGTTCGCTGGCCTGCGGTGCCAGCAAAGCCGTCATCCGGTGAAGAACATCAGGCGGGAAGCGCTGCGTCACGCGCTCCCACACGTCGCTGCGCGCGCCGATGCTGGCGATGGCGATCCGTGCAGCTCCGCCGTATGCGGAAAACGCATCTGGCGGCAGGCTTGCCGCGTCCGCGGCCAGCAGCGCCGCAACGATGCGCGCCTGCGCCGCCGTGCCGATGGCATCGGTCATCGCAGCGGTATAGCGGGCCGCGTCGAAGGGCTCGGCCGCGAGGTGCATCATGCTGGCGAACCAGCAGTCCCGTTCGGCCACGGCCGCGCTGCCCAGGCGGTGCAGGACGGCGGGCGCCTGCGGCGCCATCAGCATGGTCATCTTATCGAGCAGCGCCACGGGAAAGCGCTGGGCTACGCGCGTCCAGACCTGCGCGTTGGCGCCGATATGCGCAATCGCCGCGCGTGCGGGTTCGCCGGCCATGTCCGACAGCGCGGACGCATCGGCGTCGAGCAGGGCGCGCAGCACGAATGCGGTCGCGGCGCGTGCTTCCACGGCGGCGGGATTGAAGGTCGTACCTTGCCGCAGATCGTCCCACGCTGCACGCAGAAAGTCCGCCGGGCTGACGCTGCCGGCGGCATGGGCGGCGATTTCCTGCCTGAGGATCTCTGGCAGCTGGTCGTCAGCCTCGGTGGCCAGGCATGCTTCGATCCGCTGCCACAGCTTGACCACGAGCGTACCGGGGGCGCGCAGCGCGGCGCGGTAGCGGGCAGCATCGAACGGCACGGC
This sequence comes from Massilia antarctica, assembly GCF_015689335.1. GTDB lineage: Bacteria > Pseudomonadota > Gammaproteobacteria > Burkholderiales > Burkholderiaceae_D > Telluria_A > Telluria_A antarctica. Next base: position 5,906,096 of record NZ_CP065053.1, on the reverse strand, counting down.
GCTCAGGTGCATCATGCCGGCGAGCCAGGCGTTGCGCGCCTGTGCGGGCGTGCGCGCCGCCACGTGCTGTTCCGGGATGGACAGGGCTTGCGGCGCCAGGAGCATGGTCAGCTCGTCGAGCAGCGCGAGGGGGAAGCGCTGGGCGACGCGCTGCCAGACGTCATGGCGCGCGCCGATCCCGCGCATCGCGCCCGCCAGCGCATCGGCATGGACCGTGCGTAGGGCTGTCCATGCGAACGGCAGATAATCCGGATTGGCTTCGGCCAGCATGCGCACGAACTGTTTGATCCTGGCGTCGGCGGCAGCGGCGGGCGCCAGCGCCTCGAACATGGCGCCGGCCCAAGCATCGCGCTCGCGGCCCGTGGCGGCCGAACCGGCCAGTGTCGCCATGTCGTCCAGCATGGACAGCGGAAAATGCGTGGCGATACGCTGCCATAAGGCCTGGTCCGCGCCCCGGCGCAGCATGACCGCGCGCAGCGCCGGGGCGTGGTGCGCCACCAGTTCATCCCAGTCGGCGCGGATGGACGCCGCGTCCGCCGCCGACAGCGCCTGCGCGAAGCGCGCCTGCGCATCGCCGGGGCCGGGCGCGCGGGAGGCGCTGTCGATGCCGATCGCCAGCAGCAGTGCCCGGGTCTGCGCGCTGGCGTCGGCTCCGAGCGCGCCGGCGGCCGCGCGCAGTGCCGGCGTGACCTCGCCGCAGGGCGCGTCCAGCACGTGCGCCAGCACCAGCTCCCACAGCGTGCGCGCCTGTTGGCGCCGCGCCCCGGCGTCGCCGGCAAGGGCTGCGCCGATCGCGTCCACCAATGCCAGCCAGGCGCCGGCTTCCTGCGCCAGCAGCGGCAGGAGGCGGCGCAGTTGTCCGCCATCGATCTGCTGCGCCAGGCGCTTGACGGCGCCGGCAACGGCCGCCGCGCGGCGCACGATGCCCGGCAAGGCCAGGGCGTCATTGGCCAGCAGGCGTTCCAGCAGGGCCGCGGGCGTGTCGCCACGTCCGTCGACGGCGCCGCTGCGCAGGAAGCGCTCGAACAGGGCGGCATCGTGCGCGAGTGCGCCGGCGTCGGCGGCGACGCCGGGGTTGGCGCGCAAGGCGTCGCCGAGCGCGCCGCGCAGGAGCTCGCGCAGACGTTCGCCCAATTCCGCGTCGAGCAGATGCGCGGGCACATCGCCAAGGTCGATGTCGAGCCGCTCGACGCGGCGCAGGCGGCCATCGTCCATTTCGTCGAGCACCGCCTCCAGTTCCGGCAGCATGCGCCCCTTGACCAGCTCCAGCAAACGCTCGTGCGGCACCGGCTGGGGACGTGGCGCGTCGCTTTCGAACGTCAGCTCGATAAGCAGTTCTCCGATGCGGTGGACGGCGCTCATCGGCTCAGACCCAGTGACTTGCGGTGTCGCGCTGCTGGTGGCGCAGCAGGAAACCGATCAGATAGGCGGAGGCGGCATCGAGGGCCGTGTCGGCGCTGCCGTCAGGCTCCGCGGCATCTTGGGCGGCCAGGGTCGCATGGCGCAGCTTGCCGAGCCAGCTGTGAAAGCGCGTTTCGAAATCGTTCATGTACACGTAGTCCAGCCAGTAGAAAGTGGGCAGGATGTGCGCCGGCAGGTTCAGGCTGACGGTTTCCTGCGCCAGCTTCTGGAACTCCGGATCGTGAAAGCGCGCGGTCCAGTTGGGGAACACCACGCTGACGCGGAACGGGTAAAAGCCTTCGCCGGTGGCGGGGAACGTGGTGCTGTCGGCGCGGCGCTGGCGCAGCAGGGTGTGTTCGACCAGGTGAAAGCCTTCGCAGCGCATATTCAGCGCGCGCAGGGTCTCGCTCAGTTGTTTCAGTTCGGCCGGGCCTTCGCCGGCCGCGAGCTCGCCCAGGTGCCAGTACGCCGGCGGCGCGGCGCTGGCCCTGAACCTGACGGTAGTGCGCGCGCCGGACGCGTTGCCGATATCCAGGCGTCCGGGCGCGAAGGCCTTGCGCATCAGGGTCGCGGGAATCTTGAAGGCGGCGCCGGGACGTGCCGCAAGCACGTTCCTGAACACGGTGAGCAGCGCGTCTTCGCCCATTTGGGCGTCAGGCACGATGTGCAGGCCGGCGCGCCGCATCGGCTCGCACAGCGAGCGGCAGCAGTGATGTTCGTGCAGTCCCAGCAAGATGGCGATCTTGCGCTGGGCGCCGCTGACGTTGTCGCTGTCCCAGGCCGGCAGGTCGTAGCGGAAAGCGGCGGCGCGTTGCCGCAGCAAGACCACGATATTGGTGAGGAAGGCCAGTTTGTTGTCGAGTAGCCAGGCGTGCATGGTCTGGCGCACCGGGAAGTAGACATTGAATTTGCGTAGCGCCTGCTGCGTGTAGCTCTCGCCGTACATCGCCAGCATGACGTCGATCACGCGCTCGCGCCGGTCCTCGAAGGGGTCGAGGCGGCGCCGGATCGCGTCGAGTTCCTGCGCCATCTGGTCCGGCTCGCGCGCGTACAGCGGCTCGATATCGGGCAGCATCGCGTTGTTCAGCGGCTGCGAAAAATACGATTGGTTCAGGTCCGGATCGATCGAAAACACGCTGGCGATGCCGGCCAGGTTTTGCAGGTAGTTCGCCATCACCTGTTCGAAGACGTACAGGTAGGCCTTGAGCTGGCGCGCGTGCGCGTGCGCCGCGGGCGGGGCGCTGGCCGGTACGCCGTAGGCATTGATGCCGTAGATGGCCGGGAACTGGTGCTGGATCGAGTAGTAGGGCGCCAGCGGCTGGCCGGCGCCGGCCGGCACCTCGGTCAGGTGCTCCAGCGAGGCGTTGCGCTGGCGCAGCGCGCGCGCTTCGAACTGCAGTTTGTTCAGATTGATCCTGGCGTTCGAGATCAGTGCGTTCAAGGCGTCGGTATCGTCCTCGCCGGCGCCGCCGCTGCCCACGGTCTGGTCCATGAAATGCACGCGCAGCAGGCGCTTTTGCAGCTCGTTGCCGGGAAAGCGCAGGCGCGGCACCAGCCGCTTGCCACCCGCGCCATCGGGTTTGGCGGGCTTGCCGTTGGCGTCGCACAAGCCCAGCGAATGGACCTGGCGCACGCCATCGATGGCGCGGATCAGGCCAATCAGGCGGGGCAGCGAAATGGCAGCGTCGGCGCCGCGTTGTTCGTTCTCGATGATGTGGCCGTGGGCGGTGAACGGACCGGAAAACAGCTGGTCCGGCGGCATGCCGTCGGCCGCCGCATGCTCGTAGCTGTCGAATTGCAGGCCCGAGATGACGTGGTGGGCGCACTGGAAAAAGATGTCGGCGTAGATCGCGGCCGGATCGCGCAGGCTGTGCACCTCGATGTCGCCCTCGAGGTAGAAATCCTCGGTCTCGAGGGCGGCGATGCGCCCGATGTCCTGGCACAGCGCGCGCTCGGCGCCGGCGCAGAGGCGGATGCGGCGCGCCACGTCGGCCGCCTGGGCCGGCGTCGGCTCCGCGCGCGCGCCGGTGGGGGGATCGCCCAGCTTGAAGGCGATGTCGATCAAGCCATTGCCGCCATCGGCCTGGGTCACCCACACGTCCTCGATCTCGGCAATGCGGTCGTACAGCAGGCGGCGCCAGTCGTCGGCGGTGACTGGCTCGCTCGGAAAAACGTCTTGCGGCAGGTGCAGCGCGTGCCGTTTCAGGTCGATCGTGCCGTCGCGCCCGGCCAGGTAATCCTCGTGCCGGAAGGCGGAGCGGTAAGCCAGTTCCGTGAGCGCGTAGCTGAGCTGGTCGAGCATGGTCACACCAGGATCGTGGGCATTGTAGTCGGTCCAGCGCTGACCGCACAGTGCCTGCAGCAAGGCGGTGCCGGTGCGCTGCAGGGCCTCGAAATCGAGGCCGTCGGGATCGGGCCCGCGCGTGGTGATGGTCAGCGCTGCGCTCATGCCTCGCCCATGCCGGCCACCTGTTCCTCCAGCGCGTCCATCAGTAGGTGCACGCGGTGATAGGGCAGCAGGCGCAGGGCGCCGACGATCAGCTGCAGGTCTGGCACGCTGACACTGTAGGCGCGGGCGGCATCGGCATCGGCACCGGCATCGGCGGCATTGGCCTGGCGGTTCAGGCGTCCGATCAGGTCGAACACGGTCTTGAACGGCAGCTCGGCCAGCGCTTCGATCACCAGCGCGCCCTGCTCGGCGCGCAGCGACAGGGTCAAACTGCTCACGGCTGGCCGCCGCGCGCCGACTTGGGCCAGCCCGCCTTCATCGCCGGGTCGAACCAGAGCTGGGTCAGGTAGACCCGGATCGCGGTGCGCTCGGCGGGGGTGGTGTCGTCGCTGTCGTAGGCGCAGCCGGTCCGGATCTGCAGGCGGTAGGGCGAGGTGGCGGCCTTGCCGGCGCCGAACCAGCGCAGTTCGAGGCGGCTGCATTTGCTGCCGTAATGGGCCTGGTGGCAGGTGATCTCGTTTTTGCCGCCCTGGAAGGCGGACAGCGCATAGGCGTGCAGCAGCGCGTACTTGCCCGAATCGCGCTTGCCGGCGCCGGCCATCACCTCGAACGCCTGGCAGCCGGTCAGGTCGGACGTGACGTCGTGCCAGTGGCCGTCAGCCGGCACGCTGGTGCAGGCGCGTCCGATGCGGCCGTCCGCCACGATCCGCCCCTGCAAGTCGAGTTCGAACTGGCTGGTGGCCGTGCGCGGCGCCCCGGGCAGGGTGGCGAAGCGGAGCTCGGCGCCGGCCGGGCTGAGCGCCATCGCCTTGCGGTAGCCGGTCGCGCCGTCCGGGCCGTCCGCCGGCTGCGGCCCGCCCGTGCCGAATACCAGGCTGGTGCCGCCCTTGTCCATGCGCACCGACCAGATCGCGCTCTTGTCGGCGATGTCGTGATAAAAACTCATCAGGCGGCCCTGGCCGATCTGGCCCACCTTCAGGCCGTCGTGGGCATTCTTGTCGAACTGCTGGTCGACGATGTTGAGCATCGATTCGATCAGGGCGCCGAACGCGTCCTGGGCTGGCATCGCGCCTTTCTGGAACAGCCGCTTGAGTGTTTCCCGGCTATGAAGCGCCATGACTATCCTCTTGTGAAATGATGAAGGTGGAGCCGATATCGAGCGAGTTCAGGTCGGCCGCGCGGGCCGCGTCGGTGCTGGACATTCCGATCAGGTGGCTGTGCAGGGGCACCGCCACGCTCCACGGATACTGCGGCGTGAGCGCGGCGCCGGCGCCGGCGACGCCGCGCGCCGTGTCCGACAGCACGAAGCGCGCGGCCCCGGTGGGCGCCACGCGCAGCATGGAGCAGCCGCTGACGTCGGCTATGTAGTCGAGCCCGATGATGAACGATTCGATATCGTGCATGCGCACGCGCCAGCCGAAGTGGGTTTGCGGTCCCGGCGTGCGCCACGGCGACAGGTAGGACGACATGTCCTGGTTCAGGCGCGTGATGTAGTGGCCGCCGGCCAGGCCGTCCTTGAGGCGGATGCCGCAGCGCACCTGGATCTGCTCGTACACCGGCGGCTTGACCGCGATGGTGGCCGCCGGCGGCGCCACGGTGCGGATGAAGCGCGCGATGTCGTCGACCAGCTTGCCGTTCAGATGGGGCATGGAGTCGAGCGGCGCGCCGTCCGGCAGGTGCGGCAGCGCGACGATCAGCAGGTGGCCGGGGCGCACCCAGTCGCGCGCCGAGATGCCCTCGCTGACCATGTTCGGGAAGCACTTGACCTTGTACACGTCGGGGAATTGCTGCAGGATCAGCGCCTCGTAATCGGCTGGCGTCACCGCGCGCCCCTTGTGGCGCAGGCGCTCGGCGATCCGGGTATGCATCTGGGTGCGGCTTTCCGGCAGCGCGCCGCCGGACGAGGCGGCCACCTGGGTGATCTTGCCCAGGCCGGCAATCACGGTGCGGCTGCGTTCGATGCTGGCGGCCGGCAGGATCATGCTGGCCTGGGTCCCGGCGACCGCGCTCTGGCGCCGGATTTGCAGGGCGTGCGCGTACACCGTGTAGATGCTGCAGTAGTGTTCGAGCGCGGCCGACGCGCCCACCCGCAGCCAGTACAGGCCGGCCGGCATGACGGTGTTGTCGAGGCCGATGTCGGGCGGGATCGACAAGGTGATCACGCCCGAGGTCATGAAGCCGCTGGTGCCATCGGCGATGATATTGCGCCGCGCTAGTGTTTTCCAGCGGTTGCCGCTCAGGTAGGACCATTTCGGCTCGCCCGGATGGCCGGGCACCGAATCGTCGCGCAGGTGGAAAAACAGGGTCAGCGCGGCGTCGAAGCGGCTGGCCGACAGGCCGATATGCAGGTTGCCCAGGTTGTCGCAGTCGGGAATGAGGGTAACGCCGGTCTCGGTGGCCGCGCCGATCGCTTCCCAGCCATGCGGGTGCAGGTGGATCAGCACGTTATTGGCCAGCGCCTTGGGCGGGGCGCCGCGGTGCAGGCCGATATGGGCGATGGCGCGGTAATTGAGCGCGATTGTGTTGACCAGCGGGGTGTAGGGCAGGTCGGGCACGCCGGCCTGGAAGTGGCGGCTTTTGTCGCGCAGGTTGCGGGTCATGGCGTAGCCGAGCGCGTGCGGATACTCGCGGTGGCCGAAGGCGAAGCGCGGCGCGGCCAGGGTGAACTTGAAAAAACCGTTGCGCGCCGTCGCGCTGTAGCCGGTGTCGGGCGTGGCCGGCGCGGCGACCGGCTTGGTGCGCCCGATCACGCCCTCGCACGGCAGGGTGATGTGGCGCAGCACGCGCTTGCTGGCGTTGTGGCCGTAGTCGGTGCGAAACAGCGGCACCCAGGGCGCCTCGGCTTCGTCCGGGCCCCAGACGCCGTCGGCCAGCGCCTCGATGCGGGCGAAATACTGGTCGCTGTCCAGAGCCCCCGGATAGTCGTGGTAGTACTCCAGGAAACCGCCGTTGTCGGGTGGCAGGTCGCCCCATTCGAGGTCGATGTCGGCATCGGTGAGCGTCTTGACAGCCGCTTCCTCGCTGCCGACGATCAGGTAAGAGCCCACCGCCGGCAGCGCGCCGAAGGGTTGGAAGGGCAGGGCCGGGCTGAGCATGCCGATGTGGTTCTGCAGCAGCAGTTGGCGGCAGCCGCATACGCGCACCTCAATGGCGGCGCCAATCAGGGGCAGCGCGCGCAGCAGGCCGAAGGGGTAGACATAGCTGTCCGGGTTCAGTCGCAGGCGCAGCACCGGCACCGCGACCTGGTAATCCTCGCCGTGCAGCGCGGGCGCGTAAGGGACCACGGGCGGGGCATCCAGGCCCAGTTCGAAATCGATGCGCAGGATGGGCACGCCCGGCGCCGTTTCCGCGCCGGGCTCGGCGCCGGGCTTCGCGCCGGGCTCGGCGCCGCCCTCCCAGGCCGGATAGTAGGCCGGCACCGGCAGCCAGCCGGCCGGGCCGCTCAACTCGATCAGGAACAGGCTGCGCAAGATGCGCGCGCGCACATCCTCCTGGTCGATGCGCGCGTCGCCTGGCGCGTCGCCTGGCGCGTCGCTGTCCGCTTCGGCGGATCGCTTGCCGCGCAACACCGTTTCCAGGTCGTGCAGGCGCTTGCCCAGGGTGTGGTCGCCAAAGCGCAGGGTCAGGCTGACCTGGCGCGCGCCTTCGCGCATCAGGAGCACCGTGCTGGCCAGGGCGACGCCGAAGCGCGCATCCTGCACGGCGCCGTTCGCGCCCGGGTTCTTGGGCGCGCCCATCAGCGGCAGCGCCGACAGCGGCGCCGGATCGGTGACGACCTGCTTGTCCGGCACGTCCAGCTGGCGGCACCAGATGTTGCTGGGCCAGGCCAGGTGGGGCGGGGCCGCGCCTTTGTCGTCCATGTCGGTCTCGGGGGCGATATCGGGGTCGCGGTGGCAGTACAGGGTGCTCAGCGCGCGCACCCGGGCGTCGCCGACCGCCAGGGTGCGCTCGCTCTGGTACACCAGGGGCGCGCCGGCGCCGCCGGGCTGGGCGAAAAACTCGGCGCCGGCCGGCACTTCCACGTACTGGCCTGGAGCGCAGGGAGCGACCACCAGGCAGGCATGGTCGGGCACGGCCGGCAGCGGCTTCATGCCCAGCACCCGCTCGTAATAAAAGTCGAGGTGGGCGCCGGTGAAGCGGTTCAGGCGCAGGTGCAGGCGTTCGGCCATCCTGATGAAGGCGATCAGGAGCGCCACACCGGGGTCGTGCTCGCCGCTGACCAGGGAGTCGGGCAACAGGCGCGCCGCTTCCTGCTGCACCATTTCGATCGCCTTGACAAAAGCGAAATAGCTGGCCCGCATGCTGCCCCTGCTGACCGTGCCGGCGGGCGCGCCGTGCCAGTGCCGCCCCAGCCCCAGTCCTTGTGCCGGCAGGAAGGCGGCAAAACCGCCGCCGTCGCCGCACAGGGTGGCGATCACGCTGGTCAGGAGGGCGTGCAGCTTGCGTCCGGCCGTGCCGGGACTGGTCTCGAGCGCGCGCGTCCAGCGGTCGAGCATATCGGTGGCCAGCACCGTCATCGGCAAGCTTTCGACCCGCCACTGCGACACCTCGACGGCGCTGCCGCTGTCCCACCATTGCTCGAAATCGCCCTGCAGGCGGGCCAGCCTGGTCGAGAGGATGCGCGCGATGACGATGGTTTCGTCGGCCGAAAAATACGCTTCCCAGTTGCCGTTCACACTGTTGTCGAGCTGGTAGAACTTGACCAGGGCGGCGTACTCGCTGGCCATGGCGAGCAGCTCGGGAAAAGACATTTCGGCCAGCGAAAAATATCCGTCCTGCAGCGCCGGCAGCAGGCGCCCGGCCTGGCTGATGCCGTCGCGCACGAACAGGCGCGGGGGATCGGTGTCAAAGGGTGGCATTGGTGCCTTCGACGAAGTAGAACGGGTAGACCATATTGCTGCGCGTATTGGTCAGGCGCACCGTGTAGACCAGGTGGATGTCGAGCCGGCCCTGCTCGATGGCGGCGTCGCTGACCGTGATCTGCTCGAGCGTGACGCGCGGCTCGAAAAACAGGATGGCGTGCGCGATCATGCCCTTGATTTCGGTCAGGGTGTTGTAGCTGATGCTGTCGAACACATGCAGCTTGATGCCGCAGCCGAAGGTGGGGCGCATGACCCGCTCGCCCGGCGCGGTCGACAGCAGGATGTGCAGGCTCTGGACGATATCGTCGTCGCCCGACACCATCGCCGCCTGGCCGCCGGCGCTGTACGGCCCCGCCGATTTGGCGAACGCCGGCGGAAAGGACCAGCCGCGCCCGAGGAAGGATTGGTCGATGCTCATGGCCGCCTTATCCGCCGATCATGACAGTGGGGCAGCCGAGCATGATGGTGCCGCCATGCTGGCACGGGTCGCCCATGCGCGCGGCCGCCTTGCCGCCGATGAAGACCGTGGTCGAGCCTTTCGAGATCTCGTCCGGCTGGCCGACGCAGGTGCATTTGTCGCCCACCACGGCGGCCACCAGGCCGCCGATCTTGACGGCGGGAATGCCCGGGCCGATCACCGGGCCGCCCACATGCGGAATCGGGGACGGGACGGCGGGGGTCTGCATGGGGCACACGTGCATATCGGTCTGGCGGGCGGCGGGCGGCATGGCGGCGTCCTTTCGGGAACGGTGGTCGGGGGCGGCGAAATGGCTCAGGTGCGGTCAGTTGATGTTCACGGTCGCTCCCTTGATGGTGGTCTGGCCGCCGGCCGAGAATTCGGCGCTGGTCGCGCCTTTCGCGACCATTCCCATGCCGGCCTTGACGGTGACGTTCTCGCCGTCCTGGGTCATGTCCTTGCTGGCCTTGAGCGCCATGTCGCTGCCGGCCGTGATGGTGATCTTGGCCTTGGCGGTGAGCACGATGTCGGAGGCGCTGTCGAGCAGGATGCCTTTGTCGCTGAGCGTGACGGTGTTGCCGTTCTGGTCGGTGGCGACGATGGATTTGGCATCGTCGCTCATGACGACCTTGTTGCCGGCCGGCGTGAGCAGGCTGATGACCTTTTTCTCGTCGTCGAACTCGACCTTGAGCAAACCCTTGGTGACGATCGCCTTGGTATAGTTTTCAGCCGTCAATCCGTACGGCGGGGCGCGCATGCTGCTGTACAGGCTGGCGATGACCACCGGGTTGGACGGGTCGTTGTTGAGATAGGCGACCACCACCTCGTCGCCGATCTCGGGAATGAAGAAGGCACCCACCTTGTCCGAGCCGTAGGCGCTGGCCAGGCGCGCCCAGACGCCGCCCGCATCGTCCTCCAGCACCGGCAAGGTGACCTGGATGCGGTTCTCGCCGGCCGGATCGGCATCGAGCTTGGCGACCTTGCCGATGTGCAGGCCGGTGGCGCCTGGCATCAGGCCGGACGCGGCTTCGCCGGCGCCACCCTGGCGTGCGCCGCCCCACTCGGGGTCGAGGCCGAAGTCGACATCGGTGATCCAGTTGCCGTCGGCGATGTGATGCTCGACCGAGCTGACGAACACCTTGCCGCTGAAGCGTGCCCCCACGCCCTTGAGATCGATCAGGGTGCCGGGCAGGGCCAGGGCGCTGCCCTGGAAGGCCATGCTGCCGCGCACCCGCGCCAGGGCGGCCTTGAGCTGGCGCGCCTTGGTCCAGGCCGTGAGCGCGGCCGTGTCCAGCGGCGCCGGGGTTTGCAGGCGCAAGGCCGGGACCGCACCGACCTTGCCCAAGGTGGCCGCATCCAGGTTGCCCTGCAAGCTCAGGTCGGCGGGGGTGGCATCCTGGGTCGCAATTTTTTGGGTGGCGGGGTCCCAGCTCACGCCGGTCACCTTGGCGTACTGGGAGCGGGCATCGATCTCGGCCTCGAAGCGCATGATGTCGGTGCCGTAGGTCAGGCTCAGCACGGCCGTGGCGCTGGTGGCGGGTGGCTTGACCGTGACGGACTTGTCGCCGGTGATGACCAGCAAGCCGTTCGCTTCGGCGCGCGCCAGCAGGAAATCCCAGTCGCTGCTGTAGTACTGCACCAGTCCGTGATACTTGCTGGTGGTCTCGGCGACGTCGACAGTGCCGCAACCTGTCAGCAGCGCCGTGATGGCATCGCTGTCGGTGCTGTCGACGTGGTTCTTGTTGTTGCGGCTTAAGGTCAGCGCAAAGGCCGGGTGGCGGCATTCGATGCACACGCGCACCCGATTGCCGGCGTCGATGCGGATGGCGTGCTTGATGACGATGCCGGAAAAGATCGGCGTGGTGGTGCTGCCGTAGCCGGCTTCGATGTCGATGAGCGCCCCCGGCACCAGTTCCTTGGCATCGCTGACCGCGAAGGTCTTGGCCGCCATGTCGCCGTCGGCCACGTACACGCGCGCCTGCGAGAGCTTGTTGACGCTTCGGGAGACTTCCACCGCGATGACCCGCATGCTGTCCGGCAGCGCCGCGCCGCCGCTCTTGACGACCAGCTTGAACACGCCCTTGCTGGCGAGGGCGGGCGAGGGCGGACCGGCGGCGGGCGCGGGGGCGGAGACGGAATCGGGTGGTGGACACATCGGCGCGGCCTTGCGGTTCAGTTAATCGGAGGAAAGCGCAGCAGCATGCCGGGTGTCAGGGCGCGAAAGCCGACCAGGCCGTTAACCCGCGCCACTTCCATGTAATAGCCGGGATCGGCGTAGATGCGCTCGCATAACAGGGGCAGGGTGTCGCCCGCGCGCACCGCCACCAGGTGCGACAGGTCGGGTGAGCTGGGGTTGGCGATCTGCGCGATTTTCTTGGGGCTGGCCATGGCCAGCACGCCCAGGGTGACCTTGGCGCGCAAGGGTTGGCCGCTGGGCTTGAACAGGGTGTAATCGATGTCCATCGACTCGACCACCCCGACGAAATTCATGTCGCCCCAGACAAAGCGCAGCACGTTCGGTTCATGAATGTCGCCCTGGTAATCGTAGACCAGGGTGCGCAGGGCGGTCAGCATCTCGGTGACGCTGGGACTGAGGCCGGCGCTCATCGGCGAACTGGCATCGGCGCTGAACAGCGACACCACGCCGGTACCGTCGAGTATCAGTTGCGGCAAGGTCAGCTTTTCCGGATTGACTGCGCTGAACTTGGGCGTGGCGCCCGGCTGGCCCAGGGTCGGGCATTGGTTGTACTGCACGCTCAGGCGATGCTGGTAGCTGGCCGGATTGATCTGCACCTCGAAGAAGGGGCCGGCGATGTCGCCCCCATCCGCATCGCACGGCGAAATCTTGAGCAGGTTTTTCGAGCCGAGGCTGATGCCGCCCATCTAGCGCTCCTGCATCTGGTTGATGGCGTCGCGCAGCAGGCGGGTGCGCTGGGCCACGGTCTTGTCGTCGGCGCCCAGTTGCGGGCCGCCCGGCACGCAAGTGTCTTTCTTGACGGGCGCCGCTTCCTGGGCGCGCGCGGCGCCCGCGGCCCCCGCGCCCTGCACCACGTTCGACTTGATGTTCAATTGATTGATTTCAATGGGCATGGTCAGGTCAATCGGTTGGAATAGTTATAACTGAGGGTAATGTTTTCGATCGCGACTTCGTTCTTTTCCGAGCCGAAGCCCTCGACTTCCCACTTGAGCGGATAGGCGTTGGCGAAACTCCAGGAGCGGATCGGCAAGCCATCGGCATTCATCAGGCACACCACGAGCGGCTGGGCCAGGATGGGGAGAACGAAATCGCCCTCGAACACTGAGCGGCACCACAGCACCAGGGGCGAGGTCATCGGGGCGATGCCGCGCTTGAGCTGCAGGCTGCGTGTCTTGTAGTGGGTCGGCAGGGTATGCACGTAGCGGTTCTCGCCGCCCTCGATCACGGTTTCCGTTTCCAGTTCCGCGGAAATGCCCGACACCTCCTTGAACGAGGTGTCGGCCAGCCCCAGGGTCGCCCCGAACATGACCTTGAAGTAGAAAGCGGACGGCTGGTAGCCGTCCGACGTCAGCAAGGATAGCGGATCGAGCATGCGCGGTCCGCTTAGGCGTTAGCGATGGTCAAGCCCTCGTGCACGATCTCGATCGTTTCGATCGATGCCTCGTTGCCCTCGGCCTTGAGATCGGTGCCGGTGATCTTGGTCGGCCAGGCGTTGGCCAGGGTCCAGACCATGGTCGGGGCCCCGGTTTCGTCGAGCAGGCTGATGGTCACCGGCACGCGCTTGATGGTGTTCATCTTGATCTGGTTGAACCAGTCCCAGAACTTGTTGTCCGACTTGAACACCCCTTTTTTCATGGTCACGTTGCCGACCTTCTTCAGGCCGGGCATCTTGATCACCGAAAATTCGGGACTGTCGCCGTGGCGGTACTTGATTTCCTCGGACTGGATATCGAGCCCGCTGATTTCCTGGAACGACATGACCTGGGAATCCCATTTCACCTGGAAATAGAACTTGGGGAGCGGCCATACCGCTGTTGATTGTTTTGAGCCATCATCTGCCATCGCGAACCTCTTTGGTAAGTCACATCAGGAAAGAACTGCCCTTGTTGCGTCAGGATTTTTGCATCTGCTGCTGGAAGGTGATCTCGATGAATTCGGCCGGCCGGCTGACCGCCACCAGAATGGTGACGCGCAGGATGCCCTCGAGGATATCCTCGGCGGTCATGGTTTCGTTCAGGCCGACCGCGACGCTGAAGGCATCGTCCGGACTGGCGCCGGCCAGGCCGCCGCGCTTCCAGATGCCGGTCAGGAAATTGCGCGCCATGCTCTTGATGGTGACCCAGGTATTGGCCACGTTCGGTTCGAACACATAGGCCTTGCTGGCCAGGCGCAGCGACTCTTCCAGCATGATCATGGTGCGCCGCACGTTGATGTAGCGCCAGTCCAGGCTATTGCCGTCGAGGGTGCGCGCGCCCCATACCAGGGTGCCTTCGCCGATGAAGGTGCGGATCGCATTGACCGATTTGCCGGTGGTGCTGACGTTCAGGTCTTCCTGGTCGTCGTGGGTGATGTTGACCGAGGGCGAGGTCACCGCCGCCAGGCTGACGTTGGCCGGCGCCTTCCAGACCCCGCGCGTATTGTCGACCATGGTGTACAGGCCGGCCATCGCGGCGCTCGGCGGCAGCAGGTTCAGCTTGCGCTGCACGGCCAGCAAGATGCGCGAATACAGGGGGCTGATCGCCACCAGGGTGTTGTGCACGGTGGCGATCTGGTGCAGACGCTCGGCGCCGTCCTCGACCTTTTTCCAGTCCTGCACGATGGCGTCCAGGGTCTTGCCCACCTGGGTGGCCTTGATCCGCGCCGCCGGGCTCTTGCTGGTGTCGGCGTACAGCACGCTGGCCAGGTCGTTGCTGAGCAGGTCCTTGAGCTTGGCCCGGTTGTCGGCATCGAAATAGGTGAAATCGAGGTCCTTGGCGGCCACGATGGTGGTGTTGACCCATGGATAATAGGCGGCGCCGAAGGCCAGGAAACTGGTACCCACCCCTTCGCGGAACTCGTTGACGGGGCCGTCGTTCAATTCCTTGTCGCCGTCATACACGTCGAGGATGGCGAAACGGCTCTTCATCTTGTAGCCGCAATGCATCAACATCTGGACTTGCAGTGCGTAGCAGTCGTTTTTGGCCAGCAGCACGGCTTCCGGAATGACCAGCATGGTCGGTTCCTGTTCCTTCAGCAAGACATCGATGCCGGCCTGCAAGGCATCGCCATCGGGCATGGCGTTGTAGTCGCCCACCGAGACGATGTGGCAGGCGCCGCCGCCGTTCTGGAAGAACAGTTTCATGCTGTTGTAAAGCAGGTGCTTGCCGCCGGTCTTGGTCAGTTTGTAAGGCGCGAGCGCACGCGCTTTTTCCGCCTTGAGTTTCTGCGCATTGGCGACGATGTCGGCGGTGGCCGCGGCGGCTGCAGCGGCGACATCGGCGGTGGTGGCGGCGGCAGCGGCCTCTTTCTCGGCGTCCGTGGCGGCACGGTCCGCATCAGTGTAGGCCTGGGTTTTGGCGACTTTCTCCGCTTCCGTGGCTGCGTCGAGCGCGTCCTTGGCAAGTTTCGCCTTCTGGCGCAGATCCGTCGCCTTGGCGGCGGCGGTTTTGGCGACGGTGGCGAGGTCGGGCGCATCGCCGGCTTTTACCGGGGCCGCGCCCTGTTTGGCACTGTTTTTGGCTTGCGTATCGGCCTCGACCGCTATGGTTTCCGCATCGTCGTACGCGGTTTTCTTCTCGGCATTTTCAGTGTCGGCTTCATGCGCTGCCTTGGCCTTGTCGGCGGCGGCTCTGGCCGTTGTCGCCTTCTCGCGCAAGGCGGGATCTTCGGTTCCGGCCGCCCCGGCAGCACCAGCAGCACCAGCAGCACCAGCAGCACCAGCAGCCCCGGCGACGCCAGGGGCAGCGCCTTCCGCCGCCAGCGGTGCGGCGGCCGAAAAATCGGCATCGTCCTGGCGCTCGATCTTGGCGAACGTGAACACCGGTGATGGGGGACCGCCGAAGTGGGCCTCGAATTCGGCCATCGAGCTGATCCGCATGGCCTTGTTGGTCAGGGAAGAACCCTTGTAATCGGCGATCTGCGTATGGCCGATAAAGGCGGGCACCGCGGTCGCGACCTCGACCACCGAGTTGGGGAATGCGTTCTGCTCAACGATGTAGACCCCGGGAGTTTTATATTGCGCCATCTTGCGTCCTTTCTGGTGGGTAATCAGGGGATGTAGATTTCCGACACTAATACTGGTACGGCACTTCCTTCTGTAATTTCCCGCCCGATGGCTGCCACACTGGCATTCGGCAGTCGCTTGATGAGAATTCGTTGGCCCAGCTCGCCCTGGTCGCGCAGCTGCAGGCGTTGTTCCGGGGTCTTGCGCATGGCGATCGCCTGTTCGCTGGCAAAGGTGAGCGCCGAGCGGTTGCCGGGCAGCGGCGTGCGCCCGCGCGCGCTGAAGCGCAGTTTGTCGTCGAGATCGACGATGACCGGATTGGGTGCATCGAGGTCGCTCAGAAAATGGTACTTCCAGACGCTGGCGCGGGCGCCGAAGCGCACCAGCCAGACTGGCGCGGCGGCCTGCGCCAGCGCGCCCGCCACGTCGGCCAGGGCCAGCACCATGAAAAACGCCGGCCTGGGCGCAGCGCCTTGCGCGGCCAGCGCGGCGGCCTTGTCCGGCACGCGCGGACGGCGCCAGGCCGCCGGCCCGGCCAGTTCCTCGGGGTGAAGGCGCCAGCGCCCCGCGCCCTCGGCCTGGGCCAGGGCGCTGTGGAAAAACAGGCAGGCGTCGGGCGCGGGCGCATCGAGCCCGGTGAACAGGGAAAAATGGGGATCGGTCGATATCACGCCAAATTCGAGTTCCGCCGCGCCTTGCAGATCGGCGCGGGCGCTGTCCTGGCCGACCAGCGCCAGGCCGTGCGCGGACGGGCGCGCGAGGATGCCGAAGCGATCAAGCAGGGCGGCGCACTGCGCGGTCGGCACGAAGCGGAAATTGCCGCTTGCCCCAGCCGGGAAATAAGCATGCTCGGCGCACAATTCCAGGAGGAGGGAGTATGCGCCGCGCATGATTCAGTGGCCTACCTTGGTGACCGGTTCGGCCACCGTGCCGACCTGGCGGGTGATGTCGCCACCGCCCACGGTGATCATGCGCACCTTGTACATGACGGAGGGCAGGTAGCGCCCGCTGAGCATGGTCCAGAGATTGCTCAGCTCATGGGTCTTGAGGTTTTCGATATCGAGCAGGAGCCGTTCGATGCGATCGTCGAGATCGGGTGTGACCTGATGGTCGAACACCGGCGTACGCTGGAAAAAACTGATGGCGCTGGAAATGAAGCGCAGTGCCTCGGGATAGTTTTTATCGCTGAAATTGGCGGCGACCACCACGTACAGGTTGAGGAACAGCGGCCGGCTCAACACCGCCGTGCGGGCGGCGCCGGCGCTGGGCGCCAAGGCCTGCTGGGGCAAGGTGTCTTTCTCGATATTGGTCAGGCAGATCACCACCTTGTTGGCGATGTGCGGTGCGATGGCGCCATTCTGGCCGATGATGTTCGAGACCACCACGATATCGTCGGTCAGCTTGTGGCTGCGCCGCAAGAACTGATTGAGCTGCTGCGCGAGATGATCGATAGCGGCCTCAATCATCGGCATGCTCCCCGCTTGAAAAGCTCGGGCAAGACGATCGAAACGCGCATGTCTGATCTCCCTTTTGTTGTAATTTCGGAAGACTTTATCATAAGACACTCTGTTATTTTTTTTATTTTTGCGGTGTCGCCATTGTTACATCAACGTGGTAATTTATGAGATTGCGAGGGCTATTCGGTGATCGATAGCGCTGGCGAAAACTGCGCCAGCACGATGCGGTGCGCAGGCGAGCGCGGCTGTAACGGCGGGCTGCGCGCCATTTTTGTGGTTCTGTTCATGCGAGGTGAATGATGCGTTCTGGCGTGCTTCACGACGCGATACAAACCGCTCCCGGATCGCAGCGGGAGCGGCCGCCGCGCGCCGCCGGAACGCCCGATGGCACGGCCGGCGGGGGTGTCGCGCAGTTCGTCGATGGACGGGCGCAAGCGGGTGTGCACATGCGCCTGCAAGCGCTCACCGATCAGCGGTCGGAGTCGTGTCAATGCAAGGCCATCGGCAGCCTGATACAGCAAAGTGCACGCTTACGGCAGTTGCAGGCGCTGGCCCGCATGACGGAAAACCCACCGCTGCAGCGGCAAGTCACGGCGAATCGTTCCGGCCTGCCCGAGCGACTCAAAGCCGGGGTGGAAAGCTTGTCCGGGATGAGCATGGACCACGTCAAGGTCCACTACAACTCGGCACAGCCGGCGCAGTTGAATGCGCACGCGTTCGCGCAGGGCAGCGATATCCACGTGGCGCCGGGCCAGGAACGGCATTTGCCGCACGAGGCCTGGCATGTCGTGCAGCAGGCGCAGGGCCGGGTCAGGCCGACCTTGCAGATGAAGGCGGGCGTGGCCGTGAACGACGATGCGGGCCTGGAACGCGAGGCCGATGTCATGGGAGCGCGGGCTGCCGCGAGCGGTGCGTCGCCAGGGCAATACGAAACCGCCACGGCGCCTGGCGGGGGCGCCGGGCTGGTCCAGCGATATGTGATCACGATCGCGGACTACGAGGGTGCGCCGCTCGATACCGATCAAGCCGGCTTGGTGGCCATCAAGGCTTATCTGGAGCGGCTCATCGTTGCCCGCGATTCGGTGCGGATTGCCGGGTTGATGGATCAGCTGCATCAGCACGACCCCGGGCGCGTGGCGGCCGTCGATCAGCACCGGCAGGAGTACGTGGCGGGATTGATGACGCCCTTGGGGCAGGACGACGATGCGCTCCGGCTGGGCATTCCCGTCGTGCCGAACGGCGCCCATCCCATTCCGCAATCGATCCACCGGTTCTGGTCGGGCGGGCCGTTGACCGATTCCGCCTTGGCAACCTTGCTGGAATCTGCGGCCAAGACCCAAAACACGCCCTGGACCCACACCTTGTGGCATTCGGATGCATTTGAGGCAGGAATCAGGAAGCCGGAGCCGTCGGCATGGAAGTTCATGGGCGCCGAGCGCGACGCTTACGATGCGGACCAGGCCAAAATCCTCAAACGGAATCAACAACGGCAGCAGTTGCGCGACGCCGGCTATCAGACCCGGGCGATCGAGGAATTGGTGGTCAATGGGAATGCGACTTCCGGCGTGACGCCGCAAGAGCTCGGTATGGCATCGGGCATAGCGGCCAATTCGGTCAAACAAGGCGGGCACGATGCCTGGAATGATTTGAAGTATTTCTCCGATATCGCCCGGCTGATGTATCTGCACGCAGGAGGCGGGCACCACATGGATGTCGATATCGGTCTCGGCGACATGGACATGGGGCGGCAATACATGCACGGCGACGCGGCCGGCGAAGTGCCGCTGATGGGCACCTTGGCGCGCGACATGAGCCTGGGTGGCGGCGGACAGGAAGTCGCCCCGAGGCTGGACCGTGCCAAGGCGTATCGCAGCAATCCGTATTCCAGCGGCGTAGCGGAAAACGAGTATGACGACGACGTCACCGCGCTGGGCGAACGCGCCCAGGCTGGCGCCGGCATGTACAACGCCTTGATCGCTACGCGGGCCGGGACCGGCAATGTGCGCGCCGCCGTCGACCGGATCATGCTCAGCATGCGCGGCGCCAGGCCCGCCTTATCGACCGGCATGGGAGCCAACCGGGAGTTGCTGGGCGGTGACAGGGCGAGTGACGGGCACGCTGACAGGCTGGAGGCTGGCTATGCGCAGTCGGTTCCTCCCTATCTGCTGAGGCTGCAACACCTTACCGACGACAGCGACCTCTGATCCGCATGGCGGCCACGCCGCTTACTGGATGACCTGGAGGCGCTGGCGCTTGCCGCTCTTGAAAGTAAACAAGGTCAGGCGGCCATCTTTCACGTCGCCCCGGGCATCGAAGGCGAGCACGCCGGTCACGCCCTTGTGCCGGACCTTGGCCAGCGCCGGCAGATACACGGCCGGATCGGGCGAGCCGGCCTGCTGCATGGCGGCCACCATCGCGTGCATGGCGTCGTAGGCATACGGCGCGTAGGTCATCACGTCGATGCCGTAGCGGCGCCGGTAGGCTGCGCGAAAATCGTCCATGCCTTTCTGCTGCTGGGCGTCGACGCCGCCGGCTTCCGCGCAAATGACCTGGCCATCGGCCATGCCCTCGCCGGCCAGCCTGGCCAGCGAATCGGAACACATGCCGTCGCCACCCATGAAGCGCACCGGCAGGCCCAGCTGTTTCATCTGGCGCAGCATCGGTCCGGCCACGGCGTCCATGCCGCCGAAGAAGATCAGGTCGGGCTTGGCGGCCTTGATGACGGTCAGGATGGCGCTGAAATCGGTCGCCTTGTCGGTGGTGTACTGTTGCGTGACCACGCGCGCGCCCTGGCCGGCGGTCTTGACGTTCTTGATGAATTCGTCCGCCAGGCCCTTGCCGTAGGCGGTGCGGTCGTCGATCACGGCAATCTGCCTGGCATTGCCGGTCTGTACGGCGTACCTGGCGAGCGCGGCGCCCAACTGCTCGTCGTTGGCGACGTTGCGAAATGCCGTGTTGAAGCCCTGGCGCGTGTACTTGGGATTGCTGGCCGAGGGCGAAATTTGCGGGATGCCCGCGTCGAAATAAATTTTCGAGGCCGGGATCGTGGTGCCCGAGGTTTCGTGGCCGATCACGCCGCGCACTTTGGCGTCGACCAGCTTTTGCGCCACGACGGTGCCTTGTTTGGGGTCGCCGGCGTCGTCCTCGGCCAGCATCTCGATGCGGTAGCGCTTGGCGCCGATCAGCACGCCCCTGGCATTGAGCTCGTCGACCGCCATGCGCGCGCCATTTTCATTATCCTTGCCGAGGTGGGCGATGGCGCCGGAGGTGGCCGCCACGTGCCCGATGCGGATCACGTCCTGCGCCTGCGCCACGCCGCCATGCAAGCTGGCCAGCACGGCCGCCCGGAGCACCCATCCAGAATGGAAGCACATAAGGTCCTTGTTGGTTGACGCGGCAGGGATGCCGCAAGGCGGCCAGCATACCATGCACTCAATATCGGCGCGCCTGCTGAGTGCCGCGGCCGGCGGCCCGCCTCAGCCGCCTGCGCTGGCGATCTCGATGCCGCGGCTGCGCCAGCGGTACAGCACGGCCAGCCCGGCCATGGCCAGCACCCCCGCGATCAGGGTCAGCAGTTCGCTGCCGCCGCGGGTAATGACGGCTGCCGCGTTCGAGGCCATGGTCGCGGCGGTCATGCCGTGATCGTAGGTGGCGCCGATGACGAGCTCGCGGTCGTTGATGGCGTTGGTCAGGTGCAGGCCCTGGCCGCCGCGGTGCACCGTCATCTTCTTGTCGCGCCACACGAAGGACATGCGCTCCTGACCGACCAGCACGGTGCCGACCACGCGGCCGGCGTTGTTGATATCGGTGGCGAAGCTGTTGTAGTTGCCGATCAGGGCGCCCAGGTCGACCATGCGCTTGCCGTCGTGCACAAAGGCGCGCCAGCGGCGGTCCCGGGTTTCCGAGGCGCCGACCACGACGCCATTGTCGTTGATCGCCATGGCCGAGCTTTGGCGCCCGCCCAGGGTGCCCAGGTCGACCATGCCGCGCTCCGACGTGTACAGGAAGGCGTGACGGTAGCCGTCCGCGTTGGCGGCGGTGCCGGCCACCTGTCTGTGCTTGTTGATGCCGCTGGCGTAACTGATATTGCCGCCCAAGGTGCCGAGGTCGCGCAACTGCTCGCCGCCGTCGTTGATGAAGGCATGCCAGTCGCCGTTGGGAATGTCGGCAAAGCCGACGCTGACGCCTTCCTGGTTGATGCCCATGCCGTAGCTGCTGGGGCCGCCCAAGGTGCCCATCACGCGCATGCCGCTGCTGCGATGGAACAGGAAGGCCTTCCAGGTGCCATCCTTGTTGCGGACCGATCCGATGATCTCGCCGCGGTCGTTGATCCCGCGCGCGTCGCTGTGCATGCCGCCGCGCGCACCCAGGTCGGTGATCTTGCCTTTCTCGAACAGGACGCCGCGCGTGTGGCCGTCGCCATCTTCCAGCACGGCGGCTACCTGGCCGGCGGCGTTCATGTCGTAGGCAATGGTCGACTCGCCCGGCGGCACGGCGATGCCGAGCGAATGGGGACGGGCACTGGCCTCGCCTCCCAGCAGGATCAAAACGGCGAGGCAGGCAGGGAGGGCAGGGCGCATGCGGAATTCCTTTCGATATGGGGCGTCAGGGCGGTATCCGTTGTAAAACGAATATCGATGAATATACGCCAGCATTGCGATGTTGAGGAATTTATTTTGCTATGTGATGGTAAATGAATTGCGCCATCGATGCGGGAGGCAAGAAACCCGCACAGCGCGGTTTATTGACGGCGGACGGTATTGCAGGGGTGTCAAATGTACTTCTCGATGATGCGGACCATTGTCGGTACCAACTGGGCCAGGAAAACGAGTCCGGCGACCCACATAATAATTGCCGACTTGGCCTCGGCTACCGCGCTGCGCATTTCGGCACGCAAATCGGCGATATCCGATTTGGTCGCGCCGACTGCCTTGATCACGGCAATATCAATCTTCATTGTCGCGACCGGATATCTCCGGTCCAATCAAGTCCAGCCCTTCCCGGCGCGTGACCGGGATCGGTCAGCAGGCTGCTTTCGGCCACAGCATCCAGCGCGCTCATAAAATAATTCTGGACACTCAAGGAGTAGAAATGCAACAAATAGCCCAGCTTCAAGCAGAGTATTTCAAGCTTCGCTTCGGCTATGGAGACGGTGCCGCGTGCGTTGACTGGGCAGTAGAGCGCTTGGTCGCTGACGACGAGGGTGACGATTTGGAGATCGTTTTACTGGTTTGTGCGCGAGGTCGTGAAGAGGTCCTTGGGCTGGTCGAAGTCATCATTGCGCGTTACCTTGGTGCGGACCGGCTTGATGACGAGGTGCTGGCAGGAAAATATATTGTAGCGCTCAGGCGCGCCTATCTTGAGGGCAAAGAAACGGTTCACTCTCTCGACACGGAGTTAACCAAGCTTTATCCCGCATTAGCGTATCCATGTTGGCTTACCATGCTAAGCCGAAATTGCGAATACGCGACAGACGTTCCGGAGTTCGAGGAGCCGTTTGAACAGGAGTTCAAATACATTTCGGAACTCTGGGCGAATGCTGCGAATCTTGCCGAATTTGAGCGGCAATACAGGCGCGAGATTTCCAATCAACACGATGCCAAATATGGCTAATTGATGAATGATGTTTGCTTTACGCGAACGAGCAAACGAACAGCACAGCCGCAGATAACGTCGTACTGCGACTGTGCCGGCAACCAGGCAGCGTTTGCTTGCATCTATGCCCGTATGCATCACTTCCTCGGCCCCTGTTTAGTCGCCAACGATCAAAGCCTACCCTCGGCAAGTAGTTCGCGGGTTCGCTTCAGGGTGGACAGCAGCGCTGCTTTATAGCCCTTGTCTCCGTCGAACTGCGCCTGCTCAGCTTGTTCCTCGGGGCCATTTGGCATTTTGCCGCGCAGACCGAGGTAGCAATAGAAGCGAAGCTGCAGTGCACCGCCTTCATCCTCGAACAACTCGTTGACGATTGCCCCTTCGCGCGGCCCGGTAGCCTGGAAGAACGTTACCTTGCTGCCAGATTCAAAGGTAATGATCTCGCGCAGGTCTTGGTTGACAATCGTCGCCTCACGCACAATGTGCGTTGTGCTTTCCTCGACGATGTCGCAACGGGTACACAGGCCGGGTGGCAGGAACTCGCGAGCGTCGCGCGCCTTGAGCTCAAGGCCCGTCCACACCTGCGCACGGGTCAACCTGGTCTCGCCTTCCGGATTAACCGGGACTGTGGCGGTCGAATAAATCATCAGATATCTCCTTGCATTCGAGAGAAATTGGTTGAGCGTCAGGCCGCAGGGGCAATCTCGGAAGCGAAGTCGCGATACGTGTGCAGCGGGCGGCCCAGGATCTTGGTCAGGCGTTCGACGTCACCAGCCTCCGGGACCATCCCGTCGCTGACATAGCGCTCCGCCATCAGACGCATCTCGTAGGCCATCCACTTTGGCATAAAGGTCGCCAAATTCTGCTCGAATGCGGATGGATCATCGCCGCCATAGGCAACCGGACGTCCCAATATATCGGACCAGATCGCGGCCACGTCCGCGCCAGTCAATGTGTCTGGACCGACCAGGTCGATGGTTTCGAGCGGCAGCTTGCCTGGGGCTTGCTCGCGGCGGATGAGCTCAATCGCTGCGACCTCGGCGATGTCGCGGGAGTCAACCATGGCAACACCTTTGCTACCGATTGGCATCGGATAGAGGTTGTAGTTAAAAATGACGTCCTTGATCATGTGCTCGTTGTCGATGAAGTACGACGGGCGCAAGATCGTGGCGCTGAAGCCCATCTGTTCAATCATCCGCTCGGCGCCCAGCTTCACCGCAAAGTGCGGCACGTTCACGAAGCGATCGCTGTGAAGCACGGACAGATAGACGACGCGATCGACGCCGGATTCACGGGCAACGTTCAGGGCGATGAGGGCTTGGGTAAATTCGTCACCAGCGACGGCATTGAGCAGAAAGAGCGTGCTAACGCCGGTGAACGCGGTGCGCAGCGCATCAATATTGAGAAGCTCGCCTTGAACGACGTGTACTCCAGCCGGAAAGTCCGCCTTCGAAGGGTCGCGCACGAGAACGCGCACGTCTGCGCCGCGCTGGACGAGTTGTTTAACGACTTGGCTGCCTACGCGGCCGGTGGCGCCTGTAACGAGAATGGTCATGATATTTTTCCTTGGTGATGGTTGGAAGACAGATTCATGTTAGCGGTATCGTGTATGATCCGATAGACATCAAAACGGGACATACCGTCTCACTGGCGGAACACATGGACTTGCTTGCACTGACTGATTTCAATCTCGTCGCCCGGCACGGAGGATTTGGACGAGCCTCACGCGCCGCCGGGCGTCCCAAAGCCACGCTATCTCGCCGTGTTGCGGAACTGGAGAGTAGCCTCGGCCTGCGCCTGCTTGAGCGCGGGGCAAGTTCCCTGACACTAACCGAAGAAGGCAGGGCGCTCTATGAGAGGACATGGCCACTCTTGGCTGAAGTGAACGAGACGGCGGCCGCTATTGCCTCAGGTGGTGAGAGTCCACAGGGCAGGTTGCGGATCAGTGCGCCCCTGCTGTTTTCGCAGGCCGCGATGGGGAAGCTGGCCGCCGGGTTCGCAGCGAAGTATCCCGAGGTCAGGCTAGAGGTGACAACGGAAGACCGCCCCGTCGACATGGTCAACGAAGGTTATGATCTGGTGATCCGGGTCAATCCGGATCCGGACGAGAATTTAGTCGGGCGGATCTTTTTGCGTGACCGGCTGGTGCTTGTGGCGCACCCGGATTTGATTCGTCCGGACGGCAGTTCATCCGTGCCCGCCGTGTTGCGTGGAATGGGCGAAGCGACCGCAACTTGGAATGTAATCGCACCAACGGGGAAATCAAGTATCACGCCCAAGACAGTCCTTCGCTTGTCATCGCACTTCATGGTCCGCGATGCAGTCAGGCAGGGTGTGGGTGCGGCATGCCTTCCGTTGTCGTTGGTAACGCATGATGTGGCCTCCGGGACATTGGTATCCTGGGGAGAAATCGACGCCCCCGATACCGCACTATGGGCACTGTATCCATCACGGCGGCTGTTGAGCGCTCGCGTCGCCGCCTTCCTCAGCTATTTGAGGGAGGCTTTTCCTATGGGAACACCAGACGAACTGGCCGCCTACGTAGCAGCGTAGCAGCTGGTTTACGTGCTGCTCTTTTTTCCATCCGCAGGCACTAGCCGCTTTTCGTTTCGTTCACCTCGTCAACTCAAGCCACAGAAAAACACCAGGTCCATTAACGATATAAACCATTTATATCGTTAAATCATAAGCTGCAAAATCGTGGTGCGTGCACTTCCGGCTCCGTTCTCTGCAAATTCCTCGTCTTTTTGGTACACCTATCCACAGCTGCTACGAAAAACGCAGCGCCCCCGGCCTGGTCAAATTTGGATCGGTGCGGTGGGTCAATATTGGATCGGTTCTAACAGCGTGCGTCAGACGTATTTTTCGATGAGGCGTACCGCGGCTGGTATCAGCTGAGCCAGGAAAACGAGGCCTGCGACCCACATGATGATTGTCGACTTCGCTTCGGACACAGCGCTGCGGATTTCCGAACGTACCCCGGCGATCTCGGAATGCATCTCGGCCCGTAGTTCTGCGAACCCTGAACGCATTTCGGCCCGCACTTCGGCAATATCCGCTTTGGTCGCCCCATTGGCCTTGATCACCGCAACATCGATCTTGATGGCGGTGACGTCCGCTTCCAGTCTTGCTACACGTGCTTCCATGTCGCCATGATCACGCAGTTCATCATTCATGTCCATCGTGTTCCCTCATGATATAAAGGATTTCGCGCGGTGATGACAAGCGGGGCGTATGGACGTGGCACCGGTGAGCAACGGGCGACCGCCTCCCCATGCGCTGAAGGCAGGCGGATTCAGCCGCGGCCGGACTTGCCCGCGACGCGTTGGAAACGCGCCCGCACAAGGGCCCGGTCTTGCTTGTTACAGTAAGACCTCGTCCATTGAAGTTGGTTCTTTCAAAGCAGCGCCGACGTGTATGCCGTCATACCTCGATCGATAGTCTGCCGGC
This sequence comes from Massilia antarctica, assembly GCF_015689335.1. Lineage (GTDB taxonomy): Bacteria > Pseudomonadota > Gammaproteobacteria > Burkholderiales > Burkholderiaceae_D > Telluria_A > Telluria_A antarctica. The sequence goes on along the minus strand of NZ_CP065053.1, from coordinate 5,880,249 downwards.
CGGCGTGGCCGAGTGTGCTGGTCGTGATGGCTGGCGTGCGAGCTGCGCACAATGAAAGCCGTTGGCCAGCCCTGGCGCGGCACGGCTTCGCTGGCTCGCCTTGCTCGGCGCGGCTCGTTTACCGAAGACATGGAAGATGCCTGCCGTGCGTGGCATCCTGGGCCTCATCGTTCGGTTCAACATCAAGGATGGAAATGGAGGAACCCGCTCTGGGCGGATTGTTGACCGGCTGCGGTGCGTGCGTCAGACGTATTTTTCGATGAGGCGTACCGCCGCTGGTATCAGCTGAGCCAGGAAAACGAGGCCTGCAACCCACATGATGATTGCTGACTTCGCTTCGGAGACAGCGCTGCGGATTTCCGAACGAACTCCGGCGATCTCGGCCCGTAATTCGGCAATATCCGCTTTGGTCGCGCCATTGGCCTTGATCACCGCAACATCGATCTTGATGGCGGTGACGTCAGCTTCCAGTCTGGCTACACGGGCTTCCATGTCACCATGATCGCGCAGTTCATCGTTCATGTCCATCGTGTGTCCTCATGATGTAAAGGATGCCGCCCGGCGATGACAATCGGAGCGTATGGACGTGGCACCCTTGGGCGGCGGACAATTGCCTCCCCATGCGATGATGGCAGGCAGCTATACCGCCGGGGCCGGATTTGTCAACGACCCATTGCAAAACGTGCTCGCACAAGGGGCGGCTCCTCTTGTCTCAGTAAGACCTCGTCTATTGAAGCTGGTTCTGTCAAAGCGGTGCCAGCATGTGCCAGTCGTACCTCAAACGGTAGCCTGCCGGTCAGACGAAGCGGCAGAGGGCGTTCATCGTGATGGTATGGGGTGAGCGCTGTGCCCACTCACGGCAATTCGCCAGTCCTGGCACAGCATTGTTTCTCCGGCCCGGCTCGCTTCGCGCGGTTCGTTTGCCTGGCAAAGGGATGATGCCTGCCGTGCCCGTCAAGGGTACACGCATGTTGCGCGTCCCTGTTCCGTTAGGCATCAACGTGGGCTGTGTAAAAACCGCCTTTAGTCGAGGCGTTGGCAAGCAACGATGCGCATGTCAGATGTATTTCTCGATGAGGCGTACCGCTGCTGGTATCAGCTGAGCCAGGAAAACGAGGCCTGCAACCCACATGATGATTGCTGACTTCGCTTCGGACACAGCGCTGCGTATTTCCGAACGTACTCCGGCGATCTCGGAATGCATCTCGGCCCGCACTTTGGCGAACTCTGAATGCGTCTCGGCCCGCACTTTGGCGAACTCTGAATGCGTCTCGGCCCGCACCCCGGCAAACTCTGACTGCATCTCGCCCCGCACCCCGGCAAACTCTGACTGCATCTCGCCCCGGACCTTGGCGAACTCTGACTGCATCTCGGTCCGCACTTCGGCGAACCCCGACTGCATCTCGGCCCGCACTTCGGCGAACCCCGACTGCATCTCGGCCCGCACTTCGACGAACCCCGACTGCATCTCGGCCCGGACTTCGGCGAACCCCGACTGCATCTCGGCCCGCACTTCGGCGAACCCCGACTGCATCTCGGCCCGGACTTCGGCGAACCCTGAACGCATCTCGGTCCGTACTTCGGCAACATCCGCTTTCGTGGCGCAATTGGCCTTGATCACCGCAACATCGATCTTGATGGCGGTGACATCGGCTTCCAGTCTGGTTACACGGGTTTCCATGTCTCCATGATCATGCAGTTCATCGTTCATGTCCATCGCGTTCCCTTATGGTTTTTATGGATTTTTCCCGGTAATGACCGCCGCTTGCACGGGCATCGCGTCCGGGGGCAACAGGGCAGCGGCCATACCGGCGGTCGCCGCAGGTCGCTACTTGGCTTGGTCAGCCAGTCCAGCGACGCGTTGGCGAAAGATGACCGGGTCGAGCCAGTTCCCCTTACCATAGTAAGACCTCGGCCAGCGTATTTGGTTCGTTGGCACAGGCGGCTACACCCCGGCCGCCAGCCCCCGGCCAGCGATGAGCACGTTCTCGCAATAGTCACCATGGTAGCGGGCGGCCTTGCGCGGATGCGCAAGGAAAGCAATCGTCCAGATTGCCTTGGATTGCCTCAGGCTTCAGAACGCGTAGCGCGCCGTCAGCTGGACCGAGCGCGGCGCGCCGGGCAGGTTCAGATTGCCGTTGCTGCCATGCCCGGCGACGATGTACTGACGGTCGGTCAGGTTCATCGCATTGAGCTGGAGGTCGACCTTGCCCTGGCGGTAGTACGCCATCGCATCGAGGGTTGCGTAGCCCGGCAGGGTCACGGTATTGCCCGGATTGGCAAAGCGCTTGCCGACGGCATTGGCGCCAGCGCCCACGCCGAAGCCGTTACCGAGCGACTTGGTCAGCCACACATTAGCGCTGTGCACCGGGGTCAGGGTAGGGCGCTTGCCCTGTACTGGCTGTCCGGCATCGATGGCGACCGACGACACCGCCCGCGCATCCAGATACGCATAGCCCGACCACAGCTGCCAGCCATCGCCCAGCTTGCCGGCGAAGGTCAGCTCGATCCCGTCGCTGCGCTGCGTACCGATCGGAATGAGACGGTTGGTGGCCGGGTCGGTGGCCTTGATGTTGGTGCGTTCCAAACGGAACAGCGACACCGAGGCGGTCGCATTGCCGCCGAACAGGTCGAACTTGGCGCCGACTTCCTTGTTGGTCGTTTCCTCGGGCGCGATCTGGGCATTGTTCGCGGCCAGCGCAAACGATTCGCCCGATGGCTGGAACGACTTGCTGAACGAGGCGAAGTACGATTGCGTTTCGCCCGGCTGATACACCAGGCCGGCACGCGGGCTCCATGCACGGTCGACACGGGCCAGGTTCGACTGGCCGGCGCGGCGTTCGCGCGTTTCCTGCTCGAAGCGGTCGAAGCGCACCCCCGCCAGCGCTTTCCACTGCGCCGACAAGGCCGCCATATCCTGCACGTAGGCGCTGGCCACCGTCGTCACGCCCAGGTTGTCGGTCGACGGGGCGGCGCTGACGGTGAACGGCAGTACCGGCGCGACCGGATGGAACAGGTCGACCCTGGCGATATTGTTTTGCGAGCGGAACAGCTGGTCTTTTTCCTGCTTGCCGATCTCCACGCCGTACAGCAGTTGATGGCGCATGCCGGCCAGGTTGGCGATCTGTTTCAGCTCGGTCTGATTGAAATAGCCGCTTTCATCGCGCATCACATTGCTGCGGTTCAGCGACGCCGTCAGCGCCTTTTCATCGACCGAGCCGACCAGGGTATTGTTGCGGTCGAGGGTGTAGTTATAGTGACGGAAGGCATTGCGCAACGACCAGGTATCGTTGAAACGGTGATCCAAGGTGAAACCGAAGGCCTTCACTTCCGCTTCGGAATAATCGTTGTCCTTCGCGTTGGCCGCGCCGTAGTAGGTGCCTGCAGGCACATCGACCGGCTTGCCGCGGTACGCGGGCACGCCGAAATCGGTCACGCGCTTGTCGTTCAGGTATTCGGCCTGCAGCAGCACCTTGGTGGCGTCGCTGATCTTGAGCGACACCGACGGCGCGAACGCTTCGCGGTCGAGGAACTGCTGGTCGCGGTAGCTGTCGACGCGTTCGATGGCGCCGGTCACGCGAAATGCCACCGGGCTGGCGCTGTCGGCGCGGGCCACGTCGACTTCGGCGCGGCGCTGGTTCCAGCTGCCCACCTGCAGGCTCACTTCATTCTTGTTGATGCCGGGCTTCTTGCCGATGCGATTGATCAGCCCACCGGACGAGCCGCGCCCGTACAGCACCGACGCCGGCCCCTTGATGATCTCCACTTGCTCGGTGTTGGACAGGTCGCGGAAGTACAAGGCATCGTCACGCATACCGTCCACAAACTGGTCGGCGATGGCGGTAAAGCCGCGGATGGTCACCTGGTCGCGCTGGCCGTCGCCGTGCGACAGGCCAATGCCCGGCACCGCCTTGAGCACGTCCTGCAAGGAGCGCGCGCCCTGGTCGCGCAGCACGGAGAGCGGCACCACGTTGACGGTTTGCGGAATATCGCGCAGCGGCGCGTCGATCTTGGTGGCGCTGGTCGAGGTGGGCGGGTTGTAGCCGGCGTCTTGGTCGCGCATGGCGGTGACGGTGATTTCCTTGAGCGCGGTCTGCGCCAGCGCGGAACTGGAGAACTGGGGAAGGGCGAGCGCGATGATGACGGCCAGCCGGGTCTTTTGCATTGCCATATGACGTCCTTGACTTTACGTTGCTAAGTGATTACTGCGAATGATAATGATTCCTATTACTATTATCGCTGAGCAACGTCAATATGGCAAATTTATGTGAGGTGCATGGTTTTCCCGGCCTGCGTCAGAACAGGGTTTGCTGGAGACTCGTGAGGCTGGCGAAATCGTCGCCCAGGAAGGGCAGGATGGCGTCGGCGATCGGCTGGAGCTGGCGCGTGACGTAGTGGTCGTAATCGATGCGCGAGCGTTGCGTTTCGAGCGGTTCGGGGCCGGCCAGGGTCATCACATACTGGATCCAGCCGCCTTTCTGATACTGCGGCGGACGCCCGTGCAGGCGATTGAAGTCGTCGGCGAGGCGCGCGGCGCGCACCGGCGGCGGCGTATTGCCCTGGTAGTCCGCCAGCGGGCGGCGGATGCGTTTGCGGTACACCAGCAGGTCGTCGAAGTCGCCGCGCAGGGTGCTGTTGACGTAGTCGCGCACGTAATCGCGGTAGCTTTCGCGCCGGAAGATGCGCAGGTACAGGGCTTGCTGTAACTGCTGCGCCAGCGGCGTCCAGTCGCTGCGCACCGTCTCCAGGCCCTTGAACACCATCTCTTCGCCGCCCTCGCTGGTGCCGACCAGGCCCGCATAGCGCTTCTTGCTGCCTTCGTCCGAATTGCGGATGGTCGGCATCAGGAAGCGCCGGTAGTGCGTTTCATATTGAAGTTCGAGCGCGCTGTCGAGGCCAAACTCCTCCCGCACATGGCGGGTCCACCACGCGTTGACATGGGCGACCAGCGCGCGGCCGATCTCGCCCGCCTGCGAATCGTCGTGCGCGTGCTTGAGCCAGACGAAGGTCGAATCGGTGTCGCCGTAGATCACCTGGTAGCCGCGTTCTTCGATCAGTTCGCGCGTGCGGTGCATGATCTCTTGCCCGCGCAATGTGATCGAGGACGCCAGGCGCGGATCGAAGAAGCGGCAGCCGTCCGATCCGAGCACGCCGTAAAACGCGTTCATGATGATCTTGAGCGCCTGCGACAGCGGCTGGTTGCGTTCGCGCTTGGCGGCCTCGCGCCCCTGCGCGATCTGGCTCACGATGGCCGGCAGGCAGTGCTTCTCGCGCGCGAAGCGCGCACCGCGAAAGCCCGGCACGGTGGCGCCGCTATCGTCGCGCAAGCCTTCGATCAGGCCGACCGGGTCGATCAGGAAGGTGCGGATAATCGAGGGATACAGGCTTTTGTAGTCGAGCACCAGCACCGAGTCGTACAGGCCCGAACGCGAATCCATGACATAGCCGCCGGGGCTGTTCTCGCCGGCGATATCGCCCAGGTTGGGCGCCACATAGCCCTGGCGGTGCATGCGCGGCAGGTACAGGTGCTCGAAGGCGGCCACCGAGCCGCCGCTGCGGTCCACCGCCAGCCCGGTGACCTTGGCCCGTTCGAGCAGGAAGGGCAGCAGCTCGGTCTTGTCGAAAATGCGGGTGACCAGTTCGCAGTCCTTGAGGTTGTAGTGCGCCAGCGCCGGCTTGTCTTCGTTGAAGCGGCGTTCGATTTCGGCCATGCGCTGGTAGGGATTGTCGATCGCCTTGCCTTCGCCGAGCAGGGTGCGCGACACGTTTTCGAGACTGAACGACGAAAAGCGCCAGGTCGCCGATTTGAGCGCGTCGATGCCGTCGATGATCAGGCGCCCGGCCGCGCCAGCAAAGAAATGCTGCTGCTTGCCGTGTTCGCGCCATTCCATCGGGCTGCCGTCGCGCCCCAGCCGCAAGGGCACCTGGCAGCGCTGCGCGTGCTGTTGCAGCACGCGCAGGTCGAACTGCACCACGTTCCAGCCGATGATGGCGTCCGGGTCGTGCGTTTCAAGCCAGGCATTGAGGCATGCGAGCATCTGCGCATGGCTGTCGCAGTAGTCGAGGGAGAAGTCGCGCGGCACATCGTTACCGTTGGGCGGGCCGAGCATGTACACCTGGCGCTGGCCGCAGCCTTCGAGGGCGATCGAATACAGCTCGCCGCGCGACGTTGTTTCGATGTCGAGCGACACCAGTTTCAGGCGCGGGCGGTAGCCTGGCCCCGGTTTCAGGGGGCTGTCGGGCGCATCGTGGAACAGCACCGGCGCGGTGATGAAGCGCTCCATCAGATAGCGCTCGGGCGGGCGGATATCGGCTTCGTAGACGTCGATGCCGAGTTCGCGCAGGCGCTTGGCCTGCCTGGTCAGCTGGCGGTACTGCTGGCAGTACAGGCCGAACACGGGGCGCTGGCTGAAGTCGCGCAGGTCCAGGGCACGCAGTTCGCAGCCACGCTCGCCCTGTAGCAGCGCTTCGACCTGGGTGCGCCATTGTTCCGGAATAAAGGCGACCGAGAGCTGATTGGACAGGCGGATGCGGCGCGGCCCGGCGTCGGTGGCGAGCCAGAAATCGACCTCGGTGCCGGTGGGGGTGTCGCGCCAGTGTCGGGTCAGGAGAAACCCCTGCTGCGGTGGATTCACAATGCTGCCTTGGAAGCGCTTGCCGGATGGCGCGCATATTCTAAGCCATCCCGGGCGCCGGCGGCAAAGGGAAGGCGCGGCGCCGATAAAATATCCGCCGGCGCCGATCCGCATTATCATGCCTGCGTACCGACGACCTTGCACACTGCCTATGCTATCCGATGCGACGATGAAAACACGCCTGGCCCTGCCCATGCGCCTGCTGCTGGCCGCCGTGCCGCTGCTGCTGGCCGCCTGCGGCACGCTCACTGCCGCCGTGCAGGCGGAGCAGGGCGCCGGCGCCGAATTCGGGCGGGTCTGGGAGCGCTGGGTTGATTCCGGCGGCGACATCGCCGTCGCCACCACGTGGGAACGCAAGGTGGGCGCCGGGGTCACCGTGGCCGAGATCGAGGATGCCTTCGCCAGCGTCGCCGCCGACGACAATGTGAAGATGGTCGGCACCCTGCCGTTGTCGACCGAATTGCAGGCGCGCTCGGGCAAGCCTGAGAAGTTCCTGAAGGTCTATTCCTACTGCGACCCGGAAACCGCGCGCGCCATGGTCGACTTCAGCCCGCACATGGCGGCCTTCCTGCCCTGCCGTATCACGGTGCTGGAAAAGGACGATGGCTTGTGGCTCTACACCATGAACATGGACATGCTGACCAAGATGGGCCGCAAGCTGCCGCCCGAACTCAAACCGCGCGTGATCCGCATGCGCGACACGATGTGGAAGATGCTGGAGCGCGGCTCGCGCGGCGAATTCTAGTGTTGTTTTCCGTATTGCAACATCGAAATCGCTTGTGCGATATGTGCGGATTTGGTTATATGCGTATATCGGCATATATCAAACCCCTACCAGCATGGATCCGGAACTCGACAGTGAACAGATGAGCGAAGTGTTCGAAGAAGTGTCGAACTATTTTTCGCTGCTGTCCGAGCCGACCCGGCTCAAGATCCTGCACGCGCTGTGCCATGGCGAGCGCACGGTGGGCGCGATCGTCGGCGAGATCGGCGCCACCCAGGCCAATGTATCGCGCCAGTTGAACATGCTGTACCGGGCCCGCATCCTGGGACGGCGCAAGGAAGGGGCGCAAGTGTATTACCGCATCGAAGACCAGAATACGATCGCGCTGTGCCGCACCGTGTGCTCGCAGATGGCGGAAAAGGTCAAGAACAGCCGCCGCATGGGGCAGGGCGCGATTCATGGCTTCATGGGAACGGACGCCTGAGACGGTGACGCACGCGCATAGGACGCGGAATATATGCGTGCATGGTTATATGCGTATGTGCTCAGATAAATAAGCGATTGTACGGGCGGGTCGGAAGTTCCGATGCCGTTTTCAACAAGGCAAGCGAGAGGCAGCGGCAATGACGACTCCGATACGCAAAACCGGCCGTGTGCAGGCCGCCCCCGAGCATTTCCTTGACGGCAGCCTGATCGACGAGATCAACCGCGCCGGCATGGACGATGCGCGGCGCGGTTTCCTGCGCCGCAGTTTCCTGGCGGCCGCCGGCGCCGCCATGGCGTCGGGGACCGCGCTGGCCCAGGATGGCGCAGCTGCGGGCGACCCCAACATCCTGATCCTGCCCGAGCATTCGCGCACCCTGGGCAAACCGGTCGTGACCAATCCCTACGGCCAGCCCTCGCAGTACGAAGCCAATCTCCAGCGGCGCGAGTCGCCCGGACTGACCCGGGTGGCCGCGGCCTCGGTATCGTTCACGCCGCTGCAGGGGCTGTTCGGCATCATCACCCCGTCCGGACTGCATTTCGAGCGCCATCACCAGGGCTGGCACGATATCGACCCGACCAAACACCGTTTCATGATCAACGGCCTGGTGAAAACCCCCAAGGTCTACACGATGGATGACCTGATGCGCATGCCGTCGGTGTCGCGCATGCATTTCATCGAGTGCGGCGCCAACACGGCGATGGAGTGGGGCAATGTGGCGGTGCCCTCGGTCCAGTACTCGCACGGCATGCTCAGTTGCAGCGAATTTACCGGCGTGCCGCTGTCGGTATTGCTGGACGATTGCGGCTACGACAAGCGGCGTGCCAAGGTCGTGCTGGCGGAAGGCGCCGACGGCTCGTCGATGACCCGCACCATTGGTCTTGACCGCGCGCTCGACGATGTCATCGTGGCCTGGGCCATGAATGGCGAAATGCTGCGCCCGGAACACGGTTACCCCTTGCGCCTGGTAGTGCCCGGCGTGCAGGGCGTGTCGTGGGTGAAATGGCTGCGCCGCATCGAAGTGGGCGACCAGCCGTATGCCACCAAGGATGAGGCGCTGCACTACATCGATGCGCTGCCGGACGGCACCTTCCGCCAGTACACTTCCATCCAGGAATGCAAGTCGGTGATCACCACGCCGTCGGCCGGCCAGCGCCTGCAGGGCAACGGATATTACAACATCACCGGGCTGGCCTGGTCCGGACGCGGCAAGGTCAAGCGGGTCGATGTGTCGGTCGACGGCGGGCGCAACTGGCGCACGGCGCGCCTGGAAACGCCGCTGCTGTCGAAATGCCTGACCCGCTTCAATATCGATTGGGACTGGCAGGGCGCGCCCGCCGTGCTGCAATCGCGCGCCATCGACGAGACCGGCTATGTGCAGCCGAAAATCAATGAACTGCGCGCGGTGCGCGGCACCCGCTCGATTTATCACAACAATGCAATCCAGTCCTGGCAGGTTGCGCAATCGGGCGAGGTGTCGAATGTCCAGGTCTATTAAAGCGGCGCTCGCGCTCGTCATTGCCGCGCTGGCCACCGGCGCCGCCGCCGCGCCCCCGAACCTGCCCGGCCGCCCCGCGACGGCGCAGGAAGTGGCGGCCTGGGATATCGATGTGCGCCCCGATTTCACCGGCCTGCCCAAGGGTTCCGGCAGCGTGCTGGCCGGCCAGGCGGTCTGGGAAGGCAAGTGCGCCTCCTGCCACGGCACCTTCGGCGAGTCGAACGAGGTGTTTACGCCGCTCATCGGCGGCACCACGGCCGCCGATGCGGCGAACGGCCGGGTGGCCTCGCTCGTGAACGGCCGCCAGCCGCAGAAGACCACCTTGATGAAGCTCGCGACCGTCTCGACCCTGTGGGATTACATCAACCGCGCCATGCCCTGGACCGCGCCCAAGTCGCTCACCACCGACGAGGTGTACGCGGTCACCGCCTACATGCTGAACATGGGCGAGGTGGTGCCGGACGACTTCGTGCTGTCGGACCGGACCATCGCGCAAGCCCAGCAGCGCATGCCGAACCGCAAGGGCATGGTCACCAACCACGGCCTGTGGGACATCAAGGGCAAGCCCGACGTCAGGAGCGTTGTGTGCATGACAAATTGCCCGGTCGAGGCCACCGTGCGCTCGTCGCTGCCGGAAGCGGCGCGCAACGCGCATGGCAACCTGGCGCTGCAGACACGCGGCTTTGGCGCCACCCGTGGCGTCGATACAACGCAGGCGGCGCCAACCGCGCGGCTGGCGGCCGTCGCGCCGGCCGTCGCCACGGCGGCCGTAAGCGGGCCCGACAAGGCGGCCCTGGCGCTGCTGCGGCAACACGCCTGCATGGCCTGCCACGCGATCGATACCAAGGTCATCGGCCCCAGCTTCAAGGCGGTGCGCGAGAAATACCAGGGCGACAGCGCGGCCGCCGCCAGGCTGGCCGACAAGGTCCGCCAAGGCAGCGCCGGCACCTGGGACACGATACCGATGCCGGCGCAGGCACAGGTCAAGGATGCCGATCTCGCCGCGATGCTAGCCTGGATTCTGGCAACGCCCTGATCAACGAACATGGCCAGCGGCGACCCGGATCGGGTAGCCTTGGTGTGAAGCAGTCAATCAAATTGGAGAAGATGATGAACCAAAATCGACGCAAGCTGATGCACATTACCTCGGTGCTGGGCGCGGCATTCGCCGCCGGGCTGCTCAAGCCGTCCGACGTGTTCGCCGCCGAATGGAGCCAGAAGGTGTTCGATGCCAAAAGCCTGGAAGCGGCCCTGAAGGAACTCGGCGGCGGCAAGTTCACGGTCAGCGCCGACGTCACGATCACCGGTCCGGACATCGCCGAAAACGGCGCCGTGGTGCCGGTCTCGATCGCCAGCAAGGCGCCCAACACCGACTTCATGGCCATCCTGGTTGAAAAGAACCCCAGCAGCATGTCGGCCAGCTTCAACATCCCGCCCGGCACGGAAGCGGCAGTCACCACGCGCGTGAAGATGGGCGGCACCTCCAACGTGCATGCGCTGGCGCGCGCCGACGGCAAATGGCTGCTCGCGTCCAAGGAAATCAAGGTAACGCTCGGCGGCTGCGGCGGCTGAGCTGTTTCCCCCATCTTCTCCCCATACCAACAAAGGAAACGATCATGGCTGATCCAATGCGCATCCGCGCCAGCGCCACCGGCGAGCTGGTGGAAGTCAAAATCCTCATGCGGCACGATATGGAAACCGGACAGCGCAAGGACGCGGCCGGCAAGCTCGTCCCCGCCCATTTCATCAAGACCTTGGTCGCCAAGGTCGGAGAGAAGGTGGTGTTCGACGCCAACTTCGGCCCCTCGGTCTCCAAGGACCCCTTCCTGTCGTTCAAGTTCAAGGGCGCGGCCAAGGGCGACAAGGTCACGGTGACCTGGGTCGACACGGTGGGCGACAGCCGCACCGACGAAGGCACGATCACCTGAAATCGCCCCGGCACCGCACGCGGCGCAGACCGCCCCTCACAACAACAAGGAGACGACCATGATCAACCGGCGCACATTGGTGCTTAGCGCGGGACTGCTGGCCACGACCGGCACCGCGCTCGCGCAGACCTCGGCCACCGACGAGATTGCGAAGTACCGCCAGATGCTGGCCGATGGCAATCCCGCCGAGCTGTGGGAAATGCGCGGCGAAGAGCTGTGGAAAACCAAAGCCGGCCCGAACAAGGTATCGCTGGAGCAATGCGACTTCGGCAAGGGGCCGGGTGTGCTGAAAGGCGCGTACACCGAACTGCCGCGCTACTTCAAGGATGTCAACAAGGTCATGGACCTGGAGCAGCGCCTGGTGCATTGCCGGATCACCCTGCAAGGTCTCAGCCCGGCCGAGGCGGTCAAGACGCCGTTCGGCGCGGCCGGCAAGAAATCCGATATCGAAGCGTTGGTGTCCTACATCACCGCCGAGTCGCGCGGCATGAAGATGGCGGTCTCGACCGACCACCCGCTGGAGCGGCGCGCTTACGAAACCGGCCGGCAACTGTTTTTCTACCGGGGCGGCTCGCACGATTTCGCCTGCGCCACCTGCCATTCGGCCGATGGACAGCGCATCCGCCTGCAGGAATTGCCGAATATCCTCAATCCTGCCAATGCCCAGGCCGCCTACACCACCTGGCCGGCGTATCGCGTCTCGCAGGGGGAAGTGCGCACCATGCAGCACCGGCTGACCGACTGCTTCCGCCAGCAGCGCTTTCCGGAGCCGCTGTACTCTTCCGACGCGCTGACGGCGGTCACGATGTTCCTGGCAAAAAACGCGAACGGCGGCGTGTACGCCGGTCCGGCCTTGAAACGATAGGGAGACGAGATGACATCAATCGCACGCATGATCTGCGCCAGCCTGGGCGCCGCCACCATCGCCGGCTGCGCCACCGTGGCCGCCGATACCGATTACCGCCAGGCCGCGCTCGACATGATCCGGCAGGACTTCCATTCGGCCGGACCGGCCACGGTGGAGCGCGTCGCTGTGAGGGACGAGGCGCAGCAGCTGTGCAGCCAGTATCCCAAGGAGCGCCCGCCCGAGGTGGTGGCGCGCATCGAGGCGGCCCAGCTGGCCGCGGTCAAAGCGCCGGCCGATGGCAAGTACCTCGGCGCCTGGCAGGAAGGCGAAAAGATCGCGCAAAACGGGCGCGGCATGCAATCGTCCGACGCGGTCGGCGCGGTCAACGGCGGCAATTGCTACGCCTGCCACCAGATCAGCAAGAAGGAAATCTCGTTCGGCAATATCGGCCCCTCCCTGTACCAGTACGGCAAGTTGCGCGGCAACAGCGACGCGACCCTGAGCTACACCTGGAACAAGCTGTACAACGCGCAAGCCTACAGCGCCTGCTCGAACATGCCGCGCTTCGGCCACAACGGCATCCTGACCGAAGCCCAGCTCAAGGACGTGATGGCGCTGCTGCTCGACCCCAAGTCGCCCGTCAACGAGTAGCCGCCCCAACCGAGGAGCCAGCATGGGAATGAACCGGCGCGAATTTGCGCAACTGATGGGCATCGCCGCCGCCGGCGGCATGCTGCTGGGCTCGAAAACGGCGCTGGGAGCGCCCGCGCCGGGTGCCCTGTACGACCTGGCGCGCTTCGGCAACGTGCATTTCCTGCACTTTACCGATTGCCATGCGCAGCTCAACCCGGTGTACTTCCGCGAGCCAAGTGTCAATCTGGGCATCGGCCAGGCGGCCGGCAAGATGCCGCACCTGGTCGGCGAAGCGCTCCTGAAACAGGTCAACATCAAGCCGAACACGGCGCAGGCGCACGCGTTCACCGCGCTCAACTTCGAGCAGGCCGCGCGCACCTACGGCAAGGTGGGCGGCTTCGCCCACCTGGCCACCCTGGTCAGGCAGATGCGTGCCGGCCGCCCGGGCGCGCTGCTGCTCGACGGCGGCGACACCTGGCAAGGCTCGGCCACGGCCTTGTGGACGCGCGGCCAGGACATGGTCGATTGCGGCTTGCTGCTGGGCGTGGACGTGATGACCGCGCACTGGGAAATGACCCTGGGCGACAAGCGGGTGCAGGAAATCGTCGGCAAGGATTTCAAGGGCAAGGTCGATTTCGTGGCGCAGAACGTCAACACCACCGATTTCGACGATCCGGTGTTCGCCCCGTACGTCATCAAGGAAATGAACGGCGTGCCGGTGGCCATCATCGGCCAGGCATTTCCCTACACGCCGATCGCCAATCCGCGCTACCTGACACCCGACTGGAGTTTCGGCATCCAGGAAGAAAACATGCAAAAGATGGTGGACGAGGCGCGCGCCAAGGGGGCCAAGGTGGTCGTGGTGCTGTCGCACAATGGCATGGACGTGGACCTGAAAATGGCTTCGCGCGTGCGCGGCATCGACGCCATCCTGGGCGGCCACACCCACGACGGCGTGCCCGAACCGGTGATCGTTGCCAATGGCGGCGGCAAGACCCTGGTGACCAACGCCGGCAGCAACGGCAAGTTCCTGGGCGTGCTCGACTTCGACGTGCGCGGCGGCCAGGTGCGCAATTTCCAGTACCGCCTGCTGCCCGTGTTCTCCAACTTCCTGCCGGCCGACAAGGACATGGCCGCCCTGATCGGAAAAATCCGCGCGCCCTACGAAGCGAAGCTGAACGAAAAGCTGGCGCGCACCGAGGGCACCCTCTACCGGCGCGGCAACTTCAACGGCACCTTCGACCAGTTGATCATCGACGCGCTGATGGACGTGAAGGGCGCCGACATCGCCTTTTCGCCGGGCTTTCGCTGGGGCACGTCGCTGCTGCCCGACAGCCCGATCCTGATGGAACACTTGATGGACCAGACCGCCACAACGTATTCGTACAGCACCCTGACCGACATGACCGGCAGCACCATCAAGACCATCCTCGAAGACGTGGCCGACAACCTGTTCAACCCCGACCCGTACTACCAGCAGGGCGGCGACATGGTGCGGGTGGGCGGCATGACGTATGCCATCGACCCCAAGGCCGCGATGGGCGCGCGCATCAGCGACATGCGCCTGCACGGCAAGCCGCTCGACGCCGGCAAGACTTACAAGGTGGCCGGCTGGGCCCCGGTGGCCGAGGGCGCCAAGGGCGAACCGGTGTGGGATGTGGTGGCGCAGTGGCTGCGCCAGCAGAAAACCGTCAGCCCACGCAAGCTCAACACGCCGCGCCTGATCGGCATGCAGGGCAATCCGGGCCTGATGGGATGAAGAGGCGCGGCGCGCTGATACGTTTTCGCGCGGCGGCCGGCTGGCTGCGGCGCAGCGCGGCCCTGCTGGCGGCGCTGGCGCTGCTCGGGAGCGATACCATGGCCGCCGGCGCGCCCGCCCTGGACCCTCCGCGCTCGCTGGCCGCCGACGCGGCACTGGCGGCGCGGCGCGGCAAGCCGCTGCTGGTGCTGTTTTCGCTGCCCGGCTGCGGCTACTGCGACGTGGTCCGCCGCAATTATCTGCTGCCGCTCACGCGCGAGGGCGATGAACAGGCGCGCCCGGTGGTGCGCGAAGTCGGCCTGACCGGCACGGCGCCGTTTACCGGATTTAACGGGGTAGCAAGCAGCGGCGCCGCCTTGGCCTTTCACTACCAGGTGCGCATCGCGCCGACCGTGCTGCTGCTCGACACCAGCGGCGCGCTGCTTGTACCGCCGCTGGTCGGCGGCGACGTTTCCGGCATGTACGGCGCCTACCTCGACGAGGCGCTGGCCCAGGCGCAGCGCAAGCTTGCCGGCCAATAGTCACATCGTGAAAGGAATTGCCATGAACTTCGCCACCTCGACCATCGCCTGCTTGTGCGCGGCCTTGCTGGCGCTGGCCGCCCCGGCGCGCGCGGCGAGCACGCCGGCGCTCACGCCGATCAAGGTTTCGCCGCACGTGTATTACTTCCACGGCGATTCCGGCGCGGCCGACGCCGCCAACCAGGGTTTCATGTCGAACGCGGGCTTCGTGGTCACGCGCGACGGCGTGCTGGTGTTCGATGCGCTCGGCACGCCGGCGCTGGGCGAAGCGATGATCAGGGCGATCCGCAAGGTCACGCCGCAGCCGGTGCGGCGCGTGATCATCAGCCATTATCACGCCGACCATTTCTACGGATTGCAGGCGTTCAAGGCGCGCGGCGCGCAGATCTGGGCGCACGAACGGGGCCGGACCTATCTTGCCTCCGACATGGCGGCCACCCGGCTGGCGCAACGCAAAGTGGCGCTGACGCCGTGGGTGAACGACGCAACCCGCCTGACCGGGGCCGACCGCTGGCTCAGTTTTTCCGGTGCCAGCACCATTGCGTTCGAGATGGGCGGCATGCGCTTCCGGATCATCGACATGAGCGGCGCGCATTCGCCGGACGATATCATGCTGGCGGTCGACGACGACCAGGTGCTGTTCGCAGGCGACCTGTTTTTCGGCGGCCGGATTCCCTTCGTGGGCGAGGCCGACAGCCGCGTGTGGCTGGGCGCGCTCGATCGCATGCTGGCGCTGGCGCCGCGCGCGGCCATCCCCGGCCACGGTGAATTGTCGCGCGCGCCGGCCAGGGATATGGCGCTGACCCGCGATTACCTGACCTTCCTGCGCCGCGTGATGGGCGAGGCGGTGGCCGAACTGACCTCGTTCGACGAGGCATACGGTAAGATTGACTGGAGCGCCTTCGACAAGTACCCGGCCTTTGCGCAGGCCAACCGGCTCAACGCCTACGGCACCTACCTGTTGATGGAAAGGGAAAGCCTGCAACAGGGGCAGATTCCCGCCGCGCCGCCACCACCTTGATTGTTTTTACAGGAGTTACTATGCAATTGTTCCGCACCATGGCCGCCGTGATGATGGTCGCCGCCGTCGCCAGCACACCGGCCAGCGCCTTCGCGCGCGAAGAAAAAGTGGTCTATCACGTGACCGACAGCAGCAATGCGATGGGCGTGCTCGGCAACGTGCGCAATCACCTCAACGCCAGCCCGAAAGCGAAGATCGTGGTCGTCACGCACGGCCCCGGCATCGACTTCTTGCTGGAAGACGCCAAGGACAAGAACGGCAATCCCTACGACGCGGTGGTGCAGGAACTGTCGAACCGCAACGTCAAATTCAGGGTCTGCAACAACACCCTGGAAGCGCGCAAGATCGACCGCAAACACGTATTGCCCGAAGCGACCGTCGTCCCGTCGGGAGTTGCCGAAGTAGCACGCTTGCAAACGCAGGAAGAGTACGCCTACATCAAGCCCTGAAACCGGCCCGCGGGCGCGGCACGGGCCGCGCCCATTGCCATTGTTGCATCGTCTGTTGTGCCCAGGCCTCGTTCGCTCAAACAAACCCGATCAGGGTGGGAATTGTCGATAGAATTAGTGTCCTACTGAAACACTTTCTTTTCGGGGTTGAGCACAATGAAACTACGAAACAAAATGGCGTTGTGCATGGTGATCGTCTTCTCGCTGTTTACGATTGCATTGGGGGTCGCGATTGCCGGCATGCAGAATGCGACGACGAAATTCGAAGTGTTCATCAAGCAGGACCAGGCCTTCCTCGGCGCCAGCACCAGCCTGTATGCCCAGGGCTTGCAGATGGGCCAGGCGCTGCGCAACATTATCCTCGCTCCCGACAACCAGCAGGGCTACAAGAACCTGGACGCGGCGCGGGAAGAATTCCGCAAGGCGCACGGCACCGCGGTCGAGCTGGCCAAGGCCGATCCGGCCGTGTCCCACACCTTGGCGACGCTGAAAACCTTGCACGAGCGCCAGACCGAGATCCAGGCCGCCGTCGTCGAAATGGCCAAAGCCGACCAGGCTGCTGCAATCAAGAAGCTCAATGCCGACGAAACTCCGCTGTGGCGCCAGATGCGCGGCGACTTGCTGGAACTGATCAAATCCAAGAACGGCGCCGTCGATGCCGCCAAGAGCGAGCTGGCCAGCCAGACGCGCGCCACCCTGATCCTGAGCCTGGCGCTGGCGGCCGGCGCCGTGCTGCTGGGCGGCGGCATCGCATTCTGGCTGACCCGCAACGTCATGCGCCAGCTTGGCGGCGAACCGCACTACGCCGCCGACATCGCCAGTTCGATCGCCGCCGGTGACCTGACGGCGGACATTGTCGTCGATGCCGGCGCCGATCCCGACAGCCTGATGGCGGCCATGCGCACCATGCAGCAAAGCCTGGCCGTGCTGGTGCTCAAGGTCAGGGCCGGCACCGACACCATCTCGACCGCGTCGAGCGAGATCGCGGCCGGGAATATGGACTTGTCGAGCCGCACGGAAGAGCAGGCCAGTTCGCTGGAAGAAACGGCGGCCTCGATGGAAGAATTGACCACCACCGTACAGCACAATACCGACAGCGTGCGCCAGGCCAACACCCTGGCCACGGCCGCGTCGGACGTGGCGATGCGCGGCGGCCAGGTGGTGGCCGACGTGGTCGGCACCATGGGATCGATCAACGAATCGGCCAGGCGCATCGCCGACATTATCGGCGTCATCGATGGCATTGCTTTCCAGACGAATATCCTGGCGCTGAACGCGGCCGTGGAAGCGGCGCGCGCCGGCGAGCAGGGGCGCGGCTTCGCGGTGGTGGCGACCGAAGTGCGCAACCTGGCCCAGCGCAGCGCCGCCGCCGCGCGCGAAATCAAGGGCTTGATCGGCGACTCGGTCGAGAAAGTCGAGATCGGCAGCAAGCTGGTCGACAGCGCCGGCGTGACCATGAAGGAAGTGGTGGACAGCGTGCGGCGGGTGACCGACATCATGGCCGAGATCACCACCGCCGGCCAGGAACAGAGCGCCGGGATCGTTCAGGTGAACCAGGCGATCGCGCAGATGGACAAGGTCACCCAGCAGAACGCGGCGCTGGTCGAGCAGGCCGCGGCGGCGGCGGCGTCGATGCAGGACCAGGCCAGCGAATTGAGCGCGGTGGTGGGTACGTTTACCGTGGCCGGCCAGCTGCGCGCGCCGCGCGCGGTGGCGACGCGGCCGCTGCCTGCGCTACCTTAGGCGCTGCGGCAAGGGGGCGAGCAACTGACGCAGCGCGCCATGCGCCATCGCCACCTCGGGCGCATCGTGCAGCAATACCAGATAGTGAGCGCGAAAGCCCGTGCCGTCCGGCGCGCCCGGCCCGACCAGTTCCTCGATGGCCGCGCGCCAGCCGGCGGCCGCTTGCGCGCTCAGCTTGTCGGGTTCATCGAGCGCCTCGTCCAGGGCAGCCATCAATGCCGACATCGGCTGCAGCCAGGCGAAGTGGGGATGGTTGGTGATCAGATGCAGGTGCTCCAGAGCACTGCCGACCGCGCCGAAGTACACCGTTTCCACGTCGATCAATGCCTTGTGCAAGGTGCGCAAGGCGCGCGGCAGCGCCTGCAGGCTGGCGCGCAGGGCGCCGTTGTCGTGCGGTGCGTTCATTGTGCTCTGCTCCAATTCCAATATTACAAACTCAGGATGCCGCGCCGCAGCGCGATCGTGGTGGCATGGGTGCGGTCCTTCGCCCCCAGCTTGGACAGCACGGCGCTCACGTGCGCCTTGACCGTTTCTTCCTTGATGGCCAGGCGCACGCCCACCTCGCGGTTCGAATTGCCGTCGGCGACCAGGCGCAGCACTTCCAGTTCGCGTCCCGACAAATTGTCGCTGCCGAAATAGGACGCCATCTCGGCCGCCACCTCGGCCGGAATATAGCGGTGGCCGGCGTGTGCCCGGTGGATCGCATCGGCCAGATTGAGCCGGATCGCGCCCTTGAGCAGGTAACCGGCCGCGCCCGCTCCCAGCGCGCGCGCAATGCGGGCGTCGCCCTTGTAGGTGGTCAGCACCAGCACGCGCGCGTGGCGGTCGAGCGCGCGGATGGCCAGCATGGCGTCGTGCCCGCCCAGCATGGGCATCTGCAAGTCCATCAAGGTCACGTCCGGACGCAGGCCGATGAATTGCTGGACCGCTTCCTCGCCGTTGGCGGCCTGGCCGGCGATCTCGATGCCGCTATCGCCGGCCAGCAGCGCAGCGATGCCTTCGCGCAGCAGACTGTGGTCGTCGGCGATCAGGACGCGGATGGGACGGGGGGCGGCGGGTGTCAAGGGTAAACTTTCTGTAAGAAAATATTCATGATGATGCCACGCTCCTGCGCGGTCCGCTTGGATCAGTTTGCTGCGACGACATTGCTGCATCGCCACAATCCCGTATCATGCTGGCATTTTTTGCACCATGGAGTTTCTATGAAGGCATTTCGACCCTGGCAGCGGGCCCTGGCGGTGCTGTTGGCACTGGCCGCCGCGCTGCCGGTCACGGCCGCCGTCCCCGCCAAGCCCAGCGAGCCGTTGCCGCAAGTCAAGCCGGCTCCGGCGCCGGCCCCGGCGATCACCATGCATCACAGCAGCTGGAGCGCGCGCGACGGCGCCCCGACCATCATTTTCGCGATGGCGCAGTCGCCCGACGGCTGGCTTTGGCTTGGCGCCAGTACCGGGCTGTTCCGCTTCGATGGCGTGAAGTTCGAGCGCTACGTGCCGCGCACCGGCAGCCTCGACTCGCCGGGCATTTCGGCGCTGCTGGCCCTGCCGTCGGGCGAGGTGTGGATCGGCTACCGCAGCGGCGGCGCCGGCCTGCTCAAGGAGGGGGTGCTGCGTCATTACGGCAGCGCCGCCGGCTTGCCGCCATCGTCGCCGCATGCGATCCGGCGCGATGCGCAGGGCCGCATCTGGCTCGCCACCAAAAGCGGTCTGTTCCGGCTGAACGGCGAGCGCTGGGACAAGATCCCCGGTTTCGAGCAGCTCGCCAACCAGCCGCAGACGATGCTCTCGGACAGCCGCGGCCGCTTCTGGGTCGGCAACGTCGATACCGCCTTCGTGCTCGAACCGGGCGCGTCGGCATTTCGGCGCCTGCCGAACGTACTCGACCTGAGCGGCAACCTGGTCGAATCGCCCGACGGCACCATCTGGAGCAATGGCGGGCGCAACGACAGCCTGGAAATCGTGGAGCAGCAGCCGCTGGGCACGGCGCGTTTTCGCCGGATCGGCGGGGAATATTCCTCGCACATGCTGTACGACACTGAAGGCGAGCGCTGGCTGCTGCGGCGCGAAGGCGTCGAGCGCAGCTTCAGCATCGATGGCCGGACGGTCACCGAGCGCCTCACGCCGCAGCAGGGCTTGAGCGGCTACATCGTGTTCACCGCGCTGGAAGACCGTGAAGGCAATATCTGGGTCGCCAGTAACAGCGGCTTGGACCGGTTCCGCCGCACCAAGCTCGACACCGCCGCCTTGCCGCTCTACTACGGCGGCGAAGCGCGCGCGCTGGCCGCCGCCGACAAGGGCGCGGTCTGGACCGACGGCTTCTTCGTGCCCGGCGCGCGCTCGGTGCCGATTCCCGCCGCCGAGATGCCCTCGAACGGCATCGCCGAGCTGACCTGCCTGTACCGCGACAACGACGGCATCATCTGGGCCGGTGGCCACCGCGGCGTGTCCTACCTCGATGGCAAGAGCTTCACCAAGCTGGTCACACCGCCCGATACCGAAGGGCGCCCGGTGCACGCCATCGCCAAGGAAGCGGACGGCACCATGTGGCTCTCGTTCAACGGCGGCGGAGTGTACGAGCGCCGCGACGGCGTGTGGCGCAAGGTCGCGCCGTATGCCGACTATGCCTCGCGCGGCGCGATGGGTATCAGCGCCATGGCCGACGGCCAGCTGTGGCTGGGCTATGTCGGCAACCGCATCGCGTTGCGCGAGCAAGGCAAGTTCCGCCTGCTCGGCGCCGCCGAGGGCTTGCAGGTGGGCGTGGTGTTCCAGGTGGTCCGACACGAGGGCCAGACCTGGATCGGCGGCGACAGCGGCGTGGCTTACTTCGACGGCAAGCGTTTTCATCCGCTGCTTGGGGTGGATGGCGAGAAGTTCATGGGCGTCTCGGGCATCGTGGCGTCCGCCAGCGGCCAGTTGTGGCTCAACGGCAGCGAAGGCATCAGCGTGATCGAAGCCGCCGAGCTCAAGCGCGCCGTGGCCGAGCCGGGCTATCGGGTGCGCTTCGTGCGCTACAACCAGGAAGATGGCTTGACCGGGACCGCGCCGCAAATGGTGCCGGTGCCGTCGGCGGTGGCCTCCAGCGATGGCCGCCTGTGGTTCAGCACCGCCAACAGCGTGGTCTCGGTCGACCCGGCCCGGCTGCGCCGCAACCTGCTGGCCCCGCATGTGGAAATGCGCAAGGTCACCGTCGAAGGCCGGAACTATCCGGCGCTGGACGGCTTGCGCCTGCCGCCCGGCACCCAGCGCGTGCAGCTCGATTACACGGCGCTGAGCCTGTCGATGCCCGAACGGGTGGCCTTCCGCTTCCGCCTCGAAGGACAGGACGCCGGCTGGACCGCGGCCGGCACCCGCCGCAGCGCCTTCTTTACCGGCATGGGACCGGGCCCCTACCGCTTCCAGGTGCAGGCCTCGAACGAAGACGGGGTCTGGAGCGACACGGGCGCGATCTTCCAGTTCAGCATCGCGCCGACCGTCACCCAGACGGTCTGGTTCCGCGCCGCCTGCGTGCTGCTCGCGGCCGCGCTGCTGTGGGCGCTGTACCGCTGGCGTATGCGCCAGCTGGCGGCGCGCATCCAGGGCCGCCTGCAAGTGCAGGTCGACGAGCGCGAGCGCATCGCGCGCGAGCTGCACGATACCTTGCTGCAGGGCGTGCAGGCGCTGATTTTACGGTTCCACACGGCCTCGACCAAGGTCGATCCGCAGGAACCGGTCAGGCAATTGATGGACAGCGCGCTCGACCAAGCCGAGCTGATGCTGCAGGAAGGGCGCGACCAGGTGCAGGATTTGCGCGCGCACGACCACTTCCAGGCGGGCATGGCCAGCATGCTGGAACGCGAAGGCCAGCGCATGGCCGAGGAACGCGGCGTGCAATTCATCTTGCGCGAGGAGGGACGGGTGCGCGCGCTGCCGCCGCTGGTGGCGCACGAGCTGTACCGGATCGCGAACGAGGCGATGCTCAATGCCTTCCAGCATGCGAGGGCCAGCAAGATCGAGGTCGAACTGCTGTACGAGCGCAAGGAATTGACGGTCGTGGTGCGCGACAACGGCTGCGGCTTGCCGGCCGATGTGCTGCGCGATGGCGGCTTGCCGGGGCACTGGGGCTTGCCCGGCATTAGCGAGCGGGCCGAGCGCCTGGGCGCAAAGGTGCGCTGGACGTCGGCGCCGGGGCAGGGCAGCGAAATGCGCCTGCGGCTGCCGGGTACCTTGCTGATGTAAGGGATCAGCCGCCCTGGCGCGCCTCAGCGCACGGTGGCCAGGTAGGCCGCGACGGCGCGCATATCGGCGTCGCCGAGCTTGACCGCGACTGCCTTCATCTGCATCGCCAGCGGATTATTGAAGCCGGGCGCGTCGCGATACACTTTCAACTGCTCCAAGGTGTAGCCGGCCGGCTGCGATGCGATGCGCGGAAACGCTTGCTGGCCTTGTCCCTGCGCACCGTGGCAGCTCGCGCACGCCGGCGCGCCCGCCGTGCTGCCGTGCATAAAGATCTCGCGGCCCTGGCGTTCCAGGGCGGCATCGGCCGGCGGCTGGGGCGTGGCCCGCTGGGCCGCGTAGAAACTGGCCAGCGCGCGTATGTCCGGCCCGCTGAGCTGTTCGGCGACGGCGCGCATCTGCGCATGCGGCCGCTCGCCGCTGCGGAAATTATTCAGTTGCAGCGCGATGTAAGCCGCCGACTGGCCGGCCAGCTTGGGATAGAGCGCGGCCGACGTGGTGTTGCCGGTGGCGCTGTGGCAGGCGGCGCAAAGTTGCAGCAGCGCTTGCGGTGGCGCGCAAACCGCGGGCGCGGCGACACTGGCGAGCATGATGGCCAGCGCGCCGGCAATGGCGCGGGCAGCCAGGCGGCGATGGGGAAGGACGGTCTGCATGGCGGTTTCCTTTTGGCCCGGGACAGGCGGCACGGGTAGCGCCCGAGTATGGGGGGCGCTGCGCTGGCGCCACTTATACTTTGGTATAGTGCGTTCCACTTTATCGGCACAGGTATACAGAATGCGTATCGAAAAATTCGGGATGGGTGTGTTTTATATTCATGACTTTCTCACCCCGCAGGAATGCGCACGGCATATTGGCGAGAGCGAAGCGATCGGCTACCATGCGGCCGGCCTGACCACCAGCGAGGGTGACCGGATCAACCGCGATTACCGCACCAACGACCGCATCATCTACGACAATGCGGCGCTGGCCGATCAGTTGTACCAGCGCGCCGCGCCGGAGCTGCCGCCGGCGCAGCGCGACTGGACACTCAGTGGTTTCAACGAGCGCTTCCGGTTCTACCGTTATCAGGGCGAGCAGTTTTTCAGCGCGCACAAGGATGGCAGTTATGTCCGCAGCGGGTCGGAGGAGAGCTTTCTCACCTTCCTGATTTACCTGAATGACGATTTCACCGGCGGCCATACCGATTTTGCGTGGGAGAGCATCAAGCCGAAGGCCGGTTCCGCGCTGGTGTTTCCGCATCGTCAGATGCATCAGGGCTCGGCGGTGCAAAGCGGTACCAAATATGTCTTGCGCACCGATGTCATGTACCACGCGCCGGCCGGGTACGTGCCGGAGATGGATCAAGTCTGCTAAGCTGCGCGTCCCGAACCACCTTACACGAACCGCGATGTCCATCAAACTGAACCAGGAAACCGAGGAGCGCCTGCTATCCTCCCTGCAGCGCTATTGCATGCAGAATTTCGACGAGGAAGTCGGCGTGCTCAAGGCGCGCCTGCTGCTCGATTTCTGCCTGCGCGAAATCGGCCCCTCGATCTACAACCAGGCGGTCCAGGATGCCCAGGCGGTGATGCAGGAGAAAATCGCCGAAGTCGATACCAACTGCTACGAAACCGAGTTTGCCTACTGGCAGAAAAAATAAGCCGCACCGCGGCGCGGCAGTCTGGTCAGGCTTGCGCGCCGCTGTCAGGGCATGCGGTCGATCAGGTCCTTGATCGTGCCGGGGTTGACCGGCTTGACGAAATAATGGTCGAAACCCGCGCCCAGCGCACGCTGCTTGTCATAAGCCTGGCCGTAACCCGTGAGGGCGATCAGCACCGCGCCCGAGGTATCCGGCAGGCGCCGCAGGTTTTCCGCCAGCACATTGCCGTTCATGCCGGGCAGGCCGATGTCGAGTACGCACACCTGCGGTCGCAGCTCGCGCGCCAGGTTCAGTGCCTGGTACGGATCGGTGGCGATGGTCACGGCGTAGCCGGACAGTTGAAGATAGGTGCCGAGCGTGTCGGCGGCGTCGGCGTTGTCGTCGACGATCAGTACGCGCGGGCGTTCGGTTGCCGACGGCGTCGGACTGGTAGCAAGGGATTGTGGCTGCACTGTGTACACCTTTTGGTCTTCGGTTCGGTCACGAATCGGTCCGGCAGGGCGCGCTTGTCGCGGCGCCATGCGCGGTTCCGTTAGTTGATGTGTCATGGGCGATCTCGCGGCGCGCGGCCGCGCTTGCACGCTCATGCGGCGAGATACCTTAACAATGTTCATATGTTACGCTTTTTTACAAAATTGTTGCGTTCGCTTGCGCGCCGCGATCGCGCGTAACGGGAGGCACGTGCGCGCGTGCGGCGCGGTAAAATGGCGGGCCAGGCGATTCGCCTCGCGCCGCCGATCTACTGCAGGAATAATCACCCCGATGCGCCTGACCTTCAACACAGCCACCTTGAAATTCCGACTGACGGTGGTGGTCATCGGCCTGGTGCTGCTTGCCACCAGCGTGCTGACCTTTGTGTCCCTGTATCTCGCCGAGCGCCAGATGCGCGACGTGATCGGCTCCCAGCAAGTGGCGCTGCTCTCGAGCGCGGCCGCGTACATCGACGCCGACCTCGGCGCACGGCAATCCTTGCTCAAGACCCTGCGCGAGGAGCTCGGGCGCAGCGGCGGACGGCCGGCGGGCGGCCTGCAAGCCTTCCTGGAAGCGCACGCGAACTTGCGCGACGAGTTTTTCAACGTGCTGGTGTTCGACAGCGCCGGCACCATGCTGGCCAATATGAACGACCGGCGCACCAACAATACCGTCAACTTCGCCAGGCGCGCCTATTTCACCGATACCGTGGCGGCGCGCGAAGGCGTCATTTCCAAGCCCATCAAGAGTGTGCTGTCGGGCAAGCCGGTGATTCTGATCACCGAACCGCTGTATGACGAACAAGGCAAGCTGATCTTCATGCTGGGCGGCGCCATCGACCTCCAGCGGCCGCGCTTTTTCGGCCAGCTGGCAGCGCTCGGATCGGGGGCGAGCGGCTATCTGTTCATGCTCACCAGCGACGGCACCATCATTCATCATCCCAACAAGGAGCGCATCCTGCAGCGCGTGCAGGATGAAGCCGGCGGCGCCGTGGCCTCGACCACGGCGGCACTGGACGGCTTCGAGGGCTGGGTCGAAGGACCGACCAAGCGCGGCGTGCGCGCCCTGATCACCTACAAGCGCCTGCGCCAGACCGACTGGATCCTGGGCGCCGTGTACCCGGTCGAGGAAGCGTTCACGCCCCTGATCCACATGCGCCCGACCGCGCTGCTGGCCTCGGTTGCGGTAGCGGCGCTGGCTGGACTGGCCGGCTGGCTGGCCATCCTGCGCCTGCTGCGTCCCCTGGGCGCGCTGCGCGGCAATGTGGCCGGCATCGTCGACGGCAGCGCCGATATCGAGGTATTCAATGTCCGGCGGCGCGACGAGTTAGGCGAACTCAGCCGTGCGTTTTATACGCTGTCGCAGCAGCGCCGCCAGGCCGAGCTGAACCTGGAAGCCCAGGCCCGCACCGATATCCTCACGGGCATCGATAACCGCCGCATGTTCGAGGAAACCTTTGCCGCCGCCCTGGGACGGGCGGCGCGCAGCAACACGGCTATCGCGCTGGCCTATCTCGATATCGACCATTTCAAGGCGATCAACGATACCTACGGGCACAAGGCAGGCGACGAGGTGCTGGTCGAATTCGCCCGCCGCCTGCGCGCGGCGGTGCGCTCGACCGACAGCGTGGCGCGCCTGGCCGGCGACGAATTCGTGGCCATCTTCGAGGGCTTGCACGATGATGCCGAACCGGCAATCCTGGCCGAAAAAATCCTCGACATGGCGCGCACCCCGTTTCAGGTCGCCGGCGCCAGCTTGCGGGTGAGCACCAGTGTCGGCATCGCCGTCGGATCCGGCAATGCGGCCGGCGCCGACGATTACCTGGCGCTGGCCGACGAGGCGCTGTATGCGGCCAAGCAGGCCGGGCGCAACCGCTACGCCATGCGCCGTCTGGGGACGGCCGCCAATGGCGCCGCGCAGGCAACACGGCGGCTGCCGGCCACGGATAATGCTTGATTGCAGGTAACTCCGGCGGTAAGCTCTACCTATCAGTACACCCAGTACACATCTTCAAGGACTTGACATGAGCACAGAATGCGACTCTTGCCCGGCATGCGCGCCCTTGCGCGCCAGGCTGGCTGAAAAAGAACAGGAGATCCTGAACCTGACCGAGTCGCTCACGCGTCACGACGTCCTGACCGGCGCGCTCAACCGGCGCGCCCTGACCGAGCTGGTGGCCGAGGAGTTGCAGCGTTCCTCGCGCACGGGCCAGCCGTTTTGCGTGGCCGTGATCGGTATCGATCACATGAAGGACGTCAACCTGCGCTTCGGCCACGATATCGGCGACGCCGTGTTGCAGGGTTTTACGCGCTCGGCCACCGAGTTGTTGCGCACCCTGGACCGCTTCGGCCGCATCGAAAGCGACCAGTTCGGCGTGATCTTGCCGGCCACCTGGCTGCACCAGGGTGTGCTGGCGATGAACCGCCTCACCGCCAAGGTCGCCGCGTTTGGATGGGATACCTTGACGCCGGGCACCACGGTCACCTTTTCGGCCGGCCTGACCACCAATGCGCCGGCCGAAACGGCCGACATGATGATCCAGCGCGCCGAAAAAGCCATGGCCGAAGCCAAGCAGGAAGGGCGCAACCGGACCGTGCAGATCGAGCAGGAATTGCCCGCCGGACTGTTCGCCGCGATGGACGATATGTAAAACGCATTGTAGTCGATGAAACAATCCTGGTTCGGCTGCGGGTAGTGACGTCCATTCATGAATCGAGCTGGCCGTGCGCAGCGTCGCGTGCGTGCGGCGTTGCGCTGGCTGCCGTGGTTCCGCGCTGCGCGAAGTTGCCCATCCATCCCAGAGGCGGACACGGTCGGCGCCTGTCATCCTGTCCCATGAGCCGGCATTGGTCGGGTAGGTGCCGGTCCAGCCGGCCGCGGCGATCCGTCGCGAAATCGGCGTGCCCCGGTTCCGGCTGCATGTATACGACAAAACCAGTTTCTAAAAAGAATACCCCAGTGTTATCCTTCCGTAAGGAAAATTAATCCAATTCTTGTTGGGGGTGCCGTGGGTGGACACCGACGGTGGATAGATCCGGTGCGCATGCTTATCTTGTTGAGCATGCTGGCGCTGTCGACGTGGCCGGCACGGGCCAGCGAAGCCGCGCCCTCAGGGCACGCCATTGCCATGCTCTTGCCCTATGGGCCAGGCGCGCCTGGCGTCGACCTGCTGGTCTCCGAGGTGCGTGAACACCTGGTTTCACAAGGATTCAATTCAGCCGACATCTACTTCGAGTACCTTGACCTCGAACGCAATAACGAGCCCGGGTTCCGCCAAAACTTGAAGCGCTTGTTGATGGACAAGTTCGCGCGTCAGCGGGTCGATGTCATCATCACGGTACTCCAGCCTTCGCTGGAGTACCTGTTGCGCGAAGCGCCCGAACTAGCCCCGCGAGCGACCATTATCACGGTGTTGGCCCGATTGCGGTCGGACGCGTCGCCCGGGGAACACCCGATGTACGTGATGAGCACCGTGTTCAACTACCGAAGTACGATCGAACAAGCGCTCGCCCTGTTTCCATCCACACGCCACATCGAGATTGTCGCGGGCGCTTCCGATCAGCAGGAATTGGCCGATGTCCACAGCGCCCTGCGCCCGTTCGAAGGCACCCATTCGGTGGCCGACACCAGCAAGCTATCGATCGACGCCGCCGAAGCCCAGCTGCGCCAGTTGCCGCCGCAGTCGGTGGTATTGGGCTTGTCCATGCGACGCGACACTACCGGACGCAACTTCCATCGCCTGGAAGCGCTGGGCCGCCTGGCGAAGGCGAGCAACGCGCCCTTTTTCGTGTTTTACGACCAGGGCATCGGCGAGCGGCGCTTCATCGGCGGCCACGTCTTCAGCATTCGAGCCGAAGCGCGCCGGATCGCACAACTTGCCTTCGATCTGGCCACGGGCCGCAACCCGCCGCCAAACGGCATCGCCCCCTGGCAGCCGGTTCAGGTCAGCGTGTACGATTGGACCGAGCTGGCCCGCTGGGGAGCCGATCCCGGCAAGCTGCCGCGATCGACCCAGTTCGTCAAGCGCCCGGAGCCGATCTGGGTGCAATTCCGGCGCCAGGTCGGCGCCACCATCGCCGTCGTGCTGATGCTGCTCGCCTTGATCGCCGCGCTGCTCCTGGTACTGCAGCGCAAGACGGCCATCGAACGCGCCCTGAAGACCAACGAAGAGCGCTCGCGCGCCTTGGTTAACGGCGCACCGGAAGCCATCGTGGTGGTCGATGGCAGCGGCCAGCAAGGCATTCTCGAGCACAATTCGAAAGCTGAACAGCTGTTCGGCCGCACGGGCGACGAACTGCACGGCGCCCGGCTGTATGAGATGTACGCCGTGGAAGAGGGCGACATGGAAACGCTGCGCGCAGAGAGTCACAATCACGTCGTGCGTGCGCTGGCCGGCGAAGCGCTGGTGTTTGAGCGCACGATTCGCCACAAGGATGGCCGCGACATCCCCTGCGAGGTGTGGGTAAACCGTCTGCACGCCGGCGGCAAGCCGCTGCTGCGCGTGAGCTATATCGACATCAGCAAGCGCAAAGCGGCGGAAGCCGAGATCGAGCGCCATCGCTCCCGCCTTGAGGAACTGGTGGCCGAGCGCACCGAGGCGCTGGCGCACGCGCTTGAACGGGCTGAAGTGGCCAGCCGGACCAAGAGCATCTTTGTTTCCAACGTCAGCCACGAAATTCGCACGCCGATGAATGCCATCATCGGCATGTCCAACCTGGCGCTCGAGCAGCCGCTCGAACCGCGGGCGCGCAACTACATCGACAAGGTGTTGGGCGCGGCCGAGAACCTGCTGGGAATTATCAATAATATCCTCGACTTCTCGCGCGTCGAAGCGGGAAAGCTGGTCCTCG
Organism: Massilia antarctica; assembly: GCF_015689335.1. GTDB lineage: Bacteria > Pseudomonadota > Gammaproteobacteria > Burkholderiales > Burkholderiaceae_D > Telluria_A > Telluria_A antarctica. The sequence goes on along the minus strand of NZ_CP065053.1, from coordinate 5,850,839 downwards.
AAATGATCCCCTTCCGCCTCGACGACATCATGGACAACCTGGCCACGATGGTGGGCATCCGCGCCGAAAGCAAGGGCATCGAGTTGCTCTTCCGGGTGGCACACGACATTCCCAAGGGCCTGGTTGGCGATTCGCTGCGCCTGGGGCAGATCCTCATCAATCTGGGCAACAACGCTGTCAAGTTCACCGAGAGCGGCCGCATCGTGGTCGACGTGGTGCCGCTTGCGCGCACCGATTGCGGGATCGAGCTGCAGTTCTCGGTGACCGATTCCGGGGTGGGCATGAGCGCGGAACAATGCGAGCGCCTGTTCCAGGCATTCAGCCAGGCCGACAGTTCGACCACGCGCAAGTATGGCGGCTCCGGCCTGGGACTGGCCATCTGCAAGGAGCTGGCCGAATTGATGGGAGGGCGGATCTGGGTCGAGTCGGTGCAAGGGTTCGGCTCGGCATTTCATTTCGTCGGCAAGTTCGGCGTGCAGGCCGAGGCCGTGGAGCCGCTGGCCGACGCCCATCTGCTGATGCGCGGCGAGCGCATACTGATCGTCGACGACAACCCCGTTGCGCTGGACATCATGGCGGCCATGGCGCGCTCACTGGGGATGGACGTGGTGCTGGCTGCCGATGGCGGCGACGCCTTGGCCCGGCTCGCGCAGCAAGCGGTCAACCTCGTGCTGATCGACTGGAAGCTGCCTCACATGGACGGCATGGAAGTGCTGGGTCGGATGCAGCGTCTGCCCGATGCGCCGCCGGCTCTGCTGATGACCGCCCATGGGCGCGAAGACGCGATTGCCTTTGCCCGCGACCGCGGGATCCGCCTGGCCGGGGTGCTGACCAAGCCTGTGACCCTGTCGCGCCTGGTGAACGCGATCGCCGCCGCCCTGGGCAAGGTGGTGGCGGTGCACACCGAGCGGCGGCCTGACGACGCGCGCCAGCAGGCCGCCGCAAGCCTGGCCGGCGCCCATCTGCTGCTGGTGGAAGACAACGAGATGAACCAGGAACTGGCGCAGGATCTGCTGGCCAGGGCCGGGATCATGGTGACCGTCGCAAACCATGGCGTCGAAGCGCTCGCGCTGCTCGCCTCGGACGGCCCCTTCGACGGCGTGCTGATGGACTGCCAGATGCCGATGATGGACGGCTATGAGGCGGCGCGCGCCATTCGCGCCCAGCCTCAATGGGCCGCGCTTCCGATCGTGGCGATGACGGCCAACGCGATGTCGGACGACCGCGCCAGGGTGCTCGAAGCGGGGATGAACGATCATATCGCCAAGCCGCTCAATGTGCGCCAGATGTTTGTCACCATGGCGCGATGGATCACCCCGGCGCATCCCACAGCCGCGCTGGTCCCGGGAGCGGGTTCCCTGGCAGGTGCGGCGGCCGAGTTCGGCTGCCTGCCGGGCCTGGACGTGGCCAACGGCCTGGCCGCGGTGGGCGAAAGCCCGACCATGTACCGCAATATGCTGCGCCGCTTTCGCCAGGAGCAGGCCGGCTTTGGCGCCAGTTTCGCGCAGGCCTGCCTGGCTGGCGACAAAGGGACGGCGCGGCGCATTGCCCATACCCTGCGCGGCACTGCCGGCATGATCGGCGCGCTGGGCGTGCAGGCGGCCGCCACGGCCCTGGAAAGCGCCTGCCGCAGCGCTGCCCCCGACGCGCAGATCGATGAATGGCGCAGTCGGGTATGCGTTGAACTGGCAACGGTGCTGGCCGGCCTCGCGCCGCTCGACCTGGAAGCGGCGAGCGCGCCGGCACCGCCTGCCCTTGATGCGGCCCAGCTGCGCGCCGGCCTTCGGCGCCTGCACGCGCTGCTCGAGGAGAGCGATGCGGCCTCGCGCAAGCTGGCCGACCACCTGGCGAGCGGGGCGCGCGGCACAGCGGCCGAGGTGCCGCTGCGCGCGATCGCCGCCGCCGCCGAAGAATTCGATTTCGACTTGGCCCTGCAGACCTTGCAAGGCATGAGCACCACTGTATGAAGGGGAAGCGTGATGGTTGAACATGAGGTAAGCGGCAAGCCGGTCGTCTTGATCATCGACGACGCGACTTCCAACTTGGCTGTCATGAGCCAACTGCTCGAGGGCGAGTACAAGGTCAAGGTTGCGGTTGACGGCGAGAAAGGGCTGAAGATCGCCAGGTCGGGCCAGCCACCCGACCTGATCCTGCTCGACATTCTCATGCCCGGCATGGATGGCTATGAAGTGTGCCGGCGCCTCAAGGCCGACCCGGTCAGCCGCCACATCCCGGTGTTGTTCCTGACCTCGCAGGGCGAGCTGGAAGACGAGCGGCGCGGCTTCGAAGCGGGGGCGGTCGACTATATCGCCAAGCCGGCGCGCCCGCTGATCCTGGCCGCGCGCGTGCGCACCCACCTGGCCCTCAAGGCGGCAGCCGACTTCCTGCGCGATAAAAACGCCTTCCTGGAACAGGAGGTGACGCGCCGTACGCAGGAGGTGACGGCGATCCAGGACGTGACGATCATGGTCATGGCGTCGCTGGCCGAAACACGGGATAACGAAACGGGCAACCACATCATCCGCACCCAGTACTATGTGCGCCTGCTGGCTAACCACCTGCGCGACAATCCGCGCTTTTCCGACTATCTGAGCGAGCGCAATATCACCATGCTGTTCAAGTCGGCGCCGCTGCACGACATCGGCAAGGTGGGCATTCCTGACAGTATCCTCAAGAAGCCGGGCAAGCTCACCAGCGAAGAATTCGAGATCATGAAAGACCATGCGCGGCTGGGGCGCGATGCGATTGCGCATGCCGAACAGGTGCTCGGCATCGATGTCGAATTTCTGCTCACCGCCAAAGAAATTGCCTATGGCCACCAGGAAAAATGGGATGGCAGCGGCTATCCCCTGGGCCTCGCCGGCGACGCGATACCGATTTCTGCGCGGCTGATGGCGCTGGCCGACGTCTACGACGCCCTGATCAGCCGCCGCGTGTACAAGGAACCGATGTCGCACGAGGAAGCGATGCGCATCATTCGCGTCGGCCGCGGCCAGCATTTCGATCCCGACATGGTCGATGCCTTCATGGTCCTGGAAGGCGAGTTCCGCGTCATCGCTGAACGCTACGTCGACAACGATGCGGACCTGGCCAGGAAGGCCAAGCAATTCGAATGAAGCCCAATCCTCTTCCTTTGGTGCGGCCGTGGCGATGGATAGCCTGCTCGACGTGATGATGGCCGGGAGGGATGGGCTGGACCTTGCGCGTGCGCTGCGCCCACATCCGGGCACGCGGCATGTGCCCATCATCTTCGCGACCGCCGAAGTCGATGACGCCAACCGCCTGCGTGGCCTGGAGCCGGGGGCGGTCGACTACGTGGTCGACTGCGCGTACAGGCCAGTCAACCCGATCATGGGTTTCGCGATGAAGGGCGCAACTGGTGGCGTAAGGGGGCCAGAACATGGCTGAAGGGAATTTCAACGGCCAAGGCGCGTTCGGCCCCGATTCGTTGAGCTGCGGCGCCAAGCGTCGCATGCGCCGATCCGGTGGTCCCGGGCCTTGCCGATGACGAGGTGCCTTGAGAGCGCCGAATTAGTCCGGCTTGCGCAGGCGCGCCAGCTTGCTCTCGAGCGAGGCGGCCGACACGGCGCCGAGATGCGAATCGGAAAGCCGGCCGCTGGCATCGAAAAACAGGGTGGTCGGCAGCGCGCCCGAGCCGACCTCGCGCCCCATGCCCGATGCGGCGTCGAGCACCACGTTGTCCAAGGTTGGTGCGCTGCCGTTGACGTACGCCCGTACCGTGTGCGCATCTTCGCCCTGGTTGACGAACACAAACACCACATTGCGCTCGCGCTGCTGTGCGGCGGCCAGCAGCGGCATTTCCGCGCGGCAGGGCGGACACCAGCTGGCCCACAGGTTGACCACCACCGGCCGCCCTTGCGCCAGCGCCGCCAGGGTGACCGGCACACCGGTCGGCGTGAGTAGCGTGGTTACCGGCAAGCTCTTGCGTTCGCTCAGCTTGAGCAGCAGCGGCGCCCCCGACGTGAACCAGGCCAGCGCCCCCGCCAGCATGCCGGCCGCCAGGGGATTGCGCAGGCGCGGATTGTGCAGCATGCGCCAGCCGCCCCACGCCAGGCCGGCCAGCATCACCGCCCACGGGGTAAAGCCGCCATCGCGGATATCGATGATCGACAACGGCGCGGCGCGGTACTGCGCGAACCAGGTGGCCACGAACACGATCCGTCCCGCCGCCAGCCCGACCAGCAGCATATCGAGTAGCACCTTCCCGGTCCGGACCTTCTGACGGCGACCAACCCAGTTGCCCAGACCGCATGCTATAAGTAGCGATATGAGCAGCAGCAGGTGGGCGCTCTGGAAGCTGAACGGCCCCAGGCTGACCGTCATGTTGATGTATTTTTCATAGAGCGGGTCCGGATAGTTGAATGTTGTTATTGTCGGGCACGCCGATTAGGCCTGGGTTAAGCCATGGACGCGGGCACGGACGGCAGTCCGGGAGGAAGCATGAAAACACCACTAAACCACCCGATGCGCGTGCTGGCGGCCCTGTTGCTGCTGGCGGCCGCCTTGTCCGGTTGCGCCGGCCTGCCCGCGCTCGACGGCCGCGCGCCCAGCCAGTATATCGCCGCCACCGGCGACACGCGCCTGGGCGCGGCCATGGCGCCGCTGGGCGCCATGCATCCGGGCCTGTCGGGCCTGTACTCGCTGGCCAACGGGCATGACGCCTTTGCCGCGCGTGCCATGCTGGCCGACGCCGCCGAGCGCACCCTCGACGTCCAATACTATATCTGGCGCAACGATACCACCGGCATCCTGATGCTCAACGCGCTGCGCGCGGCGGCGGCGCGCGGCGTGCGCGTGCGCCTGCTGCTCGACGATAACAACACCAAGGGCCTGGACCCGATGCTGGCCGCCCTCGACGCCGATCCGAATATCGAGGTACGCCTGTTCAATCCCTTCGTGATGCGCGAGCAGCGCGCGCTCGGCTTCCTGACCGCCTTCTCGCGCCTGAACCGGCGCATGCACAACAAGTCCTTCACCGCCGACAACGCGGCCACCATCATCGGCGGGCGCAATATCGGCGACGAATACTTCGGCGTGGAGGGCGGCACCTTGTTTGTCGACCTGGACGTGCTGGCGGTCGGCCCGGTGGTGGACGCCGTGTCGCGCGACTTCGACCGCTACTGGAACAGCCGCTCGGCCTACCCGGTCGGCCTGCTGGTGGCGCCGGCGGCGGGTGGGGCGCAAAGGCTGGCGGCGAAAGGCGAGGCGGCGCGCGATTATCTGGACGCGGTGCGCGCCTCGCCGTTCGCCGCGCAGCTGGCCGGGCGCAGCCTGCCGTTCGAGTGGGCCCGCGCCACCCTGGTCAGCGACCACCCGGACAAGGTACTGGGCACGGAAGCGCCGGAAACGCGGGTCACTTACCAGCTGCGCCAACTGTTGGGCGAACCGGCGAGCACGGTGGACCTGGTATCGGCGTATTTCGTGCCCGGTAAAACCTGGGCCGACAATTTCGCGGCCATGGCGGCGCGCGGCGTGGACGTGCGCATCCTGACCAATTCGCTCGAAGCGACCGACGTGGCGGCGGTCCACGCGGGCTACGCCAGATGGCGCAAGCCCTTGCTGGAAGCGGGTGTGACCTTGTATGAACTGCATCGCGGCGTCGACGGCGGACCCGATGCGGCGAAAAAGGGCAGGCTTGGCAGCTCCCGATCGAGCCTGCACGCCAAAACCTTTTCGGTGGACGGCCAGCGCGTGTTCATCGGCTCGTTCAATTTCGATCCGCGCTCGGCCAAGCTGAATACCGAAATGGGCTTCGTCATCGAGAGCCCGGCAATGGCGGAGCGCATGGCGCGCCTGTTGCGCGAACAGGCGCCGATGCGCGCCTACCGGGTGCGCCTGGCGCCCGACGGCGCGCTGTACTGGACCGAGCGCGTGGGCGACACGGACATCCGCTACGACACCGAGCCCGGTACCGCTTTCTGGCAGCGTGCGGCAGTGTCCATCCTGTCGCTGCTGCCGATCGACTGGCTGCTGTAAGCTGAATTTTGTGTAAGGAAGGGCAGGGGGTGGCCTGTGTGGTCGATGAAATGCGAGCTAAAGGGCCGCTTCGGCAGGCCGCAGCGACATAGGATGCTGCCGCGACGTTCTATGCGCTTAACGCGCTGTTTTTCGGGACATGATGTGGTCAAGCTGCTGCGCAGCGCGATGTTGAAAATGCGGTGTCTGAGCAAGCTCGGCGACGAAAGCCAGGCGCGCCTGCACGGCCAGCGCGAACGCTTCTTCATGACCATATTTGGCGATCGAAAAGCGTTTCAATCGGCTTGGCTGTCCCTTCGATTTAGGCTTCATCGCAACCCACGACGCGGGTGTTTTATCCGGTCCCGCTTTTGCAAGGTGGACGCCGGCGATGCCGCTTGTATTGGTGCTGTTGATTCTCGCTGCGACAGCGGCCTTGTTTGAAGGCGGCATGCTCTGGAAGAGCTGATCACGCCAGGTTTGCGCGGCCGCGAGAGCCGCCGCGGTGCTTCCATAAACGCCATCCGAGAACGTTTTCCGATACTTTTTCCCCTTGCGCTCGATGCTGACCCGCCAGTAGCCGGCGATCTCGCCAACCCTCGAACTGCGCCCGATATAGGGCTCGCCAGTGCTGTTTGTCGGTGCACGCAGAGAAGCGAGTTGCGCTTCCTGGAGCCTGTGCACCTTGGCTTGGACCGCTTGCGCGCGTACGCGATTGTGTTCGGCTTTCAGGGCCTGACGCTCGGCGCGCTCTGCCTTGCGTTCGGCGGGACGACCGAGCTCCCGGTCCAGAAAGCTCATTGCTTCGGCATTGCTGACCGGCTGCGGTTGCAGTTCCGATCGGAAAATAGTCCTTTCCAGTTCACTCAAGTCCGCCATGCGCGCCGCGACCGCCAGCCGTTTCGCTTCATCCTCGCCAAACGTCTTTACTGAAAAGCTACGTGCAGGAGAAGTGCCACCGGGCATGGGCGTGCGGGCCACCCAGTAAATTCGCTCCTTTACCGCTCCCTGCTGGTTGCGATGGCGCTTGATGGTACGAGAAACCCCGGGTACGCCGGAGGTATTGTTCTTTCGAACGATGGTGCAGAACTTCGCAAGCGTCATCGGTGGATGCTGTTCAATGATGCGGTCGCGCCATGCTTGGGCCACGCGTAGCGCCTGCTGCTCGCCGCCGCAATCTGCCTCGAAAAAACGCTTGTCAAATTGTTCGCCGTTGCGATGTAGCGTTACCTGTTGATAGTAGCGACCCAGAACAGGGTGCAGTATCCGGTAAATGCCGATCTGCTCAGGCGCGTGGCGTGACTTTTGTACGGGTTTGTCGTTACTCACCTTGATCAATCCTTGAGCGGCGCACTTGGGGCCGTATGGCTGGAACGAGGGTGGCGGTCGCCGGGTGTGACACGATCGGCCGGACATCGCCTCTGCAATTGGCCTCGCCACATTGTTGAAACGTTGCTAAATTAAAAATATTATAGCTTAAATCGTATACAATATACAAAAGCCTGATGGGAAATGCCGGGCGTCGATGCCGACATCCCACCATTTTTAATTTCCCGTTAGCATTATTATTTGGCTTTTCAAAATACGAAATGGGAGATAGGGCATGAGTTTGCAGGATATGGTCGGTAGCCGTCAGCACAACCGGTTTTTGCGATTGTCTTTTCCTAACGGAGACGGACCTTCCGCGACCTTGCTCGTCAATCGCATCGACGCGTATGAGAGCCTGTCCAGACCCTTTGAATTCACGGTGGAGTTGTTGTCCGACGACCCGAACGTCGCGCTCAAGCAGTTGCAGGGGAAAATGCTGTGCGTTGAGCTGGTGCGTCGTGACGGAACCCTGCGCTACTTTACCGGGCGGGTTTTTAGCTTCTCCTTGAAATCCGTTGATGGAGGCGTTTCGTTCTATGAGGCCAAGCTGGGGCCCTGGTACCAATATCTGAGCATGCGCAGGGATAACTACCTGTTTCATTACACGACAATGTACCAGCAGACCGCGAGCATATTCGGCGATTACGGCAACCTGGCCGACTGGGATTGGCGGGTGCAGGGCGCAACCGATGTGTTGACCGATTGCTGCCAGTTCGATGAGAGTGATCGTAATTTTCTTGAGCGGCGCTGGGTGTCCTCAGGCATCATTTACTGGTTTGAACACAGCGCCACCGGCCATAAACTTGTGCTGTCGGACGACTCGACAAGCGCAGCGCCGATTGAAGGCAATCCCGAAATTCCTTATCAACGCCATGCTGGCGCGGCGCTGGAGGACGGCATCGGCGACTGGTCGCCGGGGCGCCAGCTCGTCACCGGCAGCGTGGCGTTGGCATCGTTCGACTTCAAGTCGCCGAACCCCGTATTGTCGGCGCTGCCTTCCGTGAACCGGCAGGGCGATGTGCCGAACATCGAGTCGTACGAGTACACCGGTGCCCTGGGCTTCAAGGGAGGCGGCGGTGGGCGCTCGCTGGCGCAGTTGCGCATGGAGGAGGTTGAAGCGGCCGGCAAGCAGTTCGAGGCTGCCGGCAATAATCGCAGCGTGATGCCCGGACGCTGGTTCCGCCTGACGGGCCACTTCGACGCGAGCGACAGTCACGATGATGCCCAGGCGCGCGAATTTCTGGTCACGGAAGTGACTCACCGCGCGTCGAATAATTATCACGTCAAGACCACCAGCGAGTCATTTTACGAGAACCGCCTGCACTGCATCCGCAAGATCATCCCTTATCGTGCCGGACGGGACCACAATAGCGTTGAAACCAAGATACATGGCATTCAAACGGCCACGGTGGTCGGGCCTGCCGGCGAAGAGATTCATACGGACGAGTATGGCCGGGTGCGGGTGCAGTTCCACTGGGACCGCGCCGGCACGAACGACGAGAAGAGCTCCGCGTGGATACGCGTGGCGACGCCATGGGCGGGCGCCAGTTTCGGCATGACGACGATTCCGCGCATTGGCACCGAGGTGATTGTGCAGTTCCTGGATGGGAATCCAAATCGCCCGCTGGTTACCGGAATGGTGCCGAATGCGAATACCATGCCGCCTTGGTCACTGCCTGCGAACAAGACACAGAGCGGTATCTTAACCCGGTCCACGCCCGGTGGGGATTATAACAATGCGAATGCCCTCCGATTCGAGGACAAAATGGGCCAGGAACAGCTGTGGTTGCACGCGGAGAAGGATCAGCTCACCGAAGTCGAGCACGATGAGGATAAGTGGGTCGGCAATGATCGGCGCAAGACTGTCGACCGCGACGAAACCAATCATATCAAGCGTGACAGAACCGAAACGGTGGACCACGACGAATTGATCACCGTGCACAACAATCGCACGGAGCGGGTTGACCATGTTGAGAAAATCAGTATCGGCGACGACCGCGATGAGGAAGTTGGGGCAAACGAGACGATCAGCATTGGCAAAAACCAGACCGTGGATGTGGGCAAGGAACAAACCTTCCATGTCGGCGGCAACCGCGCCAAGTCGGTCGACAGGAACGAAAAAGACCGGATTGCGAAAAACTGGTCGGTCAATGTCGGCAGGATGAAGACGGAAACCATCGGCATGGCCTATATGCAGAACGTGGGAATGGGCCGCATGGAAAATGTTGGCATGGGGTACAACCTGAACGTGGGCATGATCATGGCCACCATCGTCGGGGTAAACCAGAGCACCAAGGTCGGCAAAAACATCTCCATCAGCGCGGGCGAAGAACTGTCGATCACGGTCGGAAAAGCCAGCCTGGTCATGAAGGCCGATGGCAGCGTCACCATCAATGGCAGCAAATTTAACTTTGAAGCGAGCGGGCCGGTGCAGATAACCGGCAAAGACGTTGACATCAATTAATCCGGACCGATATGCAATTTCGCAACCAGACTCCGTTCCCCGCACTTGGGTTCGAGGGAATCGACCAGTTTAATCAGGCATTCCACGTGGTCGCACTCCGGCAGACCCTGACATGGGGGGAAGACGGCGTGCTGCGCTATGCGGACGAGCAAGCGCCGCTGTGTGAGGCCGATGAGTATTTTGGCGAAATCAACGCCAGCAGCGTGCGGCAAGAATCCGACCTTTGCCAGTACAAGCCGAAGTGCGATTTCATCGTTAACGCCACGGCTTACGCGCCACCTGGGAAGCCGCTGCGGCGCTGCGAAGTTCGCATCGTGTTGATGCGGCCGGACCATGCCGCGAACTTGCCCGAGCGCCCACAGGGCCTGAACCAGTTTGTCGTCCCGGAAGAACATCGATTGGAGCAATGGCGCGCTGCGGTGGAGCATGCGCGCCAGCATCCCGTTCCGGGTGCGCGCCTGGTTGACAAACGCTTGACGGTGACCGGCGAACGGACGCTGGTTCGCAGACTGTGGCCGGTACGTATGGTAGCGGCCGTGTTGCGCGCGGCCAGCTTGGGAATGCTGAGCCTGCCCACATGGCGCCTTACCGCCGCACAGGTATTTAGCCCCTTTCCGTTACGCAATGAGTATGCCTACGGCGGAGCCTGTCGTATCAACCGCGGCGATCGGGCGGCAAAGTGGGTGCGCAGCAAGCACCGTCTCAACGCCGATCAAATGGCGGCCCAGTCCTACGACGACGTGCCGCAATCCGGGCAAGCCGTTGCGCGCTGCGCATTTGAAAGCAATGCGGTCGGCCGTGGTTATGTGCCGCGCTGGTACTTGAACGCCACCGGTGCGAAGCGACTGCCGGCCCCGCGCATCGAAACCGTTGCCAGCGCTTTTACAGCCGCACAATTCCGCGAGATGCCGAAGCTAAATCCAAAAAAGATGTCGGCAGAGGCATTGACGGTGGCCGGTTTTGGTACGCGGTCCAGGGTGCATCCACTGCGTCGTCGTCTGGCCGGAACAATCGACCGGCAATTCGTCGACAGCGCCGACTGCTTGCCGAAAGACTTTGACTTCGGTGTCTGGAACGCAGCGCCAGCTGATCAGCAGACCGAATTTCTTCGCGGCGACGAGATTATCGAGCTTACGAATCTTTGCGCACCAGCGAGTCCGGGCGCCGCGCTCACCAAGGATGGCGATACGGCTCTGCGCTTGCGCTTGCCCGGCCATGTCTGCACTTTGCTGATGAGGATGCGGGATGGATCCATGTTTTTTGACCCCATGCGGATCGATACCTTGATCGTCGAACCCGAGACGCGGATGCTCAGCATTGTTTGGCGCGCGGTTTTTGCCAAAACCCCGGACATCCGCGCAGTCGACGCTTACCTGCACGGACAATTCGAAGCGAACTATAGCTGCCAACTGCTTGACGAGCATGAGCAAGTCATCATGACCAAACACGGAAAAACGGCACCGAACGCTGTACAAAAGGAAATGCATGGGTAAGATTGGCGCAAGAAAAAATTCCATTTTGAAGGCCGTGTCCACTGCGCCTTCCTTTAACAAAACACCTGTAGGCAGCAGTACACCGCCGGTTCCTTATCCAACTACACAAGACCTGTCGAACAGTGTGTCGGTGGCGTCGACGGTGCGCTTTAACGGTGATCCAGCGTACGTATTGGACAGTACTCAACAGCCGAGCTGCAAAGGTGACGATGCCGGCCTGGCCAAAGGCGTCAGGTCGAACACGGTGAACGGCTATGTGAAGCCCACCGGCGCGGCCGCTCACTTTCGCGCTGAAAAGAAATTCGTGGTGCGCCAGGGTGATACCAACGTTATGAATGGAGGAAACAATCCTGGGATTTACGTCACCGCGCAAGTGCCCAGTCCCCCCGGTAGTGCCGCGACAGCGGGCGACGCAGACGAACCTAGTCCCGCTATTGAAGCGGAAACGCCTGCCGAGCAGGCATTTTTAGAATGTCAGCCGCCGCTTTCGCTACCGACACCCGAAGCATTTTCCAATACAGCAGCATTGATGTCGCTCGCGCTCAAAGCAAAGAAATCCACGACGTCGCCCGCGCCCTCCGTGCGGTTCGTCCCAGGCAAAAAGGGGTAAGCTATGGCGGTACTTGGGGCTGGAGCTGGAGTTGCACTCGGACCAATTGGATGGGGAATCATTGCGCTCGTTGTCGTGTGTATCGTAGTCCATACACTCGTCACGATGAATGCCAAGAAGCCGAACGTCGAAGCAAAAAATTTGCCGAGCGATCAGACTGCCCCATCAGAAGGCGCGTCCGGCGAGTCCGCTGGCATGACGGATGCGCAAAAAGAAGAGGCAGCGAAATTGGACGCGGAGGCGCAGGCGGAGGCCGCTGCTGAGGATGCGACCACTGTTGTAGCCGGTACGGAGGTGCTCAAGTGTGGCGAGGCGGGGACGTACGGCGAATTGTTGGAGAAAAGCGCGGACAAGAAATTCGATCGAGATCATGTACCTTCAAAAGCTTCGCTGCAAAAAGCGGCCGAAAAATTGATTCGTGATCGGGGAATCGATTTAACCAAAGCCCAGACGAAGGCGCTGTTTGGTCCCAAAGGTGCAATTTCGCTTGCGGGCCGGACAATTGCCATCTTTCGAAAGGACCATCAAAAACATAGTGATACGTACGGCGGTCGAAATAATGGCGCTAAAATCGAGAAAGACTCTGGTGAGCTCCAAAAGGCTGCTGAAAAAGACACGAAACGCATCGAAGATGCGGAAGGCAAGGAGATGGATGCAGATTGCGCCGCCAAATACGCTGAGGCAGCAAAAGAAATACGAAAAAAGACGCATTCCGAATATGAGAGTGAGCTGAACGCCCTCATTGATCATATTATTAACACTGTTTTATAAGGAAAAATTATGGAAATATTTGATGTCGCTAAGTTTTTCGGATTTCCTCCTCAAAGCGAGGATTTCGATAAATTTCTTGCCGCTCACGATATCGTTGAACGTCCCGTCTTTGCCGAAACACCGATGGAGGATATAACCAGAGAAAAAGAAGGCATTGTGCTTTGGTTTCATACCGATCGTTTTTATAAGGAGACTTATGGCCCAGCGCATGAAGGCGGCGACATGGTGCTGACTCAAATACAAGTTTATAGCGAGAATAATGGCAGTGGGCTTTCTCGTTATCTTGGGGGGTTGCCATTTGGCCTTCGCTTTGAAAGCACACTATCGGAGGCGATCGCTATGTTTGGCGAACCCAGCAACAATCATAAATCAGGACCGCTCAACCACGCATACAGCTGGGCTAATGTTCAAGGGTATAGAGTCGCCTTGTGCTTTCTGCCTGAGGGGAAAAGTGTTTCATTTTTTTCCTTGTCGCCCAAGAGAAAATAAAGTAGGTTTGCGAGAGCTTGGATTTTAGAAGGAGAATCATGCAAATACTTGAAGTCGCCAAATTTTTTGGATTTCCACCCCAGAGCAAGGATTTTGATAAATTCCTTTCCACTCATAATATCGCTGAGCGCCCCGTCTTTATCGAAACGCCGATTGAGCGCATAGTTCGAAAAAACGAAGGCATGGTACTTCTGTTTGAAACAGATGACTTTTATACGGAAACCTATGGTCCGGTTCACGACGATGGCGATATGATATTTAGTAAAATACAGGTTTATTGCGAAAATCATGACACTGGATTTTCTCGGTACTCAGGGACTTTGCCATTTGGTTTGCGCTTTGAAAGTACCCTATTGGAAGCAATTGCTATTTTTGGGGAGCCCAGCAACAATCATCGATCTGGGCCACTTAACCATGCATACAGCTGGGCTAACGTTCAAGGGTACAGAGTCGGCATGTGCTTTTTGCCTGAGGGGAAAAGTGTTTCATTTTTTTCGTTGTCGCCAAAGGAAAAATAGTAAAAAATTTCGTGACTATTCAGCCTATGGGAAGGCTGTAAAAACCTATTTAAAATCAATGGGTTGCGGCCATCTGAAAACAGGTGAAAACCGCGAAAAACCGGCTTTTTTTATAAATACCGCATAAGTCGGGCCTTTTTTAAGCGTGCAAATCACGTAACTCATTGATTTGTAAGGGCTGAATAGTTACAAAATTTCGGTAGCGGGAAAACGACAACTTATATACGGATCACACCAGATGAAGTCATTTTTTCGACCTGATAGCTCTTCCCGGCAATTCGGCCAATTCTGAATCACAGACCACGCATTTCTGTCTAAAATGAACCCAAAAACTCCGCCCGGTGTCGACCTGTTTATCTCCCAGCTGGGCAAACCGCTCGACAATATCGATCGTGCTGTCTTTTCCTACGCGAGACAGCCTGATTTTACATTGCCAGAGCACTCTCCCATAGGTGGAATCTTCTTCATCAAGCTGGGTTTCTCCATCACGTTTTGCCCTCCGGACTTCTACCATATGTCCGATCTGCTGGCGGGCCATGATCCAATCATTTCCAACGTCCAGATATACTCAGGCGACGAATATTACGGCCATGTCCGCTACACCGGGTCTTTGCCGTTTGGCTTGAGCTTCGATGACGGCCGCCAGGCGGTCATCGGGAAACTCGGCCCATCTGCCTGGCAGTTTCCGTTTGTCGCGCCTTTTAAGCTGGAACGCTGGGACATGGAAGATACATGGCTGCTGGTCGAATATACGGAGGATATGTCGGCGATCAGAATGCTTGAGATTGGATTAAAATCGAAAAAGCCCAGGCCGTCGGTCTTGCCTAAAATTCTGCAACCAGAGATCCACACGCTGCTGGCAACGTTCGGCAAGGAATCCAAGGCTGTAGCCGCTCACCCAGGCTTTGCCGGTATTGACCTTTCCAAGGTCCCTTCGATCCCAGTTCCAGATGGACGATCCCATGAGGTTGATGCGTTGGAGACACGTGGTGTCGAGCTCTATTTCCGAGCCTCTAAAAACTCGCAGCAAGCCGGGAAAAATATTCTCTGCGGGGGGCGTTACATACGCAAAGGTGTGACGTGGTCCGCGGGATTCGATGGCGACTTGCCGAAGGGCATACGATTTGAAGATACGCCCGAAACGGTCGTAAAGAAAGTCGGGAGTTTGCCCGTGACCGGCAAAGCCGATGTGCTGACGGGTTACTTTGTATGGAAGTTGCCCGAGTATTTGCTTCAGGTCGGTTTTAGCGTAATGGAGCAACGCGTCAACCGCATTTTCATCGCTGCACATCCCTATTATGCGCAATCGTTGCTGGAGTCGCCACTGCTTGCGCATCCGTAGTGCGCCTGATCGGCAGGACATCAACCTCGCTGGCGACGCGCTCGTTGATCAGTTCATTGCCATCTTCCACCGGCCGAAGAGGGTAGGGAAGCGATCATCGGCGGCATCGCATGCGCTGCCGCCGGGTTCTTGTATCGCCCCGCCGCAGTCGAGGGGCCAGCTTATTAATAGTTCGAGCTAATGTCAGCCCGCTTCGCCGTGCGCGGCCTGCAAGCGCTCGGCAAAGCGCTGGGCCGGCACGAAGCCGATGATGCGCCCTTGCGGCACTTCCTTGCCCTTGGCATCGAACAGGATGATGCCCGGTGGCCCGAACAGGCTGAATTTCTTCATCAGCGCGCGGTCGTCGGCATTGTTGGCCGTCACATCCACCTGGATCAGGCGCATTTTCTTCATCGATGCGGCCACCGCGCCGTCCGGGAAGGTCATGCGTTCCATCTCCTTGCAGGCCACGCACCAGTCGGCGTAAAAGTCGAGCAGCACCGGCGTGCTGGTATCGGCCAGCGCGCGTTCCAGTTCGGCCACGGTGCGGATGCGGGTGAACTGCGGACCGCTGTCGGCATGCGCGAGCGCCGTGCCGGCGGCGCCGCCACCGCGCAAATGCGCCAGCGGTTGCAGCACATCGCGTCCCGAGCTGGCCGCGCCGGCCAGCTCGAACAGGCCGCCGACCAGCATCAGCACGCCCAGCGCCTTGCCGGCATATGCACCAGCCCCGCTGTGCGGCGGCAGGGCCTGGCCCACGTGCAGGAACAGCGCGCCCAGGATCGCAAAGCCGCCCCACAGCGCCATCATCACCGGCACCGGGAACACCGGCGACACCATCCAGATGGCGACCGCGATCAGCAGCATGCCGAACACCTTTTTCACGCCATTCATCCAGGCGCCGGCGCGCGGCAGCAGGCTGCCGGCCGACAGGCCGGTGAGCAGCAGCGGCACGCTCATCCCGAGCGCCATCGAAAACAGGGCCCAGCCGCCGATCCAGGCGTTGCCGGTCTGGCTGATGTAGAGCAGCGCGCCGGCCAGCGGACCGGCCACGCACGGACCGACGATCAGCGCCGACAGCGCGCCCATGATGAACACGCCCACGAAGCGTCCGCCGCGCACCGCGCCGCCGGTACTGGAGAGGCGCGTTTGCAGTGCGCTGGGCAGTTGCAGCTGGTAGACATCGAACATCGACAGCGCCAGGCCGACCAGCAGCGCGCCGAAGGTCAGCAGCACCCACGGTTTTTGCAGCGCGCCGGCCAGGCCTTCGCCCGCCAGCCCTGCGCCCACGCCCAATGCCGTGTAGACCAGCGCCATGCCCAGACAATAGGCGGAGGCGAGCAGCAGGCCGCGCCCGCGCGAGACCGTGCCTTCGCCGACGATGATCGACGACAGGATCGGCACCATCGGCAGCACGCACGGCGTGAAAGAGAGCAGCAGCCCGAATAGCAGGAAGGCGCTGCCGATGCGCCACAGGCTGCCGCTTTGCAGGGTGCGCTGGGCGAGGGTGGTATCGTCTTCGGCTGCGGCGGCGTTGGCCTTTGCGGCCGGCGCTGCGCTGGCCGCTGCGCTGGCCGCTGCGCTGGCCGCTGCGCTGGCCGCTGGCGGCGCGGCTGCCGCCGCCAGCGCTTCCGCCCGGGCTGCCAGCACGCCGGGTTTGGCCGGATCGACCAGATAGGTCTTGGTGATCGGCGCGTAGCACAGGCCCGCGTCGGCGCAGCCCTGGTAGGCGACGTTCAGGGTGAACGGCTTGCCCGGCGCCGGGGCCAGCGCGACATCGAGCTTGTCCTGGTAGGTTTCCATCTCCTTGTTGAAGTTCTCGTCGAACTTGCGGATGCCGGCCGGCAGCGCCGGTGCGGCGACAGGCGCGTCACCGGGGCCGCTGGTGAAGGCCAGCCGGTCGCGGTACAGGTGGTAGCCCGGCGCGATGGTCCAGCGCAGGGCGATGGCGCCGTCATCACCTACTTCGGTGCGCAGCACGAACGCTTGTTCGGGGTCGAGGAAGTCGTCGGCCGCGGCGGCCTTGCCCGCCCAGCCGGCAAAGGCGAGCATGGCCAGCAGCGACAGCAGCCATCTCAGGAAGGGTGCGGATTTCATGGTGGTTCTCCAGTAGTTGAATCGGTAGTGGTGTTACACGTCCTTGCGGAAGCACTTGCCTTGCTGGTCGATGGCGAGGTAGGCCATGCCGGAGTTATCGAGAAAGGCCAGGGCATCGTCCTGCATCAGCATGGCGATGGTGGAACAGCTGCCGGCGGCAATGGCCAGGGGCCCGAGCACGCTGACCGAGCGCCAGTGCGACACCGGCATGCCGCTGCGCGGGTCGAGCACATGGCAGTAACGGCGTCCGTCAATGTCGATGAAACGTTCATAGTCGCCGCTGGTGGCGAGCGCTCCGCTGGCGACCGGGATCGCGCCGGCCAGGCGTTCGGTGTCGCGCGGGTCCTGCACCCCGATCGACCAGGGTGCGCCGCTCGGCTGCGGCCCGATGATGCGCAGGTCGCCGCCCAGGTTGACGTAGCCGTAACGCACGCCGTTTGCGGCAAGCAGCGCCGCCGCGCGGTCGGCCGCGTATTCCTTGCCGAAGCCGCCGAAGTCGATCTCCATGCCCGCTTGCGCGAGGCGGATGGCGCCATGCGCGCGCTCGACATGCCGCCAGCCGACCAGCGGCAGCAGCGCGTCCAGCGCCGCCTGCGCCGGCAGCACCGGACGGCGGAAGTCCCAGGCGCGCCGCAGCACGCCCGAGGTGATGTCGAACAGGCCGCCGCTGCTGGCGTGCAGCACGCCGGCGTAGTCCAGCAGCGCATTCGTTTCGTCGTCGCAGGCCACCGCAGCGCGCCCGGCGGCGGCGTTGATGCGGGCCACGATGCTGTCGGCCCGGTAGCGCGAATAGGTGCGCTCGATGCGCCGCACCTCGTCGATGGCCACCCGCGCCAGGGCGCCGCCATCGACACCCGGCGCGAGCGCCAGGCGCAGCTCGCAGCGGCTGGCCATGGCCTCGAACGGGAATGCTTGCACGTCCATTACCACTGCCGCGTGAGGCCCAGCTGGATGCTGTGGGCGCGCAGCGATTCGAGTCCCGGACTGCCTTTGTCGAACAGGCGCCAGCTGCCGCGCTGCTGGTAGGCTTCCAGCTTGACGTCGACGATCCAGTCGCGGCTGAGCTGCTTGGCGACCTTGATCCCCAAGGTGACAGCGCCGAAACCGGACAGGCGCTGGTCGGCCGACGAATAGCCATCGGGGTTGCTGGCATAACCGGGCCGGAATGGCTCGCCCAGCACGCCGTCGTACACCGGATCGAAGTAAAAGCGCGCCGCGCGCTGCGAATACAGGCGCGCCGACGGCGTGATGATCCAGCCCTGGCCGGCCGGCTGCACGTATTCGCCGCCGAAGGTGTGGGCGCGGATGCCGTAGCTGTCGGTGTAATAGCGGTAGGAGAGGCGGCTGGTACCCCCGGTGGCGGCGTAATGATGGTTCCAGCGCCCCATCAGGGCACTCTGGTTGCGCTGGCGCGGACGGTTGTCGAAGGCCTTGTACGGGTCCGAAAAATAGCCGTGGCCGCGGTTGTGGGTCAGGGTTAGCTGGGCCAGGTCGTTCGGTCCCAGGACCTGCGTCACGCCGGCGAGGAAGTTCACGGTCTGGCGCGATTCGTCGCGCACGATGAGGTTCATCGGATTGATCGTATCGTCCGAGCCGCCCATGCCGAGCGACCAAGTGGTGTTCTTGTCTTCGCTCGACATGGCGCCGGTCACCGACAGGGCGCGCGAGTCGTAGTCATGCTCGGTCGAATAGGCCGCGCCGACGGTCAGGCTGCCGCGCGGGAAGTAGCGCGTGACGGCGGCGTCGCCGGCCTTGCGGTCGTCGCTCATGCGCGAGGCGCCCGAGACGGCCGTATGGTAGCGCGGCGACGCGCCGGAGACATCGTCGGCCGTCAGCGAACCGGTCACCGACCAGACGCCTGCCACCGGAGCGACCACGGAAATGGATGGTGCGCGCACGCGGATGCGGTCCATGCTGGACTGGCTCTCTTCGTAACTGAGCAGCTTGACGCTGATGGACGCGTGTTCCGGCGCCGTTTCGGCATGCACCAGGCCAGGCAGCATCAGCGCCGCCGCCAGGATGGCGTGGCCGAGAGCCGCGGGTTGTGCGGGGAGAAGTGGGGTGGTCATGTGTTGGTTCTTCCCTCTCAGTTGCAACCGCAGCCGCCGCCGCCGACACCGCTGCCGCCGGACGCCGCCTCGCGGCTCGTATAAATATGTTCGTTGAAGCGCGTTTCCAGGCCGTCGCCTTCCATCAGCATCTCAGGCTTGGCCAGCGTGCCCTTTTCCCAGGCTTGCACCGGGGTGATCGCCGAACAGCCGGTGGCGCCGGCGGCCAGCGCCGCCAGCGCGCCCACGCGCAACAGGGTCTTGGTCATCATCTTCATTTTTTCGCTCCCAATGCAGCCTTGATCTTGGTTTCCAGCTCGTCGCGGTCGGCCGCCTTGAAGCCGCTATGCTCGAACAGCACCTTGCCGTCCGCGCCAATGAGCACGCTGCTCGGCATGCCCTTGACCCCGTAGCCGCGCGGCGTGGCGCCGGCCGGATCGAAACCGATCGCGAACTTGGCCGGCGTGCCGACCAGGAAGGCGCGCGCGTCGTCCACCTTGGCGTCGACGTTGACGCCGACGATCTGCAGTCCCTGCGCGCCGTACTTGGCCTGCATGTCGTTCATCCACGGGAACGACTGGCGGCACGGGCCGCACCACGATGCCCAGAAGTCGACATACACCACCTTGCCGGCGTATTTATCGAGTTTGACCGCGCCATCCGGCCCCGCGAGGTCGAACGCCGGTGCGGATTTGCCCGCATCGAGCGCGCTTGCCGGCGCCGCCAGCAGCGCCAGGACGAGGGATGCGGCCAGTGCGCGTGTATTACGTTTGAAGTTATTCATGCCAATTCCTAAAGTGATCGGTCAGGACTGCGCCGGATTGCGCCGGCGCCAGAAGAGGACGGCCGCCGCCATCAGTGCCAGCAGGGCCAGCATCGGATCGCTACCGTCGCGCACGGACGAACAGCCACCGCCGCCCCGGTTTTGCGCCGGCGGGGTGTTGGCCGGCGTGGCCGCTGCCTGGCCGGCCAGCGCGATGGTCCAGCTGCTGCCGCCATCGGCCTGGAGCACGACGCTGCCGTTGCTGGCGCCCGCGGCGGCCGGGGTGTAGCCGATCACCATGTCGCACGAGGCCCCCGGTTGCAGCGCAAACGGCAAGGCCGGGCAAGCGCTGGCGTCAGCCACACGCGCGAATGGCCCGCTGAAGTTGGCCGACGACAGGTTGATGACCGCGCTGCCCGCATTACTGAGCGTGAAGCGCTTGGACGCCGCGCTGGTGCCGAAGTCGAACGATTGCGGAGCGAGCGTGAGCGCCGGCGCCGCGGCGATGGCGGTGCCGGTACCGGTGAGCGGCAGCGAAAACTGCGTGCCGCCGTCGGTGAGCAGCAGCAGGCTGGCGTTGCGCGCGCCCGGTGCGCCCGGCTTGAAGCTGGTCTCGATGGTGCAGCTGCCGGCAGGGCTGACGGTGCCGTTGACGGCGCACGAGCCGCCCAGGATGAAGTCGGCCCCGTTGGCGCCGTCAAGCGCCAGGGTCGCGATCTTGAGCGCGGCGGTGCCGGGATTGCTCAATACCGTGGTGTGCGGCGCTGCGCTCTTGCCGACCTGGATCTCGCCGAAGCCGATAGTGCCGGTGTCCGACAGGGTTGGCTTGGCGACAGCGGCGGCGGTGCCGGTGCCGCTGACGGCCACTTGCACGGTGCCGCCGTTGTAGCTGGCCACCAGGGTGGCCGCGGCCGCGCCTTCGGCTGTCGGTGCGAACAGCAGCGGAACACTGCATGTGGCGCCCGGCGCCAGCGCAACGCCGCAGTGACTGCCCGGCGCCACCTTGATGGCGGCCGAGCCATTGACGGCGAGCGAGGCGAAGGTGAAGGCCACGTTGCCGGTATTGGTCAAGGTGACGTTTTGGGCTGCGCCGGCCGCGCCGATGGCCTGGCTGCCGAATGCGAGCGCGCCTGGCGTGGCCGTTGCCGCCGCTTGCGCGCTGGCGCCGCTGCCGGACAGGCCAATGGTGACGGTGCCGTTGGCGGCATTCGACAGCAGGGTCAGATTGCCCGCGAAGGCACCGCTGGCGGTGGGCTGCGCGCGCACCGTCACCGCGCAGGTGGCGCCGCTGGCAAGCGGCTTGTCAAGCGCGCAGTCGCCGCCCAGGGTGAAAATGGCGCTGTTGGCGCCCGCCAGGGTCATCGCGCTGAAGGTCAGCGCCGTCTGGCCGCTGTTATTGACGGTGACGCTCTGCGGCGCGGACACAACGTTGGTGACCAGGGCGCCGAAATTGACGCTGGCGGCCGACACCCCGATGGTGGCCTGGGGCGTTGCATTGCCGGTGCCGCTCAGGGCGACGCTGCTGCTGCCGCCGGTGCCGTTGTGGGCCACCGCCAGGCTGGCGTTGCGCGCGCCGGCCACCTTGGGCTTGAAGCCGACCAGCACCGTGCAATTGGCGCCGGCGGCGATGGCGGCGCCGGCGGCGCAAGTGCCGCCGGCGATGCTGAAATCGGCGGCGGCCGCGCCGGTCACGCCGATGGTATCGATGGTCAGCGCGCCCGAGCCGGTGTTGGCCAGGGTGGCGCTCAGGGCGCTGCTGGCCTGTCCGAGCGCGGTGCCGCTGAAGGCCAGGCTGGATGGGTTCAGGCTTGCCGCCGGCGCCGCGACCACGCCCGGATTGCCGATGAAGGCAGCCAGGTCGGCCAGATCGACGGCGGAAAATTTGCCGCCGTAGATATTGCCCATGCCGCCCTTGTTGGCGGCAATCGCGGCGCTGATGGCGGCCGGATTATCGGCCCCGCTCATGACTTTGTTGATGTTCGCCGCCGGCGAGGCGGTGTGGCAGCGGGCGCATGCCGCGCCGCCGCCTGGCGGGCCGTTCAGGTACAGGCTTTTGCCGTGCAGGGCGTCGGCCGCGTGGGCCTGGCCCATCGCCAGCAGTGCGCACAGCCCGGCGCCGAGGCCGGAGTGATTCAGTCGAAATCCCGTCATTGCTACTCCTGGTTGATAGTTTAATAGGTGCTGAAACTGCAAAAACTCAGTGCGAAACCGTTACACAGCGCGTGGACCAGTGCGCACAGCCGCCAGTCGCGCCAGCGGCGATAAATCAGTCCGAAGGCGAGACCGGGCAAGAACACCGCCGCCACCGCCTGCCAGCCCGCGGCCACGTGCAGCAGGCCGAATGCGAGCGCCGGCAACCCAAGCACCAGCGCCGCGTGCAAGCGCCGACGCATCAGCCATTCCTGCAGGCCGGCGCGCATGATCCATTCCTCCAGCAGCGGCGCGAGCAGCAACAGGCGCAGCAGGCTGGCCGCCGAGTGATCGAGCAATGGGGGGCCGCACAGGGCGGGGAGGGCGAACAACATGCGGTCCTTGGTCGTCTTGTTGCTCGGTCAATACGAGCTGGGGCATAAAAGGTTCAATGCTTTTACAAAATATTTTGTAAAAATAGCCACGTGTAGAATCGTTCCCTGGGTTGCAACACTATATTTTTTTCTCGGCAGCATGAACCTTTTCGCTGCGGGCAAGTATTCACCGCATAATTGGAGAAAATCGCAGGATGCTTAAACAATGGAGAGCGCGTTTCGGGGGCGCGACTGCCGGAGCGGCCGGCGGCGGCGAAACGGAGTTGATCGCCTTGATCGCGGGCGGGGACCGGGATGCCTTCCAGGCCCTGTACCGGATTTATTTCGGACGGCTGGCGCGCTTTCTGGACCGGATGGTGCGCAACGGCGCGCTGATCGAGGAGATCGTCAACGACACCATGCTGGTGGTGTGGCAGAAGGCGCATACCTTCGACCATAGCTGCAAGGTGTCGACCTGGGTGTTCGCCATCGCCTACCGGCAGGGACTGAAGGCGGTCAACCAGCGCGACGAGCCGGTGGAATCGAATTTTGAGCTGGAAGCGGGCGACGCGCGCCAGGAGCCGGAGCACGCCATCGGGCAGCAGCAGTTGCAGCAGGGGGTGGGCGAGGCGCTCAAGGCGCTGTCGCTCGAACAGCGGGTGGTTGTCACCCTGACGTATTACCACGACATGGGCTACCAGGAAATCGCCGAGACGATGGGGTGCCCGGTCAATACCGTGAAGACGCGGATGTTTCATGCGCGGCAGCGCCTCAAGGTGCTGCTGTCCGCACATCAGGGAGAACTCTTATGAACCTGGACCAAGAACCGACCAGCGCATCGCACCAGGCGATGCGCGATTTGCTGCCGTGGTTCGTCAACGGCACCCTGGACGACAACGCGGCGGCGCAAGTGCGCGCGCACCTGCCGCACTGCGCCGATTGCGCGGGCGAGGTCGCATGGCAGCGCCAGTTGCGTGCCGCCGCGCCGGCCGAACCGTCCGGCCTCGATCCGGAACGGGCCCTGGCGCGCCTGCTGCCGCGCCTGCCCCCCCGGGAACGCGCCGCGCCGCCTTTTGCGGGCCTGCGCGCCTGGCTTGGCGGCGGCTGGATGCCGTGGGCGCTGGCGGGGCAGGGCGCGGTCATTGCGCTGCTGGCCTTCCAGGTGCTCTCACCCGGCGGCAGGAGCGACGACTACCGGGCACTGAGTAATGGCGAGAATGTACCGGCCGGCGTGATGGTGGTGATGTTCCATCCCGACGCCAGCCTGCGCGAGGTGCAGCGCATCCTGCAGGCGAGCGGCGCGCGCGTGGTCGACGGGCCGACCGTGACCGGTGCCTTCGTGCTCGGCGCGCCGCCGGAACGCCAGGCCGGCGCGCTGGCCGCGCTCAGGGCCGAATCCGCGGTGCAGCTGGCCGAAGCGCTCACGCCGCGGAGCGCGCCGTGATGCGCTATCTGCTGGCGGCGCTGCTGCTGGTTTTCGCGCTGGCCTGCCGCGCCGGCGGGCAGGCCGCGCCGGCGGCGCCGGCAGCCGAGCCGGGCGCGACGCGCCAGATCCTGGTCATGCTGCACTTGCCGGCGCCGCACTTCCGGCCCGACGCCGCGTACGGCGCCAATTATCGCGACGACGGCGGCCGCCTGGCGCGGCGCCGCATGGCCGAAGCGCTGGCGCGCGAACATGGCCTGACCATCCTCGAAGGCTGGCCGATGCCGTCCCTGAACGTGGATTGCTACCGCATGGCCGAACCGGCCGGCGCCGAGCCGGGCAAGATCGTCGAGGCACTCTCGCGCGACCCCCGGGTCGACTGGGCGCAAGCGATCAATACCTTTTCGGCCCAGGGCAGCGACCCGCTGTATCCGGTGCAGCCGGCCGCGCTGCAATGGCAGCTGGGCGAAGTGCGCAAGGCGGCCACCGGGCGCAAGGTGCTGGTGGCGGTGATCGACAGCGGGGTCGAAGCCGACCACCCGGACCTGGTCGGGCAACTCGCCTTCCAGGAAAACTTCGTCGACGGCCAGCCCTACGCCGCCGAAACGCATGGCACCGGCGTGGCGGCGGTGATCGCGGCGCTGGCCGGCAACGGGGTCGGGATCGAAGGCGTGGCGCCGGACGCGCGCCTGATGGCGCTGCGCGCATGCTGGCAGGTGGCCGGCGGCGCCACCCGCTGCAACAGCTTCACCCTGGCCAAGGCCCTCAACTTCGCGCTGATGCATGGGGCCCAGGTGATCAACCTGAGTTTGTCCGGCCCCGCCGACCGGCTGCTGCGCGAACTGATCGACCTGGCTTGCGCGCGCGGCGTGCGGGTGGTGGGGGCGGTCGATGCGGCCAGCGCCGACGGCGGTTTTCCGGCCTCGCACCCCGGCGTGTTCGCGGTGGCGGCCGACATCAGCCGGCAGCTGTCGGCACAGGTGCTGATGGCGCCCGGGCACGACATCCCGACGGCGGCGCCGGGCGCGCGCTGGGGCATGGTGTCGGGGTCGTCCTATTCAGCGGCGCATATCTCTGGCATGATGGCCGTGCTGAGCGAGCTGCGTCCCGGGCTCACCTTGCCGCAGGTGCGATCGAGCATCGTGCTGCAGCCGGGCGGCATCAACCTCTGCGCCACCGTCACCCGCCTCACAGGAAAATGTACATGCGTCTGCGTCGAGGTTACGCCGCCAAAGATCGTCCGCCTGCCCTGAACCACGCCGCCGCGCGCGGGGGTATCGTTGCGTAGATGGCCGCTGGCGTTGGCGCTCGCGTGCTGCGTGGCCGGCAGCGACGCGCGCGCCCAGGCCAGCGGCAGCCTGTCGCTGGTGTCCGACTATTATTACCGCGGCGTCGGCTACAGCAAGGGTGACCCGGTCCCGCAGTTCAATCTGTCGTTCGACACGCGCAGCGGCTGGTATGCGGGCGCGTTCGCCTCCATGCTCAAGATGAGCGGCAGCGGGCGCGGCGTGTACGCCATCGGCTATGCCGGCTACGCGCGGCGGATGGAGTCGGGCGGCTCGTGGGAAGCCGGCGCAACGAACCATAGCTTCACCACCATGTCGAACCTGAACTACCGCGAAGTGTATGTGGGGCTGGGCAGCGACCGGGTGAGCGGCAGGGTGTCGTATTCGCCCGCCTACATGGGCACGACGATGCGCACCGTGTACAGCGAAGTCAATGGCGGCCTGGCCCTGAGCGACGACGTGGGGCTGTTCGCGCGGATCGGCTACCTGCGCGCGCTGTCGGCGGTGCCGCGCTACACCTCGGGCACGCGCCTCGATGGCCGCATCGGCATGAGCATGAGCGTCGATGCGTGGAAACTGCAGGCCGCGTGGGATGGCCTGCATGCGCAGCAGGGCGCGTACGCCCAGTCGGGCGAGGGGATGCGCTCGCGCGGTGGGCTGGTGCTGACCGTCAGCCGCGCTTTCTAGGGCAGGCACGCGCTTTGCAATCAGCACAGGAGTAGCTGGATTAGCTGCAAGCGGCCATACCATCCGGCATGCGGGCCCGCACCGGGCGGTTCGCGTAGTGGGGATAGGCATTCTGGTAACCTTGCGCCTGTTATTGGAATGAACCGATGACCTCTCTTCCTTTTGGTGGAAAATGAACCGTTTGCACCTGATGTCGGTGTTCGTTGCAGTTGTGGAAGAAGGAAGCCTTGCCGGCGGGGCTCGTAGAATGATGATGTCGCCACCGGCGGTGACTCGGGCAATCAACGCGCTGGAAAGCCACGTCGGCGTGAAAATGCTTCAGCGCACTACACGCTATGTGCGCGTAACGGAAGCCGGGCAGCGCTATTTCGAGGATGCGCGACGGGTCATCGCCGACGCCGATGCCGCCGATGAGGCCGCCGCCGGGATCAATGCGGCGCCGCGTGGATCGCTGACGGTCACGGCGCCCGTCATTTTCGGCAAGATGTTCGTCATGCCAAGTATCGTTGCGTACCTCAACCGTTACCCGGATATGGAGGTGTCGGCCCTGTTTGTTGACCGCATGGTCAATTTGCTCGACGAAGGGGTGGACGTGGCAATCCGCATTGGCGAGTTGCCCGATTCCGGCATGAAAGCCTTGCGCGTCGGACAGGTGCACCGCGTTGTCGTCGCTGCGCCGTCCTATCTCCAGCGGGCCGGCACACCGGCCACGCCGGCCGACTTGAACGGTCATGTGATCGTCGCGGCACAAACGGTCACGGGGGGGAACGAATGGAAGTTCCAGGCCAGGGGACAGGCTCTCACTGTTCGCGTGAAACCCCGGGTCGCAGTGAGCAGCATCGACGCGGCGATCCGGACGGTGCGCGAGGGCTTCGGCATTTCCTGCCTGATGTCCTACCAAGTTGCGCCCTACGTCGCAAGCGGCGAACTCATCGTCCTGCTTGAAGCGTTTGAAACCTTGCCGTTTCCCATTCACGTCGTCCACCTCGAATCACGCTTCGCCTCTACCAAGGTGCGCAGTTTCGTCGATCTGGTGGCGGCCCGCTTGCGTGGCGAAACCTCGCTCGGCTGACGTGAACCATTAGCCCGGCTCTTCGGCAAGGGGTAGCACAGCCCCTGCGGCGATCGCTATTACTTGCGTTAAGTGGAAGAATGAATTGACTTTGGTGGCCGTTCTTGTTTTCGGTTGAACAATATAAAGTTCTCCTACTCGCTGACCGAGCGCAGTAATCAACCGACTACCTCCAAGGAGCACACCATGAACCGCATTTCCATCCCTACCGTCGAACAATCCCACGCCGCCGCGCAGCCCCTGCTTGCCGCCGTCCTCAAACAACTGGGCGTGGTGCCCAACCTGATGAAAATGGTGGGCAACAGCCCTGCCGCTTTGGAAGGCTACCTGTCGCTCAACGGGGCGATGGCGAAAGGCACCTTGGATCTGCAAACACGCGAACGTCTGGCACTGGCGACGGCGGAATATAACGGTTGTGAGTACTGCCTGGCGGCGCACAGCTACCTGGGCAAGAACCTTGCCAAGCTGAGCGACGCTGAGATGATGGCTGCACGCGCCGCCCGTTCAAGCGATGCCAAGGCGGATGCCGCGCTGCGCTTTGCGCACCGCGTGGTGGCCGAGCGCGGTCATGTCAGCGGCGACGATCTCGCTGCAGTACGCGCCGCTGGTTTTGACGACGCTGGCGTCGTCGAGATCGTGGTCAATGTCGCTTTGAACGTGCTGACCAATTACATTAACAACGTGGCCCAGACCGACGTCGATTTCCCAGCTGCAGAAAAACTGGCGGCATAAAGGGCAGGGGCCGCGGCAGGCCGCTCATTGCCTGGAGCGGCCTGCCGCGCCAGCCCGGCTGCCAGGTGGCCTGTCTGGCAGCAGCGAAGACCGATCGGCGGCTACTGTCGCGATCACCCTGCTGCAAGTGCCGATCCCACCAGTTTCCAATGCCGACAAGCGCATCGTCGATTGCGCTTGAGGTGTCAATGATCCACGTAATTTTTGAAGAGAATTCCATGAACGCTGATGTTGCCCCGGCTCCGATACTGCGCGCAGTGCGCGGTTTACGCCATCTCCCCATGACCGGCTTGAAAGCGGCGATTGCCGCGAGTGCGCTGATTGCCCTGCACGGCGCCGCGCAGGCTGCCGAACTGAGCATAACGGTTACCAACCTGACCCGCGCGACCTGGTTGACACCCCTGCTGGTGACGGCCCATCCCGCCGCCTTCAAGTCATTTACGGCAGGCACGGCGGCCAGTGTTGAAATCCAGCAGATAGGCGAAGCCGGCAACACTGCGCCGATGGAAGCGATCCTGCCCGCAGGCTCGAGCAAGTCGGTCAATCCGAACAACGGGCCGCTCAAGCCCGGCGCGACGAGCTTGCCGGCCAAGCTGCTTGGCGGCGCCGGAACGACCAACACCCAGTTGTCCATCCTGGCCATGCTCGTGCCTACCAATGACGGCTTTGTCGCAATGAACGCGATCGACATCCCGACCATGCCGGGCAGCTATGTCTATATGCTCAATGCGTATGATGCCGGCACCGAGGCGAATGATGAGAAGGCTGCCGTGGCCGGCGGCATCAATCAACCCGGCATGATCTTCCCGCCGTTCCTCAATGACGATTCAGGCAAGCTGACCCCGACCATCAACACGCATGCGGCTGGCTTTGCAAATGCCACCAAGGAGGGTTACGTCCACATCCACCGCGGCATTCTCGGCAGCGCGCCCGGCGGACCCAGTGCGCTTGACAACACCGTATACCGCTGGCTGAACCCAGTGGCACGTGTCGTGCTGACGGTCAAGTAAGGGGATGACGATGCATGCCTTCCTTACCAATCGTTTTCGCCTTTCCTCACTGGTGCTTGCGCTATCGTTGCTGGCGAGCGCCTGCGGCAGCGGCCACGCAGACCCTGATCCTGCGCCGGCGCAGCCAGGGCCGACCACTGCCGTTTTCGAAGTCACCCTCGTCAACCTGACGGCCGGGCAGCCTTTCTCGCCATTGCTGGTGATCGCGCACACCGATGCATTTTCCTTGTTCAAGGAAGGCGAGGCTGCCAGCGTGGCGCTGGAAAATATCGCCGAGGCTGGCAACACGGCGCCGCTGGCTGCGCTCATCGGGGACGCCAAGTCGGTTATCGCGTCGGCCACCGGTCCGGCTGCGGGACCAGGCAAAGCGACCACTGTCAGCCTGGCCGTTCCCCTCGCGGCGATCGTGACGACACGCTTATCGTTCGCTGTCATGCTCGGCAACACGAACGATGGCTTTACCGGCCTGTCGGGCGAATCGCTGGCGTCGATCCCCGTGGCCGGCTCGCGCAGTGTCGACCTGATCGGCTACGATGCGGGCACGGAAGGCAATACGGAAAGCGCGGACACGGTACCTGGCCCTGCTACGGCAGGTAGCGGCGCCCGGCGCGAGGCCTTCAGTGCACTGCGCGACGATACGGTCGGCACTGTCCACGTCCATCCCGGAATTGCGAGTAAAGACGACGGCTTGCCGACGTCGGCGTTGACGGTCGCGCAGCGTTGGGACAATCCGCTTGCACGCTTGACGATCCGTCGTACTCAATAAGACCGGGCACGTGCGCCCATGCCGCGCGCACAAAAACAAAAGGGCCCGCGGATTTCTCCGCGGGCCCTTCGTCTGACGAATTTCTGGTGCGGCTGGCAGGAATTGAACCCACGACCCCTTGGTTCGTAGCCAAGTACTCTATCCAGCTGAGCTACAGCCGCTTAAGCAAACATTATAGCAGCGTATTTTCGATTCGCCAAATCTTCCAGGCATATCGCTGGAAATTGCCGAATAAAAAACGCCGACGTACAGAAAAAGGGCCCGTCAATTTCTTCACGGGCCCTCGATCAGTACGAATTTTGGTGCGGCTGGCAGGAATTGAACCCACGACCCCTTGGTTCGTAGCCAAGTACTCTATCCAGCTGAGCTACAGCCGCGTAAGCAAACATTATAGCAGCGTATTTTCGATTTTGCCAAATCTTCTCGGTAGATTAGCGGGAAGGGCCGAATAAAAAAACGACGACGTCAAGAAAAAAGGCCCGTAAATTTCTTCACAGGCCCTCGATCAATACGAATTTTGGTGCGGCTGGCAGGAATTGAACCCACGACCCCTTGGTTCGTAGCCAAGTACTCTATCCAGCTGAGCTACAGCCGCGTAAGCAAATAGTATAGCAGCTTCACCTTGTTTTCGGAACCCTTGATTTGCTGGCTCGTTCGTCGCAGTGCTTCTACCACTCTCCGGATCGCTTGCATTTCCGAAGAAGGCGCTATTGTAGTGGCGCCTTCACCGTTTGTCCAGAGGGCAATCATAGCGCGGACAACAACAAGTAATTGTCATTCCTGGCCGGGCATCTGTTAGATTACTCCTATTGCTGCGTGGAACGCCCGAATGAAGCTTCGATTCACCACCCGCCTGAACGCGATGCTGCCCCGGCTGGCCCTGGCCTGGCTGCTGCTCATGGCATGCACCGGCGCGGCGCCGGCGTCGCCGGTGCGCAGCCTGCGCTTCGAACATATCGGGCTGGAGCAGGGGCTGTCGCAGGAATCGGTGCAAAGCATCCTGCAGGACCGCCAGGGCTTCATGTGGCTCGGCACCCAGGCGGGCCTGAACCGCTATGACGGCTACCGCATGACCGTCTTCAAGAACGACCCTGCCGATGCCGGCAGCATCGCCGACAATTACGTTTCCGCGTCCTTCGAGGACGAGCAGGGCCGCCTGTGGTTCGGCACCAAGGGAGGGCTGATCCGCTACCAGCGCGGCACGCAAAAATTCGTCCGCTACGCCAGCGCCGGCAATGCGTCGGCCGGCTTGAACAACCGCGTGGTGTCGGCCATCGTCAGCGACGGGCGCGGCGGCCTGTGGCTGGCCACCGGCGAAGGCCTCAAGCACTTCGACCCGGCCACCGGGCGCTTTGCCACCACGCGCAACGATCCGGCCGACCCGGCCAGCCTGAGCGACGACCGGGTCAACGCCCTGGCGCGCGATACCGACGGCAGTCTATGGGTCGGCACCGCGCGCGGCCTGGACCGGCTGGCGCCCGGCGCGCGCCGCTTCGAGCGTTTTTCCCTCGGCGCGCCACAGGAAGCCGCGCGCAACCAGGTGATGGCGCTCTCGCTCGGACCGAACCGCACTTTATGGATCGGCACCGGCGCCGGCCTGCATGCGTGGCGGCTGGGCGGCGCGGCGCCGGCGCGGCGCGAGATCGGCACGCAAGACGGCGTCGGCGCGGTGCGCGTGCTCTCGCTGTATCACGATACCAAGGGCGGCCTGTGGGTGGGCACCGAACTCGATGGCCTGTTGTGGCGCGATGCCGCCAGCGACAGGTTTGTCAGCTACCGTCACCAGCCGCTCGACCGCCATTCGCTGTCCGACAACCGGATCGCGGCCAGCTTCCTCGACCGCAGCGGCACCCTGTGGGTCGGCAGCTGGTTCGGCGGCGTCAACCGGGTCGACATCGCCAGCGGCGGCTTTAACCGGCTTGCGCACACCCCGGACGATGCCACCAGCCTCAGTTCGAACAAGGTCCGCGTCATCGCGGCCGATGGCAAGGACACGCTGTGGCTGGGCACCACCGGCGGTGGCGTCAACCGGCTGGACGTGGCCAGCGCCACTGCCACGCACCTGCGCCCGGGCGAGCTGGTGACCGCGCTGGCGGTGGCGCCCGGGCGGGTCTGGGTCGGCACGCCCACCGGCCTGTCGTGGATCGACAAGCAAAGCGGGCGCTCGACCCCGCTGGCGATCGGCACCGACGCCACCACGTCCTACATCCAGCGCCTGATGATCGACCGCGCCGGCATGCTGTGGGTGCTCACGCGCGGCGGGGTGCTGCGCTACGATCCGGCCAGCGGCGCCCGGAGCGGCTGGAGCCACGACCCGGACAACCCGCACAGCCTGGGCGAAAACCACGGCTTCGCGCTGCTGGAAGACCACCAGGGCTTCATCTGGATCGGCACCGACAACGGCCTCGAACGGCTCGACCGGGCCACCGGCCGCTTCACCCATTATCGCTACGACCCGGCCGACCCGGCCAGCCTGCGCCACAGCCGCATCTATTATCTGTTCGAGTCGCGCAAGGGCCAGGTCTGGGTCGGCACCGCGGGCGGCCTGCATCGGGTCGAAACCGGCGCGGACGGGCAGGTGCGCTTTCGCTTCTTCGCGCTCAACGGCGCGGCCGCTTCCGATCCGATCGGCGCCATCCTGGAAGACGACGCCGGCATGCTGTGGGTCAGCAGCACCGCCGGCCTGGCGCGCCTCGATCCGTCCAACGGGCAGGTCAAGCGCTACACCTCCAGGGATGGCCTGAACGACGGCTCGTACTTTGTCGGCTCGGCCGCGCGCCTGGGCGACGGCAGCCTGCACTTCGGCGGCATCGACGGCCTGACCTCGTTCCGGCCCGAGGCGATCCGTGAAAACCCGTATCCGCCGGCGGTGGTCATTACCGATCTCCTGATCTTCAACCGCCCGCTGCGCACCGGCCAGAAGCTCGATGGCGTCACCTTCGATGGCGCCATCGAGGATGCGAAATCGATCACCTTGTCGTACCGCGATACGGTGCTGTCGCTGGAATTCGCCGCCTTGCATTTCGCCGATCCCCAGCGCAACCGCTACCTGTACCAGCTCGAAGGCTTCGACCAGGGCTGGGTCAGTACCGACGCGGGCAAGCGCTTCGCCACCTACACCAATCTCGATCCGGGGCACTACGTGTTCCGCGTCCGCGCCAGCAACAAGGATGGCGTGTGGAGCGAGGCGCCGACCACCCTGGCGATCACGATCACGCCGCCGGCCTGGAAGACATGGTGGTTCCGCACCTTGCTGGCCGTGCTGGTGCTTGGCCTGGGCTATGCGCTGATGCGCGTGCGGGTGCGCGCGCTGGTGCAGCAAAAATCCCTGCTCGAACGCCAGGTCGGCGCGCGCACCGCCGAATTGCAGCTGCAGAAGGACTCGGTGGAGCGCCAGAAAGTGGAAGTCGAACAGGCGCACCGCAACATCGCGCTCCTGAGCGCCATCGGGCGCAAGCTGACCGCCAAGCTCGATAGCGAATCGATCATGCTGATGCTGTACGCGCACGTCAATGAGTTGATGGATGCGAGCGTGTTCGGGATCGGCCTGTACCGGCCCGAGCGCGCCACCATCGACTACCCGTTCGCGATCGAGGGCGGCAAGCGCTATGCGCCGTATTCGCGCAGCATGGACGACCCCAACCAGCTTGCGGTCTGGTGCATCCTCAACGAGCGCGATGTCTTCATCAATAACCTGGACAAGGAGTACGGCAACTACATCGCCGACCTGTCGCTCACCTCCAGCGAAGACCATCTGGGCACGCTCGAAGACGGCACCCTGCCGACGCCACCGCGCTCGCTGCTGTACGTGCCGATCGCGGTCAACGGCCGCATGCTGGGAGTGGTGTCGGTGCACAGCTACGTCGAGAATGCCTACGGGCGCATCCACCTGGACATGCTGCGCACGCTCGCTTCCTACGTCGGCGTGGCCTTCGATAACGCCGACGCCTACCGCCAGTTGCAGGACGCGCAAACGCAGCTGGTGTCGCAGGAAAAACTGGCGGCGCTCGGGTCGCTGGTGGCCGGCGTGGCGCATGAACTGAACACCCCGATCGGCAACAGCCTGCTGATGGCCAGCACCTTGCAGGAAAAGACCAGCGAGATCGCGCAGAAGTTCGACGGCGCCACCATCCGCCGCTCCGAGCTGAAAGTATTCATCGATGCGTCGCAGGAGGCGTCGGAGCTGATCATGCGCAGCCTGTTCAACGCGGCCGACCTGCTCAACAGCTTCAAGCAGGTGGCGGTGGACCAGGCCAGCGCGCAGCGCCGCCGCTTTCACCTGGAGCAGGCCACGCACGAAATCATCGCCACCATGATGAACCAGGTGCGCAAGGCCGGCCACACGCTCGAACTGGAGATGGAAGCCGATATCGAGATGGACAGCTATCCGGGACCGTTCGGCCAGGTGATGATCAACCTGATCAATAACGCAATGCTGCACGCGTTCGAGGGCCGCAGCGGCGGGGCGATGACCGTCACGGCCATGCGCCAGGGCACGGAGCGGGTGCTGCTGACCTTCCACGACGACGGCGTTGGCATCCCGGCCGAACACCAGGCCCGCATCTTCGATCCGTTTTTCACGACCAAGATGGGACAGGGCGGTTCGGGACTGGGTTTGAATATCACGTACAACATCGTCACCTCGCTGCTGGAAGGGAGCATCAAGGTCGAGAGCAGCGCGGAGCGCGGCACCACCTTTTTCATCGACCTGCCGCTGCGTGTGGCGCCGCTGGCGGCATAGAATACGACAAGCACGACGCCAACAAGGAGATGCATGACCATCATCACGACGATTGAAGACCTGCGGGTGCTGGCGCGCAAGCGCGTGCCGCGCATGTTCTACGACTACGCCGACGCCGGTTCCTGGACCGAATCCACCTACCGCGCCAACAGCGACGATTTCGCGAAGATCAAATTCCGCCAGCGGGTGGCGGTCAACCTGGCCGACCGCACCACGCGCAGCACGATGGTGGGGCAGGAGGTGGCGATGCCGGTGGCCCTGGCGCCGACCGGCCTGACCGGCATGCAGCATGCGGACGGCGAAATCCTGGCCGCGCGCGCCGCCGAACGGTTCGGCGTGCCGTTCACCTTGTCGACCATGAGCATCTGTTCGATCGAGGATGTGGCGGCGCATACGACCAAGCCGTTCTGGTTCCAGCTGTATGTGATGAAGGACCGCGAATTCATCAACCGCCTGATCGACCGCGCCAAGGCGGCGCGCTGTTCGGCGCTGGTGCTCACGCTCGACTTGCAGGTGCTGGGCCAGCGCCACAAGGATATCCGCAACGGCATGACGGCCCCGCCCAAAATGACCTTGGCGAACATCGTCAACCTGATGACCAAGCCGCGCTGGGTCATGGGCATCTTGCGCACGCCGCGGCGCGGCTTCGGCAACATCGTCGGCCATGCCAGCGATGTGTCGGACATGTCGTCGCTGTCGGCATGGACTTCGCAGCAGTTCGATCCGGCGCTGTCGTGGGCCGATGTGGAGTGGATCAAGCAGCGCTGGGGCGGAAAACTGATCATCAAGGGCATCATGGATGCCGAGGATGCGCGCCTGGCGGCGGACAGCGGGGCCGACGCGCTGATCGTGTCCAACCATGGCGGGCGCCAGCTCGATGGCGCGCAGTCGAGCATCGGCGCGCTGCCGGCCATCGTGGAGGCGGTGGGCAAACGCATCGAAGTGCACATGGATGGCGGCGTGCGCTCGGGGCAGGATGTGATCCGCGCGCTGGCACTCGGTGCCAAGGGCGTGTATATCGGCCGGCCTTTCCTGTACGGGCTGGGAGCGATGGGCGAGCAGGGCGTGACCAAGTGCCTGGACATCATCCGCAACGAACTCGATCTGACGATGGCATTTTGCGGCCTGCGCGACGTGAACGATGTCGACCAGCGGATTCTGTTGCCGGGAACCTTTTAAGGCCCCGCGACTCGCGCGCGGCGTGTCAGACCACGTTCAAGGGTTGGCCGGCCGCGAACGCCTCGACGTTATCGATCAGCATATCGGCCAGGGTTTGCATCGCCCCGGCGCTGGCCCAGGCCACGTGCGGCGTCAGGATGAAATTCGGCAGCCGCAGGGCCAGCAGCGGATTGTCCGGCGCCGGCGGCTCGGTGCTCAGCACATCGAAACCGGCGCCTCCCAGCACGCCGCCGGTCAGCGCCCGCGCCAGCGCCGCTTCATCGACCAGGCCGCCGCGCGCCGTGTTGATCAAGAGGGCGCCTGGCTTCATTCGGGCCAGTTGCCCGGCGCCGATCATGTTGGCCGTCTGCGCGGTCAGCGGCAGGTGCAGGCTGACCACATCGCAGGTGTGCAGCAGTTCGTCGAGCGTGAGCACCTCGACTCCGGGGTCGTCCACCTTCGAGCGCGACACCACGCACACGCGCATGCCGAAGGCGCGCCCGATGGCCGCCACCTTCTTGCCGAGGGCGCCGTAACCGACGATGCCGAGGCGGCTGCCCGCCAGGTCGGCAATCGGGTGGCTGAGCAGGCAAAACTGGCTCGACCTCTGCCAGTGCCCGGCGTCGACGTCGGTGCCGTAGGCCTTCAGATTGCGGCGCAAGGCGAGAATGAGGCTGAAGCAGTGCTCCGGCACCGGCACCAGCGAGTAATTGCGGATGTTCGAGACGACGATGCCGCGCTCGCGGCAGGCGTCGAGATCGACATTGTTGGTGCCGGTGGCGGAAATGGCCACCAATTTCAGGTCCGGCAGCTGGGCGATGTCGGCCGCGCGCAGCGGAACCTTATTGGTGATGGCGATGGTAGCGCCGCGCAGGCGCTCCACCACGTCGCCGGCGCCGCTGGCGGCGTACTCGCGCCACTCATGTTCGAATGCGGGGCGGCGCACGTGCGCCTGGAGACTGTCGCGGTCCAGAAAGACGATCGTTTGCATGTCAGAGCCTTTGCAGTTGCAGCTGTGGATGGGTGAGGAACAGGTCGGCCACCCATTCCACGAATACGCGCACCTTGGCCGACAGATGGCGGTTTTGAGGGTACACCACGTTGATCGGCAGCGGGGTGCTGGTCCAGTCGGCAAGGACGATTTCCAGGGTGCCGGCGGCGACCATCGATTCGGCCATGAAGCTCGACATCTGCACCAGCCCCAGGCCCTGCATGCCGGCCCGCATATAGGCGGTCGAATCGTTCACGGCCAGGCAGGCCGGGGCCGCGATGTTGATCACTTCGTCGCCGCGCGCGAAATCCCAGTCGTAGGTCTTGCCGGTCTTGGTGGAAAAGTAGTTGATGCAGCGGTGGCTGGCCAGGTCGTTCGGATGTGTGGGGCGCCCGTGCTGGTCCAGGTAGGCCGGCGTGGCGCAGGTGACAAAATGCAGGACGCCGATGCGGCGCGCGATCAGGGCCGAATCGGGCAGGTTGCCGCCGCGGATGGCGCAATCGACGCCTTCTTCGATCAGGTCCACCGGACGGTCGCTGCATCCGAGGTCGATGCGGATGTCCGGGTAGCGCTGGAAAAAATCGGACAGCGCCGGAATCAGGATATCGTTGGCGACGCCGCTCGATACATCGACCCGCAGCCGTCCGCTCGGATTGGCGCGGTTGCGCGAGAGCGATTCCTCGGCTTCGCGCACGTCCGACAGGATGCGCAGGCAGCGCTCGTAGTAGGCGGCGCCGTCGGCGGTGACGCTGACATGGCGCGTGGTGCGGTGCAATAGCTTTACTTCGAGCGCCAGTTCCAACGCTTGCACCAGGGTCGAGACGGTGGCCTTGGGCAACTGCATGTTCTCGGCCGCGCGCGTGAAGCCCCCGGCGTCGACCACCTGCACAAACACTTCCATCGCTTGCAATTTATTCATATTCCTCCGTATTGTTCAGAATTCTGAACAATCAATTCGCTCTTGCCCTCTTTATCAGATTGTAGAACAAGTTTAAAGTGACCGTACTGCATCAAAGGATGTAGGGACAAAGGAAGGAAAGGGGAACTTTTTATGCGTTATCAAAAAGCAATCATGTTGGTCGCGACGCTTGCAATGGCGATGTTGACACTGACCGGCACCGCCCTGACCGACCAGTTTCCGCAAGCGGCAAGCGCCGAGAGCGTCGGTTTTGACGCACTCGCACATGACCTGTTCGGCAGCACCCTGGTCGCCAGCGCCGATGAAGAGCCGGGAGTGGCGGAATGAATCGCGTGGACGCGCCGGCGCAGTTGAAAATCCGCGACCTTGAGGTTGCGGGGGCCGAAGGCCAGCTGGCTGCGCGTCTGTATGCGGGCGGCGACGCCGGCGCCAAGAAGGATGGCCTGATCGTGTTCTTTCACAGCGGCGGCTTTGTCGGTGGCGACCTCGACGAGGCGGACGAATTCCTGCGCCACCTGGCCAGCTGCTCGACCCAGAACCTGGTACTGGCATCGTGCTACACCCTGGCGACCGAGCGGCCGTTTCCCGCCGCCGCCGAGGATGCGCACGCGGTGCTGGTGTGGGCCAAGAAGCACAAGGCCAAGCTGGGATGGAACGGCAAGCGCCTGGTGGTGTCGGGCATTGAAGCAGGCGCCAACCTGGCCGCCGTGTGCGCGCTGATCGCGCGTGACCGGGGCGGCCCGGCACTGGCCGGCCAGATCCTGATCATGCCGATGCTCGATCCGGGCCTGTCGACCTGCTCGATGCGCGAAATTCCGCAGGACCCCAGCCGGGCCGGCGTGGCCGACAGCTGCGCGGCGAGCTACCGCGGCTACCTGCCCAATGCCGCCGACCGCACGCACCCGTACGCGTCGCCGCTGCAATCGAGCCGGCTGAAGAATCTGCCGCCGGCGCTGATCCTGTCGGCCGAAGACGATCCCCTGCGCGACGAGGCGGAACAATATGGCGCCAAGCTGGCTACTTGCGGCGTCACCACCACGGTCAAACGGATGGCGCCGGCGCCGCTGCAAGACCCGGCCGCGCGCAATGAATGTGCCTGCAGGGCCGTTGCGCTGCATGAAATCGGAAATTTTTTACTTGGCCTGGACGCTCCGCCCAGCCCACCCTGACATAACGCGTCACCCGTAGCACCACCACCAGTTACCCCCCGTGCAGCTGCGCTGAGAGATCCTCGCCGCAGCGTACGGACCCTTTTCGCCTTTTCGCACCACCGCAGGTCGCTGTAGCCTCGCTTACCGCCTGACTCATTAAATATTTTCATTAATAAGAGGAACAACATGAAAACCACTAATCGATTAATGACCTTCGCCCGGCCGCTGGCCACCGCGATGGCACTGGCGGGACTGGCGGCCTTGTCGCTGGCGGGTTGTGAAGACGCAAATAGCAAGGCCCAGCCGGCGGCGCCGGCGGGGCCGCCGATCACCGCCGCCACCGTGATCGAGCGCTCGGTCAACGAGACCCAGGAGTTTTCGGGCCGCCTCGAAGCGGTGGACCGGGTCGACATCCGCGCGCGCGTGAATGGTTTCATCACGTCGATGAATTTCAAGCCGGGCAGCGTCGTCAAGAAAGGCGATGTGCTGTTCGTGATCGACCCGCGCCCGTACCAGGCCGAGGCGAACCGCGCCGAAGCTGCCGTCAGCTCGGCCCGCGCGCGCGCCGACCTGGCCAAGCTGGAACTGGCCCGCGCCGAGCGCCTGCTGGGCGACAAGGCGATCGCCC
This sequence comes from Massilia antarctica, assembly GCF_015689335.1. Classification (GTDB taxonomy): domain Bacteria; phylum Pseudomonadota; class Gammaproteobacteria; order Burkholderiales; family Burkholderiaceae_D; genus Telluria_A; species Telluria_A antarctica. Next base: position 5,811,853 of record NZ_CP065053.1, on the reverse strand, counting down.
AGCGCGAGTTCGATGAAAAGGCCTCGGGCCTGAAGGAACTGGACGCCAACGTGCGCGCGGCCCAGGCCTCGCTCGAAGCGGCGCGCCTGAACCTGAGCTACACCAATGTGCACGCGCCGATCGGCGGGCGCGTCTCGAAAGCCGAAGTCACCACCGGTAACCTGGTCGACGGCAGCGTGATCCTGACCTCGGTGGTGTCGAGCAATCCGATCTACGCCACCTTCGACGGCGACGAAGATACCTACCTGCGCGTCGGCCGCGTGGCCCAGAAGGGCGCCACGGTGCCGGTCAAGATCGGGCTGGCCAACGAAAGCGGCTTCCCGCACGAAGGCAAGCTCGAATTCGTCGACAACCGCCTTGATTCGGCCACCGGCAGCGTGCGCATGCGCGCCATGTTCGACAACACCGACAACACGCTCGTTCCGGGCCTGTTCGCACGGGTTCAGTTGAGCGGCAGCGACAGCACGCAAGCGAAGGCGGTCCTGATCAACGACCGCGCCATCGGCACGGACCAGAACCGCAAATTCGTCTACGTGATCGGCGCCGACAGCAAGGCCGAATACCGCGCCGTGACCCTGGGCCCGTCCATCGACGGCTTGCGCGTGGTGCGCAGCGGCGTCAAGCCGGGCGAAAAAATCATCGTCAACGGCTTGCAGCGCGTGCAGCCCGGCGCGCCGGTGACGGCCCAGATGGTGGCGATGGACCAGGACGGCAAGGCGCCGCAGGCAAAGGCGGACGACAGCAAAACAGCGGACCCGAAATCCGCCGAGGCGGAGGCCAAGGCCGGAGCCAAGGCCGAGATCAAGGTTGCCGACGCATCGGCTAAAACCAAGGAATAATTCACATGAACTTTTCACGATTTTTCATCGACCGGCCGATTTTCGCGGCCGTCCTGTCGATTATCGTATTCGTGGCCGGCCTGCTGTCGATCTTCAAGCTGCCGATCTCCGAATACCCTGACGTGGTGCCGCCTTCGGTGGTGGTGCGTGCGCAGTATCCTGGCGCGAACCCGAAAGTGATCGCCGAAACCGTCGCCGCGCCGTTGGAGGAGCAGATCAACGGCGTCGAAAACATGCTGTACATGTCGTCGCAGAACACCTCCGACGGTTCGCTGACCCTGACCGTGACGTTCAAGGTCGGCACCAACGTCGAACAGGCCGAGTCGCAGGTACAGAACCGCATCCAGCGCGCCTTGCCGCGCCTGCCCGAGGAAGTGCGCCAGATCGGCGTGACGGCCGTGAAAAGCTCGCCCAACCTGACCATGGTGGTTCACCTGGTTTCGCCAACGGGCCGCTACGACGACGTCTACCTGCGCAACTACGCGGTGCTGAACGTGAAAGACCAGCTGGCCCGTATCCAGGGCATGGGTGAAACCCAGCTGTTCGGCGCGGGCGACTACGCCATGCGCGTCTGGCTCGATCCGCAAAAGGTCGCGGCGCGCGGCATGACCGCGTCCGACATCGTCGCCGCCGTGCGCGAGCAGAACGTGCAGGTCGCCGCCGGCGTGATCGGCGCGTCGCCATCGAAAGGTTCCGAGTTCCAGCTGACCGTCAACACCCAGGGCCGCCTGACCAGCGTCGAGGAATTCGGCGACATCATCGTGCGTACCGGGTCCGACGGCGCCATTACCCATCTGCGCGACGTGGCACGCATCGAGCTGGGCTCGAACTCGTACTCCCTGCGTTCGCTGCTGAATAATAAATCGGCCGCGGCCATCGCGATTTTCGAGGCGCCCGGCGCCAACGCGCTGCAACTGTCGGCCGACGTGCGCGCCAAGATGGCGGAACTGAAAAAGGACTTCCCGGAAGGCGTAGACTTCAGCGTCGTGTACGACCCGACCCAGTTCGTGCAGGAGTCGATCAAGGCCGTCATCCACACCCTGCTCGAAGCGGTGGCCCTGGTGGTGCTGGTGGTGATCATCTTCCTGCAAACCTGGCGCGCATCGATCATTCCGCTGCTGGCGGTGCCGGTGTCGATCATCGGTACCTTCGCCGTGATGCTGGGCTTTGGCTTTTCGATCAATACCTTGTCGCTGTTCGGGCTTGTACTGGCCATCGGTATCGTGGTCGATGACGCCATCGTGGTGGTGGAAAACGTCGAACGTAACATCCAGGAGGGCTTGAGCCCGCGCGACGCGACGGTGCAGGCCATGAAAGAGGTGAGCGGTCCGATCATCGCCATCGCGCTGGTACTGTGCGCCGTGTTCGTGCCGATTGCGTTCGTGGCCGGCCTGTCGGGCCAGTTCTATCGCCAGTTCGCGCTGACGATCGCCATTTCGACCGTGATTTCGGCATTCAGCTCGCTGACCCTGTCGCCGGCCCTGGCCGCCGCCTTGCTCAAGCCGCACCATGCGCCGAAAGATGGCCTGACCCGCGTGATGGACAAACTGTTCGGCGGCTTCTTCGCCTGGTTCAACCGCTTTTTTGGGCGCGCATCGACCCGCTACGAAGGTGGCGTGAACGTTGTGCTCAAGCGCAAAGGCATTTCGCTGGTGGTGTACGCCGTGCTGGCCGTGGCTGCCGTGTTCATGTTCAAGGCCGTGCCGAGCGGCTTCGTGCCGGCCCAGGACAAGCAGTATCTGGTCGGCTTCGCCCAGTTGCCCGACGCCGCCTCGCTGGACCGCACCGATACCGTGATCCGCAAGATGTCGGAAATCGCCGCCGGCGTGCCTGGCGTGGAATCGTCGGTCGCCTTCCCGGGTCTGTCGATCAACGGTTTTACCAATGCGCCGAATTCGGGCATCGTGTTCTTTACCCTCAAGCCGTTCGACAAGCGTACCGGCAAGGGCGAATCGGGCCCGGAAATCGCGCAGGAAGTGAACAAGCGCCTCGGCGCCATCCAGGATGCGTTCATCATGGTGTTCCCGCCACCGCCGGTCAACGGCCTGGGTACCATCGGCGGCTTCAAGATGATGCTGGAAGACCGCGGCAACGTGGGCTACGACGAGTTGTACAAGGCCAGCCAGGCGATGCAAATGAAAGCGTGGCAGAACCCGCAGCTGGCCGGCGTGTTCTCCAGCTTCCAGATCAACGTGCCGCAGCTGTTCGCGGACGTCGACCGGGTCAAGGCCAAGCAGCTGGGCGTGCCGTTGCAGACCATCTACCAGACCTTGCAGATCAATCTGGGCTCGCTGTATGTGAACGACTTCAACCAGTTTGGCCGTACCTACCAGGTGCGCGTGCAGGCCGATGCCCCGTTCCGCTCGCAGGCCGACCAGATCGCCCAGCTCAAGGTACGTAACGATAAAGGCGAAATGATTCCGCTGTCGTCGCTGATGCGGGTCAAGGATACCTACGGTCCGGACCGCGTGCAGCGCTACAACGCCTACGTCTCGGCCGACATGAACGGCGGCCCGGCTCCCGGCGTCTCGTCCGGACAGGCCCAGGCCGCGCTGGAAAAGATCGCCGCCGAAGTGCTGCCGAAGGGCGTGTCGTACGAATGGACCGAACTGACTTACCAGGAGATCTTGTCCGGTAATACGATGGTGCTGGTGTTCCCGCTGTGCGTGCTGCTGGTGTTCCTGGTGCTCGCCGCGCAGTACGAAAGCTGGACCCTGCCGCTGGCCGTGATCCTGATCGTGCCGATGTCGATCCTGTGCGCCCTCATTGGCGTCAAGCTCACCGGTGGCGACAACAACATCTTTACCCAGATCGCGCTGTTCGTGCTGGTGGGGCTCGCGTCCAAGAATGCGATCCTGATCGTCGAATTCGCCCGCGAACTTGAAGACCATGGCCGCACCATAGTCGAAGCCGCGCTGGAAGCTTGCCGCCTGCGTCTGCGTCCGATCCTGATGACGTCGATCGCGTTCATCATGGGCGTGGTACCGCTGGTGTTTTCGAGCGGCGCCGGCGCCGAAATGCGCCATGCGATGGGCGTGGCGGTATTCGGCGGCATGCTGGGCGTGACCTTCTTCGGCCTGTTCCTCACGCCGGTGTTCTACGTGCTGCTGCGTACCTTCGCCAAGAAGATGGAAAAGAAATCAAGCGTGGCAGTGCCTGCGCATCTGGAAGGAGCAGTGTAATGACTGATATGACGAGAACGATCACCAGGCGCGTCGCGCCCTTGCTGGCGGCGCTGCTGCTGGTGGCCTGTTCCAGCGTGCCGGAACTGAAAGCGCCGGCGCTCGACATGCCGTCGAGTTTCAAGGAGTCGTCCGAGCCGTTGCAGGCGGCCGACGGCACGCGCTGGAAGGTGGCGCAGCCGGCCGAAGGGCAGGCGCGCGGCGAATGGTGGCTGGCGTTTAACGACGCCAACCTGACCGCCTTGATCCGCGAGGCGACCGACGCCAACGCCAGCCTGGCGGTGGCCGCGGCGCGGGTCAAGCAGGCCAGGGCGCTGGCCGGCTTGGCCGAGGCGGACCGTTCGCCGCAGGTGGGGGCGGGCATGGGCGCGCAGCGCAGCCGCACGTCGGGCGTCTCGCGCGGTTTGGCCGACGATGCGCCGGTTGCACCGGGCAATGTGTACCAGGCCAGGCTGACGGCCAGTTACGAGCTCGATCTGTTCGGCCGCGTGGCCGCCAATGTCAGCGCCTCGCGCGCCGACGCGCAAGTCTCCGAGGCGACCTACAAGTCGGTCTTGCTGGCCTTGCAGGCCGACGTGGCGCAGACCTACTTCAAGCTGCGCGAAACCGACGCCGAACTGGCGACCCTGGCGCGCACCGTGGACCTGCGCACGCAAAGCGTGAAAGTGAACCAGAGCCGCTACGATAATGGCGACATCGGCGAATTCGACCTGGCTCGCGCCAGGACCGAACTGTCGACGGTGAAGGCCGAGGCGATCGGCTTGCAGCGTCAGCGCGTGCAGTACGAACACGCGCTGGCGGTGCTGCTGGGGAAACCGGCGGCCATGTTCAGCGCCGACGTCAACCCGCTGGTGGAGTCGGCGCTGCTGCCGGCCATTCCGGCCGGGCTGCCATCGTCACTGCTGGAGCGCCGTCCCGACATCACCGCCGCCCAGCGCGCCATGATCGCCGCGAACGCCCGCATTGGCGTGGCCAGGACGGCGATGTACCCGTCCCTGAGCCTGACCGGCGGCCTGGGCACCGAGTCCGGCAGCGGCGGCAATCTGTTCAGCTGGAGCGCGCGTTCATGGGTGCTGGGTGCGCTGCTGTCGATGCCGATCATCGATGGTGGCCGCAACAAGGCCAATATCGCGCGCAGCGAAGCGGTGCTGGAGGAGTCGGTTGCGACCTACCGCCAGAACGTGCTGGTGGCCTTCGCCGAGGTCGAGGACAACCTGGCCGGCCTGCGCATTTTGGCAGGCCAGACGGAGCAGACCGATGCGGCGGTGGTATCGGCGCGCCGTTCGGCCGACCTGGCGCAGAAACTGTATCAGGCGGGCCGTTCGAGCTATCTCGACCTGCTCGACTCCCAGCGCAACCTGGCCGCGGTCGAACGCAACGCGGTCAAGCTGCGCGGCGACCGCGCCGTGACCACGGTGGCGCTGATCCGCTCCTTGGGTGGCGGCTGGCAGTAATCATCCAGTAAGCATCAAGTAAAATTCCCACCATCGCGTTGCCGCGGCTTTCCTGCCGCGGCAATTGCGTATTCACAGGGCAGGCCATACAATGGCCGCACATGCCCGCCACCTTACAAGACGAGCAGCTGATGCTGCGCTACCGCGATGGCGACCTGGTCGCCTTCGAGGAGCTCTATCGCCGTCACCATGCGGGCCTGTACCGCTTCGTCGCCTGGCGTTCGCCGCGCGCTGACTGGGTCGACGAAATCGTACAGGATAGCTGGATCAACCTGCATCATGCGCGCAGCCGCTACCAGCCGGAGGCGGCGTTTCGCACCTATCTTTACCAGATCGCCCGCAATCGCCTGCTCGACCTGCTGCGCCAGCATCAACCGGTGCTGGCCGCGGAACTGGGCAGCGGCACCGATGGCCGGGACGTATTTGACTCGCTGGCCGATGCGGCGCAGGATGTGGTTTCGCCGGACGTCGCGCTCGAACAGAAGCAGCAGTACGACAGCCTGCACGTGGCGCTGGCCGGTTTGCCGAGCGAGCAGAAAGAGGCGCTGGTATTGCAGCAGTTTTGCGGCATGAGCCTCGAAGACATCGCGGCCCTGGTGGCAGCGCCGGTGGAAACGGTCAAGAGCCGGCTGCGCTACGCCATGCGGAAACTGCGCGAAGGGAGACTGAGTGAACAACGATGACATGAGCGACGAGGAATTCGACGCCTTCCTGCGTGGGGAAGACGATCTGTCGCGCCGTCTGCGGGGGTTGACCCAGCCCGCTTCCAGCCCGCGGCTCGATGCGGCGATTCTCGGGTATGTGAAGTCGGGGCTGGCGCAGGAGGCGCGGCCGGCGGCGGCCAACGATGCCGCCGGTGGCGATGCGTCCCCGCGCCTGGCGCCAGGCCTGGGCCGGCGCTGGCGCATTCCGGCCGGGATTGCGGCGGGGGTGCTCGCGGGCGTGCTCGGACACCAGCTGTACCAGGGTGGCGGGGCGCGCAAGGAAAAGGAGATGGCTGCGGCGTCCGTGGTGGCGCTGGACCAGGCTGCCGCCGAGATGGCGCCGCAGGCGCCCGCAGCGCCGCGCCCGGCACCCGTGAATGCGGAGGTGGCGACGGCGCCTCCACCGCCGCCGGTGGCGGTGGCCGCTGCCCCGCCGGCGCATGAACCGCCACCCTCGGGGCTTGCCTCCCCGCCGTCGGTGAAACCAGCGCCGCCGGCGCCATTACCGCAGGCTCCGATAATCGCAGCCGCGCCGCCGGCGCCGCCGCCTGTCGGGCAGGCGCTTTCCAAACCCTCCGCGCCGCCACCGGCTGTGGAGGGCGCGCTGGCAGGCTTCGGTTCGGAGCCAAAAGCGCGAATGCACGAGAACTACACGACAGCGCCATCGCCGACGCCATCGCGCGTATTGGCAGAACCAGAAACCGCGGCGGCCCCGCCGGCCATGAAAATGGGTGCCGCTGCGGCGTCGGAACGGGTGCCTGTCGAGGCGAGGCGCAGTGCCGAGGCTCCGTCTGAACGGTTCTCCCGGAATGAAGCGTCGGCTGACCGTACGGCAGGGAAGGCCGCGGCCGCGCCGCGCGCGGATCAGGAAACGATGCATGCCAAGCGCGCGCGCGACTGGCTGTCGGTGATCGACACCATGCTCAAGGCCGACCTGAAAAGCGACGCGCTGGCCGAGTGGACCAAATTCCGCGTCGCCTATCCCGACTATCAGGTGCCGGACGAGATGCTGGCCCGGATTGCGGCAATCAAGCGCTGAAGCTCCATCGCGGTGTGACCCTTGGCCGCCGAGCGCACAGCGTCCGGCGCTACTTCCTCCGACGCCGGCTTGCGCCGGGTGGCCGATAGCATTGCAGGACATCCCGTCAATGGTGTAGCGGCGTTCCCGCCCGAGTAACCCGGCGCACTTGAGTGCCGCGTCGATCGTCCTTATTCAAGCGAGCCATTTACCGTCGAATTGCCCTTCACAAAATTCGCCGTGTCCTTTAACTAAAATGGCACAGTCCGGTATTTGCAGCGAGAGTGCTTTTACAGTCTCGATCGACTCGCCGCAGTTGTCGGAATCGATGCACAGTCGTTTCAAATTTTTCATGCATCCCAGTTGTTTCAGTCCCTGCTGATCGATGGACGTCCCATGGATCTGCAAATCGACCAAATTATCCAGCTTGGTCAGATGTTCAACGCATTCGTTCGTCAGCTGATCGTTCTCTTTCAGTCTAAGACTCGCAAGTCGCGGCAATTTCGCAAGACAGCGTAGACCTTGATCGGAAATTTCGGTCCATTGCAAGTTGAGGTCCTCAATGGACGCCACATTGCACACGTGGCGCAGTCCGATGTCATCAAGGTTTCTCCCTGCGAAGCTGGCGGACTCAAGTTGCCAAAACTCGGCAAGCTTCTTGAGTTCGTCCATATCGATATCGGAATTGAGCGAGAAATGTTTAATCGACGTGTCGAATGGATGACCATGAATGGCGACGATGTTGCCCGAATTTTTCACGATGATGTCCTTGATGACTGCCAGTTCGACAAGCCTCAGACCATTCCTTTGGGCACATTTTTGTGCATAACGACAAAAAGTAGATGGCCCGTGCGGACGAAAAAAAAGACAGGCAGGCTGTCTTTTTCTTCTCACTACCGGTAAAACTTACTTCATTGCTGCGTCTTTTTTGGCTTCTGCATTGTCGACAGCTTTGTCGGCTTTGGCTTCTGCTTTGGCTTTTTTGGCTCTCGAATGCGCTTTGGCTTTCTTTTTGGTGGCATCGGCGTGGGCGACGGCGACGTCCGACTTGGCTTCGGCGTTTACTTTTTCTACTTTTGCATCCGCTTTTGCGTCGGCTTTGGCTTCTTTAGCGTCGGCTTTGGCAACTGCTTTCGTTTCTTTTGCTGCTGCTTTGGCAGCTGGTGCGGCAGGAGTAGCAGGAGCGGCAGGAGCCTGGGCGAAAACCGAGGTAGCGAACAGACCGGCGATCAACGATGCGATAACTTTTTTCATGGTGTTTCCTCAGTGTGGTTATATGGTGGAGCAATTCTTGGGTGCTACAGAGTCACTAACGCGGCGACATGCACATCAGTTGACGCGATTTACAACTACTTACAATCAGCTCAGTTAGCTGGCGAACAGTCGTCCGGCCTGCCCGGCGCTAGACTCGCCAAAAACTACTCAGCCAAGGTTCGCGCCATGCCGGATGCATTGAAAATCTATCAATCCAAGCGCAATTTCTCGATCACGTCCGAACCGGCCGACGGCGGCGAACCGGCGTCCGATGCCCTGACCTTCGTGATCCAGAAACACTGGGCCAGCCGCCTGCACTACGACTTCAGGCTGGAATTGGACGGTACCATGAAAAGCTGGGCCGTGCCAAAGGGACCGAGCTACGACACCAGGGACAAGCGGATGGCGGTGCACGTCGAGGATCATCCGATATCGTACTCCAGCTTCGAAGGCACGATCCCGGAAAAGCAGTACGGCGCCGGCAAGGTGATCATCTGGGACAAAGGCACCTGGCAGCCGCTCGACGATCCGCGCAAGGGCTACGAGAGCGGGAACCTCAAGTTCGAGATGCATGGCCATAAGATGCATGGCAAGTGGGTTCTGGTACGGATGAAGGGCAAGGGCGAAAAGCAGGAGCCCTGGCTGCTGATCAAGGAAAAGGACGATTACGCCAGGCCGGCCGCCGAGTTCTCGGTGGTCGACGAGATGCCTGACAGCGTCAGCAAACTGCCCATGCCGGGCGCCAAAGGGTTGAAATCGAAGGCCAGGGCCGCAGCACCCGTGAAAGCGGCTCCCAAGGCCGGCGGCCGTGGAATGCCCGAGGGTGCGGTCAAGGCGGCGCTGCCAGCCACGCTGTCGCCGGAACTGGCGACCCTGGTCGACCAACCGCCGCCCGATCCGACCGGCTGGATCTTCGAGGTCAAGTTCGACGGCTACCGCCTGCTGGCCCGGATCGAGGGCAAACGGGTGCAACTGTTCACCCGCAATGGCCACGACTGGACCCGCAAGCTCGAACCACTGCACAAGGAACTGGCCAGACTCAAGCTGCCGGACGGCTGGTACGACGGCGAGATCGTGGTTCACGACGAGAATGGCAAGCCCGATTTCGGCCTGCTGCAACTGGCCTTCGATGGCTCGAATACCGCCGACATCGTGTATTTTGTGTTCGATGCACCTTACTTCAAGGGCTACGACCAGCGTGACGTGCCGCTCGAAGCGCGCCGCGCACTGCTCGGCGCCGCGCTGGAAAAGGCGCCGTCGGACGCCGTGCGGTTCTCAAGCGAATTCGGCACCGATCCCGAGGAACTGGTCGTTGCCGCCTGCAAGCTGGGGCTGGAAGGGGTGATCGGCAAGCGGCGCGACTCGCGTTACGTCTCGCGCCGCTCTCCCGACTGGATCAAGCTCAAATGCGGCCAGCGCCAGGAATTCGTCATCGGAGGCTATACCGACCCGCAAGGCTCGCGCGCCGGTATCGGCTCACTGCTGCTGGGGACTCACGACAAGGATGGCGTGCTGCAGTACGCCGGCAACGTCGGCAGCGGCTTCACGCAAGCCGTGCTGAATGACCTGAAAGACAAATTAAGCGCCCTCGATACCGACGAGAGCCCGTTCCCGCCCAAGGCGGTCGCGGGCCGCAAGCATCACTGGGTCAAGCCAAAGCTGGTCGCGGAGGTCAGCTTTGCCGAGTGGACCAGTGCGGGGGCGATCCGCCATGCCGTTTTCCAGGGCCTGCGCAGCGACAAACCAGCCAGGGGAATCCGGCGCGAAGTGGCCAACCATGTGGAGGATGTGATGCAGACCCAGACAACAACGCAAGCCAAGACCAAGGCCAAGGCAGGACCGAAAGCGAAGGCGGAGCCGGACGCGCCGGAGACCACCCTGCCGGCCACCCTCAAGATCACCCACGGCGAACGCGTCATCGACGAACAAAGCGGCACCACCAAGATCGAACTGATTCGCTATTACGCGCTGGTCGGCCCGCTGATGATGGAGCATCTCAAGGGCCGGCCGGTGTCGCTGGTGCGCGCGCCATCCGGCGTGGGCGGCGAACTGTTTTTCCAGAAGCATTCGGAGGTGGGCAAGCTGCCCGGCGTGAAGCAGATGGAACCGGCGCTCGATCCCGAGCACCCGCCGATGCTGGAGGTGGGCAGCGTGGGCGGCATTTTATCGGCCGCGCAGTGGAACGTGGTGGAGTTCCATACCCAGAACGCCATCGGCAAAAGCTATGAGACGCCCAACCGCATGGTGTTCGACCTGGACCCGGGCGAGGGTGTCGACTGGGCCGCCATCCAGGAAGCGGCGCAGCTGATGCACGCTTTTCTCGACGAACTTGGCCTGCCATCGTTTCTGAAGACCAGCGGCGGCAAGGGCTTGCACGTGGTGGTGCCGCTCAAGGGCGGCCTCGATTGGGACACGGTGAAGGATTTTTCGCAGGAGGTGGTGCGCCATCTGGCGGCTACCTTGCCGGACCGCTTTGCATTCAAGAGCGGGCCGAAAAACCGGGTCGGCAAGATCTTCATCGATTACCTGCGCAACGGGCGGGGCGCCACCACCGCCTGCGCGTGGTCGGCGCGCGTGCGGCCCGGGCTGGGGATTTCGGTGCCGGTCGGGTGGGACGAACTGGCCGCCCTCAAATCGGGCGACCAGTGGACCGTGCACAACGCGCACACGCGGCTCGATCGCGGCAATGAGCCGTGGGATGGCTACGCGAAGGCCGCCAAAACGCTGGCGGCCGCCATGATGAAGCTGGGCTTCAAGAAGGAATAAAGCGCCTGGGCCGCCTTACCTGATGTTCAGCGCGGCCCGCACACCGGCGCCGTAAGCGCTGTCGGCCTTGTCGAAGTGCGCCAGCTGGCGCTGCAGGATCTCGTCGCTCACCTGGCTTAAGGGACCGGCCAGGTTGGCGCATAGGTTCAGTTTCTCCTGCGCGGTGAGGAGGCGGAACAGATTGCCGGCCTGGGTGTAATCGTCTTCCACGCCGCGCCCATCGAAGCGGGCGGCCCCGCCGCGCAGTCCCAGTTCAGGCTCGCCGTGACCCATGCCGCGGGGGGCGCTGCCGACCGCGTTGACGGTGGCGTAGTTCTGCGCCGCGCCGCCGTTATGCACCGCCATCGTGCCGTCACGCTGCTGGTTGTGGATCGGGCAGCGGGGCGCGTTGACCGGCAAGTGCTGGTGGTTGGTGCCGACGCGGTACAACTGGGCGTCGTGGTAGGCGAACAGGCGGCCTTGCAGCATCTTGTCCGGAGAGTAGCCCATGCCCGGCACCGCGTTGGCCGGCGAAAACGCCACCTGTTCGACTTCGGCGTGGTAATTGTCGGGATTGCGATTGAGTTCGAAGATGCCGACCGGGTGCAGCGGGAAGTCGCGGTGCGGCCAGACCTTGGTCAGGTCGAACGGATTCCAGCCGGTGCGCGCTTCCCAGTCGTCCAACTGCTGCTCGGTTGCCACCTGGAGGCGCACTTCCCATTGCGGAAACTCGCCGCGTTCGATGGCGCCGAACAGGTCGCGCTGGGCGTAATCCGGGTCTTCGCCGGCGATGCGCGCGGCGTCGGCGGCACTCAGGTTCTTGATGCCCTGGCGCGTCTTGAAGTGCCACTTCACGTAGACACGTTCGCCGGCGGCGTTGATCAGGCTATAGGTGTGGCTGCCGAAACCGTCCATGTGGCGGTAGCCGTCCGGGGTGCCGCGGTCGGAAAACAGCATCGTCACCTGGTGCAGGCTTTCCGGGGCCTTGCTCCAGAAATCGAACATCATGGTGGGCGACTTGAGGTTGCTGCGCGGGCAGCGCTTTTGGGTGTGGACGAAGTCGGGGAACTTGATCGGGTCCTTGATGAAGAACATCGGCGTGTTGTTGCCAACCAGGTCCCAGTTGCCTTCTTCGGTATAAAACCGCACAGCGAAACCGCGCGGATCGCGTTCGGTGTCGGCGCTGCCGCGTTCTCCGCCAACGGTGGAGAAGCGCGCGAAGGTCTCGGTTTTCTTGCCGATGGCGCTGAACAGTTTGGCCTTGGTGAAGTGGCTGATGTCGTGCGTGACCGTGAAGCTGCCGTAAGCGCCCGAACCTTTGGCATGCACCACGCGCTCGGGAATGCGCTCGCGGTTGAAGTGCTGGAGCTTTTCGATCAGGTGAAAATCCTGCAGCAGCAAGGGGCCGCGCGGGCCCGCGCTGATGGAGTTCTGGTTGTCGGCAACCGGAATGCCGGATGCGGTCGTGATCTGTTGGTCTTGGCTCATGCTTGCAACTCCTCAGTGGTGATTCGATGCAAGAAGTTTAGTTGAGTCAATTAATTAGCCAAAGACAATTAAATAAATCATTTCGATAGTTTTGTTAAATTGACCTTGGGAATGGGGAACAGATAACTGACTAAGAACATGCCCAGCATTGGAAGAAGGGTCGTGATGAAGGCGACGCTGAACCCGTCGCCACCGCCGGCGAATCCGCCGGCAGCGGTCAGGACGCAGAGCAGCACGTACATGCCAAACCGGATTGCCTTGGTTTTGAAGGGCATGTTGGTAAACGCCAGATACCAGATCAGCCAAGCCGAGATGAACGCCATCGGCCAGCATAACATGAGCTAGATAAGTGCATAGGGAGACAGCATGCCAACGCCGCCGATGACGCATCACAGGAAAGCGATGTACACCATCGCAGCACCGAGGTGCTTCCTCATTTTGCTGCCTTTCACAGGCCTTCAGTCTTTCGCGACGACGATGCCGCGGCCGTAGCCGCCGTGCGCCTTGGGCAGCAGGATGCACAGCATGGCCGCCTTGTCGGTGCTGGCGATCGACTCAATCACCTGGCGCTGGTCGGCGTAGTCTTCGGACGCACGCAGCTGGTCGGCGCTCATGCCGGAGCGTTTGACCTGGCTGTCCAGGCGCTCCTTGTCGATCTTGACGTTGGGGCAGTGGGCGCTGGCGTAATCGGCCGACGCCATGGCGCCGGCAACCTGGGCCTGGATGGCTTCCTGTTCGGTGACATCGGCCAGCGCCGCGCCGGAGCTGAAGCAGAGCAGGGCGGCGGCGGCCAGGATGGCTGGTTTCATGGTGATGTCCTGTTAATCGTTGGCAGCTGAGCTGCGAAATAATTAACATTATCACATGAACCTGCTTCGCCCCCCAAGATGATCAGGCATCCTCGTTCTTGCGAATCCCGCGCACGTTCAGGGCCAGCAGCCCGACGTTAAGGGCAATCAGCGCCCATGCAGCTTCTGCCCAGCCCCAGGCGATCCACATCAGGTTACCGACGATGAGCATCCAGAAGGCGACGATGCGCTTGCCGGGCTTTTTCGACCCCATCCACCACGCGGCGGCAAGGCTGATCGCCATTGCCGGCCACTCAAGTAAAGCGAAAATCTCGTCCATGCGTCTCCTGTCGGGTCAGGCGGCTTTGCGCCGTGCCGGCGCCGCCTTGGCCTTGGCCGCCGGCTTCGCCACGGCTTTTGCCGCCGGCTTGGCCGCCGCCTTGGCGCTGGTGGTTTTCGATGCGGCCTTGCGCGGCTTGGCTGGTGGCGCTTCCTCGTCCTCGTCGCCATCGTCCTCGTCGTCGTTGGCCGCCTTGCCCTTGCCGGGCTTCTTGCCCAGGCTTTGCTGAAGCAGGGCCACCAGGTCGATGACGTTGCCCTTGGCGGCAGGCGCTTTTTCCTTGTCGGGCATGGTGATGGTCTTGGTCTGCTTGGCCTTGACCTTCTTCTCGACCAGCGCCAGGATATCCTCGCGGTAGGTGTCGTGGTACTGCTCCGGTTCCCAGTCTTCGCTCATGCCTTCCACCAGCGCCATCGCCATCTTCAGCTCCTTGTCCGAGATGGCGGCGGTTTTCGATTTTGCGGCCGGGATTTTCAGTTCATCGGTGGGACGAATCTCGTCGCTGTAGCGCAAGGTGTTGAGCACGATGGTGTCGCCCTCGCACACCAGCGCCGCCAGATGCTGCTTGACCCGGATGATCACCGTGGCGATGCCGATCTTGCCGACTTTTTTCAAGGTTTCGCGCAGCAGCGCATACACCTTGTCGCCGCCCTTGCCGGGCGCCAGATAGTAGGGCTGCTCGTAGTACAGCAGCGGCACCGTCCCGGCGTCCACGAACGCCAGGATGTCGATGGTGCCGGTCGCCTCGGGGTTCGCGCGCCGCAGGTCTTCCTCGGACAGCACCACGTACTCGCCGTCGCCGTACTCGTAGCCTTTGACGATATCGTCCCAGACCACTTCCTTGTTATTGCCCTTGTTGTAGCGCTTGAAGCCGACCGGCGAGAAGTCGCGGCGGTCGAGCATGGTCAGGTCGAGCGCGTTGTCGCGCACGGCCGGATACATCTCGACCGGAATATGCACCAGCCCGAAGCTGATGGCGCCTTTCCATAGACTGCGTCCCATATGCCGGTCCTTTCCTTAGCTGCCTACGCTGCCTGTGACCGGCAACACGATGCCGGTGATATAGCTCGAACACACCGCCGAGGCCAAAAATACATACGCCGGTGACAGTTCCTCCGGCTGGGCCGGACGGTGCATGTCGGTGTCCTGGCCGAATTTGGCGATCTTCTCGGGCGACTGGTCGGCCGGATTGAGGGGCGTCCATACCGGCCCTGGCGCAACCGCATTCACGCGGATGCCCTGTTCCAGCAGGTTCGATGCCAGCGACATCGTGAACGCGTGGATCGCGCCCTTGGTCGCCGAATAATCGAGCAGCTTGGCCGAACCCTGCAAGCCGGTGACCGATCCGGTATTGATGATGGCGGCGCCGCGCTTGAGATGGGGCAGGGCGGCCTTGGCCATGTGGAAGTAGCCGTAGATATTGGTGCGCATGGTTTCGTCGAAGCGCTCCTCGGTCAGGTCCAGCAGCGACGCCGCATGTTCCTGGAAGGCGGCGTTATTGACCAGCACATCGAGGCGCCCGAATTCGGCCACGACCTTGTCGACGGCCTCCTTGCAGAACGCCATGTCCTTGACGTCGCCCGCCACCGTGATGCAGCGCTGGCCTTCGGCCTCGATGCAGCGTTTGGTTTCTTCCGCGTCTTCGTGCTCGTTCAGGTAAAAAATCGCCACATCGGCGCCTTCGCGCGCGAACAGCACGGCCACGGCGCGCCCGATGCCCGAATCGCCGCCGGTGATGATCGCCGTTTGCCCCTGCAGTTTGCCGCTGCCCTTGTAAGCGTCGGCCATAAAGCGCGGTTTGAGTTCCATCGACGCTTCGATACCGGGTTTGACCAGGTGCTGCGACGGCAGCGGCGGCGCCGGCTGCCGTGGGCCGCCCGTCTGCACCGCTGCCTTGCTTTCCTCGGTGCTGGCCGAGGCGTCTTTCTGATCCTGCCTGCTCTGGATCGCGCGCTGCTTGTCGGCGACCGCATCGACCTGTGAATTCAATTCGTTTTGATCCGTATTTGCCATGGTGCTTCCTCCATTCGAACTGGCAGTATCCGACCGCAGCGCGCTGCTGACGGTGCGGCCGCGCACACTGCGCCCGCGTTGGTGTTTGCGGCTTTTGTGCTTTATGGCAAACTGTGGGGCGGCCAGACGCAAGGTATGTTGCCACTGCGTATTCATGCCGCATGCTTTCGAGCTCAAGGAGACCCGATGTCGCAGCAGATTGGACTTTTTCTGAATCCGGTAGGACAGCGTCGGGTCGATTTCCAGGGCAGCTACGCTGATATGTTCGCGCGCCTGTTCATCGCCGACGGCACCGAGCAGGCCACCCTATTGCTGGGCCAGGAGCGGGTCGACCTGCTCATCATCGATCTGGAACGGTTCGACAGCAGCTTCGATCTCGACGCGCTCGGTGAACTGATCGCGCGCCGCGCCGGTGCGCCGGTGCTGCTACTGTGCCCATTCATCAGCGCCGGCTGGCTGCCCGCGCTGATGAAGTGCGGTCCGCTGGCGTATGCCATCGCGCCGCTCGACGACACCGACCTGCGCGCCGCGATCACGGCGCAGCTGGACGCTCCCATCGCGGCCGAAACGTCGGCCGACGAGCTGCGCTCGCTGCTGGCCCTGCGCACCCGGCTGCAGCAGGCACTGGTCGACGTGGACGACATCACCACTGTGGCCGAACAGATTTGCGTGGCGCTGTGCGACGTTTCCGGCGCCGTGCACGCGTCGCTGTTTCGCATGGATGTACCGGGCGACCTGCAGCTCGAAGCGCAGTTTTCGCCGACCGGCATCAATCTGGCGCGGGTGCTTCACCGCAGCGACAGGCTGCTGCAGTCGCCGCTGCGGCATGCCTTTCCGGGCCTGGTCGCGGCCTGCAGCAATGAGATGGCCTTGCTGGATGCGCCGGCCAAGGCCGGCGAGCCCGAACTGGCACTGTCCCTGGTCGACAAGGGCGTGGAGATGGTCATCGGGCTGCCGCTGGGGAGTGCGCCGGGAAGCGCGCTGGCCGGGTCGCTGTGCCTGATGTTCGGGCGCGCGCGCCAGTTCAGCTGCGCGGAACTCGATTCGTTCATGGCGCTCGCGCAGATGGCCGGCTTCGGCCTGCGCATGGCCGCGATGAGCCGCGAAAACGAAGCCTTGCTGGGAAGGGTGACGCACCTGGCGACGGTCGATGCGCTCACCGGGGTGGCCAACCGGCGCCACGGCGAGCATCTGCTCGAACTCGAAATCAAGCGCGCCCGCCGCTACAAGGTGCCGGCCGCGCTGATCGGCTTCGACATCGACCGCTTCAAGGCCATCAACGACCAGTTCGGCCATCCGGTGGGCGACGCCGCGCTGCGCACGGTGGCGGAAGTGACCCAGTCGGTGCTGCGCGCCAGCGATGTGCTGATACGCTCGGGCGGCGAGGAATTCTTGATCATCGTGCCGCACACCAGCGCGATCGACGCGCTCAAGATCGCCGAAAAGATCCGGGTGGCGGTGGCGCAGACCGATATAGCGGGCTGCGACCGCCTCACCATTTCGCTCGGCGTGGGGCAACTGGCCGACCAGGAAAGCGCCGACGCGCTGATGCTGCGGGTTGACGCGGCGCTGGGCCGGGCCAAGCGCGCGGGCCGCAACTGCGTCGAACTGGCGATGTCGTAGCGACCGGCGCTTGCCCCATCGCTCCAGCAGCCACCGTCGCTCCGGCAGCCACCGTCGCTCCCGCGCAGGCGGGAGTCCAAGTTCGTAGCTCAGTCCAGGGCCGCGGATATTACTTGGGCTCCCGCCTGCGCGGGAGCGACGGGCGGAAGCGACGGGCGGAAGCTACGGGCGGGAGCGACGGGCGGGAGCGACGGAGGGTATAATCCGCCATCATCGGCGCAAAGGGTAAACAGATCAAGTGGGCATGCTGCAGTGGTTAAAAAACTACCGGCGCGCGTCGCTGCCCGGTGACATCAGCGCCGGCATCGTCGTCGCCCTCATGATGATCCCGCAGGGGATGGCGTACGCCCTGGTGGCCGGCCTGCCGCCGGTGGCCGGCATCTACGCCAGCATTCTCCCCCCCATTCTGTACGCGCTGTTCGGATCGAGCATGACCCAGTCGGTCGGCCCGATGGCGATCATTTCGCTCATGACGGCGGCCGCCCTGGCGCCGCTCGCCGCACCCGGCTCCGGCCTGTATATCGTGCTTGCCGCCCAACTGGCACTCGCTTGCGGCGCGGTGCTGCTTCTCTGTGGCCTGCTGAGGCTCGGCTACGTGGCCAATTTTTTCTCGCGTCCGGTCATGAGCGGCTTTACCATCGGCGCCGCGATCGTGATCGCCTTCGGCCAGTTGAAGGTGCTGGCCGGAGGCGCGCTGGCGCAGCTGCACATGCCGAGCGCCATATTGGGCGGCGGGGCGATTGTCTTGCTGCTGCTGGCCAGGCAGTATCTCGCGCCGCTGCTGCGCCGCGCCGGCTTGCCGGGCGGCGTGGCCGACATCGGCGCGCGCCTCGCGCCCATGCTGGTGGTGATCGGCGCCACCTTGCTGTCGGCGGTCATGGACCTGCCGGCGCTGGGCGTGCGCTGCACCGGCGAAGTTGCGTCCGGCCTGCCTGGCCTGAACCTGGCCACCTCCGGCGCCCACTGGCGCGCGCTGATGCAGCCGGCCCTGCTGATCGGCTTCATGATTTTTTTGATGGGGATGTCGGCCGCGCAAACGCTTGCGCTCAAGCGCCAGGAAAAGCTGCAAAGTAATATGGAGCTGATCGGCCTTGGCATGGCCAACATCGGCAGCGCGCTCACGGGCGGCCTGCCGGTCACCGGCAGCCTGTCGCGTTCGGGCGTGAACTTCGCCGCTGGCGCCAACACGCCGCTGGCGAGCATCATCAGCGCCGCCCTGCTGGCACTGGCGCTGGTCGCGCCGACCGGCTGGCTGGCGCTGCTGCCGCTGCCCGCGCTGGCCGCCACCATCATCGTCGCGGTGCTGGGCATGCTGGAACTGGATACCCTGCGCACCGCGTGGCGCTATGACCGCGGCGACGCGCTGGCCCTGCTGGCGACGGCGGGCGGCGTGATCGCGCTGGGTGTGGACTACGGTGTCATTCTCGGCGTGCTGCTCTCGCTCGGCACCCTGATCTGGCGTGCCAGCCGCCCGCATATCGCGGTGCTGGGCCGGATCGCCGGCACCGAGCATTTCCGCAATATCGAACGCTACCCCGCCGGCACCGTGCCCGATGTGCTGATGCTGCGCATCGACGCCAATCTCTTCTTCGGCAATGTGGAAGCGGTCAACGCCCGCATCGAGGAAGAACTGGCGCTGCATCCCGCTGCCCGCCACCTGGTGCTGGTGATGACGGCAGTCAGCTCGATCGATACGTCGGCCCTGTTCGGCCTGGGCGAACTGAATCTGTCGCTGCGCCAGCGCGGCATTGGCTTGCATCTGGCCGAGGTCAAGGGGCCGGTGATGGACCGCCTGAAAACCAGTGACCTGATTGGCGCGATCAACGGCAAGATTTTCCTGAGCGCGGCCATGGCGTCGGACGCGCTGGCGCTCAAATGACGGACCACTTCGACCAACTGGGTTACGCGCTGGTGCCCGCCGTGCTGTCGGCGGCCGAATGCGCGCGCCTGGGCGAGTTGGTACAGCCGGCCGCCGCGGCGTCGGGCGGCACGCGCTGCCTGCTGTCGCAACCGTGGTGCGCCGCGCTGGCCGCGCGCCTGAACGCCGATCCCGCGCTGGCCGCCTGCCTCGACCCCGGCGCGCTGGCGGTGCAGTGCACCTACTTTGAAAAATCGGCGGACCGCAACTGGCTGGTGCCGATGCACCAGGACCTGAGCATTCCGGTGGCGGCGCGGGTCGACGCCCCAGCGCTGCGTGGATGGTCGGTCAAGGAAGGCAGCGTATTTGTACAGGCGCCGCCGGAGGTGCTGCGCGAACTGGTCGCCGTGCGCGTGCATCTGGACCCGTGCGGTCCCGATGACGGTCCGCTGGTCGTGGTGCCCGGTTCGCACCGTGCCGGCGTGATTGCGCCGGCCGACCTGCCCGCCGCCCGCGCCGTTACCCCGGCCGTCGCTTGCACCGCCGGCATCGGCGGCGCGCTGGTCATGCGCCCGCTGCTGCTGCATGCGTCGTCCAAGGCGCTCGGACAAAGCCGGCGCCGGGTGTTGCACTTTGTGTTCGGCCCGCGCACCCTGCCGCATGGCCTGGCATGGAATGTCGCCGCGCACGCCGGCTAGTGACCCGGCGGCGCGCCTTGTGTACTATGCCGGTATCAGAAAAACCAGATCCGGAGACCGAGGGTGGACGACTTCATCGAGATTTACGACAATGCCCTGACGAGCGAGCAGTGCGCCGCCATCATCGCCCGCTTCGACACGAGCGGCAAGGTCGCGCGCGGCAAGACCGGCAACGGCGTCGACACGACCAGGAAGGACAGCTACGACCTGACCATTTCCGCGCACGAGGAATGGCAGGACGTGGCGGGCATCATGATGCAGGCGGTGCGCGAGCATCTGTGCACCTACATGAACAAGTACCGCATGATGCTGATCGGCGCGCTGTCGCCGCAGGTGATCCATCCGGTCACCGGCGAGCCGGTGGTGCTGTCGCCCGAGAATTTCGACGACTGCGGCACCGCCCACATCGATGAGCTGATGCGCATGATGTACCGCGCCGGCCAGATCAACGTGCAAAAATACGTGCGCGCCAGCGGTGGCTACCATCACTGGCATTCCGAGATCTATCCGCAGAACGCAAGCTGCGAAAGCCTGCACCGCGCGCTGCTGTTCCAGTTCTACCTGAACGACGTGGAAGAGGGTGGAGAGACGGAGTTCTACTACCAGAAGCGCAAGATCGACGCGCGCCAGGGGCGCCTGATCATCGCGCCGGCCGGCTTCACCCATTCGCACAAGGGCCACGTGGCGCGCAGCGGCGACAAATACATCGCCACCTCGTGGATCCTGTTCCAGCGCGCCGAGGTGCTGTACGGCGCATCCGCCTAGTTAGGTATTTTTCTTCCCTCATCCACTTCACACCGTCAAACCATGCACCAATTCTTGCGCTACCTGATCGCCCAGGCCTACAACAACGCCTGGGCCAATCACCGCCTGCTGCGCGCCTGCGCCGCGCTGTCTCAGGACGAGTTTGAACTGGCCACGCGCACCAGCTTTTTCCCGTCGATCAAAATGACCCTCAATCACAACCTGACGGTCGACTGGTTCTACATCGACGCCATGCAACGCGCGGCGCGCGGCGACGAGCCCCATCCCGACTACTGCGCAGCCTTCTTCGAGCCGGAGGAACCCTTTGCCACCTGCGCCGCCTTGTGGGCCGCGCAAAAAGCCTGCGACCAGCGCCTGATCGCCTATTGCCGCCAGCTCGACGAGGCCACGCTCGCGCGCGACGTCGGCATCCTGCGCGACGACGGCCTCAAACTCGACACGCCCGCGCGCCTGCTGGCGCACCTGTCCCAGCACCAGATCCACCACCGCGGCCAAGTCCATGCGATGCTCTCCGGGACCGGCATCGAGCCGCCGCAGCTCGATGAATTCTACAGCCGTGGCGAGAGCGGCGAACGGGCGCCCGATTTCGCGGAACTCGGCTTTACCGAGGCGGACGTCTGGGGGGCCTGAGCACTCGTGACAATCTGTCATCGGCCGTGGTAAATTGGTGTTTGTAACCAAAAGTAACAAACATCGACGCGACCGGTGATTTATTCCGTGGCGCGACGGCTTCCTCCAACTTACCACGGACCTCACATGCTCCGCTTCAGGCGTCGGCACTTTCATGCCGCTTTCACAGTCGCCGCGCTGGCGGGTTCCCCGGCCTGGGCGCTCGACACCAAGGTGAGCGGGCGGCTCGGTTTCGGCGCCAGTTTTCGCACCGAAGCCTCGGCGCCGGATTTGCTGGTGCCCTACAACGCGGCGGCGGTCGGCCTGACCGGCGTGGCCAGCGCGGGCCAGAACAGCGACGACGCGAACCTGAATTTCCGGCGCGGCGACGTTGTGTCGCGCGCGCTCAAGGGCTATGTCGACCTGGAGGCCGGCGAGGGCGGCCTGCGCGCGCTGGTACGGATCAAGGCCTGGCATGATTTCGCCCTGAGCGACCATGCGCGCCCCTGGGGCAACAGCATCAACGGCTACGCCGCCGGGCAGCCGCTCGACGACGCCGGCGCCGCGCGGCTGTCGCGTTTTTCCGGTATGGCGCTGGGCGACGTCTTCGTCCAGCACAGCGCGCAGGCCGATGGCGTGCGCACGCTCGCTCGCCTGGGACAGCAATCCTTGTCCTGGGGTGAGCGCGGCGGTTTTCCGGGCGGCCTGGCGGCGATCAACGCGGTCGACCTGCCTGCGCGCCGGCGCGCCGATGCGGTGCCGCAGGAATCCGTGGTTCCCGCGCCCATGCTGTTCGCGCGCGCCGAGTCGCCTGCGGGGCTGGGGGTGGAAGGCTTTTACCAGACCCGTTTCCGGCCAACGGCGATGGATTTGTGCGGTACCTTCTGGGCCACTACCGACTACGTCGCGCAAGGCTGCGATCAGGCCTTCGCCGGACCGATGCCCGTCAGCGACCGGACACGCCTGGCGCGCGGCGCTTTCGTCAAGCGCATGGATAATCCTGATCCCGTCGATGAGCGCCAGTACGGCGCCGCGCTGACCTGGACATCGGTACCGCTGGCGATCGATGTGGGCCTGTACCATGCGCGCTACAGCAGCCGCACCCCGCTGCCGGGCGCACGCAAGGCGCAGCGGACCGGCGCCGGCCTGATCGCGGGCGACCCGGATGGCAAGAACATGCGCTACTTTACGGAATACGTGGGCGGCATCGCCATGACGTCGCTGACCTTGGCGCACCGGCACGCGCATGGGAGCGTGTTCGGGGAACTGACCTACCGCGCCAATCAGCCGATCCAGCTGCCGCCCGGCGACACCCTGCCGGCGTTTGTCAATCCCGCCATTGTCACCTTGCTGCGCAAGGATGTCGATGCGCTCGCGCCCGGCGCGCTGTTTCACGCCTACGACCGCTATCGCACTTTCCAGCTGCAGGCCGGCGTGCAGCAGGACTGGCCGCTGCTGGTGGGGATTGCCTTGAGCACCGTGGGCGAGGTGGTGGTCAAGCACGTCGCCGGCCTGCCCGATCCCGCCGTGCGGCGCTATGGCCGCGCCGACCAGTATGGCAATGGTCCCGTCAACGGGGCCTGCGCGGTCACCAGCAGCGACGCTGCGCGCCAGTGCAGTTCCGATGGCTACGTGAGCCCGAGCGCTTACGCCTACCGCATTCGCCTGGACGCGCGCGCTGCGCACGTGGCGGCGGGGCTGAACCTGCATGCGTGGGTGCAGCTGCAGCACGACGTGAAAGGGTGGTCGCATGATTTTTTGCTCAGCCAGGGCCGCCGCGCCATGAACATCGGCATGCGCCTGGAATACCTGAAACGCTACGTGGCCGAGGTGGCGTACCTGCCGGTGTGGGGTGGGGTCTACAATACGCAGGTCGACCGCGATGTGGTGTCGGTGTCGATGGGCGTGAAGTTCTGATTGCATGCCTGATGCACCAATCCGGTGCGCGTGTGCCGTGGCGGTGCATCTGATCACCTGCCGCGGGCGCGCCGCACCGCGAACGTGCCATGCAAGGCTGGCACGCATCCTGCTCTTTCGACAGATATGCCAGATTGCCAACAGACCGATCCAACCCAGAGTGCATGGCAAGCCAGCCTGCGGCTGCGCTTCGCCGACGATGCGGGCACCACGCGCTTGATGGAGCGTGTCCACAGCGGGCCGCTGCGCGTGCAAAAACCGCTGTATCCGGAAGGCCCGCGCATTTGCCACGCCATCGTCGTGCATCCACCCGGCGGCGTGGTGGGCGGCGACCGGCTGTCGGTCCGCATCGATGCCGGCGGCGCGGCCCACGCATTCCTCACCTCGCCCGGCGCCGCCAAATGGTATCGCGCCAACGGCAAGGTCTCGCGCCAGGATGTGCTGATCGAAGCCGGCGCCGCTGCCGCCGTCGAATGGATGCCGCAGGAAGCCATTTTCTTCAACGGCGCCCACGTGGCGCTGGAACAGCGGGTCGAGCTGGCGGAAAACGCCTGCTACATCGGCTGCGACATCCTGTGCTTCGGCCGGCGCGCCTCGGGCGAGACTTTCGACAGCGGTACCATCAGCCAGCACACCCAGATCCGCCGTGGCGGCAAGCTGCTATGGTGGGAGCAGGGCGCGCTGCGCGGCGGTAGCGCCGCCATGCACAGCCCCATGGGCCTGAACGGTGCCAGCGTCTGCGCCACCCTGGTCGGCGTGGGCAAGCCGGCCGGCGGCGCGCTGATCGATACAATGCGCGCGCTCGATCCGGCGCTCGGCATCACGCAAATCAAATCGGTGTTTGTCGCGCGCTACCTGGGCAACGACAGCGAAAGCGCGCGTCGCGCCATCTTCAGCGTGTGGCAGCTATTGCGCCCGCACCTGCTCGGGTGCGCCGCGCCGCTGCCGCGCATCTGGAATACCTAGACAAGAGGACACGACCCATGGACCTGACCCCGCGCGAAAAAGACAAGCTGCTGATCTTCACCGCCGCCTTGCTGGCCGAACGGCGCATGGCGCGCGGCCTCAAGCTCAATTACCCGGAAGCCGTGGCCCTGATCAGCGCGGCCATCATGGAGGGCGCGCGCGACGGCAAGACGGTGGCGCAGCTGATGTCCGAGGGCGCCGCCATCCTGACCCGGGCCGACGTCATGGACGGCATCGCCGAGATGATCCCGGATATCCAGGTCGAGGCGACTTTCCCGGACGGCAGCAAGCTCGTGACCGTCCACAACCCCATTCCCTGAGAGCCGACATGACGATGATACCCGGCGAATACCTGCTGGTCGACGGCGACATTGAACTCAACGCCGGCCGCGCCACGCGCACCGTGGTGGTGGCAAACAGCGGCGACCGGCCGATCCAGGTCGGCTCGCACTTCCACTTCTTCGAGGTCAATATCGCGCTACGGTTCGAGCGCAGTGCGGCGCTCGGCATGCGCCTCAATATCGCCTCCGGCACCGCCGTGCGCTTCGAGCCCGGCCAGCAGCGCACCGTGGAACTGGTGGCGCTCGGCGGCGCGCGCATGGTCTTCGGCTTCAATGGCATGGTGATGGGCGAACTGCCCCCGCACGGAGGCAACTAGCATGCCCTCGATCAGCCGCCGCGCCTACGCCGACATGTTCGGCCCCACAACGGGCGACCGCATCCGCCTCGCCGATACCGACCTGTTCATCGAAATCGAGCGCGATTACGCCATGTATGGAGAGGAAGTCAAGTTCGGCGGCGGCAAAACCATCCGCGACGGCATGGGCCAGTCGCAGCGCCTGCACGCCGACGTGATGGATACCGTCATCACCAATGCCGTCATCGTCGACCACTGGGGCATCGTCAAGGCCGATATCGGCCTGAAAAACGGCCTGATTGCCGCCATCGGCAAGGCCGGCAATCCGGACGTGCAGCCCGGTGTGACCATGGCCATTGGCGGCGCCACTGAAATCATCGCTGGAGAAGGCATGATCGTCACCGCCGGCGGGGTCGACACCCATATTCACTTCATTTGCCCGCAGCAGATCGAAGAAGCGCTGATGAGCGGGATCACCACCATGATCGGCGGCGGCACCGGACCGGCGACCGGCACCGCCGCCACCACCTGCACCCCCGGTCCGTGGCACCTGCACGCGATGCTGGGCGCGGCCGATGCCTTTCCGATGAACCTGGGCTTCATGGGCAAGGGGAACGTCAGCCTGCCAGGTCCGCTGGAGGAACAGGTGCTGGCCGGTGCCATCGGCCTGAAACTGCACGAGGACTGGGGCAGCACACCGGCCGCCATCGACAACTGCCTGGCGGTGGCCGACCGCATGGACGTGCAGGTGGCGCTGCATTCCGACACGCTCAACGAAGGCGGCTTCCTGGAGACCACCCTGGCCGCCTTCAAGGACCGCACCATCCACACCTTCCATACCGAAGGCGCGGGCGGCGGCCATGCGCCGGACATCATCGCCGCCGTCGGGCAGGACAACGTGCTGCCGTCGTCGACCAACCCGACCCGCCCGTTCACCGTCAACACGCTCGACGAGCACCTGGACATGCTGATGGTGTGCCACCACCTCGATCCGGCCATTGCGGAAGACGTGGCCTTCGCCGAGTCGCGCATCCGGCGCGAGACCATCGCCGCCGAGGATATCCTGCACGACCTGGGCGCCATCTCGATGATGTCGTCCGATTCGCAGGCGATGGGCCGGGTGGGCGAGGTGATCATGCGCACCTGGCAGACCGCCCACAAGATGAAGCAGCAGCGCGGAGCGCTCGCTCCCGATTCGGCCCACAGCGATAACTTCCGGGTCAAGCGCTACATCGCCAAGTACACCATCAACCCGGCCATCACGCACGGCGTGTCGCACGCGGTCGGCTCGCTGGAAGTGGGCAAGATCGCCGACATCGTGCTCTGGAAACCGGCCTTTTTCGGCGTCAAGCCGTCGCTGATCCTCAAGGGCGGCATGATCGCGGCGGCCCAGATGGGCGACCCGAATGCCTCGATTCCCACGCCGCAGCCGGTGCACTACCGCATGATGTTCGGCGCCTTTGGCGGCGGCCTGAAAAAGTCATTTACCTTTGTCTCGCAGGCCGCCTACGACGCCGGTATTGGCGCGCAACTCGGTTTGACCAAAACGCTGATCCCCGTGCACGGCATGCGCCACCTGCGCAAGCGCGACATGATCCACAACGGCGCCACGCCGCGCATGGAAGTCGATCCCGAAACCTATGAAGTGCGCGCCGATGGCCAGTTGCTGGTCTGCGAGGCGGCGACCGCGCTGCCGATGGCGCAGCGCTATTTTCTGTTCTGAGAGGCTTTACGATGATGACACTGCACACCAAGCTGGCGCACGCCGAACGGATCGACGATGAACTGGTGCTGGCCTACGACCAGCGCGAAAAATGCCGCCTGCGCGCGCGCCTCGCCTCAGGCGACGAAGTGGCGCTGTTCATGGTGCGCGGCACGGTGCTGCGCGACGGCGAACTGCTCACCGGCGCCGAAGGTCGCGTGGTGCGCATCGTCGCCGCCGGCGAGCCGACCTATATGGTCCGTTGCGACACGCCGCTCATCATGGCGCGCTGCGCTTTTCACCTGGGGAACCGGCATACGCAGGCGCAGATCGGCGAGGGTTTCTTGCGCATCCGGGTCGACCCGGTGCTCAGGGAGATGGTGGAGGGCCTGGGCGCGCGCGTGGTGCAGGAAAACGCGCCGTTCGAGCCGGAGGCGGGTGCGTATTCCGGCGCGGGCCATAGCCACGGGCATGAGGGCCATCTGCTGGCACCGGTGCCGCTGCGCCAGAAGATACACCGCCCCAGCGACCCGGCGCCGGCATGAACGCAAGCGCGCTGCTGCACCTGCTGCAGTTTGCCAGCCCGGCGCTGCCGATCGGCGGCTACAGCTATTCGCAAGGGCTGGAAGCGGCGCTGGAGGCGGGCCTGGTCCATGACGCCGACAGCGGCCGCGCATGGATCGCGCGCCACTTGGACGACGTCGTCGCGCAATGGGATGCGCCCCTGTTCTGGCGCCTGCTCAAGGCCTTCGAGGCGCATGACGACGCCTCCGTGGCCTTGTGGAGCGAGCGTTTCCTGGCCTCGCGCGACAGCGCGGAATTTCGCGCTGAAACGATCCAGATGGGTTATTCGCTCACGCGCCTGATCGCGGAGCTGGGCGTGGCCGAGGTGGCGGCGCTGGGGCCGGAGGTGGCGTTGCCAACCGCGTTTGCCTGCGCGGTCGACGCGCTCGGCATTCCGCACGAGGAAGCGCTGCTGGCGATGCTGTTTTCCTGGGCTGAAAACCAGGTGCTGGTGTGCGTCAAGTCGGTTCCGCTGGGGCAGGTGGCGGGCCAGCGCATGCTGCTGTCGCTGCGCCCGCTCATCGAACAGGCGGCACGCCACGCGCAAACCCTGGGCGACGACGCCATGTCGAACTGGTCGCCCGGCCTGTCCATGCTGTCGATGCGGCACGAGGCGCAGCACGGCAGATTGTACCGATCATGATATTCAAGGAAGAGAGACACGGCATGACATCAAATCCCCTGCGGGTCGGCATTGGCGGCCCGGTTGGTTCCGGCAAGACGGCGCTGTGCGAAATGCTGTGCAAAAGCATGCGCGACCAGTTCGACATGGCGGTCATCACCAATGACATCTACACCCGCGAAGACATGGAGATCCTGCTGCGCGCCGGCGCGCTGCCGGCCGAGCGCCTGATGGGCGTGGAAACCGGCGGCTGCCCGCACACGGCGATCCGCGAGGATGCCTCGATCAACCTGGAAGCCATCGCGCGCATGCAGGCCGATTTTCCTGACCTGGACCTGATCCTGATCGAGTCCGGCGGCGACAACCTGGCGGCGACCTTCAGCCCCGAACTGTCGGACCTGACCCTGTACGTGATCGACGTGGCCGGCGGCGAAAAAATACCGCGCAAGGGCGGGCCGGGCATCACCCGTTCGGATCTGCTGATCATCAACAAGACCGACCTGGCGCCGCATGTGGGGGCCAATCTCGACATCATGGCGCACGACGCGCGGCGCCAGCGCGGCGAGCGTCCCTTCATCTTCACCAATCTGCGCAGCGGCGAAGGCGTGGAGGCGGTGGTGGCCTTCATCCGCGAACAGGGCCTGCTCGATGCCGGATAAATTTTTCGGGCACTTCAAGTATGCTTTTGGCGAGAAGGGGTGTGTTCAAGTGACACCAAAAAAACGCCACCTGAAACGCTCACGGACCTTCAGTGCGCGGTGCGATTCTCTTATCTGCGGCAGCATGCCTTTGGTGGAGAAGTCGAGGGGACAAAGCAAGCATCATGGTTACTCTAATGGGCAAAGCAATCCTTAGTTTAAGTGACCATCCTGACATCCGGCGCATCTTTGCCGCTTTCGATATGGACACCGTGCTGATCACATCTACGTTGGCGGCGGTAAGGCTGTTGAACTAAACGAGGTCATTATTTTCCGTCGGGGACGACGACACACGCTACATTGCCGGCATCTTCCATGCCGACCACGAGGAAGGAATGGAGCACTACATCTGGACGCTGGCAAATGGCCAATTTCGCGAAGTGGTCACCTTTACCAACCCATCTGATGATTAAACGGGCGCAGCTCGGCATTGCAGGTTCACGGGTATAAGACCGCTAAGTGAGGAAAATGGCGTTTGCGGCGAGGCGAAACCATATAAATTGTTTGGAGGAATTTCCCTTTGAAAAGTCGAAAATTATCGCTTGCCGTTCTTTCCGCTATCTTTTTGCTGCCGGACTTTACTTTTGCACTGCCGAAGAAGCTACGTAACAGTAGAGCTGACCTTATCGCAGCAATCGCCGTAGGGCGCGATAAGGGAGTGCCTAAATTACTGGCGCTGAAAAATCTTGAAAAAGAGTCTGGTCCAAAGGCATCCGGGTTGAGAGAGTATGTGGAGGGAGTCTATGTCGCTCCAAATATGAGTCCTGACACTGTACGACAAACTGTCTATGACCTTTACATTGCAGAGTAACGAGGAAATTACTAATGAAGTTCATTTGCGCCTTCGCTGCGTTCGTTTTCGCCGGTCCCCTGTGCTGCCCGGGGATTTTCGCTCAGGACGGAACGCCAGCCGCCCCTGTCTACGACAACATCACACTAAAAAACAATCGTATTCTCATATTGAGCGCAGCATATCTGGATGCCAATGCGGACACGGTCGGCTTCAATAAGCTGAACGAGAACGTGACGCAGGCATTTTCGCAACGGCTGCAGCCGAAGCTTGTCGCGGAGGGCAAACTGCCGCTCAATGTCAACGACCCCGCCACCAAGTTCACCCGGGGCGAAAAGCTGGCGTTGCACGCATCAGGATTGGACGCTGAAGCCGCCGTGATCCTCAGCCTGGCAGAAGAGACCGACAAGGACGGGCTGTTTTCCATTTTTTTGCGCGTACAGTTTTTCGATCTGAAGTACATGTTAAAGAATGGCAAACGCGAGGGTGTCGTTCCGATCAGC
The DNA here is from genome assembly GCF_015689335.1 of Massilia antarctica. Lineage (GTDB taxonomy): Bacteria > Pseudomonadota > Gammaproteobacteria > Burkholderiales > Burkholderiaceae_D > Telluria_A > Telluria_A antarctica. The sequence goes on along the minus strand of NZ_CP065053.1, from coordinate 5,782,076 downwards.
GGATTTGAGCGAACCTACTTTTTAACCGGTCCGAAGGGGGATTCTAAGTTAGGAGTGGAAGATCTAGCCAGCTCATTCTTTCTTGATCTGAAGCACTCGGGACGGTTGACGCGGTAGGTGATCGTTGGCATTGCCACAGCGGTGAGGAATACCCGGCGTCACTTGGTGCCCCGTTCGGGCCGGTGCCGGCACCGAGAAAAAATATGGCATATCTGCTTGCGACGGTCAGAACTCAGGTCCAGTGGTACGTAGTTGATATTTGGCCGCTACGCAGGCGTTGCCGGGTTGCAGAAGGATGAGTTCGGTCTCGTAGACCTCACTGCACGGCATCGAGAAGTGCGGCGAGCGCCAGATGTCGGTCCAGCATCTGGACCGACTCTCAAGCAAGGACTTGCTGCTGTTGGACCGGGGCTATCCGTCGCGCTGGCTCGTCGCTCTGCTCAACGAACGCGCCATTTCATTGTGCATGCGGGTGGAAAAAGCAGGCGACGGCGGCTTCGCCTGCGTCCGCGCGTTTGGGAGAATTGCCGTCTGTCCGGCTTGATCCGCTTGCATGATTCGATTATGATGGAAATGTCGCAGCAGCCGGTATCGGCACGCAAACGCGGCGGCGCGCCGCGCATTCCCCTCGACACTTCTCCAGACACCTCAATGACCCTCACCATTTACCACAATGCGGCTTGCAGCAATTCGCGCCGCGCGCTTGAACTGATCCTTGCCAGCGGCGCCGAGCCGCATATCGTCGATTATCTCGCCGAACCGCCCACGCGCGCCGTGCTGGCGGACCTGATCTCACGCGCCGGGCTTGGCGTGCGTGACGCCATGCGCAGCAAGGAACAGGAATATGCCGACCTTGGCTTGGCCGATCCGGCCGTCGGCGACGATGCCCTGCTTGACGCGATGGTGGCCCATCCGACCCTGATCAACCGCCCGTTCGTGGTCACGCCGCTGGGCGTGCGTCTGTGCCGTCCGGGCGACCTCGTACTCGATATCCTGCCGCGCAAGGACGCCTGAATGGACATGACCCTGCCCAACCTGAGCGAAGCGCAGTTCGACCTGCCGACCCGGGACAAGCTGGCGGCGCCGGTGCGCTTCGACCATCCGCCGCGCATCCTGCTGCTGTACGGCTCCCTGCGCGAGCGCTCGTTCAGCCGCTTCCTCACCGAAGAAGCGGCGCGCATCCTGGCGCACATGGGCGCGGAAGTGCGCATTTTCGACCCGCACGGCCTGCCGGTGACGGACAGCGAAGCGGCCACCCATCCCAAGGTGGCGGAACTGCGCGCCTTGTCGCTCTGGTCGGAAGGGCAGGTGTGGTGCAGCCCGGAGCGGCATGGCGCCATCACGTCGGTGATGAAAAACCAGATCGACTGGATTCCGCTCGAAGTGGGCTCCACCCGGCCGACCCAGGGCCGGACCCTGGCAGTCATGCAGGTATCGGGCGGCTCGCAGTCGTTCAATACCGTCAACACCCTGCGCCTGCTGGGACGCTGGATGCGCATGGTGACGATTCCGAACCAGTCGTCGGTGCCGAAGGCATACGAGCAGTTCGACGAGGCCGGGCGCATGAAACCGTCGCCGTTTTACGACCGCGTGGTCGACGTGATGGAAGAACTGTTCAAGTTCACCCTGCTGGTGCGCGAGCGCAGCGATTATCTGGTCGACCGCTATAGCGAGCGGCGCGACGCCGCCGCCCGCCAGGCCTAGAGCAGGCGCGCCACCTGCGGCCAGAAGTACGGCCAGAAGGTCAGGCCGCCGATCAGCACCGCCCCGGCTGCGGCGATCAGCACGCCGCCGGCCGCGATGTCCTTGGCATGCTTGACCGCGATCGCGTAGCCCGGCGAGACCACGTCGCAGACGTATTCGACCGCCGTGTTGATGGTCTCGGCCACCCACACCGCCACCATCGCCACCACCAGCCAGCGCCAGTCGGCGGCGCTGACCTTGAAATAGAACGCCAGGCCGGCCACGATCACGGTCGCGATCAGGTGCAGCCACGCATTGTGCTGGGTCTTGAGCATGAACACGATGCCCGCGATGGCGTAGCCGAAGCTCTTGGAGCGCGCCGCCAGCGAAAAAGGCTGCGGCGTGCCGACGTTTTTGGTCTCGTTCATGGTTGGTCCGTAGGTTCGATCAAGCGCCAGTCCTGGGCCTGGCCCGGCCGCCGCGTCGCCGCGGTCAGCCACGAGGTGAATCCGATGACGCCGCCGATAAGGGCGGCAAGCAGTACGCAGCAAGCCATTATCCGCCTCCTTGCGGGCGCACGTGCAGGCTGGTGCGCCCGGCCAGGGGCAGCTTGAAGTGCGCCGCGCCGCCGGCATCGGCCGTGATGGCGATGTCGTTGGCAAGGTAAGGCGCGTGCGCTCGCAGACCAGTCAGCCCGATGACGTGGACGCCGTCGGCGTAGAGCACGGCGCGCAGGCCGTCGCCATCGGCATGGGCGCTGGCGACCAGGACATCGGGGTAGGCCAGGCCGTCGAGCTGCGGCCCTGCGACTGGCGGCGGCGCCTCGATCAACTGGCGGAAGCCGTCGCGCGCGCCGGCACGCGCCATCAGTTCCACGCCATGCGCCCAGACCGAGGCCTTGCGGCGGTGGATCACGCCATCCTTGAGCACACTCGGGCATTCCGTCTCCAGCGCCTCGATGCAGGCGCGGTAGACCGCGCTGTCGCCCAGTTCCGCGGCCGCCAGCGCGGTGGCGCTGTAGGCGCTGGCGCGCGAGAAGCCGTAGTTGCCGGTATCGATAGGCCAGAAGGCACGGCGGCGGAACGCGCCAATGCGGTCGAACAGCTGGCGGCGCAGCAGCAGCCACTGGCGCCGCGCCAGGTCGGGCGCGACCGCGTTGAGGAAAAAGCAGGGCATCGCCAGCGGCATCACGCCGCCAATGGCCGGCAGGGCCAGGCCGGTGCGGGCCGATTTGCAGGGGATGTAGCGCCCGAAGCCGTCGAGGAATTCGGCTTCCAGGTTGTGGCGGAAGTCCTCGGCATGGGTGGCCCAGCGCTGCTCGCGGTGCTGGGCGTCGAAGGCCATGATCGCGCTGGCGCCGATCGTATTGCAAAGCGGGTAGACCCAGTTCGGCTCGCAGGCGATCAGGTAGTACGGCGAGGCCGTGTATTCATGCTCGAGGCGCCGCACCAGGGAGAGCGCATCATGCGTGTAGCGCGTGCCCGACGGGTGGGCGAGGGTGAAGCGGCCGGCCTCGGAAAAGTCGCGCCGCCCCGTGCTGGCACTGAACAGCGCCATTTGCAGGGCGACGAAGCCGGTGTACATGATGTTTTCGCGCGCCACCGGGTCGGGGTCGGCTTGCAGGTTGCCCCACAGGTTTTCCAGGGCCCAGTACGACCAGACCTGGTGCTGCGTTTGTTTGTCGAGCAGCGCGATCTGGGCTGCGTGCATGTAGCCGCGAAAGGCCGGCGTGAAACGCGCCTGGGTCAGCGCCACGCCGTAGGCCAGGAAATTCAGTTGATAGCGGATGGCGGCGGTTTGAAACTGGTCGATCTTTTCGAAGCCGTTGAACTGGTCGAGCGGCTGCAGGGCGCGGTCGAGCGCGAAGCGCAGGCGCTGAAGGTGGTCGAGCGACATTTCGGCGGCGTGACCCGCGTCGCTGCCGGCGTCGAAGATCAGGCCTATCTGGCCGGTCTGGCCGGCCAGATAGGCATTATCGATCCGCCTTTGCCGGCGCGCGAACGCGAAGCGGGCGCTCATGGCGATGGCCAGGGCGACTAGCGCCACTGCCAGGCCGGCATAGACCATCCCGATGGTGGAGGGACGCAGCGCGCCGTGGCGCATGGCGGCGGCGCCGATGGCCAGTCCCAGCCAGGTCAGGGGCGGCGCAAGGATATTGCCGGTACCGAACCAGACCAGCAGCGACATGCCGAAAGCGGTCATGCCGGCCAGGGCGGCCAGCAGGTGACCGATGCCGTTTTGGGTGCAGATATCGGCATGGGCCAGGAAACCGCCGCCCGGCAAAACCAATCCCATGCCGAAGATGCGCAAGCTGTCCTGCTGCGCCACGAAAAGGAATGCCGTGCCGGCGCCAAGCAGAACGAGGTACAGAGCGAACAGCCGAACGATGCGCGCCCGCGTCACGGGGCCGAACAGGCGTTCGTACGGCGGCAGGGGAGTGATGTTCGTGTGGGGTAAATGCATTCCTGCAGGCCGGTGGAATAAAGTGCGTATTTTACTTGCAATACTGCGGGGAAATACTTTGCTGAGGTCAAATTAAGCCTGGATTAACTCCATCGCATAAGGAATGATCGACATGGTCCAGACCAGGCAGAAGGGGGGTATGGCCCGTACAAATTTTCCAACCCCAACACAGCAACTGACGAATACAAGAAAAGCTGGTGCGGGCAAGCCAGCGTGGATACCGTTGCGTGCGGCCTCTGTCTGGGCGGCAGAAAACCGTCACCATTTTGTGTAGTCGCAACAATTTCGCGCGCATTTGCCGATTGGCGTCGCTGATGTATGCAGTAAGAAATAAAACGTATTTACCCCGGCAGTTTTAATTTACAATGAGCAATCATTGCAACAGTCCTTCTCGGACGAAAAGACCTGTTGCATCGTCCAGATTGCCAGCCGGAGTAGCGTAATGAATCTTCAAGAAGGCCCTTTCGCAGGGGGGCTGGAAACATCTCACCTGATGCCGTCCATCACGATACGCTCAGGTGTGTCGGAGAGCTTGCCCGCGCGGGTCTACTGGCGCGAACGGCTCAAGCTGGAGGCGCGGGCGCTGATCAACCGCCGGATCACCGGACAATGGCTGCGCGTGCTCAATGCCCATCCGGTGTTCTGCGACCTGGTGCGCGACACTCCCAGGCTGCTGTACAAGATTTATCGCCCGTACATGAGCAACGTGCTGTGTGCCGACGCGCGTTTGCGCGTGCTGGCGAGCCACTACGGCTTCGTGTTCAGTCGCGGCCTGGGGCCGATGATCGTGGCCGCCGCGCGTGCCGGCGTGCCGCTCGGATCGGTCGAGGGAAAGACAGGAACCACCTACGAGCTGCAGTTGCGCTCGGTGTCGGTGATGGAACGCGAAGGCGAGCTGGTGCTGCAACTGTGCGAGGGCGGCACGCCGGTCTTTTCGTTGGCGTTCACCTTTGCGGAAGAAGAAGCTGGCACGACCGTGTGCATTGGCTGCATCCAGGGGCCCAAGGGCGGCGATGGCCTCGAAGCCATCCGCACGGCCACGCGCGAGTTGCATGGCGTGCGGCCGAAGCATTTGCTGGTGACCCTGGTGCGGCATCTGGGCCATGCTTTTGGCTGCGGCCGCGTGCGGCTGGTGGGCAATGGCAATCGCGTCGTGCATGGCGCGATTCGGCGTGGCAAGGTGATGGCCGATTACGACCAGATGTGGAACGAGCTCGGCGCCGAACCCCGGCCCGACGGCGACTTCGGGATTTCCTGCGAAGCGGTGCGGGAGCCCGACATGGAGCAAATCCAGTCGAAAAAACGCTCGGAAGCGCGCAAGCGCCATGCCGTCGTGCTTGAGCTGGCCGATGCGCTGGTGGCCAGCATGATCAAGCCGGTACACGGCTGACCTCAATTCTGTTGCGAATCCATCGGCATTGCCTAACCGGGGTCTGACCCCGGTTAGGCAATTTTTCATTGCGGGGCGCTTGTTCAGGCCCTGGCCGGTGCCGCCGGGCAGCCTGCCCAGCTGGTGCCGGCGGGGATGTGCTCCCCCTTCATGACCAGGGTCAATGGGCCGAGGCGCGCATTGTCGCCGACCTTGGCGCTGTAGAGCACGGAACTGCGCGGTCCCATCGTCACCTTGCTGCCGATGTCCACATGGTCGATTTTCATGACCCGGTCTTCGAACAGGTGGGTCTGCGGACAGGCGAATGCGTTGAGCTCGCTGTAATCGCCGATCGATACGCAATCGAACTCGGTAATGTCGGTGGTGTCCAGATACACGCCACGCCCCATCTTGCATCCCAGCAAGCTGAATGCCACCGGCAGCCACGGCGTGCCGCGCAGATAGCGCATGAAATTGGGCACGGCAATGCCCTCGTACAGATTGGTCACCCCTTCCGACAGCCACACGAACGGCGTCCACATCGGCGCGGAACGCTTGCGGTAGTAGCCCAGCAGCAGCCATTTGAGCGTGAGCACGAACAGATAATTGCCGATGCCATACACCAGCCCGGCCAGCGCCAGGTCGGCGATGACCGCGCCCCACTGTCCGGCAGCCGCTTCCGGCATCACATTGAGCACGACGGTGTAGCCGACCGCGATCACCAGCGCATGCGGGGCCACGATACGGAACATTTCGACCAGGGTGCGCCCGACCCGGCGCAGCGCCGACGGCCGGTAGGTCAGCCATTCCGGATAGCCGCTGACCTGCTCGCGCGCCGGCAAATGGATAGGAGGCGATCCGAGCCAGGTGTCGCCGCTCTTCATGCGCCCGTTCTCCGGGGCGTGGGTGTGCACGCCGACGAGTACCCGTTCCGGCAGGACGGTGCCATCCGGAATATAGCTGCCATTGCCGACAAAGCTGCGGTGCGAGATGACCGTCTCTTGCATGGTCATCCAGCCGCCATCGATATGTTCGTCGCCCAGCATGACGGCGTCGGCGATGAAGGTTTCGTCGCCCAGGGTCAGCATGTCGGGCACCACGCCGAGCGCGGTCGAAATCTCGGCGTCGCGCCCCACCTTGGCGCCCAGCAGGCGATACCAGAAGGGGGCGAAGACGGTGGCGTAAATGCCGTGCAGCACGTTCAGGCTGGATTCCTGGATATGGCTGACCAGCCACTTGGCGCAATAGATATTACTGTGGACGGCGGAGCGGCCCGGCTGCAGGCGCGGCAGCCCACCCCAGCGGATCGCGGCCGATACCAGCGCCGTCAGCACGATCAGCACCGCGCTGGCCGGAAACGCCAGCAGGAAGTAGCGCACCAGCTTGGTCGTGAGCTGGCTGCCCTGCAGCCATGGCATGACTTCCATTTCATCGAGCCAGTCGATCAGCACGAAGCTGGGGAACACCGGCATGAAGAAGATGGTGGTGATCAGCACGATGCCCAGCACGAAAAACACCGCTTCGCCGGCCAGGCGCGCGCGGCTGACCTGGGGCCGCGGCGGCAGGGTGGAGACGAAGGGACCCTGGTCGCGCGCCGGCGAGCCGCCCCACACGCGCGCCTGCGGCACCCGGGCGCCATCGGCCAGGGCAGCCTGGCCCTCGAGATGGCCGAGCGCACCGACGGCGGTGTTGCCTTCCATGACGGCATAGGATGCCACGGACGCATTTTCGCCCAGCGAAATCGCGCCCAGCAGCAGGCGGCCGCGATCGACCCGGGCGTTTTCCAGGTTGACGGCGTTGCCGATGCTCACGCCATCGGCGATGTCGAGCAAGTCCGGCGCGCGCAGGGTCATCGAGCCGATCAGCACCTCGTGGCCGACCCGCGCGCCGAGCGCGCGCAGCCACCACACGTACAAGGATGAGCCGCTCAGCAGGTACACCGGCGCCGATTCGACCAGGCGGTCGGCCAGCCACCAACGGTAATAGGTCCAGCCCCACAGAGGGTAGGAACCGGCCTTCAGACGGCCGGCGATGAGCCACTTGCCGGCGATGGCGATGACAAATTCCATCAGGGTGGCGATCAGGAACACGCCGATCGAGGCCGCCACGGCCAGCGCCACCGAGTCGCCCGGTTCGCCGGTGTAAAAGTGATAGGTAAAGAAGGGCGCCAGCCATTGGGCCATGCGCAGGGTGACCATGGGCGGAATGGCCAGTGCCTGGCCGGCCGCGCAGATCCAGCGCCGCACGCCCGAGGGAGGCGTCCAGTCCTGCTCGGCGGCGCCGGCGGTGGGCGAATCGGCCAGGGCGATGGCGATCTTGCCGATCTGGCGCTGCAGATAAATATCGCGCACGGTGACGTGGGCGAACGCGGGGTCGGCGCGCAAGGCCGAGGCCAGCCGAGCGGCGAACAAGGAGTGGCCGCCCAGGTCGCTGAAAAAATCGGCCTCGCGCCGGATCGGCTGGCCGGGGAACAGGGTGGCCAGCGCCTTGAACAGGGCGGTTTCGGCCGCCGTTTCGGGCTGGTCCGAGCCATCGGCGGCGCCCAGGGTGGCCAGGGGCATGGCCTTGAGCGCCTTGCGGTCGATCTTGCCGGAAGTTAAGCGCGGCATCAGCGGCAAGGCTTCGTAGCGGCTCGGGACCATGTACGCAGGCAAGTGTTCCGACAGCGCACGGCGCAGGGTGGCGCCGGAAATGGCATCGTCGGCGGCGCCGCTGGCCGCGACCAGATAGGCGACCAGCTGGTCGATGCCATCGTCCTTGCGCAGCAGCACCGCCACCGTGCCCACGCCAGGCTGCTGGGCCAGCACGGCTTCGATTTCGCCCAGTTCCACGCGGAAGCCGCGGATTTTCACCTGGTCGTCGGTGCGTCCCAGGCACTGCACTTCACCGTCGGCATCGATGCGCGCCAGGTCGCCGGTGCGGTACAGGCGCGCGTCGTGCGGGCCGCTGGCCCAGGGGTTGGCCAGGAATTTTTCGTCCGTCAGGTCGGGCCGCCCGAGGTAGCCGGCCGCCAGGCCCGGGCCGGTGATGCACAGTTCGCCCGTGGTCCCGCGCGGCTGCAGGGCCAGCACCGGGCCTTCAGTGCCGATCACCAGCAAGCCGTAGTTGGGCAGCGGCGTGCCGATGGTGATCGCGCGCCCCGGTTCGAGGCGCGCCAGGCTGCACGAGACGGTGGCCTCGGTCGGGCCGTAGGTGTTGAAAATCTGGCGGCCGGGAGCGGCCCAGCGCTCGACCACGGATTCCGGGCACATTTCGCCGCCGAGGTTAATCAGGCGCAAGGTCTGGACATCTTCGCTGAACAGGGCCAGCAGGGTCGGCACCGCGTGCAGCACGCTGACCCGGTTCGCCGCCAGCAGGCGCGGCAAGGTTTCCGGATCACCAGCGATTTCCTTTGGGCCAATCCAGAGCGTGGCGCCGACCAGGTAGGAAATCCAGATTTCCTCGAACGACATGTCGAAGGCCACCGAAAAGCCCTGGTACACGCGGTCGTCCGCGCGCACACCCAGCACCGCGTTTTCGCTGCGCAAGAAGTGGCAGATGCTGCGCTGGGAAATCAGGATGCCTTTCGGCTTGCCGGTCGAGCCGGAGGTATAGATGACATAGGCGGGCTGGTCGGGCGACACCTCGCCGCGCCGCTGCACTATTTCGCCCGGTGCCAGCGGGGCCAGCAGGGTTTCCGCGCACCAGGCGGGGGTGGCGCCGCCGGCCAGCTGGGGGGCGAAGGCGGCATTGGTGACCACGCCGACGGCGCTGGCGTCGTCCACGCACACGTCCAGGCGCTCGACCGGCGTATCCTGGTCGACCGGCAGCCAGGCGGCGCCGGCCTTGGCGATGGCCGCTTGCGCGACAAGCAATTCGATGCCGCGCATCATCCATAGCCCGACGATGTGGCCGGGACGCACGCCCAGGCCGATCAGGCGCGAGGCGCCGATATCGGCCAGCTGGTCCAGTTCGGCGTAAGTGAGGCTGCGCTCCTGATAGATCAGCGCGACCTGGGCCGGGGCGCGGCGCGCGCTCGCTTCGAGCAGGTCGGCAAGGATTTCGTGTTTGAGCAGGGAAGGTTCCGCCGGCCCGTAAAGGATGTCGGGATTGGCGGCGACGGGTGTGTCGGAAAGCAAAGTTAATTCGAGCATTTATACCACGTGGTTGGAGGGCGCGGAGGGACCTCGGCGCCAAGCGTCAAGATATAACATTTCACCTCGGACGTGTTACCGCGCGGCTCTTAAATCAGGGAAAATTAAGTTTGTACCCAGGAAGCGCCAGTACGGGCAGGCCGATCATTGCCGAATGGTAATTATTCGAGATGTGCCGGCGCACGGGGAATAGCTGGCGGCGGCATCGCGGGCTTAACCGCCATGCCGGCCGAGCGCCGGGTTCGCGTCCACGCGGGCGCGCGCGGCGCCGCAGCGCATCGCGCCGCAGGCGCGCCAGAGACCGGTCGACAGGTTCAGCAACAGCCAGCCGGCCGACAGGCACATCGCCGCGGCCGCCGGCCGCGCCAGCAGCGCCGGCCACCAGCAGGCCGCCGCCAGCAGGACCAGCGCCGTCGCGTGCAGCCAGAACTGGCGCTGCGCCTGCTGGTCGGCGATCAGGGTCTTGATGGCCGGCACGCGCTGGCCGTCGGCGGCGCGCTCCTGCATGTCGCGCCAGAGCAGGAAGGGCACGATCTTGTACAGCATGCCGTTGATGGTCGAATACAGGAAACCGACCAGCATCAGCACGCCCATTGCCAGGGCGCGGCCGTCGCCCGCCAGTTGTGCCGGCGCCGCCCACAGCGCCGCGCAAGCCAGCATGCTGGCCATCGCCAGGCGCCAGAACAGGGTCATGGCGTCGGCCTGGGGGCGTTTGCGGCGCGCCAGCAGGCGCAAGGTGGCCAGCGCGAAGAGCGCATAGGCGGCCAGCAGCAGCGCGCCGGCCAGCGGTTCGGTCCAGGGCAGGCGCGCGCGCAGCGCCGTGGCGCTCACGGTCCATGTCACCAGCAGCAGGAAGATCGTCACGCCCAGCACGCGCGGCAGCGGCTCGTCGTACAGGGGCGTTACCTGGAACATCGGCACCACTTGCAACGATACCCCGACCAGCAGCATGCCCGCCCAGCCGAACACGCCCCACAGCGCGTGCACGTCGGTGGCCAGCATCAGCGGCAGCGGTGCGGCGGCCGCCGGCCAGGCAAAGGCGCCCGCCAGCAGGGCGCCCAGGCACACGGTGACGACCAGGCTGGCGAGCGATAGGCGGACGGTGGCCGTCATCGGCAGCGCGCCGGGCGGCGGCATCTGCCACAAGGCCAGCGTGAGCGCGCCGATCAGCCATGCAAAGGCGGGCAGCAGCAGCACCAGCGCCAGCTGGAACAGCCACGGCCGGGAGAACAAGAATGCCGCGGCCAGTGCGGCGACGCCGCCGGCCAGCAGCGCGTGCACGCCGGGAGCGAGGATGCGCGCGCGCGGCAAGGTGACGCCGGCCACCACGGGCAGGATCTGGATCAGCGCCCCGGCCATGGTCATGCCCAGGGTGCCCAGGGTCAGCAGGTGGGTCAAGGCCAGGGTGGACGGCGACCAGCGCGAGGCCAGCGCCGGCGCGCCCTGCCACAGCAGCAGCGCGCCGGCCAGCAGCGCGAAGACCGGCGTGGCGAGGAAGTAACGCAGCACCGCGCCGAGCGGCGGCGATTGGTCGAGCGAGAGGGTGCGCTGCATGGGCCGGGCGTGCCGATTCAGGCGTCCGCAGCGCGGCGCCAGATCCGCACTTCGTACAGATAGTCGGGCAGGATGGTGGTGTTGTAGCCATAGCCGTTGTGCGCCAGGATGCGGTACAGCGGGCGCGGTTCGCGCTCGATCAGCATGCACAGTTGATCGCTGTCGGGCAGGCGGTCGAGCGCTTCGAGCACCCGTTCCATCGGCTCGGGCGGCTCCAGGCCGCGCACGTCGAGGTGGTGCAGGCGGGGCGCGGCGCCGCTCATGCGGCGCTGGCCATCTGGTCCATCGCGCCGAACGCCTGCATGGCCAACACCAGCTTGTTGCAGCTGCGCGCGAGCACCCTTTCGATCATCGGATAGAGCACGCCTTCTTCCTTTTCGCTGTGCTGGTACAGCACGATGCCCAAGGTGTCGGCGTGGATCAGGAACGCTTCGGTATCGCGCTCGGACAGCGCGTTGGCCAGGCGTTGCACCACGCCGCGGATACGCAGATGTTCGCTGCGCATCGATGCGGTGGGCGCGCTGGTCGCGCCGATGGCGTTTTCGAAGGCCGGGAAAACGATGCGCTCCTCGATCAGCAGATGCCGCTCGAGTGCATGGCGGAACGCGGCCAGGGCGTGGCCGGCCTCGCGCCACTGGCTATGGCGCACGGCCTGGTGTGCGTCGGCGAACAGCGCGTCGCAACGCACATGGTCGGCTTCGAGATAGCTGCCGATAGTGTCCATCGTGTCCTCCTGCTGTTTGTGGATGGCGCCATTGTCGCTGCATCGCATGCTGAAAATCCTTGATGCACGTCAAAGATTTCAGGCGTGCCATCGGGCTACAGTGCAGTCCCCACCTTACGACGAATGAACATGATGTCAAATTCTTCCGACGGCGCCACGCCGTTCGAACTGGTGTGTCCGGCCGGCAGCCTGCCGGCCCTCAAGGCGGCCGTGGACAACGGCGCCGACTGCGTCTACCTCGGCTTTCGCGACGCCACCAACGCACGCAACTTCGCAGGCCTGAACTTCGACGAGGCCGCGATCGAACAGGGCATCGCCTACAGCCATGCGCGCGGGCGCAAGGTGCTGCTTGCGCTGAACACCTATCCGCAGCCGTCCGCCGGTGCGCTGTGGCGGCGCGCCATTGACCGCGCCGCCGGCGCCGGCATCGACGCGGTGATCCTGGCCGACCCGGGCCTGATGCGCTACGCGGCCGAACGCTATCCGGCGCTGCGGCTGCACCTGTCGGTGCAGGGTTCGGCCACCAACTACGAGGCCATCAACTTCTTCCACCGCCACTTCGGCATTGCGCGCGCGGTGCTGCCGCGGGTGCTGTCGGTGGCGCAGGTGGAGCAGGTGGTGCGCAATACCCCGGTCGAGATCGAGGTGTTCGGCTTCGGCAGCCTGTGCGTGATGGTCGAAGGGCGCTGCGCGCTGTCGTCCTATGTCACGGGCGAGTCGCCCAACACCCACGGCGTGTGCTCGCCGGCCAAGGCGGTGCGCTGGCAGCAGACCCCGGCCGGACTGGAGTCGCGCCTGAACGAGGTGCTGATCGACCGCTACGCCGACGGCGAGCAGGCCAGCTATCCAACCCTGTGCAAGGGCCGTTTCGACGTCGCGGGCGAACAGTTTTACGCCATCGAGGAACCGGCCAGCCTGAATACCCTTGAATTGCTGCCGCAGCTGATCGAGCTGGGGGTGAGCGCGATCAAGATCGAAGGGCGCCAGCGCAGTCCTGCGTACGTGGCGCAGGTAACGCGCGTCTGGCGCGAGGCGATCGACCAGTACCGCGCCAATCCGAAGCGTTTTTCGGCAAAGCAGGCATGGATGGCCGATCTGAACAAGGTGGCAGAGGGGCAGCAGCATACGCTGGGCGCCTACCACCGCTCATGGAAATAGGGGAGGCACGATGATGAAACTGGCCTTGGGTCCGGTGCTGTACTACTGGCCGCGCGATACGATGATGGCGTTCTACGAGTCGATGGCGGCAAGCCCGGTCGATATCGTCTACCTGGGCGAGACGGTCTGCTCGCGCCGCCACGAGCTGCGCCTGCCCGACTGGCTGGCGCTGGCCGCCATGCTGGCCGATGCCGGCAAGGAGGTGGTGCTGTCGACCCAGGCCCTGCTCGAATCGGGCAGCGACCTGACTACCCTGCGCAAACTAACCTCGAACGGCCGCTTCGCGGTCGAGGCGAACGATATCGGCGCGGTGCACTGCCTCGACGGCGCGCTGCCGTTCGTGGCCGGGCCGCATTTGAACCTGTACAACGAAGACAGCGTGGCCCTGATGGCGCAACTGGGCGCGCGGCGCTGGGTCATGCCGCTCGAAATGGGGCGCGCGGCGCTGGCGACGATGCTGCAAAGCCGCCCGGCGGGGCTGGAAACCGAAGTGTTCGCGTATGGCCGCATGCCGCTGGCGTTTTCGGCGCGCTGCTTCACGGCGCGCCACCGCGACCTGGGCAAGGATGACTGCCAGTTCAGCTGCCTGGCGCATCCCGACGGCCTGGAGCTGCGCACGCGCGACGCCGACACCTTTTTGATCCTCAATGGCACCCAGATCCAGTCGCACCTGGTGTACAACCTGCTCGGCGACATGGCGGATATGGAAGCGATCGGCGTCGACGTGCTGCGCATCAGTCCCCAGGCCCGGCATACCGACGCCGTGGTCGCGCTGTTCGACCGCGCGCGCCGTCACGAGGTCGACACCGGGCAGGCCCTGGCCGCACTGGCGCCGCTGATGCCTGCGCCATCGTGCGACGGCTACTGGCATGGCAAGCCGGGCATGGCGTTCGACAAGCGGGAGGCTGCATGAAAGCGCACGTGTATCCGGCCTTGCCGGCACCGCTCGCCCGGGCGCTGGGGCGCCTGCCGCGCTTTCCCGGCTCGCTGCTGTTCGCCGCCGGCCTGACCCGCGTGCTCGGGCCGCAGTTACCGGGCGACGTGCGGGCGGCGCTGGAAGGCCGCACGATCCGTATCGGCGTCACCGACGCCGGCCTGCGTTTCGACGTGGGCTGGCGCGGATCGCGCTTCGTCGCCCTGTCGGGGGCGGACAAACCGGACCTGTCGATCGGCGCCAGCGCGCGCGACTTCCTGCTGCTGGCGCAGCGGCGCGAGGATCCGGATACCTTGTTTTTTGCGCGTCGCCTGACCATGGAAGGCGATACGGAACTGGGGCTGCTGGTGAAGAACACGCTCGATGCGATCGATGTCGCGCTGTTCGACCCGGAGCGCCTGCTGCCGGCGCGCTGGCGCCGTGCCAGCGCCACATAAAGGAGAATGATGATGGATGCGGACAGGGCGGCGCTGCCGCTGGTGTATTCGTGTTCCGGGTGTTCGAGCGCGGCGCAGATGGCGAACCATCTGGCGCTTGCGCTCGACCGCAGTGGAGCGGCTGAAATGTCGTGCATCGCCGGCGTGGGCGGCGGCGTGGCGCCGCTGGTCAAGCTGGCGCGCTCGGGCCGGCCGGTGCTGGCCATCGATGGCTGTCCGCTCGCGTGCGCGCGCCAGTGCCTGGCGCAGCATGGCGTGGTGCCGGACAAGCATGTGATGCTCAATGAATTCGGGGTGCGCAAGCGGATGCATGCGGATTTCGACAAGGCGCAGGCCGATGAACTGGCGGCGCAGTTGCGCAGCGATGTTGAGGCACTAAGAAAAACCTCGGTCGTTCCCGCGTAGCGCCCAGTTTCAAGGAAACTCCTCGAATCTCTTGGACCTGTGCAAAGGCAGGGGCCGGTTTCCAATGGCGTTAACTGAGAGCGCCTGACAAAACCCTGCAGTTGCCGTGAAAGCAACAACCGCGTACACTGAGCCGTTCTGGATATTCGCTTCGGCCATGAGCGGTCGCTCACGCCGCGCATCTGGAAGCAGATGTTCGCCTACCCAAAAATACCTGAAAAACTGAATGATCCCGACAAAGAAAATTTCGCTTACCCTCATCGAGTATGCTGACCCGCTCATTCAAGAGCTTGAAGAAGGGTATTCCAAGAATGACTTGGAGGTGGTGTTGAGGCTGGCTGCGTGCGTGTGGAATGCCTGCGTGGTGGATCAATGGCACAAGACTACCGAGAGTGTCACTGCAGTAAGGCACCAGCTTACACGTGCGCATCCAATGTCGGCAGCAATCGTCGATGCATTGATAGCACGCAAAAAACAATTATTTGGACTCGACATCAGGGGCATTACGAACGAATGCGTAATATTAAAAAACGGGGAATTTGTCGTGCGCGCCGAAGCAAGGCTCGATGTTGAGCATATCGACATAAAAGGCAGCTCCCATTGAATCGCCACGGTTGATACTTGATTTCCAAATTACATAGACGGGCAGCTTTGCAGGCGCGTGCCGGTGCCGTGACCGCGTACAATCGGCCAAGAGCCGACATTGAATGGTTAGCAAATTCGGCGACACATAGCGTGAAACACGGTGCCGTTTTCCACTTACATTTTTGCAGCCGTAAATTTAATACGTTGAGCGTGCTGTAAAAAACTACTTGCATGCAGCGCTGGTTTTTGTCTCGGATTAACAATAAACATTGCACGCGTTCAAGGCCGTTTCATCGTTTTCAGCGAAACGTTCGGCGGCGCGGCCTACGACTTCGAATTCTATTTGGCGTGCGACCATCCTTACCGCATCGATGGCGAGGAGTCTTGCATTCTGCGGGTGGGGCCAATCCCCGACTATCAGGAAACCTGCGACGACTATCTGGGGCGCGGGTTGCGTCTGGTGAACACACCGGAGCGGCATGCGCTGGCCAGCGAACTAGAACACTGGTAGCGCCTTATGGTCGTACCGATATCGAGGCCGGACTGGCTGTTGTCCCCCGCGTTGCAAAACAAGTGCATGTTCCGTTTCTGGCCATCGATATTGCCAAGTCCGCGTCAAGAGATTAGATCGTTATTGAGTGTAATGACGCGCAAGAGTCAGGGGACGCGGGCGTAGCGCCGTTCGCGTTGTGGCAACAGGTGTTAGCTCTCGGCGAGTTCTGACGTCGGACTCGGCAGCACCATGTCGGCCGGCGCCGGCGTGCCGTCGAGTACAATCAGCACTGATCGGCCAGAAGCTGACCTGTCGGCTGCACGACATCAATCCGTTCGATTATTTCCAAGACGCTTTGCAGCGTGTCGAACAGCGTCCGGCGTCGCTAGTGCATCTGAGCAGGGTAGGGCGCCGTAACGCCATTGCGTGGCGGCCATCGGAACGAATAGGTCGCAAGAAAACATTACAATCTTGGACGCGGCAATGGCAACAGCGCGAGCAACCTGATCGGGGCCATGATGGGCGGTCGTGGAACGGGGGGCATCTTGCAGCCGCGTTCCGCGCAATTTTCACACCTTCATTTATTTTTTCCAAAACATGAAAAATTACACTGCTTTACCACGCCCCCTACGCTTGGCCAGCTTGGCCAGCTTTTCCCTTTTGCTCGGTCTGTGTTCCCTGGCCGAAGCATCGCCTTTTGTGTGGGCCGACAAGGCGGGGGGCAAGGACCATCCGCTAGTGAGCCGCTTTCAGGGCTCGATGATTCAAAATTATGGCGTCATGAATTTTGAACACGCCGAAGTACCGGTTTCATCGACTAAAAAAGAGCCCGTCGAAGGGAAGGTTTTCAATTACAGCTATTACGCGCCAAAAGAGCGCAGCCCGCTGGAAGTGTTTCGCAACTACAAGCTGGCGCTGGAAAAGAGCCGCTTCAAGATCATTGTTGCGTGCGAGGACGCGCCGGTTTGCCAGAAGCAGGGCTTCGAGGAATATGCATCCTTGTGGACCGGGAAAACCGGCGCCTTCGCCGGCGGCTATAACGCCACCAGTGCGATGGACAATAGTGGCAATTATCCCCCGCTGTATCTGGTGGGGCGCCTTAGCCGCCCGGAAGGGGACGTCACTGCCGTATTGACGGTCAAAGCGCCAAGCAGTAGCGAAGTACCCAAGGGTGCAGGGGCGGTGTATTTCCTGCAGGTGATCGAGTCGATACCTATGCAGACCGGCAATGTCTCGGTCAATGCCGAGACCTTGAAAACCGGTCTGGCGGCGGAAGGCAAGATTGCGCTGTACGGCATTTTCTTTGATACAGGCAAAGCCGAGATCAAGCCGCAATCGACGCCGCAACTCGATGAAATGGCCAAGTTCCTGACGCAGCAAAAAGCGGTGAAAGTGTATATCGTCGGGCACACCGACAGTCAGGGCGTGCTCGCTGCCAATCTCACCCTGTCGCAAAAACGTGCCGAAGCCATCGTCGCGGCGTTGGTCAAACACCACAAGATCGATCCCGCTCGCTTGTCGGCAAAAGGGGTTGCCAGTCTGGCGCCGGTCGCCTCGAACGCAAGCGATGCCGGACGCGAAAAGAACCGCCGTGTCGAGCTGATCGAGCAGTAATCGATGCGCAGGGAAAAACGCGGCTTGGCTCAAGCATCTGCCCAGTAGTGATGCGAGGCCGCTGCATGAGCGACGAGCAGACATCCATCAGGCGTTCCTTTCGCTTGCCTGCTCGCTCATCTGTTGGCTCTATGTCGAACGGTTCTGTTACGCGCTCTTAAGCTCCGTCTTTTCCGCGCCGGCGGGAATGACGGTGTCGAGGTCTGTTGTCGCAAAGCTGCTTAACTTGGCGGCAAAAGCTCGTTTCTGGAGAGCCGGCAACCGCAGTTCTATGCTGGCCGCAGCACAAATTTCTCGAAGCGCGCCGCAATGCGCTCGAGCGCCGCGGCGCCCATGACCGCGGCGGCCGCCGCGTTCAAGGCCACATCCGCGCAGCCCTGCGCGCGGAAGGTCTGGAGCGCGTAATTGCGCACGCCGGCATCGGCCAGGGTCACGGCCAGCGCTTCCACGTCGGCCTCGGACAGCAAGGCCGGATGCAAGGTGGTGCGGCATTCGTGCGCCACGCCGCTGGCGACGATCATCTCCAGGCAGGCGCGGGCCGGCTCGCCGCTGTCGAAAACCCCCGTCACGCGCTGGTAATCCTGGAACGGGGCCTTGATATCGAACCCCACCCAATCGACCAACGGCAACACCGCCTTCAACTGGCGCGGGTAGATGCACGCCGTATGCAGGCCGACCGCGAGCCCCATCTGCCGCACGGCCGCCATGGCGTCCGGCAGCGCCGGGTCCATGGTCGGCTCGCCGCCGCTGAACACCACGCCATCGAGCAGGCCGGCGCGGCGCTCCAGCAGCGCCATCACCGAGTCCCACGACAGCGGCCCGCGCTGGCGCGACTGCAGGTGCGGATTGTGGCAGTAGCCGCAGCGCCACGGGCATCCCTGGACGAACACCGCGGCCGCCAACTTGCCGGGAAAATCGGTTGCGGTAAAGGCGGTGATGCCGCCCACCCGCAGCGCGCCGGCGCCCACTTTAGCTGCGCGCCGCGACGGCCCGCTCGGTGAACCAGGTACGCTCGTGGAACTCGCCCTTCTTGCCGGTATTGAAGGACGACACGGGGCGGTGATAGCCCATCACGCGGGTCCAGACTTCGCACGGCTGGCGCTCGGCATCGGTCAGGGTAACAGTGTGGGGTGCGAAAAATACGGCTTGGCTGAGGTCTGACATGAATGACTCCTTGGGTGGTTACGCAACTTCGCGTTGCTTGCGCGCGATCAGATCGAGATCGCATTTGGGACAAAATGGATGGCTGCCCCCGAGGTAGCCGTGTTTGGGGCAGATCGAAAACGTGGGCGTGACGGTGATGTACGGCAGGCCGAAGCGGCCCAGCGCGCGCCTTACCAGCTGGCGGCAGGCGTCGGCCGTGGACAGCGGCTCGCTCATGTACAGGTGCAGCACGGTGCCGCCCGTGTATTTTCGCTGCAGCGGGTCCTGCCGTTCCAGCGCCTCGAACGGGTCGTCCGTAAACCCGACCGGCAGTTGCGAGGAGTTGGTGTAGTAAGGCATGGCATCGGTCCCGGCCTGCAGGATGTCCGGATGGCGCTTGCGGTCTTCGCGCGCGAAGCGGTAGGTAGTGCCTTCGGCCGGCGTCGCCTCCAGGTTGTACATATGGCCGGTCTGGTCCTGGAACTCCAGCATGCGCGCGCGCACATGGTCCAGCAGGCGCAGGGCGAAGGCGTGGCCCCATTCGCTGGCGATATCCTGCTCGCCCCAGGTGAAGTTGCGGATCATCTCATTGACGCCGTTCACCCCCAGGGTCGAGAAGTGGTTGCGCAGGGTGCCCAGGTAACGCTTCGTGTACGGGAACAAGCCATTGTCCATGTGGCGCTGGATCACCTTGCGCTTGATTTCCAGGCTGTCGCGGCCCAGGTCGAGCAGGCGGTCGAGCGCCGCGAACAGGCCTTCCTCGTCATCCGCATGCAGGTAGCCCAGGCGCGCGCAATTGATCGTCACCACGCCCAGCGACCCGGTCTGCTCGGCCGATCCGAACAGGCCGTTGCCGCGCTTGAGCAGTTCGCGCAGGTCGAGCTGCAGGCGGCAGCACATCGAACGGATCATGTTCGGTTTCAGCTCCGAATTGAGGAAGTTCTGGAAGTAGGGCAGGCCGTAGCGCGCCGTCATCTCGAACAGCAGCTCCGCGTTGGGGCTGTGCCACGCGAAGTCCTCGGTGATGTTGTAGGTCGGGATGGGGAAGGTGAACACGCGCCCCTTGGCGTCGCCGGTCATCATGATCTCGATGTAGGCGCGGTTGATCATGTCCATTTCCACCTGCAGATCGCCGTAGGTGAACGGCATTTCGACGCCGGCGATGAACGGCACCTGCTCGCGCAGGTCTTCCGGACACACCCAGTCGAACGTCAGGTTGGTGAATGGTGTCTGGGTGCCCCAGCGCGAGGGCACGTTCAGGTTGTAGATCAGCTCCTGGATGTACTGCTTGACGCTCTCGTAGCTCAAGGCGTCGGCGCGCACGTAGGGCGCCATGTAGGTGTCGAAGGAGCTGAAGGCCTGGGCCCCGGCCCACTCGTTTTGCAGGGTGCCGAGGAAGTTGACGATCTGGCCGATCGCGCTCGACATGTGCTTGGGCGGCGACGATTCGATCTTGCCCGGCACGCCGTTCAAGCCTTCATTGAGCAGGGTGCGCAGCGACCAGCCGGCGCAGTACCCGGCCAGCATGTCGAGGTCGTGGATGTGCAGGTCGGCGTTGCGGTGGGCCTCGCCCACGGCGGGCGGATAGACATGGTCGAGCCAGTAGTTGGCGATCACCTTGCCGGACACGTTCAGTATCAGCCCGCCCAGCGAGTAGCCCTGGTTGGCGTTGGCGTTGACCCGCCAGTCGCGCTGCTCCAGGTATTCATTCATCGACACTTCGACGTCGATCAGGCTTTTGCGGTCGCGCCGCAGGCTGTGGTGCTGTTCGCGGTAGACCACATAGGCGCGCAGGGTCGCACGGTGGCCGGCCTCGAACAGGGCTGCCTCCACGGCGTCCTGCACTTGCTCGACGCCGGGGGTGTCGGCGCCCAGTGCGGCCAGCGCGGGCAGGACCGTGTTCCAGGTCAGCAGATGGGCGGTGCCGGTATCGAACTCGCCGCTGGCCAGCGCGGCGCGCTGCATGGCCGATTCGATGCGGGTGGCGTCAAACGGCTTGACGGCGCCGTCACGCTTGCGGATGTGGGTGGGGAAGTGAAGCGGTGGGATGGTCATTTACTCTCCGTGAAACACAAGATGTGGTGCATGCAGAGAGGTTATTGACTATATGTAGTGGGGTCAACGGCGTTTTGCGGCGATCGCGAAATCCTTGATACAGATTGGTTTTCGCCGCCCGCGCTGCCTATTTAAGCGCCAGCCGGATCTGCGCGACAAAGGCCGGATCGGGCACGGGACTCAGTTGTGTGCTTGCCGCGAGCAGTTTGCCGCTGGCGTCGAGCAGGCACACGCGCGTGGTGTGGTTGATTTCGCCGTTGCTCACGGCGCGGTACTTGATCTGCAGCGCGCCGGCCATGGCGCGCGTCTGGGTTTCGCCGGCGGCCACCGCCAGGCGGAAGATGGCGGGATCGAGCTTGTGCGAACTGGCCAGCCGGGCCAGGGAGTCTTGTGTGTCGTACAGCGGGTCGAGGCTGACCATGAGCACCGTCAGGCGGCCGGGCGCGGGCTTGATCAGCTCGACCGTGCGGCGCAGGTTTTCGATGATGATCGGGCAGGCCGCGTTGCAGTCGCCGTAAAACATCGTCACCAGCAGGGGACGGCCGGCCAGGGCGCGCCAGTCGAACTGGCGGCCTTGGCTGTCCTTGAGCGGCACCGGCAGGCGGTAGAGCGAGTCGGCCGGCAGCGGGTCGGCGCCCGCCAGGGGGGCCGCCAGGACGATGGCGGCCAGGGTGCCCGCGCGCAGCAGTGCGCGGCGCAGGGGGCTGAAGCTGTTCATGGTGATTCCTTCGGTGTAGGTGGATCGTTGTCGGCGCCGCGCGCGCAGCGAAAGCCCAGATAGCCGCCGTCCTGCGCGCCTTCCATCGCGGCCAGCAGCGCGATGCGCATCAGCACCGCGTAGTTGCGCCGGTCGCCCAGCGACAGGGCCGCGCCGCCGCAGTAGTCGAGCACCTTGCGCGGGTCCATGGTGCGGCTGTCGGCGCTGACGAACAGCGCACTGTAATCCTCGACCCATTCCCATATCAGGCCGTGCATGTCGTACAGGCCGTGGAAGTTCGGCGTTTCGCCGCGCACGCGCGAGGGCGGCGTGCTGGCCGGATGGGCGTACCAGTTGAGGATGTGTTCCAGCCATTGCGGGTCGTCGCGCGCGTCGGCGTGGGTGGCGTCGGCCGCGGCGGCGTACTCCCACTCGTGCCAGCGCGGCAAGCGCGCACCCTCGCTGGCGCAAAAGGCGGTCGCCGCATGCCAGCTGACGTTGGTCACCGGCGAATCCGGCGCCAGGGTGCCGTGATCGGCCGCGCCGCGCCAGCCCGACAGGTAGGTGGACGACACAAGCACGCCAGGCGCCTGGCCGCGCTGCCATTGCGGATGCGCGAGGACGAAGGCACGGAACTCGGCGTTGGTGACCGGGGCGGTGCGCATCGAAAACGGCGCCACGTTGGCCGGCGCTTCCTTGCCGTCGGCCGGCATGACCGAGCGCAACATGGCGCCCGGCAGCGCGACGTAATCGCCGGCGGCGGCCGCCGTGCACAGCATCGCCGCGCAGGCCAGGGCGGTCAATTGGCGTTTCATGGCGCGTTCAATTGGCTTTGACCTGGCGCATCTGCTTGACCTGGGCCGGCGTGATGACGGGTTTACCGGCGTTCATGTCGGTGCTCACATAGTTGATGACGGCGGCGACATCGTCGTCGTCGAGGTCTTGCGCCGGCATGACGGAGTTGAAATGCTCGCCGTTGACGACCAGTTCCCCGCTGCGGCCGTGCAGGACGATGTGCGCCATTTCGTAAGGACGCTGCTGGAAGAAGTCGGAATTGAACAGTGGCGGGAAGACGCCGGGAACGCCTTTGCCGTCGGGCAGGTGGCAGGCGGCGCAGGTGCCGTCGTAGACAGCCTTGCCGCGCAGGCGCTGCGCATTGGTGGCGGCGGGTACCGCTGCGGTCTTGGGCGCTGCGGGTGGGGCGGCCTTGGCGTTCATGGCGGTCTTGATGCCTTTGCCGTAGATCTCAGGCCGATCGGGGCCGCTCACCGCCATCAGGCCGACCGCGCCCTTGTTGAAGGCGCGCGTGAGCGAATGGTCGACCAGGGTCAGGTTGCCCGGTACTTTCGGGACGAATTCGACGATGGTCGAGCCGCCGGCCGGCACCAGGGTGGTCTGGACGTTTTCCTGGAAATGGGTGCCGCCTTCGGTGTACACCTTGTCGAAAATGGCGCCGATGATGTGAAAGCTCGACACGGTATTCGGTCCGCCCACGCCGAAGAACATGCGCACCTTCTCGCCGGCGGCGGCGGTGAGCGCGCCCTGGCCGGTGAGGGCGCCGTCGGCGCCGTTGAACAGCACATAGGTCGGCCGCTCGTCGATCGCTTTTTGCAGGTCGAAGCCTTGCAGGCCGGGGGCGCGGTAGGCGCCGGTGGTGTAGAAGTCGCCCTGCATCACGTAGTATTCCTTGTCGACCTTGGCCATGCCTTCCTTGGGTTCGACCAGGATCATGCCGTACATGCCGTTGGCGACGTGCATCCCGACCGGGGCGGTGGCGCAGTGGTAGACGTACAGGCCGGAGGCCAGCGCCTTGAAGGTGAAGCTGGCTTCATTGCCCGGGGCGATCAGGGTTTGCCCGGCGCCGCCACCGGGGCCGGTGACCGCGTGCAGGTCGATATTGTGGGGCAGCTTGTTACCGGCCAGGTTTTGCAGGTGCAGTTCGACGGTGTCGCCTTCGCGCACCCGGATCATCTTGCCCGGAACGGTGCCGCCGAAGGTCCAGAAGGTGTAGCGCGTGCCCGGCGCGATTTCGCGTTCGATTTCCTCGACCGTCAGGTTGACGACCACGCGCGCCGGGGTCTTGCGCGTGATTTGTGGCGGCAGCGCGGGTGGGGCGAGCAGTTCCTGCACGATGACGGGCAATGCCGGTTCCGCGGCAAAGACGGGGGCGGAGCACAGGGAGAGAAGGGCGGAAGCCGTGGCCAGGCAGGTGCCGGCGAGGCGGAGAGGACGTGGACGCATGATATAACCTTTTCTTGTTCTGTTAGGCGCCGCGGAGGCGGACGTCAACAAGATGCTAAGGTTTGCGTTCGAGAAATTCCTTGATGTAGGTTACAGTTTGGGGCATTCTCTTGTGGCACTCAAACAACAATCAGTACCCTGCGCGTGAGCGCGACCGCGACGATGTAGGCAACGGTGAGCAGGGCCGCGCCGAAGGCGATGGCGCGCACCCGTTTGGGGCGCCCGGGCTTGAGCGCCACCGCGCCAAGCACGATGTACACCACCAGCGCCACCACCTTGGCGCCCAGCCAGGGCTGCACGAAGGGGTACTGGCCGCTCCACACCACCATGGTCAGGGCGCTGGCCAGCAGCACCGTGTCGACCAGGTGCGGCGCGACCTTGACCCAGCGCTGCGCCAGTTGCGCCGAGCCGCGCAGCATCCAGACGCCGCGCAGGGCGAACAGGCCGATGCTGAGCGCCGCGCAGCTCATGTGCAGGTGTTTGACGGTCAGGTACTCCATGCGTATCCCTTTTCTTCAGGCGATCCCGAAGTCGATGATGATTTCGCCCGGCGCGCGCGCCACGTAGGTGATTGTCACGCGCGGACCGAAATGGGCCTCGATCTGCGCCAGCAGCGGCAGCGGATCGTGGTCGTTATAAAAGCGCATGGTCTCGCCGGGCTCCAGTGCGCTCAGCGCGCCGAAAATGGCGGCATGGCGAAAGCGCTTGGCGACGCCGCGCGCGTCGAACGGGTACAGGCCAATGGAAGCGGTCGAGAAAACAGCGTTGCTCATGGTGATACTCCTTGCGTAGTGTAAACGATACGAACCCCGGCAGGAAGATCCCGCCGGGGAAAAGGCATTACGATTTGGCCGGTGCGACCGAGCCGACGACGTAGTTGCTGCCGCGCGCCCCGGTGGCGAGTTTGACGGCGAACAGCGCGAGGAACACGCAGCCGACCGCGAACACCACGTCACCCGGCACACGCAGCCACACCAGGGTTTCCATCAGGTGCGAGTGGACCACTTCCGGCGAACGCGCAAACCAGGTGCCGCGCGTGACGCTGGCCCAGGCCTGGTAGATCCCGGCCGGCACCAGCGAGATGAAGACCATCATCGCCAGGCCGATGTTCAGGCACCAGAACATCGGCGCAAGCAGCTTGTCGGACCAGGCGGCGCGGTCGCTCAGGCCGCGCAGGCAGAACAGCATCAGGCCGATGCCGAGCATGCCGTAGACGCCGAACAGCGCCGCGTGGCCGTGGGCCGCCGTCATGTTCATGCCCTGCATGTAGTACAGCGCGATCGGGGTGTTGATGGAGAACCCGAGCAGGCCGGCACCGACCACGTTCCAGAAACCGACCGCGATGAAGCACAGGATCGGCCATTTGTAGGCCTGCACCCAGGCCGCCGCCTTCGAGCGCTGGTAGTTGCGCCATGCTTCGACGCCGATCATCGCCAGCGGTACCACTTCCAGCGCGGAGAACATGGCGCCGATGGCGATGACAAACGTAGGCGTGCCCGTGAAGTACAGGTGGTGCAGGGTGCCCAGGATGCCGCCGAACAGGAACACGATGGTTTCCAGGACGATGGCGCTGTTGGCGGTGGACGCGGCGATCAGGCCAAGGCGGGTGAACAGCAGCGCGATGACGGCGGTGGCGAACACTTCGAAGAAGCCTTCGACCCACAGGTGGACCAGCCACCAGCGCCAGTATTCGACCATGGAGTAGTGGGTATGCGGACCCCAGGTCAGCGAGGTGGCATAGAAGCCGCCGATGCACAGTGCGGCCAGGAACACCATGGCGATCAGGCCGCGGCTTTCCGATGGCGTGCGCAGGGCCGGCATCAGCCCGCGGCCGAGCAGCAGGACCCAGAACAGCAGGCCGATGAACAGCAGGATTTGCCACACGCGGCCCATGGAGGTGAATTCCAGGCCCTGGTTGCCGATCCAGAAGCTGAAGTCGTTGCCCAGGTGCTGCAGGGTGCCGAGCCAGCCGGAGATGGTGGAGCCGGCCACGATGAACAGCAGCGCGTAGAACAGGACGTTGACGCCGAGCGCCTGGTACTTCGGTTCGCGTCCGGAGATCGCGGGGGCGATATACAGGCCGGTGGCCAGCCAGGCGGTGGCGATCCACAGCACGGCGAACTGGGTGTGGATGGTGCGGCTGACCGTGAACGGCAGGATCTGGCCGAGCGGGATGCCGAAGAAGCTCTGGCCTTCGACCGCGTAATGGGCGGTGATGACGCCCATGCCGACCTGCGCCAGCACCAGCGCGATGACGACATAGAAGTATTTGCGGGTGGCGCGCATCGATGCCGTCGGCTTCAGGTCGAACAGCGGGTCGGCCTTGGGCGGGACCGGGTCCTCGCCTTCGTGGGCGCGGCCGTGGTAGAAGATCATGGCGGCGATGGCGCCGATCATCAGGATCACGCTGGCGATCGACCAGATGCCGGCGCCGGCGGTGGGGCCGTTGCCGACCAGCGGTTCGTGCGGCCAGTTGCTGGTGTAGCTGATCGCGGTTTCGCCGGGACGGTCGGTGGCGGCCGACCAGGATGACCAGAAGATGAAGGCGGGCAGGGCGCGCAAGTCTTCCGGCGTGACCAGGCTGCCGGCGCTCATGGCGTACTGCTCGCGCAGGGCGTCGAGTTTGGGGTCGCTGCCGAACAGGGCGCTGTAGTGGGCGGCGACTTCACGCACGGCTTGTGCGCGTTCCGGCGACAGATTGACGATGCCGGTGCGGGCGTCCCAGGTGTTGGCGCGCATCTCGCGCTTGAGCCGTTCGTTCAGGGCCGCCTGCTGTTCGACATCGAGATCGGCGAACGGTTTGGCGAACTGCTTGCTGGCGTAGATGTCGCGCAGGGCCAGCGCTTCGCGGTGCAGCCAGTCGGCCGACCAGTCTGGCGCCAGATAGCTGCCGTGGCCCCAGACGGAGCCGAGCTGCTGGCCGCCGGCAGAGAGCCAGGCTTGCTGGCCGCGCTGGACTTCGCCGTCGGCGAACAGTACCTCGCCGTCGCGGCTGGCGACTTGATGGGGAATCGGGGGAGCGCTCAGGTAGATCTCGGTCCCGACCCAACCGAGAACGGCGAAGGACAGGACGCAGATGACCGCGAGCCAGGTCCATAGTTTGCGTGAGGCGTGCATGGCGTGGTTTCCTTGTTATTAGAACGAAGCGGTACAGTCCGCTCCGTTAAAGAAGGATTCTAAATACATCTATTTAAACAAGCAAGTTAATACTTCTTTTGATCAAGGCCGCGCCATCTGGATCAATACATGTATACTGAATGCCTCATTTCACCTTCCATCCACGACCCTTCACGCCGATGCGACTGACCGCCTACACCGATTACACCCTGCGCACCCTGATCTACCTGGGCATGCACCGCGATCGCCTGGCCACCATCCAGGACATCGCCGACGTGCACGGGATCTCGAAAAACCACTTGATGAAGGTGGTGTACCAGCTAGGCTTGTCCGGCATAGTGGAGACGGTGAGGGGGCGTAACGGCGGGCTGCGGCTCAAGCTCGAGCCGGCGCAGATCAATATCGGCGCCGTGGTGCGCAACAGCGAGACGGACTTTTACATGGCCGAGTGCTTCGATCCGGAGAGTAACGCGTGCACCCTGGCGCCGGCGTGCGCGCTCAAGGGGGTGCTGGGGGCGGCGACGGCGGCGTATCTGCGGGTGCTCGATGGCGTGACATTGGAAGACCTGATCGCGCACAGCGCGCGCCCGGGTGAACGGGCGGACAAGGCGATCATTGTTTGGAAGTAGGGCGGGGCGGCTCGACGAACTTGGATCGCCGTGGGGGCGCCTAGCCCTGCGCGGGAAAGACGGAGCTTAAGCCAGCGCCATTTGGAAGCGGCCCTCTGACTTTGCACTGTTCCAAGAGATTTGAAGAGTTTCCTTGAAACTGGGGGCTGCGCGGGAATGACGTGGTAGAGCTGCTTCCGCTTCCTACCCCTGCGCGGTGTACACCATCGCGAAACCGCCGCCAGGGGTGCGGAAGTTGGTGGTCTGGCCCTGGTACACGCGCGCCGCCGTCCATTGCACCTTGCCGTCGTAGGTGTAGCTGCGGATGTCGAACTTGAGTCGATCGGGCGCCTGGGCGCTGCCGCCGGTGCGCGCGGGCGGCGCCATGATGGCCTGCGCCACGTAATCGCCGTCGAGAATATCCTGCCAGGCGCGCTTGCTCAGCTTGTCGCCGCGGTAGGCCGCACGCCCGCCGTAGCCCGCCACCGGCTTGAAGAACCAGTCGCGCCGGGTGCGCCACAGGCGTTCGGTTTCGTTGGACCGCACCAGCTCCGTGTGTGGAATGCCGTCGAGCAGGATCGCGCGCGTGGCCGCGGCCACGCCCAGCGCCGCCAGAGCGGCATCGTCGGTCAGCAGCGCCAGATTGCGCTTGTCGGCGTACAACGCGTGCGCGCGCGGATGCGGCGTGAGCACCACCGCGTTGGCCAGGTAGGCGTCGCGCAGCGCCGCGTGGGCTGGTAAATCGAGCATGAAATCGGTCAGGCGGTTGTACACCAGATCGACAATCAGGTCGCCGCGCCACAGGCTGCCTGCTTCCCAGCGCAGCATGGACGGGTCGACGATCAGCGCTTCGATGTCGTGGCGCGCGAACAGCTGGCGAAACAGCAGGAATTCGGGATACAGGTACTGGTTTTCCGGGTCGTCGTCGACGATCACGACGGTGCGCAGCGGCGCGCTGCGTCCGCCCAGGCGCCACTCGGCGCGGAACATGTCGACGATGGCCTCTTCCAGCGCCAGTGCGCGCGCGGCGCCGTCGCCGGCCTCCTCGATCGCGCTGCATCCGTGGCCGGCGCGCGCCAGGGCCGCGTTGAGCAGGGCGCCGCCGGCGTTGGTGTTGATTTCGATGAGACCGACGGCGTCTTCGCCCACGTGGAAGTCGTAGCCGTAAAAAACCCCGCGCGCGCCCGGGTCGTGGCGCGCGATGGCCGGTGCGTCGGCCAGCACGGCGTCCTGCCAGGCCGGCAGCGCTATCACTTCTTCCACCGCGCCGATCAGCTGCGCCATGCGCGCCGACTGCTCCGGCGAGATGAATACCGGCAGCGCCGCGAACAGGTGGGGACAGCGTTCGCGGATCAAGGCCGCAACCTGCGGCCCGTCGCTGCCGCTTTGCAGTGCCTCGGCCAGCGCGCCTGCCGAGGGGCCGGCGCAAAAGCAACTGGCGTTGAGCTGGGCGGCATCAAGCGTGCCGCAGCCGGGTTCGCAGCCGGGTTCGCAGGCGGAATCGGGTGTCGCAAATTCTTGCATGGAGGCGGCCTCTGTTGTTCTTGGTCTGTTGTTATACCTCAAAACGCGAAAATGCATCGTTGATGTGGATCAACACAGTTTGCCCATCCTGGCTGCCCTAGTTCTTTTGGACTAGGAGTCTAGCCAGATTGCCGTGGGAAAATCGCCCTCAGGCTAATAGTCGTGCTTTTAAGCAGCACGTAAGCTTCCTGTATCAGGTCATCGGTCCGGGAGAACAACGTGTCTAGCAAGAACCAACAACAAATAGCGGTGCTGGCGAGTAGCACTTTCGCCTTCACCATCTGCTTCGCGATCTGGATGATGTTCGCGGTGCTCGGCATTCCCATCAAGGCGCAGCTGGGCTTGAACGAAACCCAGTTCGGCCTGCTGGCGGCCACGCCGGTATTGAGCGGCTCGCTGGTGCGGGTGCCGCTCGGCATCTGGACCGACCGCTACGGCGGACGCATCGTGTTCTTCATCCTCATGCTGAGCACCGCGCTGCCGATCTGGATGATCTCGCACGCCACCGCCTATTGGCACTTCCTGGTGCTGGGCCTGTTCGTCGGCCTGGCCGGCGGCTCGTTTTCCGTCGGCACGCCCTACGTGGCGCGCTGGTTCGGCAAGGAGCGCCGCGGACTGGCGATGGGCATCTTTGGCGCCGGCAATTCCGGCTCGGCACTGACCAAGTTCGTGGCCCCGGCTATCATCGCCGCCTTCGGCTGGCAGATGCTGCCCAAGGTGTACGCGGTGGCCATGCTGATCACGGCCGCCCTGTTCTGGCTCGGCACCTACAGCGACCCTGCCCACAAGATGCCGGCCGGCGTGTCCTTTGTCGAACAGATGAAGGTGCTCAAGGACCCGCGCGTGTGGCGCTACTGCCAGTACTACTCGGTCGTGTTCGGCGGCTATGTGGGCCTGGCCTTGTGGATGACCAAGTATTACGTCAGCGAGTACGGCTTCGATATGCGCCTGGCCGCCTTGCTGGCCGCCTGCTTCTCTTTGCCGGGCGGCGTGCTGCGCGCCCTGGGCGGCTGGATTTCGGACAAATACGGCGCCCACAAGGTCACCTGGTGGGTCATGTGGGTGTGCTGGGTCTGCTTCTTCCTGCTGTCTTACCCGCAAACCAACATGATCATCAAGACCGTGACCGGCAGCACCACCTTGCAGATCGGCCTCACGCCAGTGATGTTTACCGTGCTGCTGTTCGTGGTCGGGGTGGCCATGGCGGTCGGCAAGGCATCGGTGTTCAAGTTCATCGGTGACGATTTCAGCGACAACATCGGCGCCGTCTCTGGCGTGGTGGGCCTGGCCGGCGGCCTGGGCGGCTTCGTGCTGCCGATCCTGTTCGGCGCGCTGGTCGACCTCACCGGGGTGCGCTCGTCCGCTTTCATGCTGCTCTACGGCACCGTGTGCGTATCCCTCGTGTGGATGCATTTCAGCTTCAAAGACAGTGCGCGGCCCGCCGCGCCGGCCCGGTTGGCCGTCGTCGCCTAATTTCAAGGAGAAATCAAATGAGTAAATATGTGATCGCCGACTGGGAGCCGGAACTGCCGGCCTTCTGGCAAAAGAGCGGCAAGTCGACCGCCAACCGCAACCTGTGGATCTCGATCCCGGCGCTGATGTTCGCCTTCGCCGTGTGGATGGTGTGGAGCGTGGTCGTGGTCAACCTGCCCAATATCGGCTTCAAGTACAGCACCAACCAGCTGTTCTGGCTGACCGCGCTGCCGGGCTTGTCCGGCGCGACCCTGCGCATCTTCTATTCCTTCATGGTGCCGATTTTCGGCGGGCGCAAATGGACCACGATCTCGACCGCGTCCTTGCTCATTCCCGCCATCGGCATCGGTTTCGCCGTGCAGGACGTCAATACCAGCTACCCCATCATGCTGATCCTGGCCTTGCTGTGCGGCTTCGGCGGCGGCAATTTTGCCTCGTCGATGGCGAATATCAGCTTCTTCTATCCCAAGGCGCAGAAGGGCTACGCGCTCGGCATGAATGCCGGCCTGGGCAACCTGGGCGTCTCGGCGGTGCAGTTCGTGGTGCCGCTGGTGATTACCGCCGGCGTGTTCGGCGCGCTCGGCGGCGAGGCGCAGCAATGGGTCAAGGGCGATGCGCACAAGGCCATGTGGCTGCAGAACGCCGGCTTCATCTGGGTACCCTTCATCGCGCTGACCGCGGTCGCGTCGTGGTTCGGGATGAACGACCTGGCCTCGGCCAAGGCTTCGTTCTCGGAACAGGCCATCATTTTCAAGCGCAAGCATAACTGGCTGATGTGCTGGCTGTACACGGGCACCTTCGGTTCCTTCATCGGTTACTCGGCCGGCTTTCCGCTGCTGATCAAGACCCAGTTCCCGGATATCAATCCGCTCGATTACGCCTTCCTTGGCCCCCTGGTCGGGGCGCTGGCGCGGGTGGCGGGCGGCATCGTGGCCGACAAGCTGGGCGGCGCGAAAGTGACCCTGTGGACCTTTGTGCTGATGATCGCGGCCGTGGTCGGCGTCATTCACTTCCTGCCGCATGGCGGCGTGGCGGGCAACTTCACAGGCTTCTTCTGGATGTTCATGCTGCTGTTCGCCGGCACGGGCGTGGGCAATGCCTCGACCTTCCGCATGATTCCGGTGATTTTTCTCACCGAGCGCCAGCGTGCCGCCGAGGGCAAGGGCCACGCCGCCAGGGAACAGGCGATTGTCGACGCCAACAAGGAAGGCGCGGCGGTACTCGGTTTCACCTCGGCGGTGGCGGCCTACGGCGCGTTCTTCATTCCCAAGTGCTACGGCACCTCGATCGCCCTGACCGGCGGTCCGGATGCGGCGCTGTGGGGCTTCGTCGCTTTTTACGTGTCCTGCATCGTGGTCACGTGGTGGTGCTACGCGCGCCGCAATGCGGACATGCCTTGCTGATAGCGGGAGCTGCCATGGAAAAGAACCGATTCTCGCCGCAAACCTTCCTGGCGCGGCTGCCGCTGTTCGATGCGATGTCGCCGAGCGAACTCGACGCCATCGCGGCCGGCACCAGCGAGCGCCACGCGGCGCGCGGCGACATCATTTTCCAGCGCGGCGATACCTGCAAGGGTTTTCACCTGGTCATTTTCGGCCAAGTCAAGCTGGCCGCCGGGGTGGCCAACGGCGCCGAAAAGATCATCGAGCTGATCGGACCCGGCCACAGCTTCGGCGAAGCGCTGATGTTCATGGAAAAGCCCTACATTGTCTCGGCCACGGCGCTGGCCGATTCCCTGCTGCTGCATGTGACCAAGGAAGCGGTGTTCGACGGCATCGCGCACGACCCCGGTTTCGCGCGCAAGATGCTGGCCGGGCTGAGCCGGCGCATGCATGGGCTGATCTGCGACCTGGAATCGGTCGCCTTGCAGTCCGGCACCCAGAGGGTGATCGGCTACCTGCTGCAGGACGAGGCGACCGGGCAGGGTGCACAGCTGACCCTGCCGGTCAGCAAGGCGGTGGTGGCGTCGCGCCTGAACCTGACGCCGGAACATTTTTCGCGCATTCTGGGCGACCTGACCATGCATGGCCTGATCGGCGTGCAGGGGCGCAATGTAACGATCATGAATATCGACGGCTTGCGCAAGCACGCCGGTTGAACGGAGCAGGACATGCAAGACATCGAGAAGTTCGTACGCGGCTTCAGCCGCTTCCAGCAGCAGTATTTCAGCGAAGACCATGGCGTCTACGACACCTTGCGCGACGGACAGCGGCCCAGCACCTTGCTGATCGGCTGCTGCGATTCGCGGGTCGATCCGATGCTGTTGACGGGGAGCGGTCCGGGCGACATGTTCGTGGTGCGCAATATCGCCAATCTGGTGCCGCCCTGTACGCCGGATGCGCCGCCGGGTGTCAGTTCGGCCATCGAGTTCGCCATCTGCAACCTGGAAGTGCTGCGGGTGATCGTGCTCGGGCATGCGCGCTGCGGCGGCATCCGTGCCTTGCTGGCGCCGCAACCGCTGGAACCGGAGCAGCGCGAAACCGGGTTTGTCGAGCGCTGGATGCGCATCGCCGAGCCGGTGCGGGTGCGCGTCATGCGCGACTTGGCGCACAAGAGCTCGGAAGAGCGGCATAAGGCTTGCGAACAGGCCAGCATCCTGCAGTCGCTCGACAACCTGCTGACCTATCCGTGGGTCAAGCGCCGGGTGGAGGAGGGCAAGCTGGTGCTGCACGGCTGGTATTTCGATATCGATAGCGGCGCGCTGATGGGCTATTCGGCGCGCCAGCAACAGTTTTTGCCGATGGTGTGCCCGATCGATGCGGTCAAGGGGCGGGTGCTGCCGGCCGGCACGCCGTGAACCGTTGAGCCGGGAACGCTGTCAAAACCGGCCTGTTTCAGTGACGGCCGGTTCCAGGCCCAGCTTGCGGACGGCGATCCCGCTGCGTTTTCAATTTTGAAAGGAATCGACTGGCGATGGTTTTCCTGCCAGTCTTCATGCGCGGTTAGCTT
This sequence comes from Massilia antarctica, assembly GCF_015689335.1. GTDB lineage: Bacteria > Pseudomonadota > Gammaproteobacteria > Burkholderiales > Burkholderiaceae_D > Telluria_A > Telluria_A antarctica. The sequence goes on along the minus strand of NZ_CP065053.1, from coordinate 5,748,717 downwards.
ATCGCAAACAGACTGAGCGAGCTCGGCGGAATAATGTTTTGGAGAGGTGTGTCGCTTCCCGATGCGTCAGGGAATGCAGGAACGCTTTCCATGCAGCGTGGCATTTATTATAAAAAAACCATGCTCACCATTATTCATTCTGAGGAGTATATTATGTGGATCGGATCGATCGGACTGGTCGCGGCGACCAAAGATGTGCCCAATGCCGAAACCGATAACCTGGTGCAGGCGAGCATACTTAGGAACGGTAAAGAAATCCGCGTGCTCAACCTCGATTATGCGGATGTGGATGACCACGAACGCGGCGACAGCCGCAGCTACAATTACAGCGGGCCGGCCAAACTGCCCCGCAGGAACGACCTGACTCCGGAATTGCCGCCTGGCATAGGAATGATTCCGATGCCGTATCCTGGCTACGGATTCGAGTTTTCAGAGGGCTTGAGCGGACACCTGCAGATTCAATTGCGCATCAACGGCGACGATATGTGGATCAAGGACAATATCGATCTGTACGTAAAATTCATTCGCCTGCGCGCCACCAGTTTCGATACCCTTGCATGGCTGGAAGATACCGCCTGGACGTATATTGCCAGCTGGACTCAGGACGTGGCGTTATCCACCGATGACGATGAAGGTGTGACCACGTGGACGCTGAACCTGACGTAAAGTGGCCGCCGTGATCATGGGGCGCGTATCGGGATGGCGTATTCATCCGGAATGGCTGGAATTTTTCTTGTCCCGGCCATCTGCATTTTCCGGTATTTAAAATCGCTCGCTGAATATTCAACTTTCGACCAATCCTGCCGTTAATCATTAACGAGCACGGCACACTGCCGTCTTTCGCCTATGAAGATCTAACGTTACGGCGTGCAACGCGCCAAGAAGGAGAGGTCATGAGTATTACCATTTCCAACACAACACCCTCAGGCGGCGCCACACCGATTGCGCCACGCGAAACGGGGCGCCGCCCGACCGATAACGCCCAGTCCGAGGGTACGGTCAAGACCGACAAGGTGACCCTGAGCGGGCCGGAACAAGCCCCGCTGACCTATGGCGTGCCGCGCGCGGCCGCCGCGGCAGCCCAGGCGCCGCCCGACCTCGACGCCTTGCTGGCCGAGTCCGACCGCCAGGCGCAGGAAGTCATCAACCTGATCCTGCCCGCCGTCGAGCAGCAGGGGCTGAACCTGTCGAAGGTCGTCAGCGGCGAGCAAAAGCTCAGTGCCGACCCGGCAACCATCGAAGAAGCCAAGGCGGCCACGGCCGAAGACGGCGAGTTCGGCGTTGCCAAGGTGTCCGAACGGATCCTCAACATGGCCAAGGGCGCGATCGGCGACGATCCGTCCAAGCTGGCCGCGATCCGCGCCGCCGTGCAGGATGGTTTCGACGAAGCCGCCAAGGCCCTCGGCGGCAGCTTGCCTGAGCTCAGCCAGAAAACCCAGGACGCCATCATGGCCACCTTCGACCGCTGGGAAAAGGATGGCATGTCCGCTGAACCCGTCAAGGCAGCCAACGATCCCTCGGGCAAGGCCTGAGTGCACGGTAGGGTGAGCAGGCCGGACCGGACGACACCCGGCCCCGGCCCTCATCTTGTTGAATTTCAATTTCCTCTTGCCGCCTGCCGGCATATTCAAGACAATACAGGCTTCATTCGACGAGAGAAACCTGTACCGATGTCCTTGCCGCCCGCAGGCACGCACCCGTGACGCAGCGCCAGCCAAGCTACCATGAACGGCTCGCTGGCGGCATCGTCGGCCTGCTGGTGGGCGATGCGCTGGGTGTTCCCTATGAGTTTCACAGGGCAGCCGATATTCCGCCGGCCTCCCTGATCGACTTCGCGCCCCCGCTGCACTTCCCGCGCTCGCACCTGGCGGTGCCCCCAGGAACATGGTCCGACGATGGCGCCCAGGCATTGTGCCTGCTGGCCTCGCTGCTCGGCCGTGGCAGCCTCGACCTGCATGACTTCGGCGCCCGGCTGCTTGCGTGGTATGAGGAGGGCTATATGGCGGTCGATGGCGTGGTGTTCGATGTCGGCGTGAGCACCGGAAGCGCCATTCGCGCCCTGCGTCGCGGCACGCCGGCGGATCAGGCTGGCCCGTGCGGCCAGTACGACAATGGCAATGGATCGCTGATGCGCGCCTTGCCGCTGGCGCTGTGGCACCGCGGGTCTGACGCCAGCCTGGTGCGCGACGCCCACCGGCAATCCCTGCCCACCCATGGTCATCTGCGCTCTCAAGTGTGCTGCGCGCTGTACTGCCTGTGGGCGCGGCGCGAGCTGTCGGCGTCCAGCGATCCGTGGCGCGGCGCGGTGGCGGCGCTGCGCACCATCTACGCGTCCATGCCTGAAGCGCTGGAAGAACTGGAATGGGCGGTGCGCCCTGACGACCCATCCGGTGGCAGCGGTTCCGGATATGTCGTCGATTCCCTGCGTTCGGCGCGGATGGTGCAAGTTGCGGGGACCTACGAAGACGTGGTGCGCGCGGCGGTCAGCCTGGGCAACGATACCGATACGACTGCCTGTATCGCCGGCGGCATTGCTGGCCTGCGCGTCGGCATACACGGCATTCCCGCGCGCTGGCGTGAACAGCTCAGAGGTGGCAACTTGTACGGGCCATTGGTCGATGCGCTTCTGGCGTGCCGCACAGTGGAAAGCGGCTGATGAGCGCCACTAACAGCAAGCTGTGCGCCCAGCCCGATTACGTACTGCAACAAGCCCTTAACGCCACCTGCCGCGACCACGATCCGCTTATGACGCCGCAACGCGTGCGGGCGCACCTGAGCTAGTCCGAACCGATCAGCGCAGGCGGCGACTTCTTGCGCGCCGCGACCGGGCCGTCCTGCCTGGCCGAACGAGTCCTGCCAGGCGCGCGATATTGCTCGTCCTGCGGGTCGACCTTGAAGATCTTGACCGTCTCAACCAGATTGCCGGCTTGCTCTTCCAGCGATTCGGCGGCCGCCGCGGCTTGTTCCACCAGCGAGGAATTGCTTTGCACAAGCGCGTCCATCTGGACGATGGCCTCGTTGATCTGCTCGATGCCCGACGACTGTTCCTGGCTGGCCGTGGCGATTTCGCCGACAATGGCCGAGACGCGCTTGATGCTGGCCACCACTTCATTCATGGTCGTGCCGGCGTGATCGACCAGTTTGCTGCCCAGGTCGACCTTGTCGACCGAGTCGTTGATCAAGGCTTTGATTTCCTTCGCCGCACTGGCGGAGCGTTGGGCCAGATTGCGCACTTCCGAGGCCACGACCGCAAAGCCGCGCCCTTGTTCGCCGGCGCGCGCCGCTTCCACGGCCGCGTTGAGCGCAAGGATATTCGTCTGGAACGCAATGCCGTCGATCACGCTGATGATGTCGACAATCTTCCTGGCCGACTCATTGATCGATCCCATCGTATCGACCACCTGCGAGACCACCGCGCCACCCTTGATCGCCACCTCGGAGGCGGACGAGGCGAGCAGGTTCGCTTGCCGCGCGTTGTCGGCGTTTTGCTTGACGGTGCTGGTGAGCTCTTCCATGGAGGACGCGGTTTCTTCCAGCGAACTGGCCTGCGATTCGGTGCGGGCCGACAGATCGGCGTTGCCGAGCGCGATGTCGTGGGTGGCGGCGGAGATTTCGTCGGAACTTTCGCGGATCTTGCTGACCGTCTGCTTCAGGTTAATGCTGATGGTGTTCATGCTTTGCAGTAGCTGTCCGACTTCATCCTTGCGTTCCTCGCTGGTCTCACCGTTCAGGTCGCCCGAGGCGATCTTGCTGGCGGTATCGATCGCATGCGTGAAGCCAACCTTGATGTGCCGGTAGATCATCAGCACGGTGACCAGCGACAGGCCCAGGGACACGCCCAGAACGACCACCGCCACCCAGAAGGCAGTGTTGGCGCGGGCGGCGGCGATGCGCACCTCGTCGCCGGTGCGCTGATCGAGCATCGCCAGGAACTCATTGACCGGCGCCATGATCGTTGCCTTGTTCTTGTGGTAATTGGCGTCGTGCATGATTTTGCGCGCCATGTCCATGTCGGGTTCGCGCTTTTGGGTGAACTTGCCGGTGCCGTCATCGAACAAGCCTTTCACCGCGTTCATGGCAATCACTTCAGTCTTGACCAGGGCATCCGAATTGTCCTGGGCCTGCTTGAGCTTGGCAAATTCGGCATCGGTAAACCCTGCCTTGCGCATCAGGTCGGCCAGCGCAATCGTTTGCCCGTCCGGCGTTGGCTTGTCGGTCCCGGCGGCGACGAAATCCCAATAGATGCGCTCGTAGTGCTGGGGACGGGGCTTGGCGCCGTTGCGGATGGCGAGAATGTCCATGTACTGGCGTTCGTAGGCAGGATCGCCCGACACCACGAAGGTGCGCGCAAGGCGGGTCAGGTCGTCGGAACTCTGGCGCAGCTCGTCGGCGAGCAGGAAGGATTGGTAGCGGTTCTCGCTGGCCTGCATGGTCTTTTCCTGCTCCCGCGAGACGCTGGATAAGGCCAGCAGGGAGCATACCGACAGCACCACGCTGACAAGGAAAAACGCGGCGAAAATGACCCGGATCGAATAATTCTTCAGCATGGGAGCCTCCGAGGAGTTCAACGTTGTTCAGTGAGAATCCCGACAGGATGCCGCTGCCGCGACATCGCCATCGACTGCAGTGATGAATGCAGTCTCCCGAACTCATTGATCCATGTCAATAAAATGCAAAATAATTTCTTTACGGACCGGTGGGAGGGGAGCGGCTGAAAAATGGTTGCGGCCCGCGCGTCTTGCAGTGCCCGCCGGGTGCCGGAGCGGGGCGCGCAAGTCATTGTTTAATCTATTGTCATGAGGCCTGGGCACAACAGCTGCCGTCGCTCGCCATGCATCAACGATCCGGATTGACCGGTGTACAAAGACTGGATAACATCCCGTTCTTCTTGAAATGTTTACAATTTTCCCGCTGGAATAACAGGTGATCGCGTCATGAACCATGTGAGTATCGCCCCTGGCGCTCCTGCCCCTGACCTCGAACGCGTGCTGCAGGAATCGTTTGCGGCATGCCACCGCCACCACGACAGACGCCTCACCCTGGAACGGGTGCTGGTCCATGTGATCGAGGACGATGGGGCCCGCGCGATATTGAATGACTGCATGGCGGCGGGGAAGGTGGCCGCGCTGCACGCGAACCTGCGCACCATGGTGGCCGAGCAGCTTGCGGAAGCGGCAAACGCGCATCGCTGGCCAAGCGGATGGCGCGCGCACCTGGTCGCGCTGCTCGCGCAGTGCCTGCCGATCGGGATCGCGAAGCTGGATCACTATCTTGGACGAACCATCTTACCCAGCGAGCAACTGGAGCACGCCCTCTTGAAGGCGACGGTCCGCGGTATCAGCATGGCAAGGCCGGTCGATACGGGCGTCCTGCTGTTTGCCATCGTGCGCCATCGCATAGGCCTTGCAGCCAGTGCGCTGGAGGAGCATGGCCTTGATCGCTACCGCCTGGCCTGTCGCGTTGCGCACGGTGCAGGCGCGGAGCAGGACGGTGCACTCGCGCCAGGCAGCGCTCAAGCGCGCCTGGTAATGCTCAATGACGACTACACGTCGATGGCCTTTGTGGTCGAGGTGCTCGAATCGATCCTGGCGATGTCTCCGGACCAGGCGCAGGCAAGCATGATGCAGATCCACCAGCAGGGGCAGGCGGACTGCGGCACGTTCCCGGTGGCCATCGCGCGCGCCAAAGCGGACCACATCGAAGCGCTTGCACGTGAGCGCTGCGAACCCTTGCGCGTGCGCCTTGCCAGCGCTTGATGGAGTGCCAGCAGGCCCCGGCACGCCGCATGGGGCTGGCCGTCGCGCTTGCTGCGCGCCACCGGGGCCATCGTGGCGCGAGCGCGGCAGGGCTTATGCCGGCGCAAACTGGCGCAACTCGCCATCCCGCCCAAAGGCCAGGAACTGCCCGATCTGGCCAGTGTGAATATAGGTCACCATCATATTGAGCGGCGCTTCCGCTTCGGTGGACGCCGGCGGCTTGCCGTTGCGCCCCGACATCGTGGTCACGAACACGATGTCCCACTCCTTGCCGGTGTACTTCGACTCGGCCACCAGATCGGCAAAGCTGCCCAGTTCATCCGCAGTCTTGTCCACGCACATGACCGGGGCCAGGGCGCCGCCGCGCTGCTCGGCGAAGCCGGCGCGCTCGGCCGCGCCCGCCTCCTCTGGCAACTCCGCCTTGGCAAAGGCGAACAGCAGGCGCTGCGGTTGCAGTTGGGCCCGTGCGGCTTGGATCAGGTCGTCATAACTGGTGATGTTCATTGCTGGTTCCTTCAGGTTCATGTTTCGATAGCGCATGTATACCGTATCCAACCGGCACCCTCCATAGCCACAAAGGACTAGCCCGCCTAGTCCTTGTCGCCGCGCCAGACCACCTTCTTGCCAATATGCATCATGACTGCCGCTGCGTAGACTGCTTTCATCGGGTTGCGCCGTTGTCGAAGGCGCCGCTCTCATTCAAGCGGAGGCAGCATGAGTCATTTTCTGGATCGTCTGAAGTTCTTCAATCGCCCCAAGGAGACGTTTTCCGACGGCCATGGCGCCGTGGTCCACGAGGACCGTACCTGGGAAAACGCCTATCGCCAACGCTGGCAGCACGACAAGATCGTACGCTCGACCCACGGCGTGAACTGCACCGGCTCGTGCAGCTGGAAGGTGTATGTCAAGAATGGCCTGATCACCTGGGAAACCCAGCAGACCGATTATCCACGCACCCGTCCCGACCTGCCCAACCACGAGCCGCGCGGCTGCCCGCGCGGCGCCAGCTATTCCTGGTATGTGTATTCGGCCCAGCGGGTCAAATACCCGATGGTGCGCGGCCGCCTGATGCAGATGTGGCGCGAAGCCCGCCTGACCATGGACCCGATCGCCGCCTGGGCCTACATCAGCCAGGACCCGGAACGCGCGACATCGTATAAATCGATTCGCGGCCTGGGCGGTTTTGTCCGCGCCAACTGGGATGATGCCAACGAGATCATCGCCGCCGCCAACGCTTTCACCATCAAGAAATACGGCCCGGACCGGATCGTCGGCTTTTCACCGATTCCCGCCATGTCCATGGTCAGCTATGCCGCCGGCACCCGCTACCTGTCCTTGATCGGCGGCGTGGCCCTCAGTTTCTATGACTGGTATTGCGACTTGCCGCCAGCGAGCCCGCAGGTATGGGGCGAACAGACCGACGTGCCGGAATCGGCCGACTGGTACAACTCGACTTTCCTGATGGTGTGGGGCTCGAACGTGCCGATGACGCGCACGCCGGACGCCCATTTCTACACGGAAGTGCGCTACAAGGGCACGAAAACGGTGGCCGTATCGTCGGACTTCGGCGAAATGGCCAAGTTCGGCGATATCTGGCTGGCACCAAAGCAGGGCACCGACGCGGCGCTGGCGCTGGCCATGGGCCACGTGGTGCTCAAGGAATTCCACGCCGAGGGCGGTTCGGCATACTTCCGTGGCTACGCCAAGCAGTACACCGACTTCCCGATGCTGGTCATGCTCAAGGAAACCAACGGTGCCCTGGTACCCGATTACTTCCTGCGCGCCTCGCATCTGGCCAACAATCTGGACGAAACCAACAATCCCGACTGGAAAACCCTGGTCATCGATGAAGCCACCGGCGCCATCTGCGCGCCGGCCGGTTCGATCGGTTTCCGCTGGGGCGAGTCGGGCCACTGGAACCTGGAACAGAAAGAGGGCACCAGCGGGCGCGCTATCGATCCGCTCCTGTCGCTGATCAAGTGCAGCGATGCCGTTGAAGAAGTCGGCTTCGCCTACTTCGGCGGCAAGGATGCCAGCGACATGCTGATGCGCCGGGTGCCGGTCAAGAAGCTGGTGCTGGCCGACGGCACGACCGCGCTGGTGACCACCGTGTACGACCTGACCCTGGCCAACTACGGCATCGACCGTGGCCTGGGCGGCGGCAATGTCGCCACCAGCTACGAGGACGACGTTCCCTACACGCCGGCATGGCAGGTCAAGCATACCGGCGTGAAGGCGGCCGACGTGATCACCGTGGCGCGCCAGTTCGCCGAGAACGCCGACAAGACCCAGGGCAAGAGCATGGTCATCGTCGGCGCCGCGCTGAACCACTGGTACCACATGGACATGACCTATCGCGGCATCATCAACCTGTTGATGATGTGCGGATGTATCGGCAAGTCGGGCGGCGGCTGGGCGCACTACGTGGGCCAGGAAAAACTGCGTCCGCAAACCGGCTGGACCCCGCTCGCCTTCGCCCAGGACTGGAACCGTCCGATGCGCCAGATGAACGGCACCTCGTTCTTCTACGCCCACACCAGCCAGTGGCGCCACGAAAAGCTGCACACGAGCGAAATTTCCTCGCCATCCGCCGGGGACGACGTCGCACCGATGTCCTTGATCGATTACAACGCCAAGGCGGAACGCATGGGCTGGCTGCCATCGGCACCGCAGCTGGAAACCAATCCGCTGGAAGTGACGCGCGCCGCCAAGGCCGCCGGCATGGACCCGGCCGCCTATGCGGTCGAGCAGATCAAGGCCGGCAAGCTCAATTTCTCCTGCGACGACCCGGACAATCCGGCCAATTTCCCGCGCAATATGTTCGTCTGGCGCTCGAATATCCTGGGCAGCTCGGGCAAGGGCCACGAGTATTTCCTCAAGTATTTGCTGGGTACCCAGAACGCCCTGATGAGCGACGAAACCCATTGCGTCAAGCCGCGCGACGTGAAGATCCGTCCCGCCGCCGAAGGCAAGCTGGACCTGGTCGTGGTGCTGGACTTCCGCATGTCGACCACCTGCCTGTACGGCGACATCGTGCTGCCGACCGCCACCTGGTATGAAAAGGATGACCTCAACACCTCGGACATGCATCCCTTCATCCACCCGCTGTCGGAAGCCGTGCAACCGCTGTGGCAATCGAAGTCGGACTGGGAAATCTACAAGGGCATCGCCGAAAAGTTCTCGGAAATCGGCGGCGAATACTTGGGCACCCAGCAAGACCTGGTGCTCACGCCGCTGATGCACGATACCCCGGGCGAACTGGGCCAGCCTTTCGATCCGAAGGATTGGCGCGCCGGCGAGTGCGAGCCGATTCCGGGCAAGACCATGCCGAACCTGACCGTGGTCACCCGCGATTACAAGGACGTGTTCAAGAAATTCACCTCGATCGGGCCACTGCTTGAATCCTTGGGCAATGGCGGCAAGGGCATCGGCTGGAAAACCGGGCACGAAGTCGAGGTATTGCGCGGCATCAACCGCACGGTGACGGAAGAGGGCGTGTCCAAGGGCCAGCCGCGCCTCGATACCGCCATCGACGCCGCCGAAATGATCCTGTCCCTGGCGCCGGAAACGAATGGCCATGTCGCCGTCAAGGCCTGGGCCGCACTGTCGACCATGACCGGGCGCGACCACACCCACCTGGCGCTGCCGCGCGAACACGACACGATCCGCTTCCGCGACGTGCAGGCCCAGCCGCGCAAGATCATCTCGTCGCCGACCTGGTCCGGTCTGGAATCGGAAGAAGTGAGCTACACGGCCGGCTATACCAATGTGCACGAACTGATCCCTTGGCGCACCCTGACCGGGCGCCAGCAGTTCTACCAGGATCACCGCTGGATGCGCGATTTTGGCGAGGGACTGTGCGTGTACAAGCCGGCCATCGACACCAAGACCACGGCGGCGATGCTGGGCGCGGCGCCGAACGGCAACAAGGAGATCGCGCTGAACTTCCTGACGCCGCACCAGAAATGGGGCATCCACTCCACGTATTCGGACAACCTGCGCATGCTGACCCTGTCGCGCGGCGGCCCGCACGTGTGGATTTCGGAAGAGGACGCCAAAGATGCCGGCATCGTCGACAACGACTGGATCGAGGTATTCAACGTCAACGGCACCCTGACGGCGCGGGCGGTGGTCAGCCAGCGCATTCCGGTCGGCATGACCTTGATGTACCACGCCCAGGAAAAAATCATCAACACGCCGGGCGCGGAAATGTCGGGCAAGCGGGGCGGGATCCACAACTCGGTCACGCGTACCGTGACCAAGCCGACCCACATGATCGGCGGCTACGCCCAACTGGCGTGGGGCTTCAATTACTACGGCACCGTCGGCTCGAACCGCGATGAATTCGTGCTGTTGCGCAAGATGAACAAGGTGGAGTGGCTGGAAGGCCCCCTGGTAGAAGAAAAGAACGGAGCACACGTATGAAGATCAGAGCCCAAATCGGCATGGTGTTGAACCTGGACAAGTGCATCGGCTGCCACACTTGTTCGGTCACCTGCAAGAACGTCTGGACCAGCCGCGACGGCGTCGAATACGCGTGGTTCAACAACGTCGAAACCAAACCTGGCATTGGCTACCCGAAAGAATGGGAAAACCAGGATAAATGGAATGGCGGCTGGAAACGCAATGCTGCCGGCAAGATCGAGCCGCGCCAAGGGGGGCGGCTGAAAATCCTCGCCAACATCTTCGCCAACCCGAACCTGCCGGCCATCGACGAGTATTACGAGCCGTTCACCTACGACTACGAGCGCCTGCAGAATGCGCCGCTGTCGGAAACGCCGCCCACGGCGCGGCCGATCTCGGTGTTGACCGGCAAGAAGATGGACAAGATCGAATGGGGTCCGAACTGGGAAGACGACCTGGGCGGGGAATTCGCCGCCCGCAGCAAGGACAAGCTGTTCGACAATATGCAGAAGGAAATGTACGGCACCTTCGAAAACACCTTCATGATGTACCTGCCGCGCCTGTGCGAGCACTGCCTGAACCCGACCTGCGTGGCATCCTGCCCCTCCGGCTCGGTGTACAAGCGTGAAGATGACGGCATCGTCCTGATCGACCAGGATAAATGCCGCGGCTGGCGCATGTGCATTTCCGGCTGCCCGTACAAGAAGATTTACTACAACTGGTCGTCCGGCAAGGCCGAAAAGTGCACCTTCTGCTATCCGCGCATCGAAGCGGGCCAGCCGACCGTGTGTTCGGAAACCTGCGTCGGCCGCATCCGCTACCTTGGCGTGCTGCTGTACGACGCGGACAAGATCGAAGCGGCGGCCTCGGTGCCCGACGAGCGCGACCTGTACCAGGCGCAGCTGGGCCTGTTCCTGGATCCGCACGATCCGGCCATCATCGAAGAAGCGCGGCGCCAGGGCATTCCCGACTCGTGGCTGGAGTCGGCCAGGAAGTCGCCCGTCTACAAGATGGCGGTCGACTGGAAGGTCGCCTTCCCGCTGCATCCGGAATACCGCACTCTTCCGATGGTGTGGTACATCCCGCCGCTGTCGCCGATTCAGGCTGCGGCCGAGTCCGGAAAGATGGGCATGAATGGCATCTTGCCGGATACCAACAGCCTGCGCATTCCGGTGCAGTATCTGGCCAACCTCTTGACCGCCGGCGACCAGCCGCCAGTGATCCGCGCGCTCGACCGCATGCTGGCCATGCGCGCCTACATGCGCAGCAAGACCGTGGACAAGGTCGAGAACCTGGCCGTGCTGGAACAGGTCGGCTTGACCAAGGCCATGGTCGAAGACATGTACCACATCATGGCGATCGCCAATTACGAAGACCGTTTCGTGATTCCGAGCAGCCACAAGGAAATGGCGGAAGACAGCTTCAATGAAAAAGGGTCGTGCGGCTTCAGCTTCGGCAACGGCTGTTCGGACGGCGTGACGGACACTAGCCTGTTCGGCAAGAAAAAGCAGGGTTCGGCCATCTTCATGGCGATGCCCAAGTCACGCAAGAAAAAAGACGCTCAGGAGGCATGATGAAAACCAGTCAACACTACCAGGTGCTGTCAAACCTGCTGCTGTACCCGGAACCGGAGCTGATCGCGGAATTGCCGGCCCTGGCCAATGCGATCGCCCATTCGCCGGCCCTGCACGCGCCGCTGCTGCCGCTGTTCGCTTACCTGAGCGACGGCGCCCTGATCGACCTGCAGCAAAACTATGTGATGACGTTCGACCGCAATCCTTCGCATTCCTTGCACCTGTTCGAGCATATCCATGGGGAGTCGCGCGACCGCGGCCAGGCCATGGTCGACCTGATGGAAGAGTACAAGAAGCATGGCCTGCACATGACGGGCGACGATTTGCCCGACTTCGTGCCGCTGTTCCTCGAATTCCTGTCGCAGCAAACCACGGAGGAGGCCGCGCGCCTGCTGTCGGACGCGGTGCACGTGCTGGCCCATATCGGGCGCAAGCTGGCCGCCAACGGCAGTCCCTACGCCGGCGTGTTCACCGTACTCGAGCATCTGAGCCCGGTGGCGGCCGAGGAACTGAGCGAGCCGCCGGTGCGCGACATGGACGAGGCGCTGGAAACCTTCGGGCCGGGCATGGACGGCGTCGAACCGCTGCTCAAGCCGGGCGCGCCCGGCACGCATCCGATCAATTTCTACCCCCGCACGGCGCGCGCCGCTGCCAAGGTGTAAAGGAAGCATCATGGACTATCTGCATCAATTTCTGTTCGGGATTTATCCCTACATCGCGCTGGCGATTTTCCTGCTCGGCAGCTTGATCCGTTTCGACCGCGAGCAGTACACATGGAAGTCGGAATCGACCCAGGTGCTGCACCAGGGCAGCCTTCGGTATGGCAGCGTCCTGTTTCACATCGGCATCATCGGCCTGTTCTTCGGCCACATGGCCGGGCTGCTCACGCCCGTGTGGGTGTGGGATACCCTGGGCGTGAGCCACGGCTTCAAGCAACTGGTGGCAATGGTCGCCGGCGGCGTGATGGGCGCGCTGTGCCTGATCGGGATCGTCCTTCTGCTGGTGCGCCGCTTCAGCAACGAGCGCCTGCGCCATGCCACCACCTTCAAGGACAAGATCGTGCTGCTGTGGATCCTGGCGACCCTGCTGCTGGGACTGTCGTCGATCTATGTGTCGGCCGGCCACATGGACGGCCACACGATGGTGCTTCTGATGAGCTGGGCGCAGCATATCGTGACCTTCCGCGCCGATGCCGCCACCTTCATCGCCGACGCACCGCTGCTGTTCAAGCTGCATCTGTTCATGGGCATGTCGCTGTTCGTCATCTTTCCGTTCACCCGCCTGGTGCACGTGTGGAGCGGATTCGGCGCGCTGACCTATCTTGGCCGCGCTTACCAGCTGGTACGTAGCCGTTAATCGGGAGAAACATCATGGGTATTTCAGTCAATGGCGTGGACATCGACGATGTAGCGGTCGAGCAAGAACTTCCCCATCATCAGGGGGCGGACAACCCGCTCAAGGAAGCGGTGCACGAACTGGTGCTGAGGACCTTGCTGCTGCAGCAGGCCGATGCCCTGGGCATCACCGGGGGCGACGACGATGCCCGCATCGAAGCGCTGCTGGCGCTGCAAGTGAAGGTGCCCAAGGCCGATGAGGCCGCGTGCACCACCTGGTATCGCAACAATGCCCAGCGCTACACCAGCGGCGATATGGTGGAAGCGCGCCATATCCTGTTCCAGGTAACGCCGGGCGCGCCGCTGGAATTGCTGCGCGCGACCGGGGAAGCCGTGCTGGAAGAGTTGCAGGCGCATCCGGAGCGCTTCGACGAGCTGGCAGGGGAGTACTCGAACTGCAGTTCCGGCAAGGTGGGCGGCAGCCTGGGGCAATTGTCGCGCGGACAGTGCGTGCCGGAGTTCGAGGAACTGGTATTCCGGCTGCGCGAAGGCGAGCTGGCCGGGCGCTTGCTGGAAACCCGCTTCGGCTTGCATATCGTGCAAGTGTTGCGCCGGGTGGAAGGGCGGCTGTTGCCGTTCGAGGCCGTGAAGAGCGAAATCGCGGCCTATCTCGACCGCCAGTCGAGCCAGCGCGCGACGCACCAGTACCTGCATATTCTGGTGGGCCAGGCGCGCATCGAGGGCTTGAGCATGGAAGGGGCCGACAGTCCGCTGGTGCAGTAAGGCGTCACTGCGGCGCCCGGCTAGCGGGTGCTGGCAGGCCGCTTACACGTAGGGGCGGCGCGCCGGGTTGAAGACGTGCGGGTGATCGTTGTCGTCGAGCAGATCGAGAAACTCGCCGAGGCCGTCCTCGCTGTTTTTGGCCAGCGCATACTCGCTGTCCGCGATCAGGTGCACGCACAAGGTGCCCACCGCATGGCCGCGGTGTTCGATATGCCCGAACAGTTCGCGGTCGGTGCGGATGATGGGCGGCAGGAACAGGAAGGTTTGAAACGGGCAGGCCTCCAGCGGCGGGGACGGCAGCGGCACCGTGTGGCCCTGGCCGAACCAGGTGCGGTCCGTCTCGGGCAGTTTGGCCAGCCAGCGCAAGGTGGAAAAATAGGCCGGATCGAGATTCGGCACGTACCAGACCAACTCGGTTGCCAGGGACTCCTCCACCTCTTCACTGTCCGGTCCTGTCATGAGCCGGTCGCTCATGCCCGAGGTGACCAGCACGTAGCCCTCCTGATCCTCGGCATCGACATCGCATTCCTCGACAAAATTGCGGCCGAAAGCATAAATATGAACGCGGAATGCGCGGTCCTCGTCCAGATCGATGTGATCCGGCTCGCCGAGTTGGTCCGCCATGGCGCGCAGACGCGTGGCGGCCAGGGTGTCGTCATTGGCTTCGGCAAGGCCGAACAGGATGTCAGATTTCTCGGCCATGGCGCGCTTTGTTAAAGTATCGATGGTTGAACTATACAACGGGCACGGCAAATCGTCGATGCCGTCCCGGGGAACCGCGCGGGCCCAGCCTTTGCCCGTCCAGCTCGCCGTGCCGGTTCAATTCAGAACCCTGGTCCCCGACCATCCCAGCCTTGCTCCCCATCCACGCCATCATCGATGCCATCATGCGCGGGATCGAACGCCAGGCCTGCGTCCGGCCACGGCTGCAATGCCGCCAGGATGGGCCCGATCACCTCGTCGCGCCAGGCCGTGCGCCCGTGGCGCGGGTCGGCGGGCGCCAGCGGCGTGCCGCTGCCGGCCTCGTCGCACGCTTGCGCGATCAGCGGCGCGGCGCCTTCGCCCGCGCCAGCCTGCGCGACCGCGCGCAAGGGCATCGGCCCTGAGCGGGTGTGGCGCCGCACCTTGCCGGGCGCGATGGCGGTGGCGATTGCCGGGCCGGCGTTGCTCTGGTGCAGCTGGGCCCAGGCGGCGGAGGGCGCGCCGGGCACGCTGCCATTCGCCAGCACCGTCCGGATCGGCTCGCCCAGCGGATCGTACACATGCCGCACGAGCGTCGTTTCCGCGCCGCGTTCGGTGCGCTCGGTCACCAGCCGGCCCAGCGCGTCGTATTCCAGCGATACGATGGCGGTGTCGTCGCTCGCTTGCGTCATGCGGCCCAGGTCGTCGTACGCAAAGCGCAGGCGCAGCTGTTCGGTGCCGGCTTCACCGTTCATGCGCGACACGATCTTGTCGACCACGCGGCCGGCGCTGTCGCGCGTATAGCTGGTGTCGACGCGGATGGCTTCCTTGCCTTGGGCGCCGCCGTGTTCTTCCTTCGCAACAAGCAGCCCGCTGTTGTCGTAGCGATAGCGGGTCAGGCGCCCGTCGAAGCCGGTTTCCTCGCTCAGGCGGTCGAGCGGATCGTAGGCGAAACGGTGCGCCTCGCCATTTTCCCTGATCAGCTCGGCCAGGCGCCGTAGCGGATCGTAACGGTACTCGAGCACGGCGCCGCGCGAATCGGTGCGCTTGATGGGTTTGCCGTCCACGTCGAGCTGGTAACTGGTGCGCCGGCCGGCTGCATCGACCCGCGCCAGCAGGCGCCCCAGCGGGTCGTATTCGACCTGCTCGGTGCTGCTGTCCGGATGCACCATGGTGCTCAGGCGGCCGGCAGGATCGTAGGTGTAGGCGGTCGCGTGGCCGTGGGAGTCGGTCGCGCTGAGCAGCCGGCCGTCGACGTCGTAGCTGAAGCTGCTGGTATTTCCCGCACAATCGGTATAGCTGACCGGCTGGGCGGCGCGGTTGTAGGCCAGGGTCTTGATTCCGCCGGCTGGGTCCGTCACCTTGACAGGCAAGCCACGCGCGTCGTACTCATAGACAGTGCGCTGGCCGAGCGCATCGGTCACGCTGAGCAGGTTGCCGCGCTCATCGTAGCGCAGCGCCGTGGTGGCGCCGAGCGCGTCGGTGAACAGCGCCGGCTTGTCGACCTTGGTATCGTAGACGATGCCGGTGCCCTTGCCGCCGCGTTCCATCCGCATCAAGCGGCTGCGGCGGTCGTAGCGATAGCTGGTGCTGCGTCCGTCCGGCGTGACGACGGCGAGCACATTGCCATGATTGTCGAGCTGATACATGGTTTCGCGGCCGAGCGGGTCGACCATGCCGGTGAAGCGGCGTTTTTTGTCGAAACGAAATAGTTCCTGGCGGCCCAGGTTGTCGTAGACCAGGGTTTCGCCGTTCAGGTAACGGAAGTTCCACGACATGCCATTGTTGGCCCAGTTACGCGTGACCTTGCCGGTCCATTCATAGTCGTCGTATTCGTAGCGCGACACCAGAGCGCCAGGCTGCGCATGCTCGACCATGATGTGGTTGGTGTAGGCGAACTGGCGCACGACCTGGCCCGCGCGGTCGATCACCTGGAACAGGTTGCCCGCGTCATCGTAGGCATACCGTACCAGCAAGTCGCTGGTCGGTTCTTCGTAATCGACGGCGTCGCGCTGCACCTTGACGCTGCCGAGGCGGACCTGTCCGCGATGGTCAATGTAGTCGAGGACGAACACGCGGCCGGCGCTGTCCTGCACCGATTCCGGCAGCCGGCGCGCGTTCCATGCGATCCTGATCTGGTTGTCGTTGGCGTCGACCATGCCCACCAACACGGCGGTGTCGTAAGCGCGCGGCAACATCGCGAACTGCCTGCGCAGCCCATCCTCGTCGATCAGCTCGAAGTTGCGCTCGCCGGTGCGCTCCAGGGTGATTTTTTCCGACAGCGAATACAGGGCGTCGCCCACGCGCGGCAGTGCGAAGGTGATGTCGCGCTGGAACGGGTCGAGGATGATGAGCTGGCCATCGCTGATGTGCAGCGCGCTCGAGAGCGGCGTGCTCCAGCCCTGGCCGAGCAGGCCGGCCAGGCGCTGCCCCGAGCTGTAGATGCGCTGCCAGGCAAGGGGCAGGGCGGCCGGCAGGGCAAAGTCGAGTTCGCTGTCGCCAGCGAGAATCTTGCAGCCCGAAATCGGGTTGACCGGGTTGCCTCTCACCAGGTCCAGCGGACAGCTGCCCTTGCCACCCGCCAGTGCGGCGCTGTGCCGCTTCCCGCGCTGGGCATGATTGAAATTTGTCCAACTGTTTAGATCAGGAATGGTTGTCATCCAGGAAGAGATTTGGCGCGTGGTGGTCGATGGACAATCAGAATGTCTAATATCTAAACGTCAATTTTTCTGTGATAGTATACACATATTCTTATACGACAACCCTCATTTTCTTGTGCTTGCTGGCGCGGCAGGTCCGCCAAAAAGGCAGGCGAGAGGGCGGCCAGGCAGGCGCCGCAGCGCCCCTGCCTGGCCGCGCCAGGGGATCGATTCACTTTTTGTAATTGCGGGAGTACCAGCGATGTCGTTTCAACCTTTCGATAGCAAGACCGGCAAACCTGACGGGCTTGATGGCCTCAAACCAACGACCACCGTCCCGACCACGCCTCCGGCGGCGGCGCCCTCGGCCGCCGGCCTGGCGCTCAGCGCCGCCGGCCTGGCCGGGGTCGATGGCAAGAAACTCGCCGTCGCTGGCGTCGCGATGCAGGCCGCCTCGGCCCTGCAAGCGGGGGCCGGCGCCGGTGCCCTGGTCAACGCGGGAGCAAGTCTCGCTGCCCAGGCCAACCCCGACGTCGCCAAAGCCATGCAGTTTGCCGGCCAGGCGCAGGCGCTGATGAACGCGCCTGGCGGTGCGCCCGGCGCGTTGGCGGGCAAGATTCCGCACATGCCCTTCGTGTCCGACGCGGCTGGACCTGGCGACGAGCTGGCGCAGCAAATGAAACTGTCGATCGCCGAGCATCCGCTGGCCGGGCAGGCCATCAACGATTTCGCCGTCGCCGAGCCGAGCTTCACGCCGGCCGCGATCGATCCGGCTGCGCTGGCCGACCCGGCAACTGCTTCTGGCGGCGGCGGGGGCGGCGGCAGCGCCGACTTCGTCGACGGCACCCGCCTGCTGCGCTTTTACTCGCCGATCAAAGGCTTGCTGATCGAGTCGATGAGCGGCACCACGACCGTGTCCGAACAGTACGTCTTTCACCTGAGCCTGATATCGAAGGATGGTTCCATCGAGCTCAAGAGCCTGATGGGCAAGAACGTCAGCGTCGGCGTGCAAATGGGCGATGGCAGCGAGAGCTACATCAACGGTTACGTCAATTCCTTCGGCTTCAGCCATTCGGACGGCGGCTTTGCCTTTTATCATGCCGAAATCGTGCCCTGGCTGACCTTCCTGAAGCGCCGCGTCAACTCGCGCATTTTCCAGGATTTGAACGTGCTGGGCGTGCTCGACAAGATCTACAAGGGCGACCACGGCGGCCTGGCCACCTACGAATTCCGCACCAGCAAGAGCTATCCTCCGGAAAACTACATCGTCCAGTACGATGAAACGGACGAGCATTTCACTTGCCGCCTGATGGAAAAGTACGGCCTGTTCTATTATTTCGAGCACAGCGCGGGCGGCCACGTCATGGTCATCAGTGACGATTCCTGCAACTCGGGCTTTTGCCCACCGCAGAAAGGGCACGCGGTCGTCAAGTTCAATGCCGGCAACCGGGTGCACGCCGAGGATGCCGTGACGGCGTTTACGGCCGAGCGCATGGTGCAGTCGACCAAGATGGCCTTGAACACCTTCAACTTCAAGGAACCGAACACGATGCAGCTGGTCGAACAGCCCACCGTGGCCGAGCAGGGCGACGTACCGAAGATGGAAGTGTATGACGGCAACCCGGCGTTCTTCTACAAGAACAAGGGCGACGGCAAGCAGGAAGCCAAGCAGCGCCTGGAAGTGCTGGAATGGCAGGCCAAGATTTTCACCGGCACCTCGGACTGCCGCGGCTTTGCCGCCGGCCACACCTTCAAGCTGATGGATCACCACTGGTTTGAAGAGGGCGGCGACGACAACGACTTCATGGTGCTGTCGGTGCAGTACAGCGCGCGCAACAATTATTTCGAGCGCGGCGCCAGCGATGTGTACCGCAACAGCTTCAGCGCGATCCGCCGCAAGATTCCGTATCGTCCGCGCCAGGCGCACCATCGCCCGAACATGCCGGGGCCGCAGACGGCCACCGTGGTCGGCCCGAAAGGGACCGAGATCCACACCGACAAGTTCGGCCGCATCAAGGTGCAGTTCCACTGGGACCGCTACGGCCGCCGCGACGAGCTCAGCTCGTGCTGGATCCGCGTTTCGCAACCGTGGGCCGGCAAGAATTGGGGCACGATCTCGGTGCCGCGCATCGGCCAGGAAGTGATCATCGATTACCTCGAAGGTGATCCGGACCGTCCGATCTGCACCGGGCGCGTCTACAACGACGACCAGCCGGTGCCGTACGACTTGCCGGCCGGCGCCCACATGATGGGTTTCAAGAGCCGTTCCACGCCAGGCGGCGGCGGTTTCTGCGAGATGGTGATCCACGACCAGAAGGGCAAGGAGCTGATCAATATCCATTCGCAAAAGGATATGGTCACCACGGTCCAGAACAACCAGGACAACATTGTTCATGGGCCGCACCAGACCAATACGGTGAGCAAGGGCTTCCACGTCACCAAGGTCAAGCAGCATATCGAGACCACGGCGGAAACTGCGCACATCCACGATACGGCCAAGACCAATATCGAGGTCACGGCGCAGACCGAGCATGTGCATGTGAAGGGCAAGACCAATGTCGAGCTGACCGCGGAAACCGAGCACATTCACCTCAAGGCCAACACCGATATCACCCTGGAAGTAGGCAGCAGCAAGATCGTGCTCAAGGCCGACGGCACCATCACCATCCAGGGTGTTCACGTCAACGTCATCGGCAGCAACAAGATCGATCTGAACAGCTAAGAAATCCCGGCGCGCGCCGCCTCCCGTACGCTTGAATCGTACGGGATGGCGCGCCGCACGGCGCCGACCTCCCATCCCGAATCGCCAACCTGCTTGCCGCGCCGCCTGCATGGCGCGGGTGCGCCTGTCCGTACCAGATGCGACTTCAGGATGGAACCTGAATACCTCAAGCAAGGAAATACTTTGACGCACTACCGCACCAATCATGCAACGTTCGAAATGCCGGCGCAGCTCAAGGACAAGACGATGCACATGTTCACGCTCAGCGACAACGGGCCGAGCGAATTTTGCGTTGTCATCTCGCACGCGGATGCGCAAGCCGAGGACACCTTGGCCAACTTCGCCGAGCGCCTGCTGGCCGAACTGGGCAAGGCCCTGCCCGATTTTCAGCTGGACGATTCGGGCGAGCGCGCCATCGACGGCACGCCTGCCATCGAGCTGGCCTACCGCTGGCGTAACGATAGCAACTTCATGCACCAGCGCCAGGTCATCGTCCTGCTGCCCGGCGCCGGGGAAGGCGGCCGGCAAGCGATGATGATCGCCGCCACCTGTTTCCAGGCGTTCAGCACGGAGTGGAGGGCCGCTTTCGAGGGCATGCTGGGTAGCGTCAAGCTGCGGCATAACGCGCCAGTGGGGAGCGATAGCGCCACCATGGCGGCGCCGACGGTGTTTGCATTGTCTGACCGCCGCCGCACCTTGCAAGCCTTTGCCAGCGCGGAAGAAGCCTGCCGCAAGGTCGACGCGCGCGAAGTTGAGCAGGATGCGTGGACCTTCTACGACGCCGCCGGCACGCCCTTGCACGCCAACTTCGTGGTGCCCAACACCGGCACCTTGTGGCGCAAGGCGGGCAGCTACACGCTCGAAGCGCGGCCGGAACGCGGCGCGCCCGGCTTGCGCGAGCGCTTGCACCTGGCCACCATCTTCGTGGCGGGCTCGCCCACGGTGCGGCTGTCGAGCATTGCCGAAGTCCAGGCCATGCTTGGCCACGTTGCGGAGGTCTAGCCATGCCGCAAGCTGCACGGCTGGGAGACCCGATCGGCCATAGTCCCACCATGAGCTGGTTGGTAACGGGGGCGCTGGTCGCCGGGGCGATCGCCGGCACCGCCATTGCCATCGTCGGTACCGGCGGGCTGGCCGCAGTCGCCATCATGGGCGGCGCGCTGGCGGGCGGCGCCGGCATTGGCGAGGCGCTCAGTACGATGAGCTTCGCGCCGAAGGAAGTGTGCGGCACGATCGTGGGCGTGTGTTCGTCGAACGTATTCACGAATGGCCGTCCGGCGGCACGCGCGCATGTCGACATGACCTTTTGCGCCAAACACCCGCAGGTGCCTCTGCCGATTGCCACCGGCAGCGCGTCGGTGTTTATCAACGGTTTGCCGGCAGCCAGGGTGGACGATACAATCGCGTGCAGTGCCGTCATCACCGATGGTTCCGGGAACGTGTTTATCGGCGGCGCCACCGTCAAGACGGATGTGATCAGTCCGGAAGAACTGGTGCCGCCGGCCGTCCATACGGCGATGCTGGTGGTGGGGGTGGCGTCGGCCGTGATTCTGGCCGGTCCGGTGGTTGCCGTCGTCGGGCTTGGGCTCGGCATGGGCGGCGGCATGCTCGGTGGCTTTGTCGGAGGTAAGGTCTTCGGCGAGGGGACTGATGGCCAGAAATGGTCGGCCTTGGGCGGCAGCGTCATCGGTGGCATGCTCGGAGGAAAAATCGGTACTGGGATCGTCAATAAGGCGATTCCGAGTCCGATCACGCCGGGGATGGGCTTTATCAAAGGTGGGCTGCCAGGGATGCGGGCAGCGCAGTCCGTCTTTGACATGCGAACGCCAGAGGCAGAGGCGATAGCGATTGAGGTGGCAAATGTGATGGATGAGGTTCAATTCGGCAAAGGAAGTTCAAAGGCGTTGCAGGTCTTGACGCATGAAGATGGAACAGTAAGCGTCGGTGTCTCGGGCAACCTTAAAGCTGGTGATCTCACAGGAAAAATTACTCGTTTGCAAAAAACGCTGGATGACAAGTACGGTGAGGGAATATATAAAGTCGGAAAAACAACCCTAGACGAGAATCATAATGTCACACAAGCACGCAACGAAGCTGGTGATCTGATCAGCAATTCACCAGGAATGTGTGCGGAGCCAAAAGCGGCGGCGGTGGCGGCAGATAATCCGAGTCCGATCACCGGTAGCGCAACCATTTGGCGCGGAAAAGGCCCGAATCCTCATCCTTATACAAACAAGACGGGTAAGATAGTGACGGATAGGCAAATGGATCCTTGTCCGACGTGTTCGGTCCAGGCTAATCGGCAAATTTATCATAGCACCGCAATCAGCGCTGCGAACGTGGAAGGCTCGAAATGAGTATATTGGAAAAATTGGTGAAATCGTTATCTGTCTATGCAAAAGATGCCGTATCGGTATCTGAATCCGATATTCGGAAATTCGTAGCGGAGAACAATATCCTTCTGCGGGAGGATCATTTCGAATTTTTAATGAGATTTGGCTGCCGTCCAGGCGAGCGACTAGCGATCTTCAGTCAGTACGGCGGCGACTTTGATTTCGAGACTCTGAAGTGGGTGTATGCGGATAAGGAGGTTGAAATGGAGCCGCCGCCGAGTGCCACGTTTTTTGGATCAACTTTTGCAAGTGATAATTTATGCATTGAATTCTCTTTGGGGAAAGTTTTTTTATATAATTCAAAGATAAAATACAATATGGTGCATGGGAGCATTGATGGATTTCTCCTAAGGTGCTTAGTCTCGACTTACTATAAGGATGCCTTTTCTAATGTAGTGATTGAGCGAGATTTGAGTCCCGATCACATAAATCAATTTCGGCTGAAAAACGCGGATAAAAAAATAACTGAAGCAACATGTTTTGAATTTGAATACGATGATGTTGAGAATCAAAAAATTCGCGCTGAATACTATTTTTTTGATGGTTGCTTAATCGCGGATTATCCGGGATCAGGAAGTTTGCTTAAATTAAGTGGCGGTATTTTGAGTAACATAGATTCGTAGCCACCACATAGTGGAATGCTCCTTTTGAGGCGACTGTTCAGCACTTTTGCAGCGGCCTGATTAGAATTGCCGGCGGAAGCGCGTTATAGCACTTCCAGCATACCGCAACCCTGCTTGCGCAGAATATCCAGGTAGGAGTGAATGACGCAGAGATTGACGCGGCCTTCGCAGCAGCCCGGTATTGGGCATACATACTGCCGCGTTCGGCCACATTGTTTGTGAGCGGTACGCCGGGACTCGCGAATCACGCGCAGTTATCCCCTATTACAGGCGGCACGACGCGCTGGTGCAGCAAAGGCGACAATCCCTATCCGGGTAACGCGTCAGATTCAGGTGCTGCGCCCACTGTTCGGATGGGATTCGGTCTAACCTCATATCGTTATACACAACTCTGAACAGCTCAGCCAGTGCGTGAAAAATCTGTTTACATTCAAGCACTTGCGAGGGCACTTGTAAACTGGGCTGGTTTGAGGTTTACTCTCGCCTTTTAGGTGATGCGTTGGCAACAGGATTGAGCCGCTGGACAGAGCAAGAATTCGCGGGTCTCGACTTGAGAGACGGTCGCCTCGACAAGAGAGCGAAGATACTGATGGAACGACTTTCGGCAAACCCGACGGCCAGCATCCCGATGGCGTGCGAAAGCTGGAGTGAAACGTGCGCGGCCTACCGTTTCCTGGCCAACCCGGATGTTGCGTAGCAGGACATCATGGCGCCACACTGGGAGCAGACTCAGAAGCGGATGAACGCGTACCCCGTTGTGCTGTGTTTGCAGGACACGACCGAACTCGATTTCAATGGCCAAGAGGCCACCGGCCTTGGTCCATTGAACTACGAAGCGCGGCGCGGGATGTACGTGCACCCGACCTACGCGGTCACACCAGATCGCGAGCCGTTGGGAGTGCTCGACGCGTGGATGTGGGCGCGCGAAGAGCGCGACAAGGATGGCGTGCGGCACGGTCAGAAGGAAAGCACGCGCTGGATCGAAGGGTATGAACGTGTCGCCGAAATGGCGGCCGAGATGCCGACGACGCGGCTGGTGTACGTGGCCGACCGCGAAGCCGATCTGCTGGCCATGATGGCGCGCGCGCAGGTGCTGGGGACGCCGGCCGACTGGCTGGTACGGGCCAGGCACAATCGCTGCCTGCCCGATGGTGATGGCGAGAAACTGTGGGCGTACACGAGCGCTGGCGCCGCGCTTGGAGAGGTCACCTTCACCATGCCGGGCAGAGACGATCAGAAAGCGCGCAAGGTGCGCCAGCAACTCTGGGCACGCGAGGTGAGCATTGCGAACGGCAAGGCCGGGACGGTATCGGCCACCTGTATCGTGGCACGCGAAATCGACGCGCCGAAGGGCGTCAAGCCAGTCGAATGGCGCCTGCTGACGAACCGGCCGGCTCTGACGCTGGACGATGCCATCGAATTGATTGACTGGTATCGCGCACGCTGGGAAATCGAGATCTATTTCAATGTCCTCAAGAATGGCTGCAAGGTCGAGGCGCTCCAACTTTCGGCGATTGATCGTATCGAACGGGCACTGGCGCTGTTCATGATTGTTGCCTGGCGGGTGGCCTACCTGATGCGCCTCGGCCGGACCTGCCCGGATCTCGATGCCGCTCTATTCTTCGACCCCGATGAAATTCGGGGCGCGTATCTGCTCTCGAAGAAGCCTCAGCCGACCGAACCGCCGCGCCTCAACGAGGTGCTACGATTGATCGCTCAGCTCGGCGGCTTCCTTGGCCGCAAGAGCGACGGCGAACCCGGCGTCAAGACGATCTGGCAAGGATTGCAGCGCGTGATGGATGTGGCCACTGCATTACAGTCGATGCGCGAGGGGCACGGCTGAGTTGTGTATAACGAGAATGGTCTAACCTGTACCGATCCGGCGAACTATGAAATATCACAACACAGCAGTTGCCGGAAAGAATTTGATTCTGACAAATTAGATTGTGTGACTGGGAGCGAACATGATAAATAAATTGGTCGATTTGATGGCCCGCCATGTTGACGATGCGGACCCGGTTGCTGAATTTGAAATTCAAAATTTCGGGCGCGAACATAAGATTCCGTTGCGGGAAGATCACCTCCATTTTTTGATGCGTTATGGTAGTAATTCTGGGGCGAGGTTGAAGATTTTCAAGAATTATGGCGGCGATTTTGATTTTGCTAGTTTTAAACGAGTCTATATCGAAGACTATCCTGAGATGGAAGTGCCAGATGGGTACGCATATTTTGGAACGAGCTTTATGGATCTTTCGTTTTGCATACATTATGAATCTGGAAAAATTTATTCGTACGAGGAAGGTGAGTTATATGGGATAGTCCATGAAAGTATCAATGGATTTCTTATGAGTTGCCTGCTTGGAGATTCTGATTCTTTTGACAAATTTTTTTCCGGTGTCTTGGTTGAGCGAGATCTGGATATCGATGATGTTAATGATTTCAGGTTGAAGTCTGATAAGGAAAAATTGAGCGAATTGACGCGATACGCGGGCGAATCTGAAAATTCAATTATCTCGGAATATTATTTCAGCGATGGAAAATTAATATATCTATACTTGCCAATGAGAATATTGAGGACGTTGAGTGGCGGAATTTTGGATACACTAAGTCATTAGACATTTTTTAGACTGGAAATGTCGACATGACCTTCTGCGCCAAACACCCGCAAGTGCCCTTGCCGATTGCCACCGGCAGCGCGTCGGTCTATATCAACGGTTTGCCGGCAGCCAGAGTGGACGATACAATCGCGTGCAGCGCCGTCATCACCGATGGTCCGGGAACGTGTTTATCGGCGGCGGCACCGTCAAGACCGATGTGATCAGTCCGGAAGAGTTGGTGCCGCCGGCCGTTCATACGGCGATGACGGTGGTAGGCGTGGCGTCTGCCGTGATCCTGGCCGGTCCGGTGGTTGCCGTCGCCGGGCTGGGACTCGGCATTGGCGGCGGCATGCTCGGTGGCTTTGTCGGAGGTAAGGTCTTCGGCGAGGGAACCGATGGCCAGAAATGGTCGGCCTTGGGCGGCAGTGTCATCGGCGGCTTGCTAGGAGGAAAACTCGGCTCGGGTCTGGCCAACGGCGTGTTCCCACGCCCGGTTACGCCGGGCATGGGATTTGTCAAAGGTGGACTGCCGGGTATGAAAACGGCCAACGCGGCTGGCGCGGCAGATGCCAGTGCCGCCGCGCTGCTGAAAGTGACGAAGGAAGCGCATGCCATTTATGCGAAAGAGATTCCGCTAGCGACGAGATTAACCCAGGAGATTGCTGGCCCGGATGCGATCGTCAGCGCGAGGGCGAAGGAACCTGGCTCGGCAGCCAACCGGCTCCAGAGAGCGCTCGACAATAAATGGACGTCAGAAATATCGACGACAGACAGTGCGATCGATAACCTGTAGGACGCAGTCGGTACCCGCGCCGTGCTCGAAAACCCGACGCCGAAGAACATGAACACGCTCGTTGATAATCTGGATGCTGCAATTCGTAATGGCGATTTAGAAGTTACGCGCGTAAACAGTTTGGTTGGTAAAGATGGTACCCCCTATCTGACCAAAGGTTACCTTGCGCAGTTGAAGGATGCTGCAGCAAGTGTGGGGAAGACAATGGATGCGCAGATGGTCGAATACGATTCAGGCTACACTGCTGGAATGGTGTATGTAAAGTATCCTTCGGGGGTGCGTGGAGAAATGCAGCTGATGGGGCCCAAGGTGCTCGCGGTCGCGGACGCCGAACATATTCCATATGATGCTTTCCTGAACAAGCCTTACGCCGGCGCTTTTCCTCCCGAAACGTTGCCGCAAGCTTCAGCGATTCTCGATCCCTTGCGAAATTCTGCGCAGAATTTGTCGAAAGCCGACCAGCAAGTCTATCGCGATTACCTTAAAGACCACTATACGAATGCCCGAAGGATTGAGAGTGGAGAGGTAGCGCCTCCGGTGACATTGCCGCGTGGAATTCCTGAGAATTTGACGGTCGAGAATCTGGTTAAAGCGAATAAGGAGCTCAAGCTGTTGAAATAGCAGCGATTTTTGTCAATAGATCCGCTGCTGACGAGCAAAGTCTCAGCGAAAGCAGGCGCTGATCCGTTTCAATTTGTTTGAATATTGAATACATATGTCGAAAAATAGTTATTTGGGTGAAAACGAGGTGCGCCGTGCAGTGGCGCACATCAGAAAACAGGTCGAGGAGGCGCCGTCGTTTGACGAGGCGCTCCCTTGCACGGCGGACGCAAGCTATATCCATGAGAAATATGGTCCGATCCGCGCTACGGTGAAGATGGAGGCGTATGTCAGCAAGCATCGTCCCCAGCCCTGCTACCTGATTGAAATCGATGTGAAATTGCCAAATTGCAATGTCTCAAATATTCTCACCATTAACCCCCCAGATCAGATCGAGCAATGGTTCGATGACGTTGAGCGCAGCGAGAACGGCGTGGCTTTTTTACGCGACATTTATCGATTGGAAGAGGAACGCGAGGGACCGCGACTACTGTAGTTCGTTTCAGCATCCGCTTATAAACGGTTGACGTCCAGGCCCATGTCGGATGCGCGAACTGATGGTCGATTTGGATGCTTTTGCGGGCGCCGCGCTATCGATCATTCCGGCCTTGCGGGTGTGGGCAGTCCGATAGCGGCCGCAATACCCGCCGCTACAGCGCGATGTTGCCTTCGATCGAATCGTCGAGCATTTGCCGATCACCGTGCCCACCAGCATCTTCACGCCCGCGACCGCCTTGCCGTGCTTGTTATCCCAGTAGTAGCCCTGGCCCGGCGTGACCTTGATGGCGGGAATGCGCGCATCGTCTTCGCCCTCGGAAAACCAGGTTTTCAGGATGAAGTTCCACAGTTCCTTGATCCTGGCCTTGTCGCGCGTGATGCTGGCCGCGCCGTCGAGCACGAGGAACTCGGAATGGGTCGAACCCTGAAAATAGAGTTTGACGGCCGGATCAGCGGCGATTTCCGCATTTTTGTGGCTGTCGTCGGCGCTCAGGAACCACAGGTTGCCCTGTTCATCCAGCTGGCGCACGCTCATGGGCCTGGCACTGCCTCCATGCCGGGTGCAGAAGAAGCAGGTTTCCGCGCTGTCGACCAGCGCTTTCAGTTTCTTGAGCGCGTCGCTGCCGCCCAAATCCTTGTAGTTGTCTTCCGGCTGGTTCTTGTTAATCGAGTCCATGTCCGTTTCCGCTTTCATCGTCAATACGTTCGATGCTCCGGCAGCGGAGCAAGCAGATCTCATGGTACGCATGAGGAGCGGTGCGGTATGTGGCGCACCTAACCCAGCAGGCTTTCGCGCCTGCTGTTCGGTGCCGGCCGGCAAAATCGGGCTGCGCCAACGGCGTTGGAGAAGGACGGATATAATTCAGGAAAGATTGTCGAAGTTTTAATCGCGCAAGTGCGTCGATTAACCCGCCACAAACTTTTCTTTTCAACGTACGCCATGGAGCACACATGCTGGTTTTTTCCGTAACACTCACCGCCAAACCGGACGCAGCCCAGGCCCTGATCGAACTCGCCGCCATGCTGGCGCCGCTCTCGCGCGCCGAGCCCGGCTGCATTCGCTACGACTTCCTTCAATCGCCGCATACCCCGAACAAGTTCGTTTTTTTCGAGCTGTGGAAGAGCCGGGCCGATCTGGATGCACACTACCAGACGCCGCATTTCAAGACCCTCGCTGCGCAGTTGCCTGCGCTGATCGAAGGCGAAGCCGACGCCGTGAGCTATGAAACCGAGGGGCCAATACCTGGCTTCTGATCGCAGGCAGGAAGCGGCGCGTCCGCTACAGGCGCGCCTGGCATCTCAGCGCGTGGTCCAGTGCCACGCCGGTTTCTCCAGCTCGCGCATGCCCACGACCCGGGTCGCGCCAAACTCCTTTTCCAGGCAAATCGACTGATAGCCGCGCTGGTTTTCCAGCGATGCGATCAGCCCGCCGGCGTGCGACACCGCAATGATCTGCGAATGCCGTGCCGCCTTGCCCATCAGGCGTCCGAGCGGCGCCAGCAGGTCGGGGTGCAAGCTCGTTTCCGGTTCGTTCAGCACCAGCAGTTCGGGCGGACGCGGGGTGAGCAGGGCGGCGATCCATAGCAGGTAGCGCAAGGTCCCGTCCGACAGCTCGCTGGTGCGCATCCGGCGCAGCAAGCCGTGCTGCTGCATGAACAGCTCGAAGCGTCCGTCGTTGACGCCTACCTCCAGCACGGCGCCGGGAAAGGCGTCGTCCACCGCTTCGTGCAGGGCGTCGGCATCGCCGATCTCGATGATGGTCTGGATCGCCGCCGCCAGGTCGTGGCCATCATTGCTAAGCACCGGCGCGTGCGTGCCGATCTGCGCGCGGCGGGCTGGCGCGTCGGCATCGGTGCGGAAGTGGTCGTAAAAGCGCCATGCGCGTACTTGCTCGCGCAACTGCAGCATCTCCACGCCGTCGCGCATGTCGCCGAGCTGGGTCAGCATGCTGTCGAACGTGGCCAGCGGCGCGCTCAGCACGCGCCATTCGCCGGCGCTGTCCTTGAATTTGACGACCGCGCCGGCGCGCTCGGCGAACAGGCCCCCGCGCCGCAGGAAGGGGCCGCTCCAGATGCACTCGCGCTTGATATGCGGGTCGAGCATGAATGCGCTGGGCATATCCGACTTGAGCGGCAAGCCGAGGTCGATCAGGTAACTGCTGGCATCGCTGGCAAAACCCAGGCGCAGATTGACCGTTTCCGTGCGCCGCGTTCCCTGTACCTCGTGCCGTCCTTCGAGCATCGCCCGCGAGATATTCTCCGGCCCCGCCCACAGGGTCGACTGCAAGCCACCCTCGCGCGCCAAGGCCGGAATCAGCCCGCCTTGCGCCGTTTCGGCCAGCAGGCGCAGCGCGCGGTACACGCTCGACTTGCCGCTGCCGTTGGCTCCCGTAATGACATTCAACTGTTGCAGGGGCAGGATCAGGTCGCGCAGCGAGCGGTAATTGGCAATGGCAAGTGTAGTGAGCATGGTTAACGGACAGTCAAGATCGGGATGACAAATTGTCACACAAAAGCCTTCCGCACTGCGCGAAAAACCGCGCCGTCTAGTCCTTTATAACTAGCCGCGCTAGCCCGTCATGGGCACATTCAAATCCGTCCCGTCCCGCTACAATCGGCCTGTCATCAATCTTCAGAGGAGCAGGGCCATGTTGCGCGACCGGTACGGGCGATCAATCGAATACCTGCGCCTGTCGGTGACGGACCGCTGCGACCTGCGTTGCAGCTATTGCATCCCCAAGGGCTTCAAGGGATTCGAGGAACCGCAGCACTGGCTCACCTTCGATGAAATCGAGCGCGTCGTGGCCGCCTTTGCCCGCCTCGGCACGCGCCGTTTGCGCCTGACCGGCGGCGAGCCGCTGCTGCGCCGCAACCTGGCTGAACTGGCCGGGCGCCTCTCCAGCTTGCCCGGCATCGACGACCTGTCGCTCTCGACCAACGCCACCCGCCTTGCTCACCACGCCGGCGAACTGCGCGCGGCGGGGGTCTCGCGCATCAACGTCAGCCTCGATTCGCTCGACCGCGCCTGCATGCATCAGATCACCGGGCGCGACAGCCTTGGCATGATCCTCGACGGCATCATGGCCGGCAAGGCCGCCGGTTTCGATCCGATCAAGATCAATATGGTGGCCTTGCGCGGCGTCAACGAGCACCAGATCGATGCCATGGTCGCCTTTTGCATCGAGCACCAGTTCGTGCTGCGCCTGATCGAAGCGATGCCCATGGGCGCCAGCGGGCGTGACACAAGCTGGCTCGACCTGGGCCCGGTCGAACGCCACCTGCGCCGCCATTTCGGCCTGATCCACCAGCCCGCCAAGCTCGGCGGTGGTCCGGCGCGCTACCTGGCCACGCCGGACGGGCGCACCAGCGTCGGTTTCATCACTCCCATGTCCCAGCATTTTTGCGCCGACTGCAACCGCGTGCGCCTGTCGGTCGACGGCACGCTCTATCTGTGCCTCGGCCAGGAAGACAAGGTCGACATGCGGCCCTTGCTGCGCGGCGGCGCCAGCGGTGCCGAACTGGAGCAGGCGATCCGCGCCGCCATCGAACTCAAGCCCGAAAAACACGAATTTCGCGAGCAACCCGGCAAAATCATCCGTTTCATGTCGCAGACCGGTGGATGAGCGCCATCCCGGCGGGAACGTTTTGCGGCGCGGCAGCGTATCATGGCGTCAGCAAGGAGCACCCATGACCCTCAACACCCTGATTCCATCCCGTCACAAGCTCTCGACCAAGATCGTCGGCGCGCTGCTGGGCTTTCTCGCGCTGGCCCTGTGCGCCATCGGCGTGACCCTGTACCTGTCCTGGCAGCTCGAAGGCAGCGCGGCCGCCATCAACGATACCGGCAGCCTGCGCATGAGCAGCTACCGGCTGGCGATCCTGCTCTCGCAGACCGGCCAGGGCGACACGGCCGGCGCCGCGCCGCGCCTGGCCAGCGCCGCCCAGCAGATGGGGCAGATTGACGCCACCCTGGTCCAGCTGCACCAAGGTGACCCGCAGC
This sequence comes from Massilia antarctica, assembly GCF_015689335.1. Classification (GTDB taxonomy): domain Bacteria; phylum Pseudomonadota; class Gammaproteobacteria; order Burkholderiales; family Burkholderiaceae_D; genus Telluria_A; species Telluria_A antarctica. The sequence goes on along the minus strand of NZ_CP065053.1, from coordinate 5,717,321 downwards.
GTCCCCTGTTCCTGCCGCCGACCGGCGCCATCCGCGGCGAATTCGAACGGATCGACAGTGACTGGCGGCGCGAACTGCGTCCGGCGGCCCAGGCGCTGGCGACGCGCCAGGCAGCGGACCCGGAGGCACTGCAGCGCTACCTGGCGCGCACCGACCGCTTTGCCGGCAGGGTCAACGCGCTGGTCCAGCTGATCGAGCGCGACAGTGAAACGCGCACTTTCTGGCTGCGCGCTTCCCAGCTGGCCCTGCTGGCCATGGCCCTGATCGGTACCGTCAGCCTGATCTACCTCATGTTCAGCCTCATCATCGAACCCGTGACGCGCCTGCACGAAAGCTTGCACCGCATGAAGGAGAAGGATTTCGAAGTGCGCCTGGAGGTCGACAGCGCCGACGAATTCGGCCAGCTGGCGCAGGGATTCAACGACATGGCCGACCGCCTGCAGGCGCTGTACGGCAACCTGGCCGATCTGGTGCAAACCAAGACGGCCGCGCTGGAGCACCAGAACCGCGAACTGGCCCTGCTGTACGACAGTGCCGCCTTCCTGCAGCGTCCGCAGCCGGTCGAGCCGCTCTGCCAGGGCTTTTTGCAGCGCATCAGCGACTATTTCCATGCCGACGGCGGCTCGGTGCGGGTGCTCGATACCGGCCGCGACAACCTGCACATGGTGGTGCACCACGGCTTGTCGCCGCGCCTGGTCGAACGCGAACACTGCATGAAGGTGGGCGACTGCCTGTGCGGCGAAGCGGTCCAGAAAAAAGTCACGGTGATCCACGACTTGCGCAAGCTCGACAAGGGCTACGAGCTCGAATGCCACCGTGAAGGCTTTGCCACGGTGTCGGTGTTCCATATTTACGCCCACCAGCAGCACCTGGGATTTTTCAACCTGCATTTCCGTACCCCGCGCGTGCTCGACGCGCGCGAACAGGGTTTGCTCGAAACCTTGGGCCAGTTGCTCGGCACCGCCATCCAAAACCTGCGCCTGGGCGCGCGCGAACGCGAAATGGCCGTGTCCGAAGAGCGCAACCTGGTCGCCCAGGGCTTGCACGATAGCATTGCCCAAGGGCTGAACTTCCTCAATCTGCAGGTGCAGATGCTGGAGCAGTCCGTGGGCGACGGCAAGCTCGCCGACGTGGCCGAGATCGTGCCGGCCTTGCGCGCGGGTGTGCAGGAAAGCTACGAAGACGTGCGCGAGCTGCTGCACAATTTCCGCAGCCGCCTGGTCGAGGGTAACCTGATCGGCGCGCTGGAAGCGACGGTCGACAAGTTCCGCCGCCAGACCGGCATCGAGGCCGAGCTGGTGGCCGATGTCGACGGCGCTCCGTTCCCGCGCGAGCAGCAACTGCAACTGCTGTTCATCGTACAGGAAGCGCTGTCGAACGTGCGCAAGCACGCCGGCGCCACCCGGGTGATGGTGCGCCTCGAAGATAGCCACGACTTTTTGCTCAGCATCGAGGACAACGGCGCCGGCTTCGATCCGGCGCTGCTGGAAGGCCGGGGCGACAGCCACGTCGGCATCCATATCATGCGCGAGCGCGCCCAGCGCATCGACGCGGCCCTGAGCGTCACATCGTGCCCCGGCGCGGGCACCACGATCGCCTTGGCCTTGCCGCAGGAACGGCGGCGCGCCGCCTGATATCAACATAGAGGAACCATGGACACCACGAAAGAACCGATCCGCGTCCTGCTGGTGGACGATCACAGCCTGTTTCGCAGCGGCATACGCTCGCTCCTGCAGCGCCACGCCGAGTTTGCCGTCGTCGGCGAGGCGGCCGACGGGGTCGAAGGCATCAAGCGCGCCCGCCAGCTGCAGCCCGACGTGGTGCTGCTGGATCTGAACATGCCCGGCATGTCCGGCGTGGAAACGCTGCAACTGATGCGGCAGGATTGCCCGGACGCGGCGATCGTCATGCTGACCGTGTCGGAAGAGTCGCACGACCTGGCCACGGCGCTGCGCGCGGGCGCCAGCGGTTACCTGATCAAGAACATCGACACCGATTACCTGCTGCGCGCGATCCGCCGCGCGGCCGCCGGCGAAACCGTGGTGGCCGAAGCCATGACCGGCAAGCTGGTGGCGCAGTTGCAGGCTGGCGGAGCGGGCGAGGCCCCGGCGTCGGAGCTCGACAAGCTGACGCCGCGCGAAAAGGAAATCCTCGACTGCCTGGCGCGCGGCGAAAGCAACAAGTGCATCGCCCGCAACCTGGACCTGGCTGAAAGCACGGTCAAGATCCACGTCCAGAACGTGCTCAAGAAGCTGAAACTGGCCAGCCGCGTGCAGGCCGCCGTGTTCGCCGTGGAGCACCGCCTCAAATAGCGCGCCGCTGACCATCCTGCATTATCGAGCGCGAACGCGGACGCCGCGACGCCCGCACCGTAGGCGGTCATCGACTGGCCCGACCCGGACAAGCCGCGTTTCGTCACCCTCGGCGACGACCACTTTCTGTTGTCGGTGCGGAGCGGCAAGCAAGTGTGGGATGTGCGCAAGAACGTCTTTACCGCCGCCAAGGATTTTCCGTTCCACACAAGCGTGGAGAACATCCCGCTGCGCACATTTATCGGCCGCCCGGGGCTCGTGCGCGATGAAGTGATCGGCATGCTTGCGTCGGGCTGCCAGCCGCAAGGCAAGCTCGCGGCCGGCCAGTTCGACCCATGGAAGGTGTGCCGCCCTCTGGACGGCGCGAGGCGGCGCGGTCAAGGCGCGGCAAGCCGCTCTTGCGCCGCGTGCCGGCAAGCTGACCGGCACCGGCGGCATGCAGTCGTGCCTGGCTCAGCCGCCGCCGCAACCGCCGCAGCAGCCGCCGCTCGCTTGCGGCGCCACCGTGAAGCCGGCGGCGGCCACGGCCAGGCGCAGTTGATCGGCCGAGGCGCGCGCCTCGTCGAAGCCGACCCGCGCGCGGCCGGTGGCCAGGGTCAGGTGAACGGTTTCAACGCCGGCGACGGCTTCCAGCGCCTTGGCGACGGCCAGTGCGGCGTTCTGGTCCTGCATGGCGGGAATGGTGAGTAAAGCGGTTTGCATACGTTCTCCGATGAGTGTGTGGTCGATGCGAACAGCGTAAAGCGCCGCACCGGCGCACGTCCAGAAGCCCGTGCGATTTGTTCGAAAAGCATAATCTGCATCAAGAATGGCGCATTTGCGCGGCGCCGCGGCTGCAACGCCCTCGAAACGCGCGCGATAGTCGTTGCCCGCACGGGCGCTGTAAAGTAGTATATTGAATATATCTTTAAACGGGTGATGACATGAGTCTGCTGACAATCGACGAACCGGCCGCGCCGGTCCACCACGCGCCGTGGAGCGCGCAACACCCTGTGTGGGCGCTCGGCTTTCGGCCCTTTTACATCCTGACGGCCGCGTTTGCGGCGTTGGCGGTGCCCTTGTGGCTGGCGCAATACCTCGGCTGGATCACCTTGCCGCATGGCGGCTTGGGCTGGCATGCGCACGAAATGGTGTACGGCATGGCCATCGCCGTGATCATCGGCTTCCTGTTCACGGCCGGGCGCAACTGGACCAATCTGCCGACCCCGCACGGCGCCCATCTGGCGGCCCTCGCTTGTGTCTGGCTGGCCGGCCGCGCCGCCATGCTGTGCGCGCCGCCGCTCGCCGCCGCCGTGGTCGACTTGCTGTTCGTGCCGCTGGCCGCATGGCCGCTGTACCGCGTGCTGAAGCAGTCGGGCAACAAGCGCAACCTGTTCCTGGTGGCCCTGCTCGGCTTGCTGACCATGGCCAACGCGCTGTTCCACGCGGCCACCCTGGGCTGGATCGCCGTGTCGCCGTTGACACCCGTGCACGGTGCGATTCTGGTGATCGTCATCATCGAAGCGGTAATCGGCGGGAGGGTCATTCCCATGTTCACGAGCAATGGGGCGCCCGGCACCAAGCCGGTGGTGCGGCCCCGCTATGACAAAGTCGCGCTGTGCCTGACGGCCGCCGCCAGCATTGCCTGGGTGCTCGCGCTGCCCGGTGCGCTGACGGCTGCGCTGATGATGTCCGCCGCCTGCGCCATGATGCTGCGCCTGGCCGGCTGGCAGCCGCAGCGTACCCTGCACGTGCCGCTGCTGTGGATCCTGCACCTCGGTTACGCCTGGATCGCGTTCGGATTTGCGATGCTGTCGCTGGCCGCGCTGGGCATCGGCGCCGCCAGCACCGGTTTTCATGCGCTGGCGGTCGGGTCGATGGCCGGGCTGATCATCGGCATGATGACGCGCACCACGCTCGGACACACGGGCCGGGTGCTCAAGGCGGGGCGCTGGGAGCCGGTCATGTATTTCCTGGTCCAGGGCGGCGCCGTGCTGCGCATGCTGGCGCAGTTCGTTCCCGCCGACTGGCGCGCCGCCGCGCTGGTTGCCTCGGGCGCATGCTGGAGCTTGTCGTTCGCGCTGTTTTTGCTGGTCTACACGCCATATCTGTGGCGTGCCCGCATCGATGGCCGCGAGGGGTGAGGCGAAATGGTACGATACGGGTCCGCACCACGCCGCTTGCGGCGGCTATCCCCCCATTAATTGAAGTGATCAGGAAAAAATGACGACCGTATTTGCCATGCCCGTGTTCGATGCCACGGTAATTTTTGAAGGAAATGAACTGTTCAAGGGAAAAGGTTCGGCCAGCATGTGGGCTGAAAAACTCGCCGCCGAGCTTGGCGGTGAGGTCGGCGTGCAGAAAATCGGCACCGGCTGGGTGTTAACCGGCAGGGTCGATGGCGACGACTGCCAGTGGGGCATCCACGGGCAGCGCCTCAAGCGCGTGCTCAGCGCACCTGCGCAATAGCATCGCTGCGTACTTTTAAAGCCTTTTCCAGCGCCGGATCGCGTTTGTAGACGTCTTCCGCGAACAAGGCCAGTCCTTCGCGGTCGGTCACGGCCGTCGAATAGAACAGCACCACCGGAATCGGTGTCTTCAGGCTGACCGTCTTCATCGGCGCCGGCTTCATCAAGGTGTCGATGACGGCCGGGGTCATTTGCGGCTGGTCCGCGAACACGAACTTGGCCAGGCCGAGCGGATTTTCGACCCGGATGCAACCGTGGCTCAGGTCGCGCCGGCCGCGCTTGAACAAGCTCTGCGCCGAGGTCGAGTGCAGGTAGATATTGTCCGTGTTCGGCATGGCAAACTTTACCGCGCCGAGCGCATTGCGCGGACCGGGACGCTGGCGCACGCGGAACTGGCCGGCGCGCAGGCCGTCCAGGGTTGCCGCATCGACCACCGAGACGGCGGCGCCACCGCCGACCGGCACCAGTTCCATCTCGTTCTTGCCCAGGTAGCCCGGATCGCGTGCCAGCTTGGGAATGATCTCGCCTTTTTCTATACTGCGCGGCACATTCCAGTAGGGATTGAATTCCACGTAACGCATGGAGCCGACGAACAGTGGCGTCGGCGTCTTGACGGCCGCGCCGACGATCACGCGCATTTCGATCAGGGGGTTCTTGGCGCCCGGGCCGAGTTCCAGCGCCCACAGGCGGAAGGAGGGCAGGTTGACGGCGATCAGGCGGCCGTCCGGGAAGTCGGGCAGCCAGCGCAGGCGCTCCAGGCCCAGTTCGAGCTGGCGCACGCGCTGCGACAGCGGCACGTTCAGGGCCGCCAGGGTGCCGGCGCCGATCACGCCATCGTCATTGAGCGCGTGGCGCGACTGGAAATGCTTGACGCCTTCGGCCAGGGCCGTCGTGTAGACGCCGGCGCTGGCGGGCGGTTCGGCCGGCGCGGTGGCGCTCAGGTCGCCCAGCTGGATCAGGCGCGCGCGCAGGGTGGCAACGCCCGCGTACGGCGCGCCCGGTTCGAGCTTCTTGATGCCCTGGGGCAGCGGCGGCAGCGGCGTGAACGGCTGCTCGGCCAGCTTGCGATAGGTGGCCAGGGTTGCCATCACGCGCCGGTACAGGGGAATGCGCGGCTCCGAGGCGGCCACGGCCTGGTCCAGGTGCTGGCTCAGCAAGGCTGCGCGCAGCTGCTCGACCGGGTCGGTCTTGGTCAGGCGCGGGTCGGGCAGGGTGGTGTGGTACTCGGAGCGCACCCTGCCCACGCGCAGGTCGGCCAGGTAGTGCAGCATGGCTTGGGTCATGCCTGCGTCGAAGCGGGCGCTGGTGCGCAAGACGGGGTCGGCCAGCTGGCGCGCCAGTCCGTCGGCATTGTATTCGGCCGGCGACAGGCCGTGTACCGAGGCATTTTGCAGCAGGGCGATGGCGGCGCTGGCCTGCTTGTAGCCGCGGTCTTGCCAGGCGGGAGCATAAGCGCGCGGCACGTAGAAGCGGGCCAGCCAGTCGCGTTCGTCATAGGGGCGCGGGGTGCGCGTGGTGACTGCGGCCGCACTGATCGCCAGGTTGCGCAGCTCGGCCGCGATGCCGGCCAGCGCCGGGGCCGCGACCGCCGCCGTCGGCGTGCCGGGAAGCGGCGCCGCCGCGTTGGCGCCGCCGTGGGGAAGCCATACTACCAATGCCATCGCGATTGCGCTCAGGCGGAAGCTTCGTTTGCCGACGATCATTTAAGTTTCCAGATAGTAAAAACCCGACCATCTTAATCGAACATGCCCGCGCTGACATAACTGTTGCCGGAAAAGTTATAAAAAAGGTAGCGTCAGCGCAACAATCGGGCTGGGATCGCGCGATGGGACTGGTTGGCAATGACAATAGGATGCGCCGGTTTCCCGCCTTGCGCAACGGTGGGCGAACGGGCCGCCGCAGCGCTGCGCCGAAGCATCATCAATGGTGCAGGGGCATTATCAAGAAGGTACTATTTGTTATGTGGTGTCACGGAGCGCATAAAAACAGTATTGGCCGCGCAACAGTTCGGGTCTCGGCGAGCGTAACCTCGCCCTTGAGGTTCGGCAGGGCATGTTTGCGCGCCTGTTCAAACGCCTTGAGGTCGCGCCGCAACTCCATGCGGTTCTCGCGGTTGTAGTATTCATCACTCCGCCGCTGAGCAGCACGCATGCCGCGAACGGCGGCAATAGGTATCGGAAAGAGGGTATCGGGTCCTTGGCAGGGCGGAAAGATACGGCGGGGTGCCGCTCGTTCCCGGCGTGCAGCAGTGCGGCACATTCTGCGGGCATTGTAGCGGTTTAAGGCGAGCCGTTGCGGGGCATCGCTTCAATGGCCGGCAAAGCGGGGCGGAGGGACAAAACCGCCAAAATGGCGTTCGAGATGGCTGGCGAATGCGAGCGTGGTGTGGTCTTCGTAGTGCGGGCCAATAATCTGCAAGCCGTTTGGCATGTCTTCCCGGTTCAGTCCGCACGGAACCGAGGTTGCCGGCAAACCGCACAAGCTGGCAAAGCTGATCCATGCCATTTGATCGAAATACGAAATCGGCAAGCCGTCGACGCTCAAGCGCCGATCTTCCATCGGCCGGTCGTCGTGAGCAAAGGCGGCCGTGGGCGAAACCGGACAGACCACCACGTCCCAGTCGCGAAACAGGCGTTGCCACTGCAACTTCAGGCGCGCGCGCGCCTCGTTGGCGCGAAACCCGTCGCGCGGGTTGCCGATGCACGCCCGCAGTCCCACCGCCATCAGGCTCGTATCATCCTCGGCAATGGCATGGATACTCTCAAGCGCAGCCGCGTAATTTTCTTCCGAAAGACGCGCCACATTCTGCGGGATTAAGATCCGCATGAAGACATGCGCCGCCTCCGCCAAACTGGGCAGCAGCGGGCTCTCGGTCGCGACGGTGGCGCCCAGCTTGCGCAGCTCCGTAGCGAGTGTGTCGAGCTGTTGTCGATCGGCGTCGGAGCTGGGCACCAGCGGGTGGCTGTCCAACAGGAGGACGCGGAAACCTTGCACTTGATCATGCCGCGCTGCCGGCATCTTGAAGCGCCAGCCGATCGATTCTGGCGACCCTGGCCCGGCCAGCAGATCGACCGCGCAACGCAGATCGTCGGCGCTGCGCGCCATGGGGCCGATGGTGCCCAGATCGGACGTTGCCGTTGTCCCCGGGAAGCTGTAACCCTGCGAGGAAATCAATCCTTGCGTCGGGCGGTGACCGTACACGCCGCAAAAATGCGCCGGGATGCGAATCGAGCCTGCCAGGTCCGAGCCGAGTTCGAGGAAAGACAGGCCCGCCGCCAAGGCCGCGGCGCTGCCGCCGGACGAGCCGCCTGGGGTGCGGGAAGGATCCCACGGATTGCTGGTCTTCCCGAACAGCTCGTTGTCGCATTGCCAATCGGCCAGGGCGGTCGCGATATTGGTCTTCCCAACAATAATGGCGCCGGCATGCTTGAGACGCTGGATCGCGACGCTTTCGGTGCGGCACGGCCAGTCGCGAAACGCACCGATCCCCCAACTGGTCGCCAGACCGGCGACATGAAACGATTCCTTGACCGTGACCGGCACCCCCAGGAGTGGCCGGCGGATGCCTCGCTTCAAGGCGGCATCGGCAGACGCGGCTGCACGACGCGCCTGCTCGAAGTCGCGCACCACGACCGCGTTGATCTGGGGATCGAGTTCGACGATGCGCGCGACCATGAAATCGACCAGTTCAATCGCGCACACCTCGCCGGATGCGAGGAGGGAAGCGGTGTCGGTTGCGCTTGCAAAAGGAATAATCATATTTTTGAGGTAATAGTGTTGGAATTGCACAACGTGAAATCGGCGTTGTGCCCTCACTTAACCGCCATCGGCGCTATTGCGGTCGCGGCCGAAGGCAGCCGTCATCCGCAGAGAAAAAATAACTGCGGCTATTTGTGTCGATCGTCCGCCATATCTAGCCTAAAAATACGAAACGGGAGGCCGCCGCGTATCATTTTCCGCCCTGGCTATTCGCACCCCGCAACCTCCTCAGCGCCATTTCGCGCTACCGGCACGCGTATTTACTAGCGATATTGCCATGAAATTGCCATGCTTTTCGGAAAAAATTGAAAAATAAAAATATGTAAATTTGCAATAAATTTTGGTTTAGTATTGATCAAGTGCTGGCAAAACATTCACTTTGTTTTCGCGGCAATGATGTCAATGTCGTCAATGAACTCGCATTGCAGCAACGCCATGTGAGGAACGCCAACAACGAAAACAGACTGGAGTACGTATGCTGGATATTGCTAGCTCAACGCTCAAACTGCGGCGCGACGCAATCTACATGAAGACCGAGACTGGCATCATTTTTCGTACCGGGCGCGGTACTTTTTCGCTGAACAGTCTCAGCATCTACGCAACCTTTCAGCAATTACTCCCCCATCTCACAGGAAAATCCACCGGCGCCGTTCTCCTGGGCTCCGTGCGCGAAGAGAGCCGCCGCGGTTTGTCGGACCTGCTTCGCGTACTCATCAAGAATGGTGTGGTGCAACAACTCGATTCGGCCGACGCGCTGCTGGTCGACCCCGTCATTTCCCAAGCTTTTGCGCCACAGATCGAGTTCATCGCCCACTATGGCGAGCAGTCCCATCAACGGTTTCTTGAATTTCGTAATAGCAATATTTTGTTGGAAGGCGCGGGGCTGGCATTCATCAGCGCCGGCGTCGCCTTATTGCGCAATGGTCTGAGCGTCCTGCACGTGCGCACGGCGCCCGATCAGGACCTCTCCCTTTTGAACAAGGAATGCGAGCGTTCGAGCGAGCGCGGCGTCAGCTGCGAGCTGGTCGTGCATGCGGATGGCGCACCGTACGGCGATGACGGCATTGGCTTGATGCTGTATTGCGCAGAAAACCCGGACTTGCACCGGGTTCAAGAGCTCAATCGCGAAGCGCACACCTTGGGCTACCATTTTTTGCCCGCCATGATCCATGCCGGCGCCAGCATCATCGGTCCGATCGTCGCGCCGCACCGTCCCGGATGCTGGCAATGCGCGATGTTGCGCTGGTCGGACAATGCGACCGCCGACACGTCATCGGCCTTCTGGAAACAACTGGCGCTGCGCCGCGTGGAGCCTGCTTCGGCGGCGCATATTCCCGAAGTATGTGCCCAGATTCTCGGCAATTCCATGGCCATGGAAGCCTTCAAGTTCTTTATCGGTCAGCCGGCGCCGGAAACCCATCTGCAATTGCTGTACCAGGAATTGTCCACGCTCGAGAGCACGGTCAAACCAATCTTGCCCCATGCCGATTGCCCGGTCTGCTGGCCAGAGCCCGCCGCCCAGGCCGCCGAACCGGCCGCGCCCCTTACTGGTAGTGACTGTCTGCTCAAGTGGAATACTTTATTGGATGAGCGCTTCGGGGTGTTCCGCGGCTTCGATGACGAGTGCCTGGAACAACTGCCTCTGCGTATCAACATGCTGGACTTTTGCATCGGTACGGCCGAAAAAAGCGGCGGTGGCGTGCTGGGGTGGAGTTTCGAAAACAACGATGGCGCACGCCTGCATGCGATTCGCAAAGCCGTCTGCGTGCAAGCCGCCGTTGCCTTTCCCTTCCACCTGCAACGCGCGCTGATTGCGCGGCCGGACCGTCATCCGGATCCTGTGCCGGCATATGCGGCGCGCCAGATAGTCGGCTGGCTGGGAACTGCGTCGGACGAGGATCTCGCGCAGGGCTATCTGGCGGCGACCGATCTGGAGAGCGGCGCGCCCGTCCTGGTGGCCGCCGGCGCGGTGCATCCGCAGCTCGACACCGATGGCTGCTTCAATACCCATTCGGGCGCGCTCGGCAGCGGGCTGGATCGACAAGGCGCCATTGAACAGGCCGTGCTCTCGCTGTACGAACACGTCGTTCTCGCTTCGCTGGCGCACGGCACGCTCGCGCTCAAGCGATGGAATGGCAGCCGCAGCGTGCCGGACAAGACCACCGATTATTTGCTTGCCGCCAGCGAAAAACTGAGCATGAAAGGTCCCCATATCGGGATAGGATCGCCCGGGCACGGCATGTTCGCGGCAGTCGCCTTGCCCGGCGCCGATCCGCACTGCCGGGTCGATGAACTGCTGATCGCCACCGGGTTTTCCGTGCAGGAAGCAGTCAATGGCTTGCTCGCGGAACGGTTGGCGCAAGAGCAGTCGGCCCGTTGCGGACGCGCCGTCAGGCAGAGCCGGCGCGCAGGCATTCATTCGAACGCGGAAATTTCGCTCGTCATTGACGGCGACACCGGCTTGCCGGCACCGGATGCGGACGCCGGGATGCCCCAGCTTCTGGCCGGTCTTGCCCAGGAAAACAAGCACTTGCTCTGGCGCGATGTCACCAGCCCGGACATCGCGCTGACGCACACTTTGACGGTCGTGAAGGTAGTGCTTGCGGCGGGTGAGCCCGGAGAGCCGCGTCAGATAATGTGAGTCGATGAAGTAGTTGCCCAACTCAATGGAGAGTGTTTGATGATGCCGTTAAAAGTGTTACACGAGAACGAATCGCATGAACAACACGCCATGCCGCAGAGCCAGGCGCGGCCGGAAAACGTGATCGCCAGTCTGGCATCGGTGACCAAGCAATTCGGCCAGCATACCGCCGTTGACGAGCTTTCGCTCAATCTCTACCAGGGCGAAGTCGTCGCGCTGCTGGGACAAAATGGAGCGGGAAAGACCACCGCCGTACGCATGATGCTTGGGCTGACCGAGCCGACCTCGGGGGAAGTTCGGATTTTCGGCCGCGATCCGCGCGAGCGTGCCGCGCGCATGCGCATCGGCGCCATGCTGCAGGTGGGCGCCGTTCCCGAGCATCTGTATGTGCGCGAACACATCGATTTATTCAGCAGCTATTACCCCAACCCCTTGCCGGCTGCGGAAGTGATGGCGATCGCCGGCCTGACCGGACTCGAGAACCGGCGTTTCGGAAAATTGTCCGGCGGCGAGAAGCAGCGCGTGCTGTTCGGCGTGGCGCTGTGCGGCAATCCCGATCTGCTTTTCCTCGACGAACCGACGGTCGGCATGGATATCGAAACCAGGCAGGCGCTGTGGAGCCAGATCCGCCAATTCGCCGCGCGCGGCAAAACTGTGCTGCTGACGACCCACTACCTGGAGGAAGCCGACGCGCTGGCCACGCGCGTGGTCGTGGTGCAAAAGGGGAAATTGATTGCCGAGGGAACACCGGCGCAAATCAAGGCCACCCAGGGCCACAAGAATATCCGTTGCCGCACCGTCCTGGAACTCGCTTTCATCGCCGCGCTGCCTTCAGTCATTACGGTACGGCGCGAGGGACCGGTGACCCATATTGCGGTGAGCGAATCGGAAAGCGTGGCGCGCGCGCTGATGCTGCACGACGCCGCGCTGAGCGATCTCGAAATCAATAACGTCGCCCTGGAAACGGCCTTCCTTGCGCTCACCGCCAGTGCCGGCAAATCGTAAGCATCGTTGCGCATAACTCGTAGTCAGATCAGGAGAAATCAAGATGGAAGTGGTCCAGGACACCATGCGCGCGCCGGCAACGATGAGCGCGCAGCAAACGATGCAGATCTATATGAAGGAACTGAAATACGAGCTGACCAAGCTGTTGCGTGAACGCTCGTACATCTTTTCCATCTTCGGTTTTCCGATCGCTTTTTTTGTCGTGTTTGGCCTCGCCAATGACGGCCAATTATTTCATGGCTATCCGGTCACCAGGTACCTGATCGCAAGCTACTCGTGTTTCGGCGCCATGGGTGCAGCCTTGTTTGCCATCGGCGGCGGCCTCGCGGCCGAGCGCGGCAACGGCTGGCTCGAACTCAAGCGCGCCTCGCCCATGCCGATTCACGCCTACCTGTTTTCGAAACTGTGCGCCAGCGTGTTGTTTGCCATCACGCTCGCCCTGATCTTGCTCGGCATCGCCAGCCTGTCCATCAATTTGCAGATGTCGGTTCTCGATGGCTTGCATTTCCTGCTGGCCGTCGCGGGTGGCGCGATCACCTTCGCCAGTCTTGGCGTCTTGATGGGATTGCTCATGCCGGCCAATGCCGGTGGCATGATCAATTTCGTCTATCTGCCTTTATCGCTGTGCGGCGGCCTGTGGATGCCTTTGGAAATGCTGCCGGTCTGGTTGCAGCAAGCGGCGCCGTTGCTGCCGTCCTATCACTACTCGCGCCTGACCTTGCACACCTTGGGCTACTTCAATGAATCGGAGCCGAAGTCCTGGCTGATCCTGGCCCTGTACGCGCTGGTCTTTTCAAGCATCGCGGCGTGGCTGTTCCGCCGGCAGGAAGCGACACGATAAGCGCTGTTGTTCCGGTCATCTCCCTTGCTTGGCGTCTGTTCACGATAAAGGTGGTTGCATGAGCTCGAGTATATCTGTCAGCGCAATACGGCCTGCGGCCCAGCGTGCGCCTGAGTTGACCCCGGAATCGATCCGGGCGCTGATCACATCGGGCGCCCAGGGGCGCGCCGACAATAAGCTGCTGATCTACATCCATATTCCCTTTTGTAGCTCGAAATGTCATTTCTGCGACTGGGTGGTCGGCTATAGCAAGGCCGACCTGCTCGACACGGGAGAATTGCGCAGCCGCTATGTTGAGGCGCTGTGCACCCAGATCAGGGAATATGCCCCGACCTTGCGCGCGGCGAACTACCGGGTCAGCAATGTGTACTGGGGCGGCGGCACGCCGACCCGGCTGACCCCGCAGCAAATGGCGCTCATTCACGATACCCTGGCCGACTGCATCGATCTATCCGGCGTGGCCGAGTATTCGATGGAATGCAGTCCCGAGACGGTCAGCGCCGGGCACCTTGAATTGATGGTCCCGCGTGGCCTGAACCGCATCAGCGCCGGGGCCCAGTCTTTCGATCCGCAGATCTTGCGCAAAATGGGACGCGCCCATTCGTCCGACCAGATCGAACGCGCGCTGCGGACCTTCCGCGAGGGGGGATTGACCAATTTCAATCTCGACCTGATCGCCGGCTTCCCCGGTCAATCGGCCGAGAGCCTGTTCGATTCCATCCAGCGCACCATCGACGCCGGCGTGCCGCATGTGAGCCTGTATATGTTCCGCGAATTCTCGTCCGATCTGGTGGTGGTGCGCCAGCTGACGTCCGGATCGGTCAAGCAGGTGTCAAGCGATGAACGCTCGGCCCTGTATTTCGCGGCCAAGGCGATGCTCGAACAAGCCGGCTTCGAGGAATACGTGGTCGGCTATTTCGCCAAGGGCGAGCAGTTCCGCTTCAATTCGGAAGACTATTATTTCGCCATGCGCGGCGACTATTTCGGATTCGGGGCCGGCGCGGCGTCCACCATCGGCCGTTGCACCTTCAAGTCCGGCGAGGCATTCCGCTATGGCGACTCGAACGTGCGCACGTATATCGATGCGCCAGCCGCAATGGGCATGGCACCCCTGAAGTTCGTTCCGGATGTGGCCTACACGGACGGCTACTTCAAGGCATTCGCCACACCGGAGGGCATCAATTTCAGCCGCTTTCGCGAGCAGTTCGGATTCGATTTCAAGGCATTGCGCGCGGCGCGTCCGGCCATCCGGGAATGGTTCGCCGAACGCGAAAAAAACGGAGCCGTGTTTATCGAGACCGCGGAGGGCATCGCACTGAGCCCCGAGACCTGGATTCCCACGATGATCTGGCGACGCTGAGACCGGCGCGCTGCATCCCATCACGTTTGCCCCATCTATTCATGGCGGTCGCGCACCCTGGCGACAATCGGCGGTCCTCGCATGCTCGGTGAAAAAGAGAAAATGACAGGCATAAACAGCAAGCTGGCGTTGTTGAAGATCGATCGCAGCGAGGTGGCCGAAGCGGCACCCGGCCGGCGCAAGCTGGCGATGCTTGGGATTGCAGGCGTTGTCGTGTGCGCGCTGGCGGCCGGGTGGTTCGGCGCGACCCGTTTCAGGGCCGTGGCGGCGCCCACGGCGACAGCGCCGCCGGCCAGCGCGCCGGCGCCGGCCGGGGTGCCCGCCGGACGCTTGACCGCTTCGGGATTCGTGACCGCGCGCCGGCGCACGACGGTGGCGTCCGAAGTCACCGGGCGCCTGCGCGAAGTGCGGGTCGAGGAAGGGCAGCAAGTGCGTAGCGGCCAGGTGCTGGCGGTACTCGATTCGAGCGTGATCGACCGCGAAGTGACCATGCTGCAGGCGCGCCTGGCATCGAGCCAGTCCGCCGCGCAGGCCGCCGCTGCCGATCTGGCCGATGCCCAGGACACCCTGGCCCGGACGACCAAGCTCAGCGCCACCGGTTTCCTCAGTACCGCGAGTTTGAATCACGACCGCCGCCGGGTCGACAGCCTGCACGCGCAACTGGCACGAGGCAATAGCGATATCGTTGCCGCCCGCGCCGATACGGCGCGCCTGCAGGCCCAGCGCGGCCAATACGAGATCCGCGCGCCGTTTTCTGGTGTGGTGGTCGACCGCAATGCGCAATCCGGAGAAATCGTCTCGCCCATCTCCGGGGCGGGCGGCTTTACGCGCACCGGCATCTGCACGATTGTCGATATGGATAGCCTGGAAATCCAGGCCGACATCAATGAGGCTTTCATCGGCCAGGTGCACGAAGGACAAACGGTCGATGCCATCCTCGATGCCTACCCCAAGCAAGTGATTGCCGCGAGGGTGCTGGCGATTATTCCGACCGTCAATCGCGACAAGGCCTCCGTTCGCGTTCGCATCGCTTTCCTCAACAATGACCGCAGGGTACTCCCCGACATGGCGGTCAAAGTTTCATTCAATCAGAGTACGACAACAAGGGAATGAGCATGACCGATTATTTTCGCTTGCAAAATGTTGATAAGAACTATAAACGGGGCAAAGAGCTCATTCCGATTTTTAATAATCTGACGATCGATATCAAGGAAGGCGATTTTGTGGCGGTCATGGGCCCTTCCGGATCCGGCAAGAGCACGCTCTTGAATTTGCTGGGGGGACTGGACCGGGTCAGCAGCGGCTCGCTACACTTTCGCAATACCGAGTTGAGCCAGTATAAAGAGAGTCAATTGACCGACTGGCGGGCCAATAATGTCGGCTTCATTTTTCAGTCGTACAACCTGATGCCGATGCTGAGCGCCTCGCACAACGTCGAGCTGCCCTTGCTGCTCACTAAACTCGGCAAGACGCAGCGCGCTTCGCATGTGAAGACGGCACTCGATATCGTCGGCTTGAGCGATCGCGCCAAGCACTATCCCAAGGAAATGTCGGGCGGCCAGCAGCAGCGCGTGGCGATTGCCCGGGCCCTGGTGGCCGATCCCTCCCTGCTGTTATGCGATGAACCGACGGGCGACCTGGACCGCAGCACGGCCGATGAAGTGCTGGGATTATTGCAGGTGCTGAATCGCGAACACGGCAAGACCATCGTGATGGTGACCCACGATCCGGCGGCGTCGGCATATGCCAAACGCGTGCTGCATCTGGATAAGGGTAAGTTTATCGAGCGGGCGGCCTTTCATGAATAAATTCACCCTGGTTCGCAAGAACCTGTTGCGTCAACCCATGAAGTTCTTGCTGCTGTACGTGGTCATCCTGGTGGCGTTTCTCTTGTTCGGCATGCTGGAATCCGTGCAGGGTTTCCTGGCTAGCGGCGGCGGGGCGGCCAAACAGAGCGATCGCCTGATGGTGTCGAACCTGACCAGTTTTACGCAGCCGCTGCCGTTCGCGTATGTGGAGCGGGTCGCCACCATCGAGGGCGTCAAGGATGTCTCGTACATGGCGTGGTTCGGCGGCTACTATAAAGAGCCGGGCAATGCGCTGATCTCCTTCGCGGTCGAGCCGGACTCCTATCTCAGGCTCTATCCCGAGCTGCAACTGTCGCCCGAGCAGCGCGCCAGCTTCTTGCGTGAACGTACCGGTGTGATTGTCGGTCAGCAGGTGGCCGAGCAATTCGGATGGAAACTCGGCCAGCGTGTGACTTTGTCGAGCAGCATCTATTTTTCGACAACGGGATCGCGTCACTGGGAGTTTCTGGTCACGGGGATTTATGCGAACGCGAAAAAGGGCGGCAACGAATCATCGGTTTACTTCCATTACGATTATTTCAATGACACCAGGACATCGGGCAAGGACAAGGTTGGCACCATTGTCGTGCTGGCGAAAGATGCCGGGCAAAACGACAAGATCGCGGCCGCCATCGATGCGAAGTTCGCCAACTCGGGCGATGAAACCGCGACGGTCAGCGAAACCCAGTTTTTCAAGGCCTTCCTGGCGCAGTTCGGCAATATCGGCATGATTGTCTCGATTGTCGTGGGGGCGGCGTTTTGTTCCATGTTGCTGGTCGTTGGTAATACCTTGATGATGACCTGGCGCGCACGCACGCGTGAAATTGCCGTTCTCAAGGCGCTCGGCTTTCCCTCGTCTCATATTGTGCAGCTGGTCGTGGGCGAGTCGGTCTTGCTGTCGATGGCCGGCGGCGCCAGCGGCCTCGTGCTCGCCTGGGGGATCGTCGGCGCCTTGAAGCAAAATTCCAGCTTCGCCTCGCTGACGATGTCCTCGTCCGTCTGGATCGCCGGCCTGGGCATTGCCTTTGGGCTCGGTGCGATTACCGCCGCATCCCCCGTTTGGCGCGCCCTGCGCGTGAACGTCATCGATGGTCTAGGAAAGGTCTGAGCCATGCTTTCACAACTGCGTCAGATTTGGGCGGTTATCCAAATCAATCTGCTTAGCCTCAAGCACCGCCGCTGGACCTCCGTTTCGGGCTGCGTGGCCATCGCATTGGCGGTGTTCGTCCTGTTGGGTGCGCTTGCGCTGGATAATGGATTCCGGCACGAACTCAATAACAGCGGGGCGAGCGATGTGGCTGTCGTGCTGCGCGCCGGCGCCGGAAGTGAAGTTAACAGCTCGCTCGACCGGGAGCAGCAAGACATGCTGGCCACCTTGGTCGAGCTGGCGGGCAAGCCGGGAAAACCGGCCGTGATGTCGCCCGAGTTGTACATCAATGTCGATGTCGTCAAGAAGTCGAGCAAGCTCAAGGCAAACGTTTCCTTGCGCGGCATTACGGCGACCGCCTTGCAGGTGCGTCGCGGCGTCAAGCTTGCAGAGGGCAGGTTGTTTCAACCGGGCAGCAACGAAATCGTCGTGGGGCGTGGCGTCAACCAGGAGTTCGAGGGACTCGGGTTGGGCCAGCAGCTGCGCCTGCATGGCACTAACTGGACCGTGGTCGGCATTTTCGAGGCTGCCGGCAGTGTATTCGAATCGGAGGTCTGGGCTGATTTGCGGGTCGTCCAGGGCTTGCTGAACCAGGGAAATACAATTCAAACGGTGCGCATTGGCGTGGGCCTCCCCGATCAGATCGCCGAATTGGTGGCGGCGGCGAAAAAGAATCCGCGGCTGACGGTAGATATCAAATCGGAACAGGATTATTACGCGGCCCAGGCCAAGGAAAGCACCGATCTGATCACCTTGTTCGGCAAACCGCTCGCCGTGCTGATGGCATTGGGCGCCCTGGCTGGCGCGCTCAATACGATGTACGCCTCGGTCGCCGAGCGCGGACGGGAAATCACCACCTTGCGCATTCTCGGCTACGGACGCTTCTCCGCATTTGCCGGGACCCTGGCCGAGTCGCTGGTGCTGGCGGGCGCAGGCGCAGTAATCGGCGGTGTCGCGGCGTTTGCCGTGTTTAACAATATGAGCAGTTCCATGTTGGGCGCGGGCTTGTCGACCGTCGTCTTCAAGATGAGTTTATCCAGCGCCCAGCTCATTGAAGCGGCGTGGTGGGCAATCATCATCGGCCTGGTCGGGGGCATCTTCCCGGCATTTCGGGCGAGCCGGCAAGCCCTGGCCCTTGGCATTGTCGAGTAAGCCGCCATGCGCGTGAAACTTGATCATAGCGCGCGGCAGCGGGCGGCCACGGGCGCTCAGGCGCCGTGCCGCCTGCGGGCCTGTTTGCACGAGCAGCTTACTTCTTCCGGCGCCGCTGGTGTGAGGCGGCATGGCGTCGCCCTCGCGCATCCACCGCCCCCCGGCGCGGCGGCGTAGCGGCTTTTCCAGCGCTGTGCGACCTTATCTCTTGCATGCGTGATTTGTCGCGCAAGGATAGCGCTCGACCTTGTTGTTCATCGCCTGGTAATACTTCTTTTATCGCACGCCTGATAATACGGCGGGTTTCTGCACATTTGGCCATTGACGGTCGGCGGTAATATGACGCCGGGCTGCTGCATTGGTGCGCGTATTAAAAGTTGGATCGTCAGAAAATATGTCGAAAAAGAGACAGAATATTTACAGCAAAAACTTTCTTAAATCTTCTTGACGAAAGCATTTTGATGTCGTTACACTGGATTCACCGTGGCAAGAGTATTAATAGTGCCAGGTCGTTAGGATTTCCAGATAAGCGAATGATCGCCTCCAGAAACTCTACCGTTACCCTTGTTTTTTCAAACCACACGAAGGAAATAAAATGAACGAATCACAAGTTGTAGTTAGTAACGACGATCTGCAAAATCTGGAAATCGAAACCTTTCAAATCGACGAAATGTCGGATTTGGACAGCAAAGCACCACTGAACATCTACACCAGCAGCACCTGCTGCTGCGGTTAATATCGCTGGTCGATTGATGCGGGGCGCATAGGCCCGTATCAATCGCTGCCGATACTGTGGTACCTGCAGTATTGCTTGGCGAGGGGTTTGTTCAGAAATCCCGATATAGCCAGGTTAATACTGCAGCCTTTGAAGGAAATATATTCGGACCCGATTTCACGTCGGCGAGCGCGGCCAGTCCGAATACAAGCCGATCAGGCTTAGCGCATCAAACATGAATTCGAGGCTGTTGAGCCATTGAAAAAATTGGGGGATCAGTGCATTCAAGTAATCATTGTGCAAGCGAAGAAAATCCGATTCTTCTGACCGTGAAAGCATGCATTTCGCGCCACCTCGACCAGGATGGCGTTGACCTCGATGTGGGCTTTCTTGGTGGTAAATACGCACGCACTCCTTCTACCGACGCAGCTTCCTCCCCAATCAATGAACTTGCAGCGCGCACCATGGTGGTGAGGCTGACCCCGTCGCGCGTGCATCTATCCCTGTTTCCCGCTGCGCCCGCGCGCAGCACGTCAGCCTGTCCGGAATGCCTTGACCGGCGCTCCCTGTCGACACTGACGGTCGATGAACAATGGTCGACCCAGCTCGGTTTTCCACGCGAACAGAATGGCGCGCCGAATTTGATGGGCGCGGCCCTGGAGAATATCGGTTTGCTGAGCAAATCGATATTGCGGCAAAACGCGCCGGCATCTAGCCAGGCGGTCTACAGCGTCGATTTAATCACGCAGGAAGTCGCGGTCTACGAATTGATGCGCGACTCCCTCTGCAAACAGTGCGCCGATGAAGAACCCGTTTCACAGGAAAACGCCGTTTTGGCGCTGCGTGAAACCTTGCCCGCACGCAGTGGGAAAAGCCGGATGAAGAGTTTGCTGGAATATGACCTTCCAACCAAGGCGCTGATTAACCCTGTGTGCGGTTCGGCCGGGGTGCATTCCATTCCGGGTTATGTACAGTCGGTTACCGCCCCGATATTTTCCCAATACGTGCAGAGAATACCCGGGGTCAAGCCGCGGATCGTCGGGTGGAGCGGATTTACCACGCGCACCGACGAAAGCCGGACCGCCGGTATTCTCGAATCCCTGGAACGCCAGGCCGGCATGCTGGCCACACCGAAATACACCACCGTATTCGGCAGTTATGAAAGCCTGGCGGAGCGGGCGATGGATCCGGCGCTGTGCCTTGCCTATAATGAAGAGAGTTATTCGCTGCCGATCGGACTGACCCGTTATACCCCGGATTTGCCGATTGAATGGATCTGGGGCCACTCGCTGTTTTCCGGGCGCGCGATCCTGGTGCCGAAACAGCTGGTTTTTTATAATCGCGTCCCCAAGACCAGCACATTGAAAACGATTGTGCATAATAATTCAAGCGGCTGCGCGCTCGGGTCTTGCTATGAAGAGGCCATCCTCAAAGGCTTGGGCGAACTGCTGGAACGGGATAGCTTTGTTATTTCATGGCATCGCATGCTATCACTGCCGCGCATCGACCTTGCCGACTGCCCGGACTTGAAGACACGCCTGATCATGGACCGGATCAAGTTCCTCGATTTCGAGCTGACCTTGCTCGATGGGCGGCTGGATATGAAAATTCCGACCATTATCGCGGTCGCGCGCCGCCGCGACCAGGACGTGGGCGCCATGTCGGTCGGGGCGGCGGCCAGCACCGATCCCAACGAGGCGATCCGCAGCGCGCTGCTGGAAGCGGCATCGTCGATCGTCGAGTTGCCGGTCTTGTATAACAACCGCAAGGCGAAAGTCGACGAACTGCTTAACGATTATTACGCGGTGAAATCGGTGACCGACCATATGTCGCTGTATGCACTGCCCGCCATGGCCGAGCAAGTACGCTGGATGGATAACAGTCCGGTGGTGCGCAGCGTCCAGGAGACGTTCCAGGCCGACCGCGACTGGCATTCCGATGGCGATATCGCTGGCGACTTGAAAAAAGTGCTCGCTGAACTGGCGCGCTGCGGCATGCATGAAGCCGTGGTGGTCGACTTGACTACGCGCGAGCAGCACAAGCTCGGTCTGAAAACGGTGCGCGTCATCGTTCCCGGCCTGGCGCCGATCGACTTCGGCCATCCGCGCAACCGGGTGGAGAGCCTGCCCCGGGCGCATTCGGCGCCGGCAGCCGCGGGCCTTGCCTGCCGGGTCAATGCCGGCGACAACCCGCTACCGCATCCCTTCCCTTAAATACCAGGCGATCCGCCTGACAGGCAATGCGTGCGCCGGCGACGGCGGTGAAGCGAATGATTTCAGGGAGACCAGAATGCCTTTGATACGCAAAGACGTGAGCGCAGCGGAGAATATCCTCGCATTTTCCGAAATGATTTTCATGCGCGGCGAAGGAATCGATTTGATGGTTCCCGCCGAGCATAAGCCGGACTGGGACGACCGTCCATCGCGCGTGCGGCTGTACCGCGACCGCCAGCGCATTCCCCTGGCCGGCCCGGCCACGCTCAATCGCCGCTTCCAGGCAACCCAAGGGACCGACAATGAGCCGTCGATGGCGACCCTGGCCATCATGTTGTACCTGATGTCTTCCCCATTGAGCCGAAAGCTCGACATTACCTGGAACGCCGATATTCCCCAGGTGGGCTATCTGGCGCAGGAATACGGGCGCGGCGCGGCCTCCGGCGGCGGCCTCTATCCCGCGCAACTGTATGTCGTGGCGGGAAGCGATGAGCAACCCGGGGAAGGGGTCTATCATTATTCTTCGGCACAGCATGCATTGGTGCCGGTGCGCTTTGGCGCCTGGACAGAGCAGCTGGCGCGCGCGGTGGCGGAGCAGGGCGAGGCGGGCGTGTTTCCCTATTATGTGGTCATCTCGGTCGATTTCTGGACCAACTGCTTCAAGTATCATAATTTTGGCTACCATGTTTGCTCGCAGGACGCGGGCGTGATGCTTGGCGCCCTGGAATTGGCCTGCGACGCGCTCGGCATTGCCCAGCGCAGCTTCCTCGCCTTCGACGACGCGATGGTTAACCAGGCCGTTGGCGCCGACGGACGCTCCGAGAGCGCCTTCGTGGTTGTCGGCCTCGGCACTGCGCGCACGGCGGCGCCAGCGCTTGCCGATCACGCCGGCGATGACCAGTGCCCGCCATCGCCCGCGCGCGCCTGGAACAGATCGCGTTCAGTCAAGATTCCCCCGGACCTGATCGACGTGCATCAATTGACCATGATGGAGCCGGACCAGGTCGCCTCTTGCGTGGCCGCTCTGACGCAGCCAGCCAAGGCGCCCAAGAGCAGCGCTACCCAGCCTGTGCTGGACGCGCGCGTGCGCGCGGGTTTGCCCAGCATCCTGCTCGCGCGGCG
The DNA here is from genome assembly GCF_015689335.1 of Massilia antarctica. GTDB lineage: Bacteria > Pseudomonadota > Gammaproteobacteria > Burkholderiales > Burkholderiaceae_D > Telluria_A > Telluria_A antarctica. The sequence goes on along the minus strand of NZ_CP065053.1, from coordinate 5,694,760 downwards.
CTCGGCCTGGGGGAGCCTGAACGGCGGCGCAGCGGTCGACAAGGACGATCTGCTTGCCTTGCTCGACTTTGTCTGGCAGCACGCCGTTTCCGACGCCAACAGCGTGCGCGAACCCATCCCGCCCGGAAGTCTGGGCCTGTGCGTGCGCGTGAACGCGGTTGGCGATCTGGGGTGCGGCGCCTACCAATGGGATGGGCAAGAGCGCTGCCTGGTGCCGATGCCCAGCGAGGACTTGAAGACGTGGCAATCGACTTACTCGATGGGAAATTACAATATTGACGACGTCGGGTGCATTCTTTTTGTGACCGGCAATCTGCCGTCGCTCGTCGAACAATATGGTTCGCGTGGCTACCGCATTCTCAATGCTTACGTGGGGCGGATCGCGCAATTTGCCTATGTGGCCGCGGCCGCGCTGAAGCTCGATTGCGGTGCGGTGCTTGGCGTCCGGGCCAAACTGGTCAAGCGAGTGCTGCAGCTCGATGAGAATGAGAACGTCTGCATCGGCTTTTATGTGAGCAAGCCGCAGGACGCGCAACACTTGTTCGATTTTTCCCTGGTTCCGGACGTACCGGCCTGGAAACGCGCATGACCGGCATGCCATTCATGGAGCTGGCGGGCGAGAGCGTGCGCGCCGCCCGTATCGCGCCCGCCGCGGCGCCCGAGGTCCGGATATCGGAAGGTTTTTTACTGCGCATCGGCGGCCTGGCTTTTTCCCGCAGCGAGCAGCTGAAAAATCCCGGGCTGGTCGCCGCGATCGCCACCTCGCTGGCGTGCGAATCCGCGATCGCAGCCGCGGTCGACCAGCTCAGCAAGGACTTGTACGACGCCATCAGCGCGGCAAACGGCCACCCGGCCTTGCAAAATACCTTGCTCAGCGTGCGCAGGAAAGTGTTTAACGGGCGGCCGGTTTCGCGTAATCATGTGGATTTTCTGGATCAGCACCTGGCAGGGCCGGTGTGCGCCGCCCTGGCGGAATGGCGTGCGCTGCGCGAGCAGCTCGACCAGCACACCTTGGCAGCGCACGCTGCGCTGCAACAGTGGCAGGCGGCGCAGCGCCAGGAACTCAAGCGCCTGGCGTGCGAGCCCGACTTCAGAAAAGGCTTGCTCATTTCCAGCCCCTCGTTCGAACGCACCCTGGACGATTACGTGCGTTGTGATGGCCTGAAAATGAACCGGAAGCTGCGCCTGACCGAACGGACCTTGCTCTTGTATTTATTTCGGACCAGTCACAAGACCTCGCCGTTCAGCACCTTGACGCCAGTCTGTTTTGGCCGCTTCGACAGCGCCGCGCCGGGCGGCCTGGCTCCCCAGCTGAGCGGGTGGGACATGCGCAGCGCGGCCAAGCCGAATATCGCCATCCTTGCCCGCGTGGCGCAGGCCCTGATGCTCAACGCGACGCATTATCCGCATCTGCGCGTGGCGCTCAAGGATGGCTGGTCGGTCAAGGGCAAGCGTATTACTTTCCTCAAGCGCAAGGAAACTGCCGTCAATATCAGCGGCCCGGTGCATAGCGCGGTGTCCGAATTCGCTTTCGCGGTGCATTTGACGCCGTCGCTCCAGATTGTCCTGGACATGCTGGCCACGGGCGATACTGCCATCGCCGACATGCAAGCGGCCCTGATGTCCGGGCTGGGAATGGCGCCGGAAAAGGCGCTTCAGTATATTCATGTGCTGATCGACAGTGGCTTGCTCCTGATAAGCGGTTTGCGCCCCAGTGCGTTCGATCCGGATTGCTGGGCACATTTTGCCGCGCGACTCGAACAGATGCGCGATCCGGCTTTGCTGGCGGCTGCATACGGTCTGCGTAGCATCGATCTCAAGGTGCAGCAATATGCCCAGGCCACCCCGGCGGCGCGCAGAAGCATCTTGTCCGCGCTCGATGGCGAGGTCGCGCAAGTGCTCGAACTGGTCGGGAACACGGCATCGGTGCCGCATCCCACGCTCTACGAGGACGCCACGATCAGCAAGGCACCGGTATTGCTGAACAAAACCGCGTGGCAAGCACCCTTGGACCAATTGGCCGAGATGCATTGCTTCCTGTCCTTGTTCGATCCTTTGCTGGTGTCGAAGATCACGTTCAAAACCCTGTTCAAAAAGCGCTTCGGGGTGGGCGGCGAATGCCAGGACATTCAGGCATTTTCAGATTTTTTTCATGAAGCGTTTTACCGGACTGTCTCTGCCAGCAACCGCAGGACCGACATCGGCCCGGCATTCGGCGGCGGTATCCTGAACGCGCTCAGGATTCCTGAAATCGTGGCGATCCAGGAGGCCCAGCAGCATTTCCTGTCGGTGATGGCGGACGTGCGGCCCGATGCCGCTGAAAACGGCGACATCATGATTCCGCCTGAACTGGTCGAACAGATCGGACGGCTCGCCTTGGGGCGGCACAAGCGCCTGTCCAATTCCTTCTTTTTTCAGCTGGCCACGGAGAACGACACACCCCGTCTGGTGTTAAACCACGTGTATGCGGGACACGGCTATGCATTCAGCCGCTTTGCCCATCTGTTCGACGATGGCGCGCAGCAGCCGGTCGATGATGCGCAACGAAAAACGCTCAAGGCGACCGAGCCCGCAGGATCGCTGTTCGCGGAGTTCCAGGGCGGGCATGATACGAATCTCAATCAGCATCGGCTGGTGGCCGATATTGAACTGGTGCTGCCGGGCGAGCGCGGTGTCGCCGCGCCCGAGTGCCAGATCCGCCTGTGCGAGCTGACGCTTCGCCACGATGGCGCGACCGACGACATTTACTTGTATTGCAAGCGTCTCGATAAACGCATCATTCCTGTTTACCTGGGCATGTTCTATCCCCTGGGATTGCCGGAATTGCAGACGCTGTTGCTGCATCTGAGTGCGCCCGTGGTACTGCGCTCGGACCTGTTTCCCAAGCCCTTGCCGGTCGATGGGAGTGTCCTGTACCGGCCGCGCATCCGCTACCGGCAGATCATCATCGAGCGCGCCCGATGGACTGCCCCCGTCAGCAAGGTGCCGCAGCGCGAACCGCTGGAAGAGGATTATCCGTGGATGGTGCGCCTGGCAAAGTGGCGGATCGGCGCGGGAATTCCGGCACAGGCCTTTGTCAACATTGAAGGCGGCGGCGCGAACCCAGCGCACGGGAATGCGGACAGAAAAGCGGACGATAGCTCCCAGGATATCGGCGGGAACGATTTCGGGCAGAAGCCTTTTTACCTCGATTTCGAGAACCAGTTTTGCGTGTCCCTGTTTGAAAAACATATTTCCGGGATCCAGGGCTACCTGCATTTCACGGAGATGCTGCCTACCCGTGAAGGCGCGATCCATTGCGACGGCCATGCGCATGTGTCGGAATTTGTCGTGGAAATTACCCAAAGTGAGCGTCGATGAAACTCGCGGAACAAACCTATATCAGCATCCATATTTACTACAATGTGATCGACCTCAGGCCGGTGCTGCTTGAATGCGTGGATCCGCTGGTCGAGCGGCTCACCGTCGAAGGGTTGATTTCAAGCTATTTCTTTATCCGCTACTGGGAAGGCGGCGCACACGTGCGCTTGCGCTTGTTGCCCAGCACCGGAGCGGATCACGCCGAAATCCGGTCGATTGTCGACGGCGCCGTTGGCGCATTCCTGGAACAGCGTCCGTCCCTGTTCGACCCCGACCCGCAGATCATGGCGCCACTGATGCGGGCGATGTTCGTCGCCGAATACGGGCAGGAAGAGTATGTCCGCCAGTTCGGCGCGGACGGCATGATTCCCATCATGGACAACAACTCGTTTCGCTATATGCCTTACTTTCCCGAGTACGGGCGCTATGGGGGGGCCAGCGGCATCGCCCTGGCCGAGGAACATTTCCATCTGTCGAGCGTCATCGCGCTGGAATTGATCGGCGAATCGAACAGCCATGTGCGCACCAGCATCCTTGGGTTGGCGTTTCAGTTGATGCTGTATTTTGTCTATTCGTTTTTCGAGGACAAGGCCGTCGTCGCCGGTTTCTTCAAGCGCTACGCGGAATTTTTCAGCGGCGTCAACGTGACGCAGCAATCGCAGGATGCGTTCGAAGCCGATTTCGAGCGGCAGTCGGACCGGATCCTGTCGCAAGTGTCCCAGGTTGAACAGATACACCGCCATCTGCAGGTGGAGGATGGGGGCGCGCTGTCGCGCTATTCGCGCAATGCGAGCCATATGCGCGACCGCATCAGGGAACTCCACGGCGCCGGCGAATTGCTGCTGGAACCGCCAACGGACAGCTACGAGAGTGCCTGTTCGCGCCTGCTGACGAGTTATGTCCACATGATGAACAACCGCCTGGGCATCCTGATACGGGAAGAGGTGTATATGGCCAATATGATTCACCGGACCCTGGGAGGCGCCCTGTGAACGCGGCCGGCAGCGTTGGCGCGGCCGCGCCCTTGCCGCGCCTGGCGCAGTCGATCAAAATCGGGCCGGACGAATTTGTCGGCGGCGCGGTCATGTGCTTCGCAAAGAATTCGGCCAGCGGCATGTATTTCAGGATGGGCGAACGGGAAGCGTTCATCTTGCGCCGCCTCGATGGCGAACATAGCGGCGCCCAGATCGCGCAGGAATATGAACAGGCGTTCGCCAAGCCGATGAATGAACTATCGCTGCGCAACGCCTTCGCCTTGTTTTTTCAGCGCGGTTTGCTCGATACCGGTGTGCAGGCGCAGCCGCAGGAAATCAAGCCGGCCGCCAGCGCCGTGATTGCCAGCGGCGACAGCATGATCGCCCAGCGGCTGTTTTTCTGGAACCCGGATGCCTATCTGGCCCGACTCGTGCCGGCCGCCCGCTTCATCATCAACGGACCGGTATTGCTGCTGTGGGCGATTGGCCTGATGGCGTTCGAACTATTCCTGTTGCCGCAGATGTCAGCCTTGTGGGATGCCGCGCTGCTTGCCTCGCCCCATTCGCTTGTCGCGCGCGCCGCCACCTTGTTCGGATTCGTGATGGGAATGACCGTCCTGCACGAAGCGGGCCACGCGATTGCGTGCAAGCGCCATGGCGGCGACGTCAGGGAAGTCGGCATCATGATGCGCTATTTCATGCTCACCGCGTATACCTCGGTCGACGATATGCTGCTCTTTCCGAAGCGGACGCACCGGGTCCAGGTGCTGATGATCGGGCCGCTGATCAGCCTATCGCTGATCCCCCTCGCTTTTCTCGCGTGGCGCTATCTGCCTGCCGGCTCGTTCATGCAAACGGCCGCGATCGACATTCTGGTTTGGTATAACGTGGGCTGCCTGATCCAGCTCGTGCCCTTTCTTCAGTCGGACACGTACTTCATGCTGGCCCAGGCCTTGCGCATGCCGGATCTGCGCAAGGATGCCAACGCTTATTTGTTCAACCGCATGGGCGCCTTTGTCCTCGGGCGCCGCCCGACGGCGGTTGCCGCCAATTGCGCCGGCTATGTGGTGCCGGTCTACTTCGCCTACGGAATTCTCGCCATTGTGGTCAACGTGGCGGCGGGTATCTATCTCTTTACCCATTACTTCCAGTCGATCCGAGATTTCCTGGGACCCGTTCCGAGCCTCGTGCTGCTACCGCTGGTAAGCCTGTTCCTGCTGTGGCGCATCTTTGCGAACCTGGTGCCATGGATCAGAAACCAATTAAAGAAACTGCATCCCAAGACGCAGCCGTAATGCCGGTGGCCTGACTTTTTTCGAATTATTCAGCGAGGTAATAAGATGCAACCATCTTTACAGTTTAACGCGCAACGCATTGGCACCGGTCCGGCTCTCAGGGAACTGATCGAGAATATCTCCAGGGGCGGTACCTGCGCGGTGGCCGACCTGAGCCTGGGCACCTGGACCAAACAGGCCCTGGCCACCCAGTTGCTTGGACAACTTGTGGGGCAGGAAGTGAGCCTGAAAAGCGGTAGCGAGCACGTCGCCGGATCGGCCGGCGACTCGATGAGCCTGGCCATCGACCAGGAGGGGCGCGGCAATATATCGGTGCTCAGCGCGTTTGGCACGGCGCAGCAAATCGCCCGTTTATTGCAGAAGCGTCCTGCCCAGCTGTTCATCGTCTGCCCCCGTTTTGGCATTGCCTGGCGCTATGCGGACCACCTGTTGATCGAATATCTGCGCGTGCTGCATGGCGCCCTGGACCTGACCCTGGTCGTGGTGGGCGACGAGCCTTGCACCTGGCCGGAAAACTGGGAAGTCAGCGAGCACGGTAGCGCGCCGACGTTGCCGGCCAGCGGCCGGCGCAGCCTGGTTTCCATGCTGCCGAGCGCAATCCCGCCGTCCATCCTGAAAACACTGTCCGACGACGACATGGGCGCGATGATCCCGCTTGCCAATGGGTGGGCATTGGTGATGCCCGAATCGCGTCGCGATTCTGCCGACCCGGCAGTGCGCTTTACGCCGGACGAGGTGGCGTCCATGGCGCACACCAGCATGCGCCATTTCCGGGCGTATGCGATGCTGCATGCCGATAAAGAGGCCGTGGATAGCCGGGTACTCTGTTCCGAGGGTTGGAAACATATCGAATCGGGATACCGGGAATTGGCGTTGTCATACATGGACATGGCCGAGGCCAAGGCATCGAGTCCCGCTGAAAAGATGGCGTACCGGACCCAAAAGCAGTTCATGCACATCACCCTGTCCAATTTCAAGGCGGCGGCGAATATCGACGATCCGGATCCCGCCTTGCCGCCCGATCTCCTGGGAACCTTGCTCGAACTTAAAGGCTGGGGCTTGGTGATGAGCGGATCGCATCAGGCCGCGCTGCCTTATCTCACCAAAGCCCTGGCCATGTTCGAGCCGAAGGCGATGGACAAGACCTATCTGTTTTTGATGAATATCACGGCATTCGCCCACTTGCGCAATGGCGATCACGAAGCCGCATTCAAGCTGGAAAAACGCATAGAACAGCTGCTGGACGATCCGACCTTGGGCGACGCGCGCATTGCGTTTGTCAACTCGATCAATCTGGCGCGTTTGTACCGCTACCGGGGAGAGCTCGACGAATCGCAGACCTATTATGGGCGCGCGTTTTCGACGGTCGAAGGAGGGCGGACCGACACGGACGCGGTCAACGTCAATCTATGCCTGCTGCGCGTTGAAGAAGCGCGCGGCAACACGCGCGAGGCGATGCTGTGCTGGATTCGCGCGGCGCTGCATTGGTGCGCGAGCGAGTGTCCCGAGGCGCTCAATTGGCGTGTGCATCCGCTTATCCTCAACAAGGGCGGCGTCATCGATGTCAAGGGTATCCGCCAGGCCTACGATCTGGTGGACAGCCTGGCAGCGGGCTTTTTGAGCAATCTGAAAAAATTCGCCGAGTCGGGCGTCACGTCGGCCGCCGTTGAAGAGACCCAGGCAGGTGGCTGCGATTTCTTTTTCGATGAGGCCATTTCCTCGGTAAAGGTCATGACGCGCTATGTGGGCGGACATGGCTGGGGCGTGATGGCCGCGACAGGGTGCGGAGAAAAGCGCGACTACGGCGGCAATTACGCCGCCTTGACCCGGTGGCTGAGCGCCTGGATTGCGGGGCAGGCGGGCCAGGCGGCGGAACAATGCTACGTCATTGATCGCCGTGACGGCACCGAGATGCCGCGCAATTGGCCGGAAATGCTCAATAGCGCTGCCGAATTCAAGATCACGCATCTGGTGTATGACGGCAAGCATGTCGAGATCACACCAGTTCAACTGGACGCCCTGGAGCAAAAGCGGGCGGTGAAACTCAATCCGCTGGTCGCCCACATCGAGCAGGACGATAGCAAGATGGTTCTTCACTATAAACGCTATCTTCCGCAGTTCGCCCTGACTGGAGAAGAGCAGCTGCTATTGCGGGCGCTGCTCAATGAACCGCATGTCGGCTCCGCCAGGCACGCGCTCGACGCAGCCGGATTTCACATGGAGCGGGTCGACCCCTTGATCGCGCGTTTGCGAAAAATGCGCGTTCTGCAGGTATCGCGGCCGGATAGCGCAGCCATGCCAATGGCCGTGTGATGCGGACGGCGCTTGGAAGGTGACGAACAAAAGTCAGCCGCCGGCCTGGCGCAGGTCGTCGAGCCCGAAAAACGTCATGGTCGCCGCATAGGCATCCGCCCTGACTTGCTCGACCGGCACGCTGCGGCCGATAGCCAGCAGTTCGGCGACGCGAGGCAGCGCAGCCGGCTCGTTCCTGCCCGTAATGTGCGGGGCGTAGCCGGGCGGTGTCAGGTAGGGTGCGTCGGTTTCGAGCATCATGCGCTCGGGTGGAATGACTTCCAGCGCGCGCAGAAGGTCGCGGTTGCGTTTTTTTTGCCCGACCCAGCCCGTGATGCCGAGATAAAAGCCCCGCTCCACATACTGGCGCGCGACCGCCTCGCTACCGGTGAAACAATGTACGACGCAGTTTGGCAGGCGATCCTTGAAGTTATCGAGAATTGCCAGCAGATCCGGTGCGGCTTCACGCTCGTGCAGAAACAAGGGCTTCCCGACCATGCAGGCCAGGTCGACCTGCGCCTCGAGGGCGGCGCGCTGCACGGGGCGGGGAGACAGGTCGCGGTTGTAGTCGAGCCCGGTTTCTCCCACCGCCACGGCATTCGGATGCGATAGCAGCGCGCGCAGCTGAGCCAAGGCGTCGGCCCCGAACTCGGAAGCATAGTGGGGATGAATGCCGGCGGTGAAATAGGCACTCCCAGGGGCCATTTTTTCCGTCAGCAGTGCCACTTCCCTGGACGTCTTCAGCGATGTGCCGGTGAGGATGAAGCGCTCGACACCGGCGTCGTGGGCGCGGGCGATGACCTCTTTCCAGTCACGCGTGAAGCGGTGGCTGGCGAGGTTCAATCCAATGTCAATCAGGGGAAAGGTAAGCATGGGCGGCATTGTGAAGGGCAAGTTAATGGCCTGTCAATGCAGTCGCACGATGCCGCTTCAATCAGCCGGTCGCGTGTGCATTGCGCACGCGGACCGGCCCGCCGGCTATGCGCCGGGGTGGCGCCTGCCGCCTGCCTCGCCGCGCCCGACACCGGTCCTCAATGACAGGCACCGGTCGTCACTTCAGGCCGAAGCGCTGATTCATCATGTCGATATAGGCTTCGGTGCCCAGCTTGGCCCGCGCTGCCAGCAGCGCGTCCGCGTCCGCGCCGGCCACGTAAGTGACTTGGGCGCTGCCGTCGGTGGCGGCGCTGAAGATCACCTCGGCGATTGCGCGCGGCTGGGAAAAGCCGCCGCGGTTGTTCTCGAACGTGTGCATGACCTTCGCTACCGAGTCCGCATACGGGTGGGCGTCGCCGCTGAAGGTCTTCGACAGCGAACGCCCGGCGAAGTCGGTGGCCACACCGCCCGGCGCAACTACCTTGGCGGCAATGCCGAACGGTGCCAGCTCGTACGTGAGGCCTTCGGTAAAGCCGACGATGGCGTACTTGGTAGCGTGGTAAATCGCGTTGAGCGGCATCGTTGTCAGGCCGCCGACCGAGGCGACGTTGATGATCGTCCCCGCGCGCTGCTCGCGCATGGCGGGCAGCACCGCGCGCACCACGTCGAAGACCCCGGTGACGTTGGTTGCCAGCTGGCGGTCGATCAGTTGCGTCGATGCCGTCTCGAACGGGCCGAAGGCGCCGAAGCCGGCGTTGTTGACGACGGCATCGATGCGGCCGAAGCTGGCCAGCGCGAGCGCGACGGCAGTGTCGATGGAGGCGCGGTCGGTCACGTCAAGCCGGGTGACGACGACATTCGGTGCGGCGGCCAGCGCGCCGGCGGTCGACGGGTCGCGCATGGTGGCCACCACGTTCCAGCCGCGTTCGGCGAACAATTCGGCTGCGGCGCGGCCAATGCCACTGGAACAGCCGGTAATCAGGATCGTTTTTCGCATGATAAATGAATTTCCATTCGGTTAAAAGATAAAAAAACGCTCAGGCTTTGAGCGCATCCCAACACAGTTGAAAGCCGGTTGTCCTGGTCGATTCGTCGTCCGGCAGGACCCCGGCGGCGATCAGGCGCGCCGTTTCGCGCACCGAGCCGAGGATGCAGGCGCCCAGGAAGGGGAGGGCGACGGGCTTGAGGGTTTCGTCGCGCTGGCCCGCTTCAAGGACTTCGTCGAACTCGCGCACGAAGCGCTTGCCCAGCTCGCGGTTCGACTCGCTCATGAAACGCGAGCTGACGTACTGCTCCTGGAACACCATCTCGGCCGGGTGGTCGAGGCGGTTATTGAGCATGTTGAGCCAGATCTGGCGGATGCGCAGTTTGGGCGGCAGTTGCGCTCCGGCGCCGCGCGTGAGGCGCTCGCAGGTGGCGCTCTTGGCTTGCTCGTACAGCGCGTCAAGCAGCGCCTGCTTGGACGGGTAGTAAATGTAGAGCGTGCTGGTGGCAATGCCGGCACCGCGCGCGATATCGGCCAGGGTCAGCGGCGCGAGACCGCTTTCCTGCACGAGCGCATAGGTGGCACGCGTGATGGATGCCAGTTTTTTCACGTCTTTGGGTTTCATCCATGCATTTTAACCGAATATTAATTCGGTTTAGGTGATTATTTCATTGTTTGAAATGCAAGCCGCGTCGCGCGGCATCGCCTGGGCCCGAGCGTCCGGAGAGAAACCGCCCGAGCTGCTCGGCGCCGCCAATCTCTTCGGGCTGTCGGCGCCCTGGTGGCGCAGGCGCTCGCTGCCGGCGCAAGAGGGGCGACCGTCGCGTGCGCGCGGTGGCCTGCTTTCCGCGCTGGCGCCTTGGCTGAGCGGCGATCCACGCCGGACGGAAGGGGAAAGGAATAGCCAGCGCAAGCAATCGATGGCCAGCCTGGGGCGAACAGGTTTTGCTCAAGGGATATCCCGACCCGGCGGATGGCATCTGGTCAATCGATAAGGCTGGCGCTGGGCACGTGTAAAATGCATTCCTCACGTGATTCACTGCAAGCGCGGGCTTGCCGATAGCTGCGGGCATTGCGTGACGGGGCGGTGCCGCAATTGTCTAACGACCGGCGGCCCTGTCATCAGGCGTGCGGGCTGCCACGGCCTGCGTCGGCGAGACAAGGGTGTCGAGTCCAAGTCAGCCTTGCCGCCATTCAGAGTTTTTAGTCCAAACGCAAGGGCCTCTGCCAGCGTGACTGGATGAGATCAAGATAAGGCTAGCACGTTGAAAAAATCGAATATCGTGGTCTACGCGGTGGTAATGGGTTTCCTCTTGTATGCCGCAGCCTATCTGTATTGCTGGGGCAGGCCGGCTTGCCTGATGTCGGACTACGAGCAGCGGTACTGGGACTTTGCCGGGGGCCGTCCCGACCACGCGCTGTTCGACGGCAGACCCGACATGTCGATTAAGACCAGCGTTCTTCCACCAAGCCAGGCACTTGCGGACAGTGCATATACCCGCACTTCCCTCATGATTCAATGCAGAGTACCCCTGCAAGACGCTTCCAGAATCTCCTACGTCGAGATGCGTTCCGCGCAGCTCTCCGCTGCTATCGAGATGTGGTTAGCCCGCCGCAACGACGTTACCGGATTTCGTCACGGCACCCTCAAATCCGGTGAAACACTGCCGGATCCCGTCCCCTCGGGGCGGATAAAGGCGCCCTGGCATGACGGCTATGCCGCGAAGCATGCGCCCGAGTGGTATCCGGCGCACAGAATGAACGAGCAGAACTTCGTCGCGTTCTGGGGTGATGGCTACCTGTTCAGGGGCGAAGCGAAGGATGAGTACTACTGGGTCGGCTTTAACTGAGGATGTGTTGAATTTTCTTCGCCAAAACCGTTGATTTAACGGCATACTTAACTCGTCGGCATTGTTTATCCGCTACGGATAGCACCTTCCCGCTTGCGATTGGGCCGACCGCATCGAGCAATCTTCGTCTCAAGTTTCGCCACCTTACCCGGATTGGAGTCACTCATGAACGCGAACACCGCAGGCGCGCCCGCGCTCAAGCAGGCACTGAGCACCTTTCAATTGTGGGGCATCGCCGTCGGGTTGGTCATTTCCGGCGAGTATTTCGGCTGGAGTTATGGCTGGGCCTCGGCCGGTACCCTCGGCTTTGCCGTGACGGCGATCTTTATCGCCGCCATGTATGCCACCTTCATCTTCAGCTTTACCGAGCTGACGACCTCGATCCCGCATGCGGGCGGGCCGTTCGCCTACAGCAAGCGCGCTTTCGGCCCGGTCGGCGGCTATATCGCCGGTGCCGCCACCCTGATCGAATTCGTGTTCGCGCCGCCGGCCATTGCGCTGGCCATTGGCGCCTACCTGAACGTGCAGTTTCCCGCGCTCGATCCCAAACTGGTCGCGCTCGGCGCGTATCTCGTCTTCATGGCGATGAATGTCATCGGCGTGCAGGTGGCCGCCACCCTGGAACTGGTGCTGGCGATCCTGGCGATCTTCGAGTTGCTGGTGTTTATGGGCGTGGTCGCCCCGGGTTTTTCGTTCGCCAATTTTACCAAGGGCGGATGGTCCGGCCAGGATAGCTTCAGCGCGGCGGCCATTCCCGGCATGTTCGCCGCTATTCCCTTCGCGATCTGGTTTTTCCTGGCCATCGAGGGCGTGGCGATGGCGGCCGAGGAGGCCAAGGATCCGCGCCGTTCGATTCCCATCGCCTACGTCAGCGGCATCCTGACCCTGGTCGTGCTGGCCCTGGGCGTGATGATGTTCGCGGGCGGGGCGGGCGACTGGACCAAGCTGGCCAATATCAACGATCCGCTGCCGCAGGCGATGAAGATGATCGTCGGCGGCAGCAGCGGCTGGCTGCACATGCTGGTGTGGCTCGGCCTGTTCGGCCTGATCGCGTCCTTCCACGGCATTATCTTCGGCTATTCGCGCCAGATTTTCGCGCTCGCCCGCGAAGGTTATCTGCCCCATTATTTTGCCAAGATTCATCCGCGCTTCAAGACTCCGCACCGCGCCGTGCTGGCCGGCGGCGTGGTCGGCATCGCCGCGATCTACAGCGATGAACTGATCAAGATCGGCGGGCAGACCCTGACGGCCAATATCGTCACCATGTCCGTGTTCGGCGCGATCACGATGTATATCGTCAGCATGCTGGCGCTGTTCAAGCTGCGCCGCAGCGAGCCGCAAATGGTGCGGCCTTTCAGCGCGCCGCTGTATCCCTACGTTCCGCTGTTCGCGCTGCTCGGCGCGCTGGTGTGCCTGGGGACCATGGTCTATTACAACCTGGTGATGGCCTTGGTGTTCGCCGGGCTGCTGCTGGCCGGCTACGCGGTGTTCCTGATGACGGCGGGCCGCCGCGCGACTCTGGCGGCGCCCCAGACCTAGGCTGGGCATGGCGGCGGGCGCGCTTCAAGGACATCCTTTGCACGAGCATCTCGTCACCCCACTGGTTGAGCAGCGCTTCATCGAGCTTGAACTGGGGATCGGCGGCGTGCTGCTCTTGGTAGATCGCGCCGATCTGTCCGTAGCCGCGCTGTGCCAATGCCTCCATCATCGCCGGGGGAGGGGTGTACACGGTCAGGAGAAAGGCGCGGTTAAGGGCGCGCCGGGCGATATCGGCCGAGCCCCTGTGCGAGTTGGACATCAGGACCACGCCGCGCCGCGTGTCCGGATCGAAGCCGATAAATGACCCGGCTGGCGCGCGTATCGAACAGGCCGAACACCATGCCGGACCCCTTTTTATCGTTATCGACGCGCGCCTTGATCATGCCGGGATCTCGGCGTCGTTGGCGGGAAGCGGCAGCGGGGATTGGGCGCTGGCGCTGCTGGCGAGCAGGACGAGGAAGCAGGAACGGGCAAGCACAGACAGGGTAATTTGGTGTAGGCGAGTCATCGTCGTCGGAGAGTGAAGGAAAACACCGGATGTGCGGTGCGCACCACGAGTTTAACAGCAGCGCCGGCCGGGGAAAAAGTCCGCCCTGATCCAGATCGCTGCCCGCGGCGCCATGGCGAACATGGTCTTGCTTGCGCGGCGCAGGGCAGCGTGTCCGATAACTGTGTTGTATAGACAATATTTTGGTGGCAGTATGTTGCTTTTTCTCCGCGGAGCACCCATGAAACAAGCCCTGCTTACCGTTTTCCTCGGCTGCGCCGCCGTGCAGTCGATTGCCGCGCCGGTGAGGTCGCAAACATTCACTCTGGAATCGGCCGCGCTGTCGGAAATCCGCCGCATCAATGTCTTCGTGCCAATCGGACACGGCGGCGAAGCAGGGGCGCCGCTGCCGGTGCTGTACATGCCGGATGGCGGCAATGCCGAAGACTTCCCGCACGTGGCCGAGACCGTGCAAACGCTGGTGGCGGCAGGGCGCATGATCCCGGTGCTGTTGGTCGGCATTGAAAACACGGAGCGGCGGCGCGACCTCACCGGGCCGACCACGGTGGCCAGCGACAAGCGCATCGCGCCCCGCGTGGGTGGCTCGGCGGCATTTCGTCAGTTCATCCGCACCGAGCTGATGCCGCATATCCGCTCGCACTACCGCACCACGGCCGACAGCGGCATCGTGGGCGAGTCGCTGGCCGGCCTGTTCATCGTCGAAACCTTGCTGGCCGAGCCGGCGCTGTTCGACCGTTACGTGGCGATCAGCCCGAGCGTCTGGTGGAACGATGAAGCGCTGGTGCGCGCCGCCGATGCGCGCATCAAGGCGCTGCCGGCGACGCCGAAAAGGATTTTCCTGACGTCGGCCGACGAGGAAAACATCGTGCCCGGCACGGCGCGCCTGGCGGCATCATTGCGCGCGCATGCCCCGGCCAAGGTCAGCTGGACCTATCGGCCGATGCCGACCGAGCGCCACGATACGATTTACCGCGCGAGCGCAGCGCTGGCCCTGGAATCGGTGTACGGCACGGGGACGGGCAAGGCGCCTGACGCCGGGCCGTAAGCAGGCAAGCCCGTGCCGGCGCGATGTGGCAATGGCATCGGCAGCGCTGCCTGCCACCTCTTGGGCCTTGAGCTTGCCGGGCCTGATCCGGGATGCGCGCCTTGCACCATGGCGCGCGCGGCGCGCACCGGCGCAGGGGCAGCGGCCCGTGCCGCTCTCCGTTATACAACGGATTCCCTTCTCTTGGTGCAACACGTTTGACATAGGCGCGCGCTCGCGCCTATCCTTGGCGCATGACCTGCGCATGTGCACGTCATGTTGTTCTGAGCCCCAGCATCACGGGTGCCGTTGCCGGCCCCAACTCCGCCGGCAGATGCAGCCGCATGTTTGACCTGACCCTCGTCTGACTCTTCGCTCAAGATGTACCTGGTGCGCTGCCCTGCGCGTCCAGTAACCTTACGGAAACCTCAAGATGCCTTCTATCGTCAACCAACGTGCCGCGCTTTCTCTCCTCAGCCTGCTCGCGTTCGCTTCCCAGGCATCAGTCCAAGCCGCCACGGAGGATGCCAAGCCGGCCGCCGCCGCGCCCGCGACCACCATGACCGCCAACGTCACCCTCGCATCCCAATACATTTCGCGCGGCTTCCGCCAGACCTGGGGCAAGCCGGCCTTGCAGGGCGGCTTCGATATCGGCCACCCCAGCGGTTTTTCGGCCGGGGTCTGGATGTCGACCGTCAGCAACCGTTTTATCGAAGACGCCACGCTTGAAGTCGACCTGTACGGTGGCTACACCGGCACCGCCGGTCCGATCGGTTACAGCGCGCTCCTGTACTACTACAAATATCCTGGTGCCGAGTACCACGCCACCAGGGTGTCGTACGACTACGGCGAACTGTCGCTGGGCATGACCTACAAGTTTTTCTACGCCAAGTACAACAGCACTTACACCAAGGACTTCTTCGGCATCACCCATGCGCGCGGTACGGGTTACCTGGACGTGGGCGCCAACGTCGACCTCGGTTCGGGCTATACCCTGAACCTGCACGTGGGCGATGGCCGGGTCCATGGCGCCGGCAACGATATCTGGAACTGGCGTGACGCCAAAGTGGGCGTGACCAAGGCCTTTGATGGCGGCTGGGCCGTGTCGGGCACCTACACCAAGGCGCACGGCGCGACCAATGCCTACGACGCCTACACGCTCGGCGTCCCCGATTCGTCCGGCAAGGTGGCGGTGTCCAATCCTGCCGTCGGCACTTTCGTGGTAGCGCTGACCAAGACATTTTGATGATGGACAATACCGAAGAGGATAAAAAAACCATGGCAGCATTCGGATCGGGCCTTTCGCTGAACAGCAAGATTTGTATCGCCGCCACCACCCTGGTGGTGCTGAGCCTTGGTGTCACGGCGGCGGTGATCGGCTTCAAGAGCAGCGCCAGCGCGGAAGCGGCGGCGATGGAACTGGCGCGCACCTCGTCGCGCGAAGTGGTCGGCGCACTGCAAAGCCGCCTGGCGACCAACCTGGCCGGAGTCATCAGCCTGGGCTCGGCAATGCGCTCGACCAAGGCCCTGGGCCAGCCGCTGCAGCGCGAGCAAATCTACGAACTGACCAAAAGCACCTTGCTCGGGACGGAAGACTTGATCGGCGCGGCGGTGACCTTCGAGCCGAATGCGCTCGATGGCAAGGATGCCGAGTTCGCCGGCAAGAAACCGCATTACGACGCCAGCGGCCGCTTCATGCCTTACTTCACGCGCAACACCAAGAACGAAGTGAGTATCGAACCGATCGTCTTTGGCACCGATCCCGGCGCCAATGACTGGTACGACATTCCCAAGCGCAGCGGCAAGGTATTTTTCACCGAGCCTTATGTGTATCCGATTAACGGCAAGGATGTGCTGATGGCGTCGCTGGTGGCGCCGATCATGATCGATGGCAAATTCATCGGCACGGCCAGCGCCGACTTCATGTTGCCGCGCCTGACCACGATCCTGGCCGAACTGAAGGTCATCGAGGGCGGCAAGCTGTCGCTGATCTCGAACGGCGGCGTGTACGCCAGCCATCCGCTGCCGGCGCGCCTGGGCAAACCGGCCGACGACTTGCCGCCGGCCGCGCTCGAACGCATCCGCCAGGGCAAGACCTACGAATTCGACGATGGCCGCGGCAATATCCGGCTGTTGCAGCCGCTCTCGATCCACCCAGACATTCCGCCGTGGAGCGTGGACCTGAGTTTTCCGAAGAAGGTCGCAACGGCGCCGGCGCGCGAATTGCTGCTTTACACACTGATCGTGGCGCTGGTGTGCGCGCTGGCCACGGGCGGCATCCTGGTGCTGGTGGTGTCGCGCCTGACCCGTCCGCTGCGCACCCTGGGCCGCACGATGACCAATCTGTCCTCGGGCGATGCCGACCTGCGGGTACGGCTGGATGTGCACGGCAAGGATGAACTGGCGGTGATCGGCGCCGGCTTCAATGCCTTCGTGGCCAAGATTCATACGGTGCTGGTGCAGGTGCACGAAAGCGCCGACAACGTGGCCCAGTCCAGTTCCGAGATCGCCCAGGGCAATAACGACTTGTCGGCCCGCACCGAGCAGCAGGCCAGCTCCTTGGAAGAGACGGCGGCGTCGATCGAAGAGTTGACCGCGACCGTCAGGGACAATGCCGAAAACGCCAAGCAGGCCAATCAGCTGGCGGCGTCGGCCTCGGACGTGGCCAGGAAGAGCGGGGCGGCGGTGTCGCAGGTGATCGCCACGATGACCTCGATTAACGAGTCGTCCAACAAGATCGTCGACATCATCAGCGTGATCGACGGGATTGCCTTCCAGACCAATATCCTGGCCTTGAACGCGGCGGTGGAAGCGGCGCGCGCGGGCGAACAGGGTCGCGGTTTCGCGGTCGTGGCCTCGGAAGTGCGCAACCTGGCCCAGCGCAGCGCGGCGGCAGCCAAGGAAATCAAGGCCCTGATCGACGATTCGGTGGGCAAGGTCGCCATCGGCACCCGCCAGGTCGACGAAGCCGGCAGCACGATGGAGCAGGTGGTGGCCAGCGTCGGCCGGGTCAACGCCATCATCGCGGAGATCACGGTGGCCACGGGCGAGCAGAGCCAGGGCATTTCCCAGGTCAATCAGGCGATTGCCGAAATGGATGGCGTGACCCAGCAAAATGCGGCGCTGGTCGAACAAGCGGCTGCGGCGGCCGAAAGCTTGCAGTTCCAGGCCACGCAACTGGCGCGGGCGGTGAATGTCTTCAAGCTCGACGACCGCCACAGCGGCGCCGCGCCGCACAAGGTGGCGCCGGTGGCGCGTTCGACACCGTCGTCTCACCTGGCGGTGACCAAACCGAAGCCGGCGCTGACAAAGTCGGCGACAACCGAGGAGTGGGACGAGTTCTGACGCAAGTGCGCGCGTGCGCGTGGCAACGCGCGCACCGCGACCGATTTCCCAATGCAACAACGCGCGCGCCTCTCTGGCTTGCCCAAGCCGGCAACGCGCGCAGCGCGACCGATTTCCCAGCGCGACAACGCGCGCACCTCTATGGCTTGCCCAACGCGCACACCGGTCCCAACACGGGCGGCTGCCCGGCGCGTGCGTCGATCCTTAACGCAAAAGCGATGCCTTGCGCAGTTCGCGTCGCAACTCCTGCGCCACCTGCCCACGCAATTCTTCCCCCACGAATCCGCCGATCTCGACCCGTACGCCGCGCGATTCGAGCGCGATCAGGCTGCGCTGGCGGTCCGGCATGACAATGCGGGTCCAGCACGCCTCCAGCCGGATGTGCCGTACCTGGCCCGCCTCGACCCGTTCCACCAGCATGCTGTCGTCGGTGAGCGCGATCCGCTCGCGGTCGCCTTCATGGCGCGCGTAGCACAGCAGCGCCGTCGCCAGCACACCGATGTCGAGCAGCGCGAAGACCGGCACAAACCACGCGCCATGCAGGGCGAATCCCAGTCCGATCACCAGCAGGAACAGGCAAAGTAATCCATACGCCATGCCCACCTGGCGCGGCGACATCGAACAGTTCTTCTTCAACAGCCATTCGCGTTGCATCGCATTACTTGACCCGCGGCGGCGTGTCGAAGGTGTGGAAGGGGGCGGGACTCGGCACCGTCCATTCCAGCCCTTCGGCGCCGTCCCACGGCTTGGCCGCGGCCATTTTGCCGCCGCGTACGGTGGGCAGCACGACGGCAAACAGCCAGTACACCTGCGTCAGGCCGAACAGAAAAGCGCCGATCGAGGTGAGCATGTGGAAGTCCGTGAACTGCCGTGGATAATCGGCATAGCGGCGCGGCATGCCGGCCAGTCCCAGGAAGTGCATGGGGAAGAAGGTCACGTTCACCCAGATGAGCGAGTTCCAGAAGTGAAACTTGCCGCGCCACTCGTTGCACCTCGGTGTTGACTGGTTGATGCGTCAGCGACATGGCGGCGGCTGGCGGAACAAGGTGCATATCGCTTCCATCCAAAGCGCTGATCGGCAGATCGAGTTGATCTGCGAGCGCGCGGATGCGATCGGTACGCTCATCCGCCTTGCCGCGTTTGAACGTCCGATAGCGGTGCAGCGGAACCGGCCCGCATACCGGGCGCTACGGCCAGAATTTCTCGCCGTCGAACTCGACATACATTTCGTCGTCGAATAAGCCCCTCAGCAAGACGACAGTCTCGCCGGCCATGTCCGGCTCCCACTTGGTAGGCAGTGCCGGCGATGGCGATGCGCGCGTCGATGCCGACCCTGCGGCTTTCGGGTTCGCGCGCGAACCGGCAGTACTGCTCCCACGCGCACATGTCGCGCACGCCCTTGGCCGGCAAGTTGGCCAGCAATCGGCCAGACCGGAGTGTTTCTCCGAACGATGGCTCTGGTCGTTGTAACGCAGCAGGTAGCGCACCAACCACTCGTTGGCCTGGCGCTCCGTTTTCGGTTTGTGGAAGTGGTAAAGCGTTTCGTGCGCTTGCTTCACCGTCCTGAACGGGCGCTCGACCTTGCCTTTCGAACGAGCCGTCGTGCGCGTTCCATCCTTGCCGGCCGGAATGTGCGTGAGCCACTCGATATCGAGGGCCAGCATGACGTTTTGAAACACCCGGCTCTTGGCCACCGGGCCGTTGTCCAGATAGATCATCGTTGGCCGCCCCTGGAATGGGAACGCCGGGTCGGCCTTGACGCTCATGGCGTTGAACAGGAAACGCAGTGCGGACTCGCCTTCTCGGCCCGAACAACGTCGTAGCCGGCGGCGCGCAGCGCCTGCTCCTGCAGGGCGGAGTCCTGGTCGCTGCTGGAAACGCGGGCATATCCGTAGAGCGCCATGGTCGGGTTCGTCTCGGTACGCTTTAGAACTGCTCAAATTACCATGCCGATAACGGAAAAACAACCCTATTGAGACGAAATGTTCGTCTCGCCAAAATGGCCCGTTCGGGTGTACTGATACGATACAATCTGCTGACAATTTGCATGGCCACAACCGCGCACGGGCAAATGAAAACCTACACCATTCGGAAAATTCTTTTCCTGATTGTCCTATCTCTGGTTGTTCCGGCATGCTTGATCGCGATCGGATTTTCGCTCAAGGCATATTACGACGGCCGCGACAGCGTCACGTCGTCCACCTTGACGACGGCGCGTGCCATGATGCTGGTGGTTGACGGTGAACTTGGCGCTCTTCGAAGTACTGCACAGACACTCACACACTCCCGTTTTCTCACGGACGGTGACCTGGCAGGGTTTCACCGGCAGGCACAGGAAGTGTTGCCCAACACGTCAGGTTTTACCTTTGTTCTGTCGGATCGCAGTGGTCAGCAGTTGCTCAATACTCTGAAACCATACGGCAGCGTCCTTCCCCGCCATGGCAACGACGCGCAGTTGGCGCGTGTATTTGCGAGTGGCAAACCTGCCATTTCTGATCTCTTTTGGGGCGGCGTTACCAGAAAGGAAGTTCTTAGCGTCAGTACACCGGTTATCAGGGATGGAAAAGTTCTGTACGCCCTTGATATTGGCATATGGCCAGCTATTTTTTCAAGAATACTGGTGGCACAAAATATTCCAAACGACTGGGTCGTCGCGATCTTCGATAGCAGAGGGACAATTGTTGCGCGCAACAAGGCGGCTGACAAATTCATAGGCAAGAAGGGCGCGCCAGAGCTGCTGCGGAACATGGCGATCAAGCCCGAAGGAATAATTGAAGTGACGACGCTCGATGGCATCCGTGTGTTTTCGATGTACAGCCGCTCTGCTGCAACCGGATGGTCGGTTGCGATCGGCGTGCCGACGGCATCCATTACCGCCGGCTTATGGCGCTCGCTGTGGCTAACGTCCGGCGGAGTGCTTGTACTGCTGTTTACCGGCATCCTGGTTGCACGATACGCCGGGGCGCGCATTACCGACGCCATTCGTGCGTTAGGGCCGCAGGCAGCCGCACTTGGTCGGGGTGAGATTTTACCGACGCCGGCTCTTGCGCTCAAGGAAGCAGCTGATCTCGGCATAGAGTTGAGAAACGCGACGGACATTCTTCGACAAACTCAATACAACCGCGGGCTGGCCGAGCACGCCCTGCGCGAGAGCGAGCAACGTAATGCCGCCATTTTCGCGACGACGCCCCTCGCGATCGCACTAACGAAATGGCCGGAAGACACCACGGTGAGTGTAAACGACGCTTTTGCAAGATTGTTTGGATATTCGAAGGAAGAGGTTGTCGGGAAGACCAGCCTAAATCTGCGTATAGTGGACATCGATGCAAGAGCGCGGATCGCAGCGGCACTGCAGCAGCACGGTTCGGTTCGAAATTTCGAATGCGCGTACCACGCGAAGTCGGGCGCCGTGATTGACCTCTCGATCAACGTTGATAATGTGGCAATCGATGGAGTGACGTTTAGTCTCACAACGATCCAGGACGTTTCCGAAGTTCGTGCGGCGCAGGCCGAGCGCGGAAGGCTGGCGGCAATCGTCGACAGTGCGAATGATGGAATCATTGGCAAAACGCTCGATGGTGTTGTCTACAGTTGGAACCATGCTGCCGAATTGATGTTTGGATATACGGCCGCTGAGGCGATCGGCCAAACCGTGTTGAGCCTAATCGTTCCCTCCGAAGCCGCTGCAGAAGAAGCGGATATTCTCGCCAAGATTGCGGCTGGAGCCAACATTTCGCACTTCACCACCGTCCGGCGTCGTAAGAACGGCGAGCTGATTCATGTGTCGATTGCGGTGTCACCGATCAGGAATGCCCAAGGTGCTATTGTCGGCGCCGCGAAAACCATCCGGGACATGAGCGTTGAGGCAGAAATCAAGAAAAAGCTACTCGAAAGCGAGCGGAGACTTAGTGTGGCGCTCGATGAACGCACCTTGGAACGTGACACGCTCGAACAGCGAGTAATTGATCGCACGCGTGAACTGGCGAGCACTCTTGATTTTAACAAGGCAATTCTCCTTCATTCGCCCTTGCCGATGGGCGTCTATGCCGCTAGCGGCCAGTGTGCCTTAGTCAATGACGCTTACGCCAGTCTCGTTGGCGCCACGCGCGAAGCATTATTGGCGCAGAACTATAACGATATCGTTGCTTGGCAAGAATCCGGGCTGCTCGAAGACTGCCGAACCGCTATCGAACAAGAACGACTCCATCGACGTGAGGTTCACGTTTTAAGCTCATTCGGCAAGGAACTTTGGGTTGAGTGCAATCTCGTACCAACCTTTCTCAACGACGAGAAACATTTGCTCATCCAGTTTTTTGACCTGAGCGAGCGAAAACGGGCCGAGGAGCAATTGCGAATCGTCGCCACTGCATTCGACGCGCAGGAGGCCATGATGATTACCGATGCCAAGACTGTGATCTTGCGCGTTAACCGTGCATTTTCCGAAAGCACTGGCTATTCTTCCGCAGACGTGGTCGGTCTGACGCCGCACGTGCTCAACTCAGACCGTCATGACACGAGCTTTTTTGCAGCAATATGGGAGTGCATTGATCGTGATGGCTCATGGCATGGCGAAATATGGGACCAACGGAAGAATGGTGAAATCTTTCCCAACTGGCTGACGATTACCGCAGTGAAAAACGACGATGGGGTCGTTACCAACTATGTCAGCACGCAGACCGATATCACCACGCGCAAGAAGGCCGAAGAAGAAATCAGGCTGCTGGCGTTCTTCGATACCCTTACAAACTTGCCAAACCGACGGCTGCTGATGGACCGATTACGGCAGGCATTAGCGACCAGCTCACGCAGCGGACGCTTAGGTGCGCTGATGTTCATCGACCTCGACAATTTCAAGACGCTCAACGATACCCTTGGTCACGATCAGGGTGATTCGTTATTGCGGCAGGTCGCCGAACGACTGCCGTTGTGCGTCCGTGGGGGGGACACCGTGGCGCGCCTGGGTGGCGACGAATTTGTGGTGATGCTTGAAGAACTGAGTGAAGATAGTGAACAGGCGGCGACGCAAGCCGGAACAGTAGGAAACCAAATATTGGAAGCGCTCAACCAACCTTACATTCTTGACGGTCAGGAATACCGCAGCACACCCAGCATTGGTATCACTTTGTTTTCAAAACGTCAGAACGATATTGAGGAGCTTTTCAAGCGTGCAGACCTGGCGATGTACCAGGCCAAAGCGGCGGGTCGCAATGCGCTGCGTTTTTTCGAGCCGCACATGCAGGCTGCAGTCACCGCGCATGTGGAGATGGAAGCCGAATTGCGCAAGGCATTGTATAAGGAAGAATTCATCCTGCACTACCAAGCCCAGGTCAATCGAGAAGGCCAAGTGACCGGCGCGGAAGCACTGGTTCGCTGGAACCATCCGTTACACGGCTTAGTGCCTCCGGGCGAGTTCATTCCGCGGGCCGAGGAATCAGGATTGATCTTGCCATTGGGTAGTTGGGTGTTGGAAACCGCGTGCATCCAACTGGCAAGATGGGCCTGTCAGCCAGACACGGCGGCTCTCACAATGGCAGTCAATGTCAGTAGTCGCCAATTTCGCCGACCGGACTTCGTCCAACAGTTGCTCGATGTGCTAGCGCGGACTGGTGCTGATCCGCATAGACTTAAGCTCGAGATCACCGAGAGTCTCTTGCTCGATGATACGGAAGACATCATCAATAAAATGAAGGCCTTGCAAGAACACGGTGTGGGATTTTCTCTCGACGATTTTGGTACCGGCTATTCGTCTCTGGCTTACCTAAAACTATTACCACTGGATCAATTGAAGATCGACCGGTCTTTTGTTCGCGATGTATTGAATGATTCTAATGACGCTGCGATTGCCCGCACGATTTTGGCGCTTGGGCACACGCTTGGCCTTGCTGTGATTGCTGAGGGCGTTGAAACAGACGCCCAGCGGACATTCTTGGCCGAGAACGGTTGCAACGCCTATCAGGGTTTCTTGTTCAGCCGCCCGGTGCCGATGAAAGAGTTCGAGATATTGCTTGAACAGATTAAAATTCAGCCATCTGTTGACTCGGCAAGTGTACTCCAATGTCACTTTCCTCCAGCGCCCCTGTGGGATTGACTGCCATCATGTGCAGTAAATGCGAGCACGCGACAATCAAATGCGAGCCGGTGTCGATGAACGCAAGCTCATTTGCAGTTAATGTGAACACGAATCGCTTGTCATCTGCAGTTAATCCGAGCCAAAATTGGCGTCGAATGCGGGCACGACAGGTTTGAAACGTGAGCCGTTACAGGTAGGCGGTGATCAGCCAGGTCCAGCAGAACAGCGGCATTTTCATCAGGCCCATCCCGGGCGCGCGCATGTTGAGGATGGTGGTGATGATGTTGATGGCGCCCATGATCGATGAGGCGCCCATCAGGTGGATGGCGAAGATGGTCAGGTCCATCCCGGCGCCCATCTGCACCGACAGCGGCGGATACATGGTCCAGCCGGCCGCCGCCGCGCCGCCGCCGGTAAAGAAGGCGCCCAGCACCAGCAGGGCGGCCGGCGCCAGCAGCCAGAACGAGAAATTGTTCATGCGCGCGAACGCCATGTCGGACGCGCCTATCATCAGCGGAATCATCCAGTTGGCGAAGCCCACGAAGGCCGGCATGATGGCGCCGAACACCATCACCAGTCCGTGCACGGTGACGAATTGGTTGTACAGCTCGGGATTGAAGAATTGCAGGCCGGGCTGGAACAGTCCGAGCCGGATCAGCAGGGCCAGCACGCCGCCGGCCATGAACATGCTGAGCGAAAACCACAGATACAAGGTGCCGATATCCTTGTGCTTGGTCGCATACAGCCAGCGCCGCCAGCCGCGCGGCTGCGCATGCTGCTCGTCGCCGGCCAGCTCGCCGTGGCCGGGAAGGATCGTCACGCTCATCAGGCTCTCCATGCATCGCTGTCATGGATGACTATAGCGGGCCGGCCCCGGTGCACGATTGACGGGCTCGCGCTCATTGGCGCCGCTCAAGCGCAGGCGTTTTGACGGGAACTCTTTGCCGCTTTTGGCGGCCTGATCTCAGGCGCCCGGTCCCAGCCGCGCCGTGGCGCCCTCGACCACAGTGGCGGAAAACACGCGCCGCCCAGGGTAGTCCGTGCTCGTGCGGATCAGGCCGGTCAGCATCGCGCTGGCGGCCAGGGTCATGGTCTGCACCGGCTGGCGCAGGGTGGTCAGGTTGTAGCTGAGCCAGGCCGCCGGCGCCATGCCGTCGAAGCCGGTGACCGACAGCTGGCCCGGCACGTCCAGTCCCAGGTCGTGGCGCGCCGTGTCCAGGCAGCCGATGGCCATGATGTCGTTGCCGCACATAACCGCGTCCGGCACCCGGCCAAGGCCGGCGATGATCTCGCGCAGGCCGCGCCCGCCGCTGGCATAGTCATAGTCGCCGCTGACGATCAGGGGCGCGGCCAGTCCCAGTTCGGCCAGGCGGCCAGCCACGCCGCGCTTGCGGTCCTGGGCGATGGCAGAGTCGTGCGGACCGTCGATCATGGCGAAGCACTTGTGGCCGGCCGCCGCCAGGCGCGACACCAGCAGGCGCGCCCCCTCCACCTGGTCGCACATGACCGCGTTCACCTTGCGCTCGCCCAGGGTGCGGTTGAACAGCACGAAGGGAATGCGGCGCCGCTCGAATTCGGCGGCCTGCGCGGCGCTCAGGGTGGCCGCCAGCACGGCGCCGTCGACCTGGTGCTGCCAGACGTCGGCCAGGGTGGCGCCGATATCGCCTTCGCGCGCCAGCGAAAACAGCAGCACGCGCATGCCCTGCTGGCCGAATTGCCGGCTCAGCTCGGACAAGATCTGGGGGTAGTGCAGGGTGACGATGTCCGACAGCACTACCGCGATCAGGTTGGAGCGGCGCGTGATCAGGCTGCGCGCGGCAGCGTTCGGCGTGTAGTCGAGCTCGGCGGCGGCTTGCATCACGCGCGCGAAGGTCGCTTTCGATACGCTCGCGCCCGGCTTGAAGCAGCGCGACACGGCCGACTGCGACACCCCGGCCGCGCTGGCCACGTCGTACGAGGTGACGCGGCGCGCTTCGCTGTGGATCAGCTCCTTGAGGTCGTCAATGCTGGGATGCAGCGGCGCGGGGGTCGGGGTCATTAATTTCTTCTGGATAACAATCCGTGCTGGATTGCCCAGTGTAGACCATAAATTTTCCACATGGAAATAATTCTTACTGAAAAGAGATTTGCTCAGAGTAGAATGCATGCTTTTCAGTTGCGCCATAACGACAATGCACGGGAGTGCCCGTTTCAGGCGCACTCTGGTACAATACCGCCCCTTAATCTAAAGGGTACCATGGCGAATGCTTGCGGCGTCGATTTCGGAACGTCAAACTCAACAGTAGGCTGGGTCCGCCCCGGTCAATCGGCTCTGCTCGCCCTCGAGGATGGCAAGGCGACCTTGCCCTCGGTGGTGTTTTTCAACGCCGAGGACGAGGAGGTCAGCTATGGCCGCGCGGCCCTGGCG
The DNA here is from genome assembly GCF_015689335.1 of Massilia antarctica. Taxonomy (GTDB): domain Bacteria; phylum Pseudomonadota; class Gammaproteobacteria; order Burkholderiales; family Burkholderiaceae_D; genus Telluria_A; species Telluria_A antarctica. Next base: position 5,668,238 of record NZ_CP065053.1, on the reverse strand, counting down.
GGCTATCTCGCCGGCTACGAGGGGCGCCTCATGCGCTCGCTCAAGAGCTTGCTCGGCACCAGCTTGATCGATGGCCAGACCGAGGTCGGCGGGCGCGCATTGCCGTTCCGCATGCTGCTGGCGCACTTCATCGGCGAGGTCAAGCGCCGCGCCGAGCGCGAGGCCGGGCGCAGCTTCAACTCGGCCGTGTTCGGCCGTCCCGTGTTCTTCATCGATGACAGCACGGCCGCCGACCGCCTGGCCGAGGATACCCTGGCCGAGGTGGCGCGCTCGGTCGGCTTCGAGCACGTCGCTTTCCAGTACGAGCCGATCGCGGCCGCGTTCGACTACGAGTCGCAGATCCGGCGCGAGGAACTGGTGCTGATTGCCGACATCGGCGGTGGTACGTCCGACTTTTCGCTGGTGCGCCTGTCGCCCGAACGGGCCTTGAAGGCCGAGCGGCGCGACGATATCCTGGCCACCGGCGGCGTGCACATCGGCGGCACCGATTTCGATAAATACCTGAGCCTGGCGTCGGTGATGCCCCTCCTCGGTTACCAGACCCTGCTCAATAACAATAGCGCGATTCCATCGAGCTATTTCTTCAACCTGGCGACCTGGCACACCATCAACCTGGCTTATACCAAGAAAGCCGCGGCGCAGCTGGCCGACGTGGCGCGCGACGCCCGCGAACCGGACAAGCTGGGGCGTTTGCAGCGCCTGATCGAGGAGCGCTCCGGCCATTGGCTGGCGATGCAGGTGGAAGAGGGCAAGATCGCCCTGTCCGACGCCGCCAGCGCCACCCTGGCGCTGGACCGCCTGTCGCCCCCGGTCGACCTGCTGCTCCAGCGCAGCGAGTTCGACGATGCCATCCATCACCTGGTCGGCAGTATCGACCAGACGGTGCTGAAGCTGTTGCTTGATGCCGGCGTGGCGCCGGATGCGGTCGACACCGTGTTCTTCACCGGCGGATCGAGCGGCGTGCGCATGTTGCGCGAGCGTATAGGCGCGCTGGTGCCGAAGGCGCGCAAGGTCGAAGGCGACCTGTTCGGCAGCATCGGCGCCGGCCTCGCGCTCGACGCCGTGCGCAAGTTCGGTTAAGGCGCGCCGTGTTCGACAAACCGATCGTCATGCTCGATTTCGAGACCACGGGCTTGTCGCCGGCCAACGGCGACCGCATCACCGAGGTGGCGGCGTTGCGCATCGTCGAGGGCAGGGTGACCGAGCGTTACGTGTCCCTGGTCAATTGCGGCGCGCGCATTCCGTATTTTATTTCCGAGCTGACCGGCATTTCCCAGGCCATGGTCGATGCCGCGCCGCCGGTCGAACGGGTGCTGCCGCAACTGCTCGAGTTCATCGGCAGCGATGCCTTGTCGGCGCACAACGCCAGTTTCGACGAGAAATTCCTCAAGGCCGAAGCCGAACGGCTGGGGCTGGCGACGGCGCACGAGGGCCTGGTGTGCTCGCTCAAGCTGTCGCGCCGGGTGTTTCCCGGCTTGTCGAGCTACAAGCTGGGTTTGCTGTCGGGCCAGCTGGGGATCCGTTTCCGCAGCGCCGCCACCGCGCCGAGTCCGATGCCGAAGTGGCGGCCGAGGTGCTGATCCACATCGCGCGCCATCTGGGACACGCCTATGGCTTCGCGTCGCTAGCGCCCCAACTGCTGGTGTCGATGAACAAACTGAGCGCGGCCAAGGTGCCCGCTTACCTGCGCCAGATGGCCGACGCGGAACTGTTGGCAAAAAAACCGCCGCAAAGTGCCTGATCGCTTTACAATATTGGCACCATGACCCGCCGGCTCGCCATTCGCATCCTGTTGTCGCTTCTTTTGCTGCTCTCGCAGCAGATGGCGACCACGCACGTGATGTCGCACTGGAGCAGCGGGTCCGCCAGTGGTCAGGCATCGGCCCAAGCCCAGCCGGACCAGGATGGCAGCGGGCTTTCACGCGCCATCGCGCGCGACCAGAGCTGCGACCAGTGCCTGGCCCTGGCCCAGCTGGCCGGACCGCTGGCCAGCCACATGCACGGCTTCGTGCTGGCCGATGCCGGCCTGACCCTGGCCGCATCGATTTCTCCCCAGGCGGCGCGCGCGCGCACGCTTAACGCGTTCGAACCGCGCGGACCACCTCAGGCCTGACAGCCGCATTCCCTGTTTCTTGTGCATACGCCAGGCCGCGCGCGGCCTGTCCGCGTGCGCCTGTCTGTCATTGTTTGTTTTGCCTGAGGTTTTATCCATGAATGTCCAACGTACCCTGCTGGCCAGCGCAATCCTGTCCGCCCTGTCTGCCCTCAACCACGCTAACGCCCAGGTGGCCGGCGCCGCTTCCGCCGCCGCCGATGCCGATGCCGTCGTGCCCAAGGTGGTCGTCACCGCCACGCCTTTCGGCAAGTCCGAAGGCGACCAGATCCTGACGCCAGCCAAGATCCTGGCCGGCGACGAATTGCGCGACAAGCTCGGTTCCTCGCTCGGCGAAACCCTGTCGCAGGAACTCGGCGTGTCCGCCTCCGGCTTCGGCGCCGGCGCCTCGCGCCCCATCATCCGCGGGCTGGAAGGCTCGCGCGTGAAAATGCTGGAAAACGGCATGGCGGTGGCCGACGTCTCCGGCCTGTCCAACGACCACGCGGTCTCGGCCGACGGCGCCGTGGCGCGCCAGATCGAAATCCTGCGCGGCCCGGCCGCCTTGCTGTACGGCTCGGGCGCCATCGGCGGCCTGGTCAACGTGGTCAACGAGCGCATCCCGGCCGCGCTCGAAGCCCATCCGTCCGGCCAGTTCGAAACCCGCTACAGCACGGTCGACCGCGGCCGCGGCGCCTCGGGCGCGGTCGATGCCGCGGTCGGCCAGATCGGCCTTCACCTGGACGGCAACATCCGCCGTTCCGACGACTACAAGATTCCCGACAACCGGATGCTGGGCGACCCGGCCTCGGCCTCGGGCCACCTGCCGCAATCGTTCACCCGCCAGGATACGCTCGGCGCCGGCGCCTCCCTGGTCGGCGACTGGGGACACGCCGGGGTGTCGGTGGCCACCTTGAATAACCGCTACGGCATTCCGACCCTGGCCGGTTCGCAGATCGACCAGTCGCAGATCCGCTACGATGCCGACAGCTTGTTCAACAAGCCGTTCGCAGGGGTCGAGAACATCAAGGTCAAGTTCGGCTATACCGATTATGACCATGCCGAACTGGATCAGGAAAACCATCCGGAAGTGCTGTTCAAGAACCGCTCGCTGGAAACCCGCGCCGAGCTGACCCATGCGCCGCTGGCCGGCTGGCACGGCACCGTCGGCATGCAGACCGAGAATGCCCACTTCAGCGCCCTGAGCGCCGAAGGCGGTCCGGACACGGTGCCCGTGACCCGCTCGACCTCGACCGCGACCTTCCTGGTCGAGGAAACCGACATCGGCCCGCTCAAGCTCAACGCCGGCGCGCGCCTGGAATCGGTCAAGCGCAAGCCGGTGGCCCACCAGGAGCGCCAGTTCGACCTCGGTTCCTACTCGGTCGGCGCCATGTGGCCGTTCATGCCCGGCTACGCCACCGGCGCCACGGTGTCGGTGGCCCAGCGCGCGCCCGCCACCGAGGAACTGTATTCGGGCGGTCCGCACGACGCCACCCAGACTTTTGATATCGGCAACGCCGACTTTAAAAAGGAAACCTCGCGCAATATCGAGCTATCCTTGCAGAAAATATCCGGCCTGGTGCGCTGGAAGGCCAATGTGTTCCAGAACAAGGTCAAGGATTTCATCTACGGCAATATCAGCGGCGCGCGCGTCGATGCAGAAGGCAATCCGGGTGACGAACTGCTGCAGCGCATCTACCAGCAAGCCGGCGCCAGCATCCGCGGGGCCGAAGCGGAAGTGAGCTACAACCAGCACGGCGAGGGCCTGTCCCTGCGCGCCTTTGCCGACAGCTCGCGCGGCAAGCTCGACCAGGGCGGCAGCCTGCCGCTGCAACCGGCCGCGCGCATCGGCGCCGACCTCGGCTACCGCAGCGGCCCGGTGCGCGCCGGGGTATCGCTGCTGCGCGCCCAACGCCAGGACCGGCTCGCCAGTTTCGAGCACGATGCCACCCCCGGCTACACCCAGCTCGGCGCTAATCTTTCCTACACCCAGCATATCGGGAATGCCGACCTGACCTGGTTCATGATCGGGCGCAATCTGTTGAACCAGGACATTCGCCTGTCGACCTCGGTATTAAAAGAGGTTTCGCCACTGCCCGGCCGAAATTTCCTGTTCGGCGTTCGGACCAAATTTTAAGCGGGCACAAGTCCGAATTTGTTTCAGGCCGAAACCAAACCCCGCCGAGAGCGATCTCAGCGGGGTTTTTTCATGCCGCCTAACGTGCCAACCTGCGGGTCCGCTTGTTCCCAGTCAAACTCCGGCACGCTTGTCCTATTAAAATTTTAGCAATACTTCTCAGGTCGCTTATTGCCTGTTGCAGCCCAATAATTCTGCAGTTTCAACGGCGTTGGCGCCGGAGGATGAAGCATGGACCGCCAGAATACTACCCGCGAGAACTATCAAACCTTCATGTGGTTCCGCCAGGCTGCAGAACGCGGCAATGCCTACGCCCAGTTCAACCTGGGCCTCATCTACAAAAAGGACCGCGATTACGAGCACGCCTTCACCTGGCTGCGCCAGGCGGCCCAGCAGGGACTGGCGTTCGCCCAGAACCATCTGGGATCGATGTATTACCACGGCCGCGGCGTGGCCCGCAACGATGCCGAGGCGGCCCGCTGGTTCCGTCACGCCGCCGAACAGGGCGACGCCTCGGCCCAGCAAAACCTGGGGCTGATGTACCGCAAGGGCAAGGGCGTCGAACAGGATCATGCACAGGCGCTGGCCTGGTTTTACCGCGCCGCCGAGCAGGGCTCGGCCAGCGCCCAGACCTTGCTGGCCGAATGCTACCTGGCCGGGCAGGGCGCGCCGGTCAGTTACGAGCAGGCCATGAACTGGTTTCGCAAGGCGGCCCTGCAAAGCGACGCCGTGGCCCAGCTCAACCTCGGGCTGATGTACAAGCGCGGCCAAGGCGTCGAGGCCAGCGACGAGCAAGCCCTGTGCTGGTTCCGCCAGTCAGCCGCCCAGGGCAATCCGATGGCCCAGCGCCACGTGGGCGTGGCCTATGCCGACGGCGCGGGCGTGCGCGCCGATCCCTTGCGCGCCGTGGCCTGGCTGCAGCGCGCGGCCGAACAGGGCGACAAGGATGCCCAGTTCAACCTGGGCGTGATGCTGGCCAACGGCCAGGGCGCCGAACAGGATGAACACCGGGCGCTGCAGTGGTACGCGCGCGCGGCCGAGCAGGGCCATGTGCTGGCCCAATACAATCTGGGCAGCATGTACGCCAACGGACGCGGCACCGCGCGCGACGAGTACCGCGCGCTCGAATGGTACCGGCGCGCGGCCGAACAGGGCGCGGCCAACGCCCAGTTCAATCTCGGCGTCATCTACGCCAGCGGCCAGGGCGTGCCGCGCGACGATGGCCAGGCCGCGCACTGGTACCGCACCGCGGCCGAGCAGGGCGACGCCAGCGCCCAGAACAACCTGGGCGTGATGTACGCCAACGGCCAGGGCGTGCCGCAGGACGATGCGATGGCCGTCTACTGGTACACCCAGGCGGCCGAGCAGGGCCATGCGCTGGCCCAGTACAACCTGGGTGGCATGTACAACAGCGGGCGCGGCGTGGCGCGCGACGCCGTGCGTTCCTACATGTGGATGCTGCTCGCGGCCGACGCCGGCGACGAGACGGCCAACGCCAACAAGGCCATCGTGGCGCGCCGTCTCACCCCGGCCGAGATCGGCTCGGCCTTGGACCAGTCGCGCCAGTGGCTGATCGCCCACGCCGGCCTGGGCAAGGGCGGACGCGGCGCGCCGTGAGGGGGCGTCCCGTAGCGCCGCGCGGCCGCGCGCCGCGCACGATCGTGCTCATCATGGCAAGTTGCCGCCGCAGCCATTGATGCCGGGCCGAAATTCCATGGTTCCCTTGTCCGCCGACTCCGTTGAAAGTTCTGCTCGGAACTTTCTTCCAGACGCTACAATAGGCTCGCACCCGTCCCGTCCGTCGGCGGGATGATTGCCCACATTGGATGCGCGCCCATGAACACATTACTTCGTCTGATCAGCCTGGCCGGGATGGCGTTCTCCAGCGCCGCTGCCAGCGCCGCCGCGCTGACCGTGCAGGTCAGCGACAGCAGCGGCAAGCCGCTGGCCGACGTGGTCGTGACGGCCGAGCCGGACGGCGCCGCGGCCCTGCCCAAGCCGCTCAAGCCGGCCGAGATCGAACAGCGCGGCCTCAGGTTCGTGCCGCTGGTCTCGGTGATCCAGACCGGCAGCCGGGTGTCGTTCCCGAACAACGACAAGGTCAAGCACCACATCTATTCCTTCTCGCCCGCCAAGAAATTCGACCAGAAGCTGTACTCCGGCGTGGCAGCCATGCCACAGGTGTTCGACAAGGCCGGCATCGTCGTGCTCGGTTGCAATATCCACGACCGCATGCTGGCCTACATCAAGGTGGTCGACACGCCGTTCTTCGCCAAGACCGACGCCGCCGGCACGGCCCGCATCGAGCTGCCGGCGGCTGGTAAATACACCCTCACGTCCTGGCATTTCAACATGGCCGGCGGCGCCGTCGAACAGGCCGTCGCGGTCATGGCCGGCGACGGCGCCACCGCGGTCAGTGTCAGGCTCACCATGAAACCGCCGCTGCCGGACCCGGACGCGCCCGGTGCGATTTATTTGCATGACGGCGCGTCTGGGCGGCCTGGAAGGGCGCATCGTCGCCCTGTTCCTGGTGCTGATCGTGGCCGTGCAGGCGATCGGCCTGGTGGTGATCGAGCATGGCATCAATGCCAATGCGCGCTCCAGCATCGCCACGGAACTGGTCAACGGCGAAAAAGTCTTCCGTAAGCTGATGGAGCAGAACGCCCAGAAGCAGCGCTTTTCCGCCCAGGTGCTGGCGCGCGACACCGCCTTCGTGCAAGCCATCGGCAACGGCGACGAGGACGACCGCGCCACCATCGCCTCGGCCCTGGCCAACAGCGGGCGGCGCGCGCGCGCCGACCTGACCATGCTGATCGACGGCGAACGCCGCGTCACCGTCGAAAACGGCATCGTCAAGAATGGCTCGCTCGAACGGCTGGTCCTGGGCCTGCTCGACAAGGCCGAGCAAAACGATGGCGTCAGCGCCGTCGCCATTGTCGACCAACGGCCGGTGCAGGTGGTGATCATGCCGGTCAAGGCGCCGGTCACCATCGCGTGGGTGGTCATGGGCTTTCATCTGGACCGCCAGCTGGTGCTCGACATGCGCGAACTGTCGCAGCTGGAAGTGGCGATCCTCACCCGCCAGCCGGACGGGACCTGGACGCCATGCGAATCGACCCTGCCGGCCGCGCTCATGCCTGGTGTGGCGCGCACCCTACAGGCGTTGCCCGAGAACCTGGCGCGCCCCTTCGACCTCGAGCTCGGCGGCATCCACTACAGCGCGCGCCGGCTGACGGTGGGTGTCGATGGCGTGCGCCGCGCCGACGTGGTGCTGGCGCGCTCGATCGACGACGCCATCGCCGAATACACCGGCCTGCAGCGCACCCTGATGATCCTCACCGTGGTGGCCACCCTGGTCGCGTGCGCGGTGGCGGTGGTGACGGCGATGCGCATCGCGCAGCCGCTGCGCCTGTTGGCCGGTACCGCGCGCCGCATGGAACTGGGCGACTACGATGGCCGCATCGACCTCGAACGCAAGGATGAAATCGGGGCGCTGGCCAAGGCCTTTGCCGGCATGCGCGACGGGATCGCCAAGCGCGAACAGGAAATCGGCCGCCTCGCCTACTGGGATTCGCTGACCGACCTGCCCAACCGTGCCCAGTTCATCGTGCAGCTGGGCGAGGCGCTGGCCACGGCGCGCCAGCGCGAGCAAGTCGTGTTCGTGCTGATGATGGACCTGGACCGCTTCAAGCACGTCAACGACGTCATGGGCCACGTCTTCGGGGACACCCTGCTGCAAAAGGTGGCCGAGCGCCTGCGCGCGCTGCTCGGCGAGACCGAGCCGCAAGCGCAGCTGGCACGCCTGGGCGGCGACGAATTCGCGGTGCTGCTGCCGGCGTCGTCGATCGACCATGCGTACAAGGTCGCCGCCAGCATCCTGAGCGCGCTCGAAGTGCCGCTCTCGCTGGAAGACCAGACGGTCGACATCGGCGCCGGCCTGGGCATGGCCGCCTTTCCGATCAACGGCGCCGATCCCGAATCGCTGCTGTCGATGGCCGAGGTGGCGATGTACGCGGCCAAGCAGCGCAACGACGGCGCCGTGGCCTACGATTCGGCGATGGACAAGTCCAGCGCCAAGAGTCTGAGCCTGCTCACAGAGCTGCGCAACGCCATCGAGCGCAACGAATTCCGCCTGCACGTGCAGCCCAAGATCCGGCTCGATAGCGGCGAGGTGGTGGGCGTGGAGTCGCTGGTGCGCTGGGCCCACCCCGAGCGTGGCAATGTGTTCCCGGACGAATTCATCCCGTTCGCCGAGCAGACCGGCTTTATCCGCGTGCTCACGCGCTGGGTGCTCGACCAGTCGGCGGCGCTGTGCAGCGACTTGCAGCGGCGCGGCATTCATCTGAAGATATCGGTCAACCTGTCCACGCGCGACCTGCTCGACCAGGACTTGCCGTCCAAGTTCAAGGAGATCCTCGCGCGCCACCAGCTGGCGGCCGGCTCGTTCTGCCTGGAGATCACCGAGAGCGCGATCATGGATGACCCGGTGCGCGCCCAGCAGACCCTGGAGCGCCTGCACGCAATGGGCGTCGATTTGTCGATCGACGACTTCGGCACCGGCTACTCCTCGCTCGCTTACCTCAAGCGCCTGCCGGTCGATGAACTCAAGATCGACAAGTCCTTCGTGCTGAACATGGAAAACGATATCGGCGACACCAAGATCGTGCGTTCGACCATCGACCTGGGCCACAACATGGGCTTGCGCGTGGTGGCCGAGGGCATCGAGAGCGAAGCGGTGTGGCGCCTGCTGGCCGCGCTCGGCTGCGACCAGGGCCAGGGTTATTTCATGAGCCGGCCGATCGCCGCCGACAAGCTGGTGGGCTGGATCGCTGCCTGGGTCCCGCCGGCCAGGTCGGCGCTGCCGTATTCCGACACGGTCGGTTCGGCCTGATTCGCATGGCGTGATGCGGGGATGGCCATCGCCACGACCCGGATTTCGCGCTATTATCTTTCCCGGCAAAGTTGCCCATTCCATCAAGAGACAGAACCATGCAAATGAGACATGCAGTCCTCGTCGCCAGCCTGCTCGCCGCGTTCGGCGGACAAGCAATGGCCCAGGTCCAGACCCCGGCCTGCGCGGCCGGCGGCACGCCGACGACCTATCCGGTCACGAAAAAAATCGATCAGCAGGATATGTATCACGGCACCAGCATCGCCGACCCGTACCGCTGGCTGGAAGACGCCAACAGCGCTGAGACCAAGGAATGGGTCGACGCCCAGAACAAGGTGACCCAGTCCTACCTCGGCCAGATCGGCGAACGCAGCGCCATCAAGGAGCGCCTGACCAAGCTGTGGAACTACGAGCGCTACAGCGTGCCGTACAAGGAAAGCGGCCGCTATTTCTACAGCCGCAACGACGGCTTGCAGAATCAGTCGGTGCTCTACACCATGAAGTCGCTGAGCGACGAGCCGCGCCTGCTGCTCGACCCGAACACCCTGGCCGCCGACGGCACCGTGGCCCTGGCCGGCACCGCCGTGAGCCCGGACGGCAAATACCTCGCCTACGGCACCGCCGCATCGGGCTCGGACTGGAACGAGTGGAAAGTGCGCGACATCGACACCGGCAAGGACCTGGACGACCACCTGAAGTGGGTCAAGTTTTCCGGCGCGTCCTGGACCCGTGATGGCAAGGGCTTCTTCTACAGCCGCTACGACGCACCGGAAGAAGCGGCCAAGCTGGCAAGTGTCAACTACTTCCAGAAGCTGTACTACCACAAGATCGGCACGCCGCAGAGCGACGATACCCTGGTCTACGACCGTCCGGATGAGAAGGAATGGGGTTTTGGCGGCGAGGTCAGCAATGACGGCAAGTACCTGATCATCACCGCAAGCAAGGGCACTGCGCCGAAGTACCGCATCTTCTACAAGGACTTGACCAAGCCGGGCGCCAAGGTGGTGCCGCTGATCGACCAGTTCGAGGCCTCGTATAATTTCATCGACAACGACGGTCCGGTGTTCTACTTCAGCACCGACAAGAAGGCTACCCGTTCGCGCCTGATCGCCATCGACACGCGCAAGCCGGCCGAGAAGCACTGGAAAGAGATCGTCCCGGAGACGGCGCAAACCCTGGTCGGCGCCTCGATGGTCAACAACCAGATCATCGCCGAGTACCTGGCCGACGCGCGCAGCATGGTCAAGGTGATGGACCGCAAGGGCAAGCTGGTACGCGAGATCGCGCTGCCGGGCATCGGCTCGGTATCCGGCTTCAAGGGCAAGCGTGGCGACAGCGAGACCTTTTACTCGTTCACCGGTTTCACCAACCCGACCACGATCTACCGCCTCGACATGAAGACCGGCGCGAGCACGGTGTTCCGCAAGCCGAGCGTGGACTTCGATCCGAACGCCTACGAAACGCGCCAGCAGTTCTACACCAGCCGCGATGGCACCAAGGTGCCGATGTTCATCGTCTCGAAGAAGGGGCTCAAGCTCGATGGCAGCAACCCGACTTACTTGTACGGTTATGGCGGCTTCAATATTTCGCTGACCCCGTCGTTCTCGCCGGCCAATCTGGCGTGGATGGAAATGGGCGGCGTGTACGTGGTGGCCAACCTGCGCGGCGGCGGCGAGTACGGTGAAGCGTGGCACGAAGCGGGCACCAAGCTGCACAAGCAGAATGTGTTCGACGACTTCATCGGCGCGGCCGAGTGGCTGGTGGCCAACAAGGTCACGTCACCTGCGAAACTGGCCATCGGCGGCGGCAGCAATGGCGGCTTGCTGGTCGGCGCGGCGCTGACGCAGCGTCCGGAACTGTTCGGCGCGGCCATTCCGCAAGTGGGCGTGCTCGACATGCTGCGCTTCCATAAATTCACCATCGGCTGGGCTTGGACCTCGGACTACGGCTCGTCGGAAAACGCGGACGAATTCAAGGCACTGGTGAAGTACTCGCCGCTGCATAACCTGAAGGCGGGCGCGTGCTATCCGGCGACCATGATCACCACGGCCGATCACGATGACCGGGTGGTGCCGGCGCACAGCTTCAAGTTCGCGGCGGCGGCGCAGGCGGCGCAGGCGGGCAGCGCGCCGATCCTGATCCGCATCGATGTGAAGGCGGGCCATGGCGCCGGCAAGCCGACCACCAAGCAGATCGAGGAAGTGGCGGACCGCTGGGGTTTCCTGAGCCGGGCCTTGCACATGAACGAGCCGGCCAAGGTGGCGGCGCAGTAAACCTGTCGTCCCTTCGCCGTGCTTCGCCGTGCCAGGCGGCGAGGGGATGATGTTGAGTTGGCATAATTGCTGGTGCCTGAATTGCGGAGGGGCTGTGACCATCACCCGGTTCACTCTCACTATAGCAGCTGCGAGCGTCCCTTACCCGCACCTCCTATGTGCCACGCCCACCGCGTTGGCTGTCCCGTCCGGGCTCAACTGTGCCTTTTTTGAACTCTGCGGACACGCCGTCTTCCCCTATCAGATCAAACCCGTTCTCATAGTAACATTTCGCCCATTCGATGAACTCTTCCGCATCCATCTGAACCATGCCTAACAGCCATGTGGAGCCATCATCCATGCCTTCGGGAATTCGCGCGTTTCCAGTCGTCCAGGATGTACCGTCGGCGCTCCAGAAGCAAAATGTCACGTCCTCGTATTCGACGGCCTCATCCTGTACGACACTTAAGAGATCCGCGGGGATGCCCTCATAGAGTCCGGGCCAGATAGCATACTCGTCGCGCGCATGCGGACTGACTTCTGATTCATGATCAAAACCTTTGATCAATGCCTTGCCGTCCGATGTAAAGAATGCGATGACGTGGTCGCCCGCGCCGTTGTCATATTTTGCCATCGCGATGCCATCCGACCAGTCTTCGTCATACCCGAACGTGCGTAGCCACTCTTTGGACGTGACCGTGGCGTCGCACCTGGCGGCGCATTGCATTGCCCGTTGAAGTTGGGCTGGTAGGAGTTTTGGATTGCTCATCAATTTATAATCTCTGAAGTAATACCGACCGCGCTAGCGAACGTCGGCTCATGGCCGAACTGGGTCTTTTTAGCCAGAATCAAGTGTGTACACAAGTTGTAGAAAGGCAGAAACAGCACTACAAGCATGAAACGTCGTTATTTGATTGGCGTCTACTGACGTCTCCAAAATGAACAGTTCTTGAACCTCTGCCTTTGCGGACGCAGAAATCGCTGCCATTTGCAGGCTTTGGTCACAATTGACTTTGCCCGCTTGCAAAGCCAGCAGCAGGTCTCGACAATATTCTGCACATAGTTTGACAGTGGTCCCGTCTTCCGTCACACCACCGCAAAAAGTCCATTCAACATCGTGCAGGCGCTGCGCCAAGAAATCAGTAAGCCAGAATCCTTCGGGCTTCAGGCGTGATTGAAGTGTTGAGAGGAAATCAAACCGTTCGTCTGCTGTGGTTGGCAAATGCATAGGCTATCGTTTCATGTGTCGCAATGTTCGAAGTCCGCTTCTGGCCGAACTCTTTCCCTTGCCTGGCGAGCGTATGTGCGCCTTTATCCGCGTACGGACGGCGACTGTGGATCGCTGGATTCACACGTTCTCTGCCAAGCCAGAAAGCAGTGTTTGCAATTTGATCGGCACATCTGCTCCATGCACAAGTATCGCATGCATGGATGAAAAGGAATCTTGGTAGAACTGTCCAGCTGGCGTGCCCCACATACCTTGGTCCGATGGCATTTCTCTCACTTGTCTCGGGTCCTCAAAATGCAATTCAACTTCTCCCCTTTGCAACCCGCAGACCGGGCACGAAAATCTATGCCGCAATGGCATCGAGGCTAGAAATGGCATCTTCATTGCTCGACATTCTGCGACCAGTTGGCTTTGCCTTTCGTAGGGATCGCTGGCGCAAAGTTCCGCCACTTCGAGTACGTTCGCAAAGCTTAAAAGTGCGTGTGAAATACTCATTCGGCGGCTCGCCAGGAAGACAATTTTATTGGTTGAGACATTGCGGTTCGGGTGTCCGCTTCACGCCGGAAATGGTCGGTCAGCAGTGCGCACTCTACACGAGCATGGTCGACTTGACCATCCGGCCGGACGCACCCGGCGTGAGCACCGATCAATTCTCCTGTTTTCTGAGCGGCCATATTTTTTCGACTTAACGCGTCGCATGCAACAGCGGGCGTAGCCACGATTTGGCCATTGACGGCGGAAACTGCGATGCGCCACCTTTCCGGGTCAGAAGTCGCCCTTGACCGGGTTGCTTTTGAAAGAACCACTAAGTCCTTCGACACTGACCAGGGCATAGATCTCATCCTGCCCCCAGTCTTCGTTCAGCTGGTTGGCGGACACGGTGTTCGACAGCGTAAAGCTGCCGTCTCCCCCCACGCGTTCGATGCCGGTCCCGCAAATGCTGAAGAGCGTGTCGTCGAACCACTCATCGTCCCCTCGAATCCGGGCGCCGACTTTCTTGTTGACCGAGTGATAGGAGCCATCCCCGTTGAGCACGACCAGATAGTTGCCTGGCTGGTTTTCGGCAGGGCTGATAGTCAGCGTGACGTTCATGATGCTTCTCCTTGGGTTGGCCCGGGTGGGAAGACCTCCAGTATTTGTGATCGATAAAAAGCGATTCAAAGAAAAAACAAGCTCGCCGGACGCTGTTTTTATGCCCGCTCAATCGGGGCGGGCGGAGTGTCCGGACCGCAAATGTAGTCAGGCAAGGTATCGACATCCGCCACTGTCTGTCCTGTCCGCCGGTACCTCCCGCCATCCTTTCCCGCACGCGCGCCGCAAGGGCCACAGTGAGCTCCTTTCCACCGCAAAGGACCGTCATGCAGCTCACCCGCGCCCGACCCAACGTCGCCGGCTATGTTGCCGTTCTCCTGGCCGCCGCCATGCTGCTGGCCGGACCCATCCTGCAACCGGCCGGCTACCACCACTTTGCCGACCAGCGCGCCACGTTTGGCCTGAGCAACGCCGCCGACGTGCTGTCGAACCTTGGCTTCCTCATCATCGGCCTCTACGGCCTGCTGCACGTGCGTCCGGCCCGGCCCGCCCACGCGATGTTCTTCGCCGCCATCCTGCTGACTGCCTTCGGCTCATCCTGGTACCACCTGGCCCCGGACGACACGCGCCTGCTCTGGGACCGCTTGCGCATCCCGCTGGCCTGCGTGGCGCTGCTCGCCGCCGCGCTCGACGATGCCTTTCCCGCGCGCTTCGCCCCGCTGCCCACCTTGGCCGCGCTGTGCGCCCTGGGCGCCGCCAGCGTGTTCTGGTGGTCGGCCACCGGCAACCTCGGCCCCTATCTGCTGATCCAGCTCGCTCCGCTCGTGCTGATCCCGGTGCTGCAATGGCAGAGCGGCGCCGCGCCCGCGCAGCGGCGTGCGTTTGGGGTAGCCATCGGCCTGTACGTGCTGGCCAAGCTGTGCGAACTGGCCGACGGCGCCATCCTCGCCGCCATCCACGCACTCAGCGGCCATACGCTCAAGCACTTGCTGGCCGCACTGGCGGCGCTGGTCCTGACGCGCATGATCGCCGCAAGGTACTGATTTTCCACGTCAATTTTTGAAACCAGGCATCGCTGTCGGGTTTTGACGTGCGATAAGCGAGCTCTTCTTGGGGCGGTTCACACTGCGCTGTGTACCCCACCCATGAGGAGTAACCATAATGAAAACCGATGATCCCGGACGCAAAGCGCCCAGGCCACCCGTGGCCAGGAGTGCGCCGCCGCCCGTTGTGCCCGAAGAGCGCACCAGGTTCCGCGCGCTGGTCATGGCCAACCCGAATTACTTCGGCAATATCGAGGCCAGCCCGTTTCCGCCCGTCCTCAACATCAAACTCAACACCACCTACGAACGGCTGGCCTGTGTCGGCTTCCAGCCCCAGTTCAACCGGCTCGACGCGGTGGTCTACATCTTCCAGCCGAACGGTTACGGCGGCGGCATCTGTTCGTCTGGCTCGCAGGAATATGTGCGCTTTTATCTGTCGCGCGACGACGGCGCAAGCTGGCAGGATGCCGGCCTGACCAGCTTTTCCGCCTTCGACATTCCCGAAGGCAGCACCGGGCGCCGCCGCCTTGAATACGCGGTGACCTTGCGCATCAACCCCGCCAAGCGCTTCTGCTTCCTCGACAATACCTGGCTGGTGCGCGCCATTTTGTCGTGGAACGTGCCGCCGCCACCGGATTCGCCCGATTTCGTGCCGGTCTGGGGCAATATCCACAATACCCATATCCGGGTCGATCCGCTGCGCATCATCCTGATCGACGATCTGCTCCAGCACGCCAAACTGTCCTTGCCGCCCGCGCTGGCCGAAATGATCGACCTCAAGCAGGAAGTGACGATCAGCCCGCCCAAGGCGCTCGGCGTGCGCGAATTACAAGCCTTGTACAAGGGCCGCGATGTCGAACCGCACCGCTATGCGCTGGCCGAGCTGCACGACCTCGTCAGCCAGCCCGAGCTGACCGATGCCCTCATGGCGCCCGGTTTCACGGGCGCGCTGACCGAGCTCGACGTCAACATCGCCGATAGCCTGTTCCCCGTGCAAAGCAGCACGCGCTACGAGCAGCTCGACTGCATCGGCCTGAACTACGCCCAGGACACCCTGGTCGGCATCCTGCGCATCAAGCTGCCGAACGGTTACTCGGGCGGCCCGTGCACGGCCGGCAGCAAGGAGTTCGTCACCTTCTGGGGCGACTTCAACGACAACGGCACCTTCGAAACCTGCCTCGGCAGCACCTCGGTCAACGTGCACGACATCGAACGCATGCCGCGCGAGGGGCTGGAATATTCGGTATTCCTGCCGGTCGACCTGGACCGCTACCGCCGTACCTGCCAGCAAGGCCCGGTGCTGGTGCCGATCCGCGCCATCCTGTCGTGGCAGGTGGCGGCGCCCTGTGCCAATCCCTACTACGTTACGGTGTGGGGCAACCGGCTCGACACCCTGGTCCACATCCGCGCGGGCAGGGGGCCGGCGCCGACCGGCCATCCGCCGATCATCGAAACCATCGGCAGCATGGCGCTGACCGACATCGATGGTGCCGGCTACGCCAGCGGCCCGGCGCAACTGGCCGGCTTTACGGCGGTGCAAAGTCCGTTCGGGGGCGAAGTCGTGATCACCGGGCATATCGCCAACCCGACCGACATCAGCAGCGGCGCCGGACCGCTCAAGTACCGGATCATCGTCAACGATGGCAGCGGCGACCAGCCGCTCGCCAACACCTTTCCGCTGGCGCGCAGCCAGTTGCTGGACGGGGTGTGGAGTTTCCTGCCGACGATCTCGCAGGCGGTCGACGGCAGCGGCTTTTATACCTACCAGGAAGACCACACTGGCGCGCCCGGCAATGCCGAAATCTTTGTCTTGGGTAATGTGCTGGCGCGTTGGGAAACCGCCGGCAAGACCGGTGCCTGGCAGGTGCGGGTGGAAGTCAAGGACGCCGCCAATGTGGTGTATGCCGGCAATCCCTCGACTGTGCGGCTGGACAATGCCGCGCCTCAGATTCCGGCCGGAAGTTTTAAAATAACAACAGGTGCGGGCAGCTGTGCCGATTTCGTCATCGGCGACGTAATCGAAGGCACATATCAGGTGAGCGACCAGCATTTCAGCAGCCTGAGCTTGTCGGTGCAACCCGCGCTGGGCGGCACCTTCGTGGCGCCGGTGCCGCTGCCGCGCACCTATCCGACGGTGCCGACCACGGGTGAGAGCGGCGTGTGGCGGCTCGACACCAGTGGCATGCCCAAGTGCGGCTATGTGATCCGGCTGAGTGCGAGCGACCGCACCATCGTCAACAGCGGGTATGTCGGCTGGGGCGCGGAAGCGTTTGTCGGCCTGTGCCTGAAACTGCCGACGGCGTAAGCGGACGGGCTGGGAGGGCGCCTGCCTTCCCCGTTGCCGTCAGCGGTGCACCACCACCAGCAAGGCCTTGGCCTCGGTCTTGCCGGCA
Organism: Massilia antarctica; assembly: GCF_015689335.1. Lineage (GTDB taxonomy): Bacteria > Pseudomonadota > Gammaproteobacteria > Burkholderiales > Burkholderiaceae_D > Telluria_A > Telluria_A antarctica. Next base: position 5,651,170 of record NZ_CP065053.1, on the reverse strand, counting down.
TTGCGGATCACGTGGTTCTGGTCGGCCGGATAGCGCGCCGTGCCGCCCAGCTTGATTTTCTTCTTGTCGCTGCCCACTTCCAGTTCCATGCTGCCGTGCAGTACCGTCATATGCTCGCTGGTGCCCGGATCGTGCGCCTGCGACGCCAGTTCGCCGCCCGGCGCCAGGGTCAGCTCGTACCACTCGTACTTTCCAGCCAGATCCATCGGTCCCAGGATACGCAGCACGTAACCGGCGTGGGCGCCCGGCAGGGTCGGCGTTTCGTGCGCGTCGACCACGCGGATGGTCTCGACCGGGCGCGTGTCGGCCGACAGCAGCTCGCCGATGGCCACGCCAAGCGCGTTGGCCAGGCGCCACGTGATGGCGATCGTGGGGTTCGCCTTCTCCCTTTCGATTTGCGATAACATGGATTTCGACACGCCGGCGATGCGCGACAAATCCTCCAGGGTCAGGCCGCGCGCCAGCCGCATGCGTTGCAAGGTGGCGCCTACTTCAGGTGGAGAATTGCTCGATACAGGTGGTTTCATCGGGTTTTCGCAACAGTGGTCAAACAGAAAATTTCCATACATATAAGCAAACCGAGGCTTGCCAAGTTCACTCGCCTTGGGTAGTATCCATTATATTGAATTTGTGTTCGACATAACGGAATTTCACGGCGCGGTTGAAGTTGTGTACGCCGGAACACGGTACAGCATAGTCCAACAGTCGGTCAAGCCGGCAACCACATGACGAGGAATAATGATGAGCGAACAAGCGAAGAGTGCGTTTTTCAGCGGCCTGCAGCACAAGCTGGACACCTTGCGCGAGCAGGGCCTGTACAAGCCGGAGCGCGTGCTGGCCTCGCGCCAGGGCGCCGAAGTGGTGGCCGACGATGGCCGCACCCTGATTAATATGTGCGCCAACAATTACCTCGGCCTGTCGGGCGACCTGCAAACGCAGAATGCGTCGATCGAGGCGACCGAAAAATACGGCTACGGCCTGTCGTCGGTGCGCTTCATCTGCGGCACCCAGACCGTGCACAAGGAACTCGAAAAAGCCATCTCGGCGTTCCTCGGCACTGAAGACACTATCTTGTACGCGGCCGCCTTCGACGCCAACGGCGGCGTGTTCGAGCCGCTGTTCGACGAAAACGACGCCATCATTTCCGACGCGCTCAATCACGCCTCGATCATCGACGGCATCCGCCTGTGCAAGGCCGGCCGCTATCGCTACCAGCACAACGACATGGCCGACCTTGAAGTGCAGCTGCAGGCGGCAAACGCCGCCGGCAAGCGCCACAAGGTCATCGTCACCGACGGCGTGTTCTCGATGGATGGCACCATCGCCCAGCTGGACAAGATCTGCGACCTGGCCGACAAATACGGCGCGCTGGTGATGATCGACGAATGCCACGCATCGGGCTTCATGGGCAAGACCGGCCGCGGCACGCACGAACACCACAACGTCATGGGCCGCATCGACATCATCACCGGCACCCTGGGCAAGGCCCTGGGCGGCGCGATGGGCGGCTTTACCGCCGCGCGCAAGGAAGTGATCGACACCTTGCGCCAGAAATCGCGTCCCTACCTGTTCTCGAACACCCTGGCGCCATCGATTGCCGGCGCTTCGCTGTCGGTGCTGGAGCGCATTTCCAAGTCGACCGAACTGCGCGACCGCCTGCACGAAAACACCGCCTACTTCCGCAAGGAGATCGAGCGCATCGGCTTTACCATCAAGCCGGGCACCCACCCGGTGGTGCCGGTGATGCTGTTCGAGGCGCCCGTGGCGCAGCGCTTCGCGGCGCGCATGTACGAACTGGGCGTGCTCCTGAGCGGCTTCTTCTACCCTGTGGTGCCGATGGGGCAGGCGCGGGTGAGGGTGCAGCTGTCGGCCGCGCACACCCGCGAACAGCTCGACACCGTATTGAAAGCATTCGAACAGGCCGGGCGCGAGCTGGGCATTCTCAAGAATCAAGAACATTAAAAATAACGGAATCAAGAACATGGAACGCATTCTCATTATCGGCGCGAACGGCCAGATTGGCAGTGAACTGGTCGGCGCACTGGCGCAGCAGCATGGTGCCGGCAACGTCATCGCCTCGGACATCGGCGCGAGCAACGTCTACAAGGCGGCGCGCTACACCCAGCTCGACGTGCTCGATAAGGCGCGCCTGGCGGCCCTGGTGGCCGACGAAGGCATCACCCAGGTCTACCAGCTGGCGGCGCTGCTGTCGGCCACCGGCGAACAGGCCCCGCTCAAGGCCTGGACCCTGAACATGGACGGCCTGCTCAACATCCTGGAAGTGGCGCGCGAACGCGGCGAAGCGGGCAAACCGCTGCGCGTCTTCTGGCCATCGTCGATCGCCGCCTTCGGTCCGAACACGCCGCCGCAAAGCACGCCGCAGTACACGGTGATGGACCCGACCACCATCTATGGCATCAGCAAGCTGGCCGGCGAGCGCCTGTGCGAGTACTACTTCACCAAGTACGGGGTGGACGTGCGCAGCATCCGCTACCCGGGCATCATCAGCTACAAGTCGCCTCCGGGCGGCGGCACCACCGACTATGCCATCGCGATTTTCCATGCGGCCCTGCGCGGCGAACCTTACGAGTGCTTCCTCGGCCCCGACACCACCTTGCCGATGATTTACATGCCCGATGCGATCCGCGCCACCATCGAATTGATGGATGCCCCATCTAGACAGATCGCGGTGCGTTCTGCCTATAATGTGGCCGGCGTATCGTTCAACCCGCGCGAGCTGGCGGCAGCCATCCAGCGCGCCTTGCCGGGCTTCGAGATCGGCTACAAACCGGACAGCCGCCAGGCGATTGCCGCCAGCTGGCCGCAAAGCCTGGACGACAGCGTGGCCACGGCCGACTGGGGCTGGAAGGCGCAGGTAGGGATCGAGCAGCTGGTGGCCGACATGCTGGCCAATATCGACGTCGAGCTCACCCGCGCTGCCTGATTCGTTTCACCCACACATATATAAAAAACATAAAAGAGGCAACTGATGGACATGAGCGTATTCGACCTATTCAAAATCGGCATCGGGCCGTCGAGTTCCCACACCGTGGGGCCGATGGTGGCGGCGCGGCGTTTTCTGGTCGAATGCGGTCCATTGGACCATGCGGTGGGCGTGGAAGCGGCGCTGTATGGCTCGCTGGCCCTGACCGGCGTGGGCCACGCGACCGACAAGGCGGTCATCCTCGGCCTGATGGGCGAAACGCCGCAGGGCGTGGACCCGGAGCGGGTCGAAGACATGCTGGCCGAAGCCGAACTTGATGGGGTGATCAAGCTGCTGGGCACCCACGAAGTGCCGTTTTCCGCCCGCACCGGCCTAATTTGGCACAAGAGCTCTTCGCTGCCTGAACACCCGAACGGCATGCGCTTCACGCTCAAGCTCGATGACGGCAGCGTCATCGAACGGATTTTCTATTCGGTCGGCGGCGGCTTCATTCACGCCGCCGGCGAATCGCAGGCGCGCCAGAGCAATGGCGAGAGCACGGCACCGATTCCCTACAGCTTCGACACCATGGACCAGCTGCTCGCGCATGGCCGCAGCAGTGGCCTGTCGATTCCGCAAATGCTGCGCGCGAACGAATGCGCGCGCATGGATGGCGCGGCGCTCGATGCCGGCATCGACAAGATCTGGCACGTGATGCGCGACTGTATCGCGCATGGCCTGGTGACCGGCGGGCAGCTGCCCGGTGGCCTGAACGTCAAGCGCCGCGCGGCAAACCTGTGGAAGCAGGCGGAAGACGCCAGGAATAGCGACAACCGCGCCAATGACTTGCCGCACGACGCGCTGCACCTGGTCAGCCTGTACGCGATGGCGGTGAACGAAGAAAATGCCGCCGGCGGGCGTGTGGTGACGGCGCCGACCAACGGCGCTGCCGGCATCATCCCGGCGGTGCTGCGCTACTACGCCGAGGATTGCCGTCCGAGCGATCCGGTGCGCGGGGTGCGCGACTTCATGCTGACATCGGCCGCCATCGGCATGCTGTGCAAGAAGAACGCCTCGATCTCGGGCGCCGAAATCGGTTGCCAGGGCGAAGTGGGCGTCGCTTGCGCGATGGCCGCGGCCGGGTTGGTGGCGGCCCTGGGCGGCACCAATGAGCAGATCGAGAACGCTGCCGAAATCGGCATAGAACATCACCTGGGCATGACGTGCGACCCGATTGGCGGGCTGGTACAGATTCCCTGCATCGAACGTAACGGCATGGGCGCGATCAAGGCGATCACCGCCGCTTCGCTGGCCCTGCGCGGCGACGGCACGCACTTTGTCAGCCTGGACGACGTGATCGAAACCATGCGCCAGACCGGCGCCGACATGCAGGACAAATACAAGGAAACCTCGCTCGGCGGGCTGGCGATCCACGTGGTGACGGTCAACCACGCCGCCTGCTAGTGGCTGCGTGAGCGAGTCGTTCGAGGCGCTGGCCACGTCCACCGGGATTGCCTTGCCGGCGACCCTGCGGCAGCTGATCGGGAGCGGCCGGACCAGTTACGACAAGCCCGATTGCATGGCCTTGTCCGCGCTGTACGATTTTCGCTGGCTGTCGGCGCAGCGCGCGGGCGAAGTCATCGCCAGCTGGCTCAATCCGGTCAAGCAGAATGGCAATGTGTTTCTGCCGTTCGGACGATCCGGCGCCGGCGATGCCTATTGCCTGGTGCGCCTGCGCAGCGGGGAAGAGGGTGTTGCCATGGTGTGGCGTGATCGCAGCGCTTCGCGGCTGCGTTACGCCAGCTTCGATCACTTTGTCGTGGCCGAGTATCTGGCGGTGTTTGCCGATCTCGATTTGCTCGATGACGATGCGGGCGATCCGGCTGCCTGTCTGCGGGCTGACGTCGCCAAGGTGGCCGGCCTGCTCGATCCCGCGCTTGAGCGTATGCTGCACGCCTGCCTGGACAAACCGCCAAGCGGGCACCCGTACCGGCAAGGTCCGGCATCGCGTCCGGAAATAGTGTTCTCGCTCATCAGCCAGGCTGAGGAGGAGGCGCTGTACGCCAGGGTGAGCATGCCCGAGCCGCTCGCGTTCGATGTGGTGGCGCGCTGGGAATAGCACACCATCAATCGGCAGCGGGCGCCGAGTCCACCTGTACATCGATTCGGGAACGGCCGGGTTCGCCGCCATCGGCGGCATTGACCTGCCGGCGATGCGCGGCGCCTTAAAGTAAGGGCGACGATCCGTCGCCTTGTGTACCGAGCGCCTCGACGGCGTCCACCTTCGTGACGGCGGCAACCGGCGTAACCGGCCTGGCCCTGGTTGGCTGAATGTCGGGCCGGCCGTTTTGTGCCGCAAACGGACCGGTGTTGACGTTGTAGGCCGCGATGGCCGCCGCGATTGCCGGGTCGCGCGCGGCCAGCTGTGCCTGGTCCGGCACCCGGAGTGCCGCTTGCTGTGGCGTGATGTCCTGATCCTGATCCTGATCCTGGTCTGGGATCTCGATTGCAGACCGGACCGTCGTAGCCGTCCGCGCCTCGCCCGCCGGCCGTACAAACTGATCCGGCGCCACAGGGGCGGCCGCGGCTTGCGCCAGCTGGTGCGCGCGGCCTTGTTCCTTGGTTCCGTCCACGTTGCGCTGGTCGACTCTGGCGGCGTCGCGCCTGGCGATTTCCTCGGCCAATGCGGCACGCACCGCGTCGCTGGCGCCGGCAATTTTCTCATCGAGCTCGCGCGCCGCCTCCCGTTCCGCCTGTAACTGTTGCGCCAGAGCGCGTGCCTGTTGTGCCACCTCGAGGCCCTTGTTCGCCGGGATGTCAGGTTCGGAGACCGCCGTCGCCGCCGGGGTGGTGGCGGTGGGGGCAAGCTGGAGCCTGTCTTCCGCACTCAGTGCCGCCGCAATTGGTGGCGCTGCCGTTGGCGTTGGGGCCGTCGTCGCAGCCGGCGTGGCGAGGGCTGCGGGCTGGCGCACGTCAGGCGAGGCTGTGTTGGCGGCGACCGCTTGTGCGGCAGGTTCTTGTGCGTCAGGTTCTTGCGGCAGCGAAGCCGCGCGCGCGCCCTGGGCTGGTGCCTGTGCTTGCGCCGAGTCGATCAGGTCGATCTGGACGGGAAAATCGCTACCCTCGCCCAGGTCGGCTTGGGCAAGGGGCGGCGGCAATCCGCTTGCACGTTCGATCGGTGGCTCGCTTTCATCGCGCAGATTATCCGCCACCAGGCCCTGGACAAACAGATTGTCCGCATTGCTGGCTGCCCGGGTGCCGGGCTGGCCTGACGTGGCCGCAAGGTCCTGGGGCGCGGCGAGCGGCACCGGCGGCGCGGCGCCGGTCGCGCCGTCATCGGCAAGGAAATCGACCTTGGCGGTTTGTGCCTGGATTTGGGTGCTGACCACGCCGAAGAAGGCGTTTGCGGCACGGTCCAGCAGTGCGGCCGTGGCGGCCGGATCTTTGCCGAATGCATCTTGCAGCACCGTCTCGTCAACGCTCAGCGTGCCGGGGCTGGTGCCGGTGGCCGGGGTAAAGCTCAGGCCGATGGAGGCCAGGCTTGCCGCCGCATCCTGCGCTGTGCCGCCGAACTGCTGGAAAAATTGCGATTGCAGCGATTGCCCGCCCAAGATGTCCATCGCCGTGCCGGTATTGCCCACCGCGCTGGCCTGCACTTCGTTAAATACGCTGGCCACGGCGGCCGCTGCAACCGTCACGTCGGCAAGCGCCTTCGATGCGTCGGTGTCGTCGACGAGCGAGGTTTGCAAGTCCAGCGCCTTTTTTTGAAACAGGGAGGCCAGGGACAGAAAGCGGCCCGAGGTCGACAGGTCCACCGTGGTGGGTGCGACCGTCTCGAATGGCAGGCTCTGGACCTGCTCGATGGCCATGGCTTGCGTTGCCGCGATGGGGGTGACAAGGCTTGCGCTGCGTGCCGCGAGCGGCGTGATCTGAGGGGTGTCCATGCTGAACCTTCCGGCTTCGGAGTATTTACACGGTCAACTATGGCCCTTATTTGACGGCGATTCCGTTCGGAAGCGTACACAAGCAAGGGCGGCGGGACAAGTCGGCCAGGGCCCATGGTCCCGCAGGCAAGCTTATGACACTGTTATGGACACGGCGTTCAGGTAACCCAGCACCGCCCCTTCAATCGGATCGGCCAGCGCAGGCGATATCGCTGTCTCCACCCGACCCGCGGCGTCTGTCAATGCGCTGATGAGCGCCATGAGGTCGGATGCGGTTCGTCCGGCACGCGCCGGATCCAGGCCCGGGTAGGTGGCGAGAAAACCGGTGAGCGCGGCACGCATCGCCGCGGCATGGGCTGTCCCCGGCATCAGCGAGGCCAGCCGGCCTTGTTCCGTATCGAGCAACTTTGCCAGCTGGGGCCGGCGCAGCTGATAGCGGATTCCTATCTCGACCAGCTCGCGCAGCGCGCGGCGATGATCCTGTCCTTGCAGCGCCGCGCTCGCCTCGCGCACCAGGTCGAGCGATTCGCGTTCGATCAAGGCGATCGTCACCGCATCCTTGGTGGGAAAATACTGGTACAGGGAACCGATGCTCACGCCCGCGCGGGCGGCGATGGCATTCGTTGTATATCCTTCAAGTCCATATTGTTCAAGAATGTGAGCTGCCCCCTCCAGGATGGTGCCCACGGTATGGGCGGAACGCGGCTGGGACGGCGTCTTCCTTGGCACCAGCCGGCGCACGGTTGCCTTCTTCGATTGCGAGTTGTTCATGCGACAGCATGCTCATATCATTTCCGGGTCAAGTCAAGCGCAATATCGAGTCGCCTGACGCAACCGAGGAAGAATCACGCATGAACCACCCTGAACAACTTTCCCTCCCAACTTCCGACGACCAGACGCTACTGCTGCGAACCGTCGCCGCGGTGCAGGCGGCCGGCCATGCAGTCAAGGCGCTGTTCGACCCGCACGCGCGTCCGCAGACCTTGCAGGAGATCGCATCGACCATCGAGGCCAACGACCGTGTATCGATGTCCATCCTGCGCCAAGCCCTGTCGCAAGCGCGTCCCGGCGCCCGCTGGGACGACGACGAGGAAGGGCGCGGTCCCTTGCCCGACGGCGAATGGTGGGTGTGCGACCCGGTCGAGGGGGCCATCCACCATATTCACGGTTCGCCGCGCTGGGGCGTGACGGCGACCCTGGTACGCGACAACGTGCCCGTGCTGACCGCGATTCACCTGCCGCTCACCGGTGACACGTATACCGCGCTGCGCGGCGGCGGCGCCTGGCTCAACGGGACGGCTTTGAAGGCATCCTCGAAATCCGATCTGCGCGCGGCGATGGTGGGTACCGGGCAAGCCGCGCCCGGCGAAGGGGCGGCCGTTTATCGGCGCATCGGCGGCTCGGTATCGGCGATGCTGGAGGCGGCGCTGGTGGTGCACGTGTCGGTGCCGTCCACCATGCAGCTGATTGACGTCGCCGCTGGCCGTCAGGATTTGTTCTGGCAATACAGCCAGGTGCGCTCCGGCCTGGTGGCGGGCGCCTTGCTCGTCGCCGAAGCCGGCGGCCGGGTGACCGACCTGCACGGACGGCCATGGCAGCCGGACAGCAGAGGCTTCCTTGCCGGCGCGCCCGCGCTGACTGCTCCGGCGGCTGCCATCCTGGCGGCCTGCGACGAGGAGGCGGGGCAATGAAACTCGCCATTTTCGGCGCCACCGGCGCCACCGGCCGTCATCTGGTCGATCAGGCCCTGCAAGCGGGACACGAGGTCAGCGCCCTGGTTCGCAGCGCGGACCGGCTCTCGATTGTCCACCCGCGCCTGCGGCTCGTCGTCGGTATTTTTTCGCAGCAGGATGGTGTTCGCGACGTCGTGCAGGGCGCCGATGCCGTGATCAGCGTGCTCGGTGCGCGCAAGGGCGACGCTTCCGCCATCTGCACCGAGGGCATGCGCGGTATTATCGCGGCGATGGAAACGGCCGGCACGCGCCGCCTCGTCGCCTTGAGCGCGTATGGCGCGTCGGAAACGCGGAGAGCGTCGCTGTTCATCCGTGTCGTGCGGCGCATCATCGCCGCCAAGATGCGCGACAAGGACAGCATGGAAGCACTGGTCCGCGCCAGCGCGCTCGACTGGACCCTGGTGCGTCCGCCCGCGCTCACGAACGGCCCGCGCACCGGCCGCTATCGCGCGGGGACAACGCTCAATCCAGGTATCGCGGGGACGCTCGCGCGGGCCGACCTAGCCGCTTTCATGCTGCGCGAAGCCGTGGAAGGCAATTATCGCGGCGCGGCGGTCGTGGTGGCGCGCCAGGGACGATCCGACTGAATGCGCATTGATACAATGGTGGCCCGAAGAAAATCCATGCCGCTGTCGATTCCGGCAATCGCCGCACGTCGTCAAGGCAAGAGCTTCATCGTGCAGCTCTGACCAACTTGGGGGAATTCCATGCGAAAGCTCACGTCGCACCTGTTTATCTCGCTCGACGGCGTCGTCGAAGCGCCCGATACTTTCGTGCGTCCGAACCTGTACGCCGACTTCGACGAATTTACGTGCGCAACTGTCGCCGAGCAGGACGCCATCCTGCTCGGCCGCAAAACGTATCAGGCATGGTCGACGTTTTGGCCGGACTCGACGATCGAGCCATTTGCCTCCTTTATCAACAACAACCAGAAGATCGTGGTCAGCAGCACCCTGGAGAAGCTGGAATGGCGCCATTCGATACTCCTCAATGGCGAGCTTGCCACCGCTGTCGGCGAGCTCAAAGCCCGGCCCGGCAAGACCATCGGCGTACACGGCAGCATCAGCCTGGTCCAATCCTTGCTGGTGGCTGGCCTGCTGGATGAACTGCACTTCATCCTTTGTCCGGTCATGGCGGGACACGGCCGCCGCCTGCTCGACCGTCAAGGCGACCCGGTGCAACTGGACCTGAAGCATTCGCGTTCCACGCCGGCAGGCCTGCAATATCTGGTCTATACGCCCCGGCCATAAGCGCGCGCTGGTAAGCAAGGGGGATTTCCCCCTGCAAAAATGCGCAAATACGGCGCGATTTCGCATGCGGATGCGCTCCGCACTATAATAAGTGTCCGATCGCATTGTTCTGCTTCCCGCTGTCAGCCAAAACGGACCTACCAACTCTATGCATTACGTGTCTACCCGCGCCGCCAAGGCCGCCGAATCGCAAGCTCCCCAACAATTCTCCGACATCCTGCTGGGCGGCCTCGCGCCGGACGGCGGCCTGTACCTGCCGGCCGAGTATCCGCAGGTGACGGGGGCCGAACTCGATGCCTGGCGCAAGCTGTCCTACGCCGACCTGGCTTTCGAGATCCTGAAAAAATTCGCGACCGACATTCCCGAAGCGGACCTCAAAAAACTGACCAAAAAGACCTACACGGCCGATGTGTACCGCAACGTGCGCAAGGGCGAAAAAAGCGCCGACATCACGCCGCTGCGCGTCCTGGAAAAGGACGGCGACAAGACCCTGATCCTGCAAGCACTGTCGAACGGCCCGACCCTGGCCTTCAAGGACATGGCGATGCAGTTGCTTGGCAATCTGTTCGAATACACCCTGGCCAAGGATGGCGCCGAACTCAATATCTTCGGTGCCACCTCGGGCGACACCGGCAGCGCGGCCGAATACGCCATGCGCGGCAAGAAGGGCATCCGCGTGTTCATGCTCTCGCCGCACAAGAAAATGAGCGCCTTCCAGACCGCGCAGATGTTCAGCCTGCAGGACCCGAACATCTTCAACATCGCCGTCGAAGGCGTGTTCGACGATTGCCAGGACCTGGTCAAGGCGGTCTCGAACGACCTGCCTTTCAAGGCCGCACAAAAAATCGGCACCGTCAATTCGATCAATTGGGCGCGCGTGGTCGCGCAGGTGGTGTACTACTTCCGCGGCTACCTTGCCGCCACCACCGACAATACGCAAAAAGTCTCGTTCACGGTCCCGTCTGGGAACTTCGGCAACATCTGCGCCGGCCACATCGCGCGCATGATGGGCCTGCCGATCGACCGCCTGGTCGCCGCCACCAATGAAAACGACGTGCTCGACGAATTCTTCCGCACCGGCGTGTACCGCGTGCGCAAGTCGGCCGAAACGTTCCACACCAGCAGCCCGTCGATGGACATTTCGAAAGCGTCCAATTTCGAGCGCTTCATCTACGACCTGGTCGGGCGCGACCCCGAGCGCGTGCGCGCCTTGTTCCTCAAGGTGGAAACCCAGGGCGGCTTCGACCTGTCGGGCAAACCGGGCAGCGACGGCGACGAGTTCAAGCTGGTGTCGAACTACGGCTTCTCCTCGGGTAAATCGACCCACAAGGACCGCCTCGATACCATCCGCGACGTGCAGGACGATTTCGACATCACCATCGACACCCACACCGCCGACGGCATCAAGGTCGCGCGCCAGTACATGGCGCCGGGTGTGCCGATGATCGTGCTCGAAACCGCGCTGGCGGCCAAGTTCAACGAAACGATCCTCGACGCGCTTGGTGTGGACGCCGAACGTCCGGCCGGCTTCGAGGATATCGAATCGCTGCCGCAGAAATTCATCGTCATGCCGGCCGACGTGGCGCAGATGCAGGCTTACATCGCCGCCAATACGGGCTTGTAAGGGCATGGCAAACGAACCGCAACAGAGCCGCCCGCCCATGCTGTCGGTGCGCGAGGCGCTCGACTTCCTGCAAGGGGCGGCGCGTCCCGTGCGCGATACCGAAGTCGTGCCTACGCTGGGCGCAAACGGCCGCGTGCTGGCCGTCGCCCAGGTTTCGACCATCGACGTGCCGTCCGCCGACAATACGCAAATGGATGGTTACGCCGTGCGCGCGGCCGACTGCGCCAGCGGCGCGGCCACCTTGGCGGTCACGCAGCGCATCCCGGCCGGCACGGTCGGTAAGCCACTGGAAGCCGGCAGCGCGGCGCGCATCTTCACCGGCGCCATGATCCCGCAAGGTGCCGACGCGGTGGTGATGCAGGAACAGTGCGAAGCTGGCCCGGGCAACACCGTCACCATCAAACACGTGCCCCAGGCGGGCGAATGGATCCGCCGCGCCGGCGAAGACATCGAAGCCGGCGGCGCCATCCTGGCCGCCGGCACGCGCCTGCGCAGCCAGGAACTGGGCCTGGCCGCGTCGGTCGGTCTTGCCAACCTGCCGGTGTTCCGCAGGCTGCGCGTGGCGGTGTTTTTCACCGGCGACGAACTGACCATGCCGGGCGAAGCGCCGGGCGGGCAACTGGCGCCGGGCGCCATCTACAACTCCAACCGCTTCACCCTGCGCGCGCTGCTGGAAAACCTGGGCTGCGCGATCAGCGACTTCGGCATCGTGCCCGATACCCTGGAAGCGACCCGCGAAACCTTGCGCAGCGCCGCGCGCCAGAACGATCTGATCATCACCTCCGGCGGCGTCTCGGTCGGCGAGGAAGACCATATCAAGCCGGCGGTGGAAGCGGAAGGGCGCCTGAACATGTGGCAGATTGCCGTCAAGCCGGGCAAACCATTGGCGTTCGGCGAAGTCGATCGCGCCGGCGGCTCGGCCTTTTTTCTCGGCTTGCCGGGCAATCCGGTATCGAGCTTCGTCACCTTTTTGCTGTTCGTGCGTCCGTTCATCCTGCGCCTGCAGGGCGTGAGCGGCAAGGTGGAGCCGCGCGCCTACGCCATGCGCGCCGATTTCGCCTGGCCCAAGGCGGACCGCCGCAACGAGTTCCTGCGCGTGCGCATCAACGATGGCGGCGGGCTCGATCTGTTCCCCAACCAGAGTTCTGGTGTGCTCACGTCCACGGTCTGGGGCGACGGCCTGCTCGACAATCCGGCCGGGCAAAGCATCAAGACGGGCGACATCGTGCGCTTCATCCCATTTAGCGACTTACAGCATTAGGCATCGATGAATATCACATTGCGTTTTTTCGCCAGCGTGCGCGAAGCACTCGGCACTTCCCAGGAAACGGTCGCCCTGCCACCGGGCATCGACACGGTCGCCCAGGTGCGGCGCCACCTGATGGAGCGCGGCGAGAAATGGGCGCAGGCCCTGTCGGAACAGCGCCCCCTGCGCACGGCCTTCAACCAGGTCATGTGCGGTCCCGACCAAGTGGTCGAAGAGGGCGCCGAAGTGGCGTTTTTCCCTCCCGTGACGGGCGGATAACGCGTCTATTCCTGCCGCGCGACCCAGGCGGCAATGCCCGCGATGCTGCGAAAGTCCGCCACCGAGCGGCATGCGATGTGCGGATGACGCGCCTGCATCATGCGCGCGAGCGCGGCGCCCGGCCCCAGTTCCAGCGCCACCGTTACGCCAGCTTCGACCGCCGCATCCATGCAGTCGCTCCAGCGGATCGTCTGCACCAGCTGGCGCGATAATGCGTCCACGGCCTGCGCCCAGGTGCGCAGCGCCAGCGCGTTCACGCCGCCCAGCACCGGGCAGGCCGGCGTGACGAAGCGCAGCGATGCCAGGGCCGCGTCGACCGCATCGCGGGCTGGCGCCATCAGCGAGGTATGCGACGCCACAGCGACCGGCAGGCGCTGGAGCTTTGCGCCCGCCGCCGCCACCGTCTTGCCCAGCGCCGCCAGATTGTTTTGCGGCCCCCCGGCAATGCAGGCATCGACATCGTTGACGATCGCGATCTCGTATCCGTGGCGCGCAGCCAGTGCGCCAGCCCTGTCAATGGCCAGCGCGCTGATGGCCGCCAGCGCCTGCGGCGGCCCCACGCGCGCCGCCTGATCCATCGCCGCAGCCCGGGTTCGGCTCAGGGCAATCGCGTCGGGCGGAGTAATTGCTCCCGCTACCGACCACGCGGCCACTTCACCGACGCTGTAGCCGGCGGCCAGCATCGGCGCGGGCAGGTGCCCGCGCAGCGCTTCCCACATCGCCAGCGCGGAAGCGACAATCGCTGGCTGGGCGACGGCGTTATCGAACAGCGTCGCCGCATCGGGATCGATCCCGGCCCGGTCGAGCAGGGCGGCGCCGTGCGGATCGGTGCGCGCCAGGTCGAACATGCCGGCGTGCTGGCCGCCCTGGCCCGGGCACATGATGAAAAGGCCGCCGGTCACCGTTCGTGCTCCGCCGTCAGCGCGTGCACGAAGCAGCTTGCCGCCAGCAGGTCGGCGGCGCCGCCGGGCGACAGATTGCGCTCGACAAAAGCGCGGTGGATCGCCAGTGCGTGCGCCTCCCAGCCGTTCGATGCGGTGCCGCCGGCATGGCGGAAAGCGCTGGCCTGGATGCGCACGAAAGCCGCGCCCTGCGGTCCGCCACGGTGTACCACGTTGGTATCGCTCACTTGCATCATCAGCGCGAACAGCGCATCGATGCGCGCCTGCGTGGGTCCCCGTCCTTCGGCAAGGGTGCGGCGCAAGGTGCCCAGGCCGGTGCGAAAGACCGAGGGCAGGCCGTCCGCCGCTTCGTGGCGCGCGCCACGGGCGCCGTGTATCGCAGCTACGCTCAAGCCATGCGAGCGTTCGTTGACAGGTGCGACATGGCTCGCCAGCTCCTTGTCCCAGCCCGCGCGCAGATGCGATTGCAGCGCCGCCGCCGTCATCGCGCCGCCATGGGCGAACGCACGTCCGGCGGCGGCGCACAGCAGGCCAAGGCTGAAGATCGCGCCGCGATGGGCGTTGATGCCGCCGGTGGCGCGCAGCATGCGCTGCTCGGCCTCGATGCCGAGCCGCTTGAGCGTGGCGAACGGTGCGCCGTTGGCGCCCGCCTGGCAGATCAGGCGGAAGTAATGCCGCAGCGAGAACAGGCTGCGCATGAAGGTCGCCGCGTTCATGTCGGCGTGGCTGCCGTTGTCGACCAGCGACACCAGCCCCGGCTTGGGATACAGGGCCAGTTCGGCGTACAGGCTGGCGATGGCCAGCCGTGCGGCGCGCCGCGCGAATTGGCGTACATCGGCTACGCGCGTGGCAGGTGAGAGCGTGTCCATCATCCGAGCAGGTCCCGCAGCGAGGCCGTCGTGGCCAGCCGTACCGCGTCGGCGTCCTTGACCAGCACCCTTGTGTCGTTGGCCGCCGCGTCGCGCCATTCCTTCCAGGCCACCGCCGCGCCGCCCGGGAAAACAATCTCGCCGTCGAGCGGAAGCTGGGGCGCGTGCGTTTTCAGTAGCTGCACGCCTGCGTCGAGTTCTTGCAGGCTCGCGGGCGTGAATAACAGGTCGATGTCGGAAGATTCGGTCAGGTAGCCCAGGCCCGTGATGGCTTGCAGGGCCAGGGAACCATAGGCGCGCAGGGTGATGGAGCTGGCGCCGGCCAGCAGCGCCGCGAGCGGATCGGCCCACCGTGCCGGCGCCGCTGCGGCTGCGGCGCGCAGCGGCAGCGCAGCTTCAATGCGCGCCACGGCATGCTCGTTCACCGGTAAAGCAATGCGCAGTTTGCGGCCCGCGTCCGGGGGAAGCGCCAAGCCCAGGCACAGGGTGCCGGGTGCGGCATCCGGCGTGCGGCGCGCGACGATCAAGGGCCAGTCATGGCTGCGCCATTGTTCGAGGGCCGCCGCATGTTCCGGCGCGGCGCCAGCGAGCGCGCCGGCCCAACCGGCGTCGCTTAGCCAGGCCCGGTCATGACGCGAGTACATCGGACCCTGCGACGATGGCGTCGATGACCCGTTGTGCGAGCTTGCGCCCGCCGCGTTCCAGTCCGCGTACGCTGCGCACATCGGGGGCGCCGGCATCAGCGAATGCCTGCGCAAGGCTGGCGGCCAGGTCTCCATCCCAGATCGCCTCGATGCCGCCCATGCGGGCATAGTTCTCCGGCCCCGGGGCGAACACGGGATTCGACGCGGCCAGTTCGACGAGGCGTTCTTCCGGCACCTTGGTGATGCGCGCCATGGCCGGCAGGCCCATGACGCGAATGGTGGCATCGGGCAGCGCGTAGCAGGCGTCGGCCATCATGCCGCTGGCGATGAACCCGCCGGACAGCGCCTGGTCGTACACCAGGCCGACGATCCTGTGGCCCGAACGGCGCGCCAGATCGACGCATTTGCCCAGGTGCGCCATGTAGCTGTTGATGCCCAACATTTCGTCGCGGTGGCGCAGGCGCTGGCCCTGGGTGTCGACCAGGATCAGGATCGGCCGGCCAGGATGCTCGCGCACCGTGCGCAGCACGAAGCGCGCCTGCGCCAGCGCGATTTCGACCCCGATCGGCGCATGGTCGGTGGTGCCGAGAACCGCGATATCGGCGCCGGCGACGCGCGCGCTACCGCTGAGAAAACTGTCGCTTTCCGTGATCGCGTGCCCCTCGGGGAACAGCCGCGCTGTCAGTTCGTTCCAGTTCATCGCGCACCTTCCAGTGCGTGGCTGGCCGCGAGGGCGGTGAAAGCGTCGGCCTCCATCATCGGCACGGCGGCCGGATCGGGCAGGCCCAGTTCGCGCCAGGCGTCGAGCGGATCGGCGCAGCCGCCGAAACGTGCGATGCGCTGGCCGAGCAATTCCTGTTCCGTTTCCAGCGCGGCCAGGCTTAGTTCCACCCCGGCGCGCCGGCTTTGCGCGATGGCGTCAATCGCCGCGGCGCGGAAGGCGTGCACCGCGTCGGGCACGACGGTGTGGCAGTCGCCCATCAGGTAGCGGTGCTTGCCGCCGGTGGTGCGCCAGACCAGCGCGCGGTCGCGCGAATCGAATTCTTCCACACCCGATGCGGTTTCAATCACTTCGGGGCCGGACATGGCCAGTCGGCCTTCTTCCGACATCACCACCGCGTTCGCGCAGCGCGCCACGATGCCCATGCCGCCGAAGCACCCGTTCGAGCCGCCCACCAGCGCCACCACCGGTATGCCGGCAGCGCGCGCGTCGAGCAGGGCGCGCATGACTTCCGAGACGGCGATCAGGCCGGCGTTGGCTTCGTGCAGGCGCACGCCGCCGCTCTCTAGCAGCAGCACCACCGCGCCGGCACGCTCCCGCACCGCGCGGCGCAGCAAGCCGGTGAGCTTGGCGCCATGGACTTCGCCCACCGCGCCGCCCATGAAGCCACCTTCCTGCGCGGCGCACAAGACCGGCTGCCCGTCGAGCAGAGCGCGGCCGACCGCCACGCCATCGTCGAAGGCGACCGGCGCGTTCAGTTGCCCCAGGTGCGGGCTGACCACGCGCGCCGCCGGCGGCAGGAATTCTTCAAAGCTGCCCTGGTCGAACAGGCGCGCAAGACGCTCGCGCGCGGTCAATTCAAGATAACTGTTCACGCAGCGTCTCCCAGCATGGTTTGCACCGCCTGATCGAGCCGCAGGCTGACCACGGCCGGCGTGGCGCCCATGTCGTTAATCGCAATGCGTGCGTCCATCAGTTGCCAGCGCTCGTGAAAGTCGCGCATCACGGCTTCCCACGTGGCGCCGAAGCCCACGGCGCCGGTGTTGATCTCGATGGCGCAGGCGCCGCCCAGGGCCGCCGATTCGATCAGCACCTCCAAGTTGCCCGAGCCGACCACGCCGATCACCTGCGCTTTGGCCGGCAGCGCGCGTTTGCCATGTTCGAAGCGATATGCGAGCGTTTCCATATGATTCTCCAGTCTCTACCAGTTGCGGAAGCGCTTGGGCGGGTTGTACAAACCGCCGGAAGCGCGCACCAGGTCTTTCATGTTCCTGGCGGCGAGCAGGTCGCGCGTGGCGAGCCGCTTGTCGACGCCGATATCTTCCGCGCGCTGGATAATACCGCGATCGCGCAGGTTCTCCACCATGCGCCGGTCGCGCGCCATGCCCACCGGTGTGTAGCCGGCCACGCCGCGGATCGCTTGCTCGCGTTCCTCGTCGCTGCGGCACAGCAGCAGGTTGGCGATGCCTTCCTCGGTGAGGATGTGGGTGACGTCATCGCCGTAGATCATCACCGGCGGCAGCGCCATGCCGGCCTGCTCGGCCAGCTCCCACGCGTCGAGCCGGTCCACAAAAGCCGGCTGCATATGCTCGCGGAAGGTTTCGACGATCTGCACCACCAGTTTCTGGCCGCGCGGGATGGTGTTGCGGCCTTCGCGCGCCTGCTGGCCGGCTTTCAGCCACGCCGGGCTGGCATGGCGCCGCCCGCGCGCATCCGCCCCCATGTTCGGCGCACCGCCAAAGCCGGCGATGCGGCCCTGGGTCGCGGTCGAGGAGTTACCCTGCAAATCGATTTGCAGGGTCGAGCCGATGAACATGTCGCAGGCGTAGTGGCCGGCCGCCTGGCACAGGGCGCGGTTGCTGCGCATGCTGCCGTCCGGCCCCGTGAAAAACACGTCGGGACGGGCGCGGATGTAGTCTTCCATGCCAAGTTCGGAGCCGAACGAATACACCGATTCGACGAAGCCCGATTCGATCGCGGGAATCAGGGCCGGATGGGGATTGAGCGCCCAGTGGCGCGCGATCTTGCCCTTCAGGCCAAGCGACTCGCCGTAGGTCGGCAGCAGCAGTTCGATGGCCGCCGTGTCGAAGCCGATGCCGTGGTTCAGGCGTTCCACCTGGTAGGGCGCGTAGATGCCCTTGATGGCCATCATCGCCATCAGCACCTGGATTTCCGAAATCTGGGCCGGGTCGCGCGTAAACAGCGGTTCTATATAGTAGGGGCGCGGCGACTGCACCACGAAGTCGACCCAGTCGCCGGGAATGTCCACGCGCGGCAGGGTGTCGATGATGCGGTTCACCTGCACGATCACGATGCCGTTCTTGAATGCGGTCGCTTCGGCGATGGCCGGCGTGTCTTCGGTATTCGGGCCGGTGTACAGATTGCCGTGGCGGTCGGCCGCTTCCGCCGCGATCAGGCACACGCGCGGCGTGAGGTCGATGAAGTAACGGCTGAACAGCTCAAGGTAGGTGTGGATCGCGCCGATTTTCAGCTTGCCGGCGGCGAGCAGCTTGGCCACGCGTGCCGCCTGCGGCCCGGAAAACGAAAAATCGAGGCGGTCGGCCACGCCGCGTTCGAACACGTCGAGGTGCTGCGGCAGGGCCAGCACCGATTGCAGCATGTGCAGGCCATTGACCCGGGCCGGGTCGAGCTGCGCCAGCGCCTGGCCCAAAAAATCGGCCTGCTTCTGGTTGTTCCCTTCGAGGCAAACCCGGTCGCCGCGTTCGATCACGGCGTACAGCAGTTCGGCCAGCAGCGCCGCCGGCAGCGCCTTGCCGTCGAGCGCAGCGCCCAGGGTCGCGCCGGCGCGCGCAAGGCGTCCGGCGCGGTTGGTTTGCAGCGAGTTCCAGGTCGCGGGCATTGCAGTCATCAATTTTTTACTCCCATCATCATCTCGGGCAGGCCGGTCGCGATCCCGGGGAACACGCACAGCAGCACCACCGCGAGGAACATCAGGCCGAGGAAGGGCATGACGCCCCGGATCACTTCCTTGAGCGGTATGTCGGGCGCGATGTTCTTGATCACGAAGATATTCAAGCCCACCGGCGGATGAATCAGCCCCATTTCCATCACCACGGTCATCACGATACCGAACCAGATCAGATCGAATCCGGCAGCCTTGAGCGGCGGCAGGATGATCGGCGCGGTCATCAGGATAATCGATACGGGCGGCAAAAAGAAGCCGAACACCACCACCATCAGCAAAATCACGGACAGCAGCACCCAGCGCGACAAGTGCATGTCGACCACCCACTGCGCCGCCGACTGGCTGATATGCAGGTAACTCATGACGTAGGAATACAGCAGCGACATCCCGATAATCAGCAGCAGCATGGTCGATTCCTTGACGGTCGCCGCCAGGATCGGCGACAGGTCCTTGGGCCGCCACACCTTGTACACCACGGCGATCAGCACCAGTGCCAGCAGGGCGCCCGGGCCGGCCGTCTCGGACGGCGTGGCATAGCCGCCGTACAGCGCCACCATCACCCCGATCAGCAGCACGATAAAGGGCAGAACGCGCGGCAGCATCTCGACTTTTTCGCGCGCGGTGAAGTGTTCGGTGTCAAGATAGGGCGACTTGACCCCGCCCGCTTCGTAGATGGCCTTGGCCATGCCGTACTCCTTGCGTGCGCGGAAAACCGCGTAGCCGGCGAACAGGGCGACCAGCAGGGTGCCTGGGCCGATCCCGGCCAGGAACAGGCGTCCGAGCGACTGTTCGGAGGCGACCGCGTACAGGATCATGGTGATCGATGGCGGCAGCAAGATGCCCAGGGTGCCGCCGGCGGCGATGATGCCGGCCGCGAAACCGGGCGAGTAGCCGCGCTTGCGCATTTCGGGAATGCCGGCCGAGCCGATGGCCGAGCAGGTCGCGGGCGACGAACCGGCCATCGCCGCGAACAGCGCGCACGCGAACACGTTGGCGATGCCCAGGCCCCCGGGGATCTTGTGCAGCCAGGTGTGGATGGCCGAATACAAGTCCTTGCCGGCCGGCGACTTGCCGATCGCCGCGCCTTTCAAGATGAACAGCGGGATCGAGAGCAGGGTAATCGAGGCCATTTCCTCGTACACGTTCTGGGTCACCGTGTCGAGCGAGGAGGCAGGCATGAAGAAGTACATGAAGCTGATCGCCACCACCCCGAGGGCAAAGGCGATCGGCATGCCGGAGCACATGACGACCAAGGTCACGACGCCGTACAGGGCGCCCAGTGTCAGGTCGGTCATGGCGCGCTCCGCTGGCCGGCTGGCTTGTTGGTGAGGTGGGCCAGCACCTGGACCAGGATCTGCAGGGTCAATAGGGACATCCCGAGCGCCATCATCCCGTACGGGATCCACAGCGGCGGCGCAAAGGTCGACGAGGTGGTCTGGCCGTCGGCCCAGGCTTCATGCCAGAGCGTCCACGACTTCCACGAAAAGAAGGCGCAGAAGAGGCACGACACCAGGTCCACCAGGAACAGGCGCACCGCGTTCATCCTCGGCGGCAGCAAGGAGGCCAGCGCCTCGATGCCGATATGGCCGCGCAGCGACTGCACATGGGCGGTGCAGAAAAAGGTCACGCCGACCAGCATGAACACCGCCGCCTCGTCCTGCCAGTCGGTTGGCAGCTTGAACAGATAGCGCGACACCACCGAATACGTCAGCACCAGCGCCGTGATGACGAGGGCCGCCATCGACAGCTTGAGCAGCGCGCTGTTCAAGCGCTCCAGCAGGCGCGAGACGGCCGCCAGCAGCGGATGGTCCGGCACGGCCGGCCCCGCCGCTGGCGCCAGGTCGACACCATGGCTCACAAGGTTTTCTCGGCCAGTGCCAGAAGTTTGGCGCAGTTGGCGTTCTTTTCACGGTAGTCGGTCCACGCGGTGGTGCGCGCGATGGCTTGCCATTTCTTGACGATGGCCGCGTTCAGGTCAACCACTTTGGCGCCGGTTTTCTGGTACGCCGCCGCCACGGCCGCGTCGTCGGCCTGGGCCGACGCGCGCGCGAAGCCTTCGAGCTCGCCGCCGACCGCCATCAGGATCGCCTGCTGCTCCTTGGGGAGACGGTCGAAAATCGCCTTGGACATCATCAGCGGCTCGAACATGAACCAGTATGCGCCGCCGCGTCCCGTGGTCAGCGCTTTCGATACTTCCTCCAGGCGGAACGAGATCAGCGATGTCGACGAGGTCAGCGCCGCGTCCATCGCGCCGGTCTGCATGGCGGCGTGGATTTCGTTGGACGGCAGGGTCACGACCGCTGCGCCGGCGGCCTTGAGGATCAGGTCCATCTCGCGCGAGCCGCCGCGCACCTTCATGCCACGCACGTCTTCCGGCTCCACGATCGGCTTGCCGCGCGAGGCCACGCCGCCTGCCTGCCAGATCCAGCTCAGGACCACGATGCCTTTCTCGGCCAGGATGCGCGCCAGTTCCTTGCCCACCTCGGCGTTCTTCCAGCTGTAACCCTGCTCGTAGGTGGTGACCAGGCCGGGCATCAGGCCGATGTTCACTTCCGGGACCTCGCCGCCGGAGTACGACAGGGGCACCAGCGACAGGTCGAGCGCGCCCTTGCGCATGGCCGAGAACTGCGAGTTCGTCTTCATCAGCCACAGCGGTCAGCGCGGCTGCCTATTTGTATACAAACTGTCTGGAGAAGTCGTTGGCGAACCATTCTGCAGCACTGCGGGAATCAATTGAGGTCTGGACGAAACCGAACTGGCGGCGCGCTTCAATGTGTCGCGCACGCCGATCCGCGAAACCCTGATCCAGCTTGCGTCGATGGGATTGGTGGTAATCCGTCCGCGGCGCGGCGCGGTCGTGGCCGAACTTGGACCGCACCAGCTGGTGGAGATGTTCGAGGTGATGTCGGAGCTGGAGGCGACTTGCGGACGGCTGGCGGCGCGCCGCATGACGCCGGCCGATCATGTGCAGCTGCTGGCCGCGCACGAAGCCTGCCGCGAGGCGCGCGACGCCAGCGATCCGGATGCCTATTTCTACAAGAACGAAGCCTTCCACGAAGTCATTTGCGCGGGCAGCCAGCCAGTTCCTGTTCGAGCAGACGCGCAATCTGTACCGCCGCCTGCGCCCTTACCGGCGCTTGCAGCTAAGGGTGCGCGACCGGGTCGGCGCCTCCTGGGACGAGCATGATGGCCTGGTGCGGGCCATCCTGGCCGGTGACGGCGACCTGGCCGCGCAGCTCGCCCGCAGTCACGTGATGATCCAGGGACAGCGCTTCGCCGACCTGATGGCGTCCTTGCCGCAGCTGACGGCGGGCGCGCCGGTGCGGTCCTGACGGCGCCGCGCGTCACTGCGGCAGTTCGTACCAGGCGTCGACGATATCGTCCACCAGTTTTTTGACAGTCAGGTTGCCAGGAAAGGAGTTGGCGTAGGTGGCCGCGCGCCGCACCGCACCGGCAAACGGGGCGCGCCGGCCGACCTTGGACATCAGCGCCCGGCCTTCTGACTCGTACAGATAGGCGATGATCTTGCGCGGGTCGAGTTGTGGGTCGTCCAGCTGCGCCAGCACTGTGTCGGCGTACGGGCGGCGGCTGACCGATTGCTCGGTCAGGGCACTGGCGTGCAGCCAGGCGGCATAACGGGCCGCGTCCCCGAAGCTGAAAGCGCCGATCGGCCGCGGGAAGTCGACGGGCGTGCGCCGCAGCAGTTCGCCGATGGCCCGGCGCGTCTCCGGCAGCATAGGTTCGAGCAGGCGGCTGTCAAAGCCCGACACCAGCACTTCCACGCCGTAACGCGTTGGTTCGGCGGCGATCAGCTGCACGTAGCGCAACTGCAGCTCGCGCGGCACAAAGCGCAGCGCACGCGCCAGTTCCCCGGCGATCTCTTCGCCGCCCATCAATCCGGTTTCCTTGGCGCGCATCAGGATATCGATGGCTTCTTCCGCGCCGACCGACTGGGCCAGCGGAAATGTGGCGCTGCGCGCGACGCGCCGGCTCGGCGAGGCGGCGAACACGCGCAGGTCGGCCAGGATCGTGTCGTTCATGCCGGACGCATTGTCGCGCGTGTGCAGGCCGCCGAGCTGGGTAATCTGCTGGACCTGTTCATCTTCCGATACGGCCGCCCGCACGGCGGCGCGCATGCGCTCGACATTGGGCGCGCTCGCCTCCATGCGCAGCAGTGCGCCGGCGCGCATCGCTTGCGATGGCGCGGCGGCGGCCGTCAGCGCGGTCAGGCTTGCGCAAATCGCCAAAATGGCCAATGCACTTTTCATGTGGTCTCCAACATCGATAGGGGACCAGCAGTGTGCTATGCCGCTCGGGCGCATTGTCGATGCCGACGCACGTAGCGTAAAACGCGACCGTGCGTAGCGGCCGGCGCGGCGGCGCTCAACAGATATCGGGCACCTCCGTGAGCGGGGAGGTGCGCAGGAAGCGTTCGTAGCCGAGTTGGGCGGCCAGCGGATCCGGATAGGGCTCTTCGCCGGGCAAGGTCTCGACCACCAGGCAACTGAGCGGCGCGTCCGGGCCCAGGGTCAGCAAGGCCAGGCCGGCGCTGATTTCGGCGCTCGACCAGTCGGCCATGCCGTCGGCCCCGGCCTTGGCGGCACCCGCGCCGCTCTGCTGCTGGCGCCGCGCCGGATCGAGCCGGCGCGTGCCCAGCAGGATATTGCGGCGGTCGAGGTCGTCGGCCTGGTGCACGCGCGCATACAGCAGCGCCCACAAGTCGGTGACCGGCTCCGGCGGACGCAGCGAGCGGCCATCGCGCACCGGGTCGGCAAAGGCGGCGCTGACGGTCAGCCGGCCCTTGCTGCGGGTGACCGCGCACGCGAGCGGCGGCGGCGCGTGCTGGATGCCGGCCACGCGCAGAGCCCTGCCCGCGAAGCCTTGCGCCGTGCTCCAGATGCCGGCATGCCCGACCCGGAATTCATAGGTGAAGAAGCCGAACAGTTCCAGCGACCCCGGTGTCAGGCCTGGCGGCAACGGCAGCAGGAAATGACGCGCGCTGGAGGTCGGCGCGAGCAGTTGCATGCTGGCCTGGCCGGCGCGGTCGTCGCCCTGGCCGGGCACGATGCGGCGCAGCGGTTCCGGATCGACCGCCAGCGGCAGGTCGGCGATGGCGGCGACATTCCCGAACTGATTGGTCAGCACCGGGTCGGGCGCGCTGGCCAGCACCCGCGCATAGTAGCGGTCCTCGGGGTCGAGCGGCGCGCCGTCGAATTCGAGCCAGACCGCCGTCTGGCGCTCCTCGCTGGCCGCATAGGCCGGATCGCGCCGGTAGGGCGACAGCGCCAGCCCGGCCGACACCAGCCTGGGTACCTGCGCCGGCGGCGTGGTCACGGGCAGCACAATCGCCGCTTCCAGCGGCACATCCTGCTGGTTTGGCGCGATGCGCAGCACGGGCGTGATCCGGTAGCTGGGTGTCAACGGGCGCGGGAACGCACCGGCGGCCGGCTTGGGATCGATGGCATCCAAAAAAACCAGGGTCGAGCTGTCCCGTTCGGCGTCGCCCGCCGCCTCGTGGCCGGCGCTGGTGCTGGCGGCGATGCGGCCGACCTCGACGCCGTCGCGTTCGATGCGCAGACAGTCCAGTCCATCCCAGCTCCAGTCGCGCCGCAGTTCGAGCACCACCGCCACCAGCCACAGGCGCGTCATGTCGTTGGCGGTGGCGAAGGTGAGGCTGGCGCCGTCGGGGCCGACCACCTGGCGCAGCAGGGAGCCGGCGCCGATCATCAGGCGCCGGCCCGGGCGCGCGCGCAGGGTCCGGTCCTTGCGGTCAAGGTCGAGCGCGGCGGCCAGGCGCCCGAGCGGGTCGTCGGCCAGTTCGTCGCCGTGGCCGGCGGCCTGGCGCGCCGCCATCATCGCCGGCGAGATCGGTTCGGCCGGCTGGAGGAAGAAGCCTTCGATCAGCGAGCCGCCGCCCTGCACCAGCAAACCGCGTTCGTCGCTGGCGGGAGCGCGCAGCGCCACCAGCCGCGTTTCGCCGCGCCGCACTGCCTCGCTGGCGTAGTAATCCGCCTTTGCGGCGGCGAGCGCGGTCAAACGCAGGCGCACATTGCGCGAGGTGGGCAAGGCCAGCGGGCCGGCCGCCGCGGCGGGCAGGTCGCGCGCATCGGCGACGTCGGTCCACGCAAAGTCGAGCGTCAACGGCGCGCCGTCCGGGTAGGCGCGGGTGACGGTGTACAGCGGCAGGTAGCGGCTGGCGGCGCCCGGTTCCGGTGTCCCCACCTCGACGACGATTTCGAGCTGGTCGACATCGGGGTCGGGCAGGCCGGGCGCGCGACGCGCCAGCATGGCCGGGGCGATGTCGGCCAGCAGGGCCGGTGGCGAGCCGCCCGCCATCAGGCAGGAAGGATAGCCCAGCAAGGGCCGCGACACCGTCAGGGTCGAGGGCGGCGCGGCCGCATCGGCGTCGAGCGGCAGCGCGGGGTCGATGGACACGCCGGTCGGGCGCACCGGACGCCGGAAGTCGATGCCGGCCACCGGCTGCGGCCCGCCGTTGCGCGGCTCGTCGTTTGGTGCCGGGCCGCCGCCGGTCAGGTCGTTGAAGCGCACCCGGAATTCGTAACTGCGCCCGTAGCGCAGCGCGGTCGCCGGCGCCAGGCCCTGCACCGCCGGCGCGGGGGCGGCGGGCAGGCCGCGCAGTTGCGCGACGAGGGCGTCGACCCCGATCAGCGACGGTCCGGTCCATGCGCTCATGTAGCTGGGCAGCCAGCTGCGGTTGCCCGTGTCGCCCGTGATCCGGTTGGGCGCCACTTCCACCCGCCAGTCGAGTTCCGCATCGCCCAGGTCGCTCGCGCCCAAGGTGACGGCAGTGCGCGCGCGTACCAGCGACTCCCACGCCACCGTGCCGGCCTCGCGCACGTCGACCCGGTAACCCATCACGCCCATGGGCGCGTCGGCGTCGACGTCGAACTGGCGGTTGAACCACGTCACGATCTGCTCGTCGTCCCAGCCGAGCTGGATGCCGCGATCCTCGGGCGGGTGCTCGCCCTCGGCGTCGGCCAGCGGATCGGCCTGGGGCGGCTGGCGCGCATAGACGGCTTTGGCGAAGCCGTCGTCGTATTCGATCGATTCGCGGAACAGGTCATCCCAGGCGACCCCCGGCGCAGGCGCGTCGGCCACCGGGAACAGCACTGGGGTGAACAGTGGGCGCGGCGCGCCGAGGGGGGCGATGCGCGCGGCATAGGAGCGCAGCGCGCCGGGAGTGCCGGCCAGCGCGCTCCAGGGGCTGCCCGCCTTGAGCGTGACGAACAGCCAGCCGCCGGCGGCAACGATGTCGGCGGGCGCAATCACGGTGAACGGGCGCACCAGGCCGCTCGCTTCGGCCAGCAGGGGCTGGCGCAGAACCTGGGCCAGCACTTTGCCCCACGATATGACCGGCGGCACGGCCTTGACCGAGGTCCCCGCCGGAATCGGCGCCTTGAGCGCGCAGTGATAGCTGTCGTCGGTCAGCAGGAATGGATTCTCGCCGCCGTAGCCGGTGGCGCGCCGGTAGGCCGGCGGCGCATACTTGACGATGCGCGGGGCGCCGGCGCGCCCGTCGACGGGACCGACACTGGCGTCGATGCCGAACTGCGCATCGAGGGCGGCGCAGATGGCCGCGGCGTCCGCAGGCGCGGGCGAGAGCTGGTCGACGATGATGGCGGCCGCGCCGCTGGTGGGCAGCTGGCCCGGGTCGGCGACGAAACGCAGCTCGAATTGATAGTCGGTGGCGACGAACGGGGTCAGTCCGGGAGCGGGGGCGGCGGTGGGGTCGGTCTGCGGGGCGACCAGCAGGCGCAGCGCGAGCGCGTTGCCGTCATAGCTTTGCAGGAAAGGAAACAGGATCAGGCGGATCGGCAGTGGCATGGCAGGCTCCTGTTTTCAAATGACATCGGGGGCGTCGCTCTCGAGCAGCGGGCCGCGTATGACCTCGATCTTGCTGGTTTCCACTTCGAGGGAGATATTAAAGACCAGGAAGATGGACACTTCGATGGCAAACACCAGCTTGGCGACCTGGAACACCGTTTCATCGGCCAGGCCCTTGTGCGCCACCAGCCGCGCCAGCTTTCCTTCCAGCGACAATTCGATCGATACGATGGGCGGCAGCTCGGCCGAGAGCTTGACCAGGAAGCCGACCCCGTAGCCAAGCACGGTATCGCCGAACACGGCGAAGAAGGTGATGGCGAACAGGCCCTCCAGCTCGAACGGCCCGGCCTCCAGGCTGTAGGCGATGCCGACCCCGATCAGGAAGCCGTAGGTGGTGCCGGTTTCGGTCGACAGCTTCAGTTCGAACTCGATGATCGCCACCACGTAGAGGCCGGGCACCGATTTGATCGCGAACATCGGCGAACCGTGCAAGGTCAGGCTGGCCTCGTCGGCCTTGGGCGCGACCGCCACTTCGACTTTCACCCCGGTGTCGGCGAATTTGATGGTCGGCAGCGGGTCGCCCGGAGGGACCTGGAAATCCTCGCCGGCGGCATCGACGAAGGGCACATCGAGGGCCACGCTGAGCTTCCATTCATTGGTCATGCGCACTTCCGGCCGGGCCGGGATGCCGAGGTCTTCGAGGATCGTCAACAAGTCCTGGACGATGTCGAAGGGGCCGCCGATGCGCAGGGCCGGATCGGCGAACCGGGTGGCGCGGCCGGCCTCGGCGTCGATGTCGGCGGCCATGGACAGCAGGTCGCCCATCGCCGTGTGCGCCATGATCTTGAGCGCATCGTCCAGCACAAAGCGCCACGGTATGGGCTCGGCGGTGTCGAGCGTGTAGGTGACGGTGGCGCCCGAATAATCGAGGTCGCTGCGCACCGTGCCGGCGCTGCGGATGGTGCGGCGCGCCACGCCGGCCGGAAAGCTGGCCGGCGCATCGAGCACCCAGCTGCCGTCGGCGCGCGCTTCCAGCGCATAGGCGGCGTTCGGAAAGGGAATGGCATCGGCCTGG
This sequence comes from Massilia antarctica, assembly GCF_015689335.1. GTDB lineage: Bacteria > Pseudomonadota > Gammaproteobacteria > Burkholderiales > Burkholderiaceae_D > Telluria_A > Telluria_A antarctica. The sequence goes on along the minus strand of NZ_CP065053.1, from coordinate 5,623,189 downwards.
CGCGGAAAGGCGCCGGTGGAGGTGGCCAGGATCAGCGGATCGGCCACCACGGGGCGCTGCGACGACACGATCCGGTGCGGCGCGGCCGCCTCGATGCGCGGGCGGCGGAAAAAGGCGCGCTGGGTTCCCATCGAGTGCAGCAAGCCGTAGTCGCGGTGCGGCGTGGCCTCGTTGAACAAGTCTTCCGGATCGGCGAAGCGGTAGGGGGCGACGCTGGGCGCGCCCGCCGCGCCGTGCCGGATCAGCGGCAGGCCGCGCTCGGCGGCGATGGCGGCCGGGGCGTCAAGCGGGTTGGCCGCTTCCAGCACCGACCAGTCGCCGCCGGCCGGAAAGGACAGGCCGCCCCAGGCCGTCATGGCGAATTCCGGGGCGGCGATGCCTACGCCGACCCGGTGCAGGCGCATGCGCTGGCGCCCGCTCGCGATCTGGATGCTGGTGTCGAGCGCGCCGCCCATCGTCCCGGCCGCCGTGATCAGGGCGGCGTACACGGGCGGTGTAAGCATCGGGATCGACAGTTTGACATAGCCGAGCTGGCGGCGCGCCGGCACCGGCGCGGCGGCGCCGTCGAGGATCAGGTCGGTGTCGAAATAGACGGCCACGAAATCCATGCCGCCAGCGGGGATGGCGCTGCCGGTTTCGCGGATGTTCGATACGTAGGTGGCGCGCCGCACCACACCCGGATGGACCACGATGCCGCTGCCCGGCGCGGCCCGGTAGCGGCCGTCGCCGGCGGCCAGCCAGCCGCTATCCTCGCGCGTGAAAACGGCGTTGCCCTTGCGTTCGAGCGTGATGATGCGCACCACCGGCACGAAATAGGGCAGCAGGATGCTCTTGACCTGGATTACCTCGTGCGCGGCGCGTCCGTTGAGCACCTGGAATTCGGCCGCGGCGACCCCGGTTTCCGGGTCGTCCGGGTTGGCCCAGTTGCTGAACAGGCTCTCGCCATGGCCGGACAGGTCGATCCGCGTGAGCGGCACCAGCGCCGTGGCTTGGCCGATGCCGAGATAGCCGTTGACGATGGTCGTCACGCTGGCGCCCAGGATGCTGGCCGGCGCGCCGCCGCCGACTGGTTCGGCGACCGTGAGTTGGGCAATGAATCCGGGCAGCGCCGGGGTGGCGCCTGGTACCAGTGCCGGGTCGACCGCGCCGATGCGCAGCTGATGCGCGCCCTGCAAGCCGTCGCCCTCGGGGCGCACTTCGCCGACCTGCACGCCGCGCCCGGCCGGCGAGGCGGCCTCCAGGCGGGCATCGGCCACCATCCCGAACGGCAAGGTGAAGCGCGCGCGCGATGGCTGCGGATGGTCCTTGGCGAAATTGTCGAGGATGCTGTCATAGGCAGCGAGCGGATTGATGCGCACCAGCTCGACGCCGGGCACGTCGATGATGGTCGGCACGCCGCTGTTGGCGAAGCGCACCTCGTCGGGAAAAGGCTCGGGGCCGGGCACATTGCGCACCGGTTCCCATTGCACGGCCGGGAGCGTGAGCAGCACCAGCATGCGCCCGTCGAGCGCCAGGTCCAGTCCCTGCACCGTGACCGGCTTGAGCGGCGCGCTGCCGGCACTATCCTGTTTGCCCCGGCGCGGCGGGCGCACCGCGACCCCGAAGCGGCTGGCGTTGGACGACACATCGAGCAGCACGATCTTGTTCTGCGCCTCGAAGTCGAACAGGTCGCCATAATTGACTGGCGCCGTGGCAGTGGCCATGGCCGGCCCGGTAATGCCGGCGACACCCGGCCCGGCCAGCGCTGGCGCGACCGCGAGCGACTGCGGCAGCACGAAGCCGAGCTTCTCGCCGGCGGGACCGAACTGGAATTGACTGAGCAGGAATCCCTGGCTGCCGGCGGCCACGAAGCGCGTGCCCAGCGGCGTATTGGCGGCATACGGATCGGGCAGCGAGGGCAGCAGGCCGCCCATGCCGTAGGCGGTCAGCGCCAGCCCCTCCACGATGCGCTCGCCGTCGAGGTTGCCCAGCATGAAAAAGGCGCGCGGCCGGGTGGCGCGCATGACGGCATTGGTGAGCGCGAAGGCGAGCGGCCGTTCCTGCGTGCTCGCCAGCGCCAGGCCGAGCACGCTCAAGCTGCGCTGGCCCGCCGGGGTGGTGGTGATGACGAGCTGCGCCGCCGCCAGGGTCAGGCCGACCCGGTTGCCGGCCACGTCCACCGGTTTGGGCAGGCGCACGTCGACCCTGGCAGTCAAGGCGAGCGACTCGGCGCCGTCGGCACCGGCCAGGAAATGCACCGCGCTCTTGTCGATCCGTGCGTAGGCCAGGGTTGCCGGCGCGGACAGGGGCGCCAGCGGCGGGCGCAGCGCGCGTCCGGTGGCGCGGGCCGCCTGGCCGCTGAGGGCCAGGCGTGTTTCGTCCAGCAGGATGAGTACCGGGCCGAGTTCGACCGGGCGCGGCTCGCCATGCCAGGTGGCCGCGAGGCCCGCTTCCAGTTCCAGCATCAGGGCACCGGCGCCGCTGGCCTGGCCCAGGTGGGCGGGGTCAAGCACCGCCGCCGGCAGCGCCAGGCCGGCCGCCGTAACGGTCGCGGTGCCGGACGGGCCGAACAAGGTCGAGCCGATTGTACCGAGGGCGACCTTGGCGCGGTCCGGCGTCATCGGCACCACCAAGCGGTTCAGGTCGGGCCGGTAGCGGGCGGCGCCGGCGGCTGGCGCGAGCGTCACCGTGGTGGCGCCCAGCCCAAGGCCGGCGTCGCCCGCGACGGCAATGGTAGCGCCGCCCGGTCCGAGCCCGATGGCCAGGCCGTCGGGCGCACGACGTCCCGTGGCGGCGAGCACGCTGCCGGGCGCGGGCGCGGCGGCGGCCGTATCGAAGTCGACGGTCAGGTCGAACGCTACCCCCGGCGGCAACAGCACTTCGTCGGCGTCGAGCGACAGGTCGACCGAAAATCGCAGGCTGCCGCGCGCGATGCGCACGCCGCAATACACGTTCGGCGGCGCCACGGCGAACAGGCTGGCCGCGAACCACAGACTGCCCGCGCCGAGTGTCAGGGTCTGGCCGGCGCGCAGCTGGGCGCCGCCCAAGGCCCACGGCGCCTGCACGATGGGTAGGCTCAGCAATGGCGGCCCGCCGTGGCTGCGCACGAAGCGCAACTGGCGCAGCGGGCGAAACAGGTCGAGCCAGAATGGCCGGCCGAGCTGGTCGGCGAGCGGCCCGATGCGCTGTTCGGCCGCCAGGCCTGCGCTCCACGCCGGCGCCGCGCCTTCGATGCGCGTGCTGAGGAAGGGCAGGCGGCGCAGCGCCACCAGGGCGTCGCCGATGCGCAGCGGACTACCTTGCGCGGCTTCCCCGGGACCGGCATCGCGCAGCGCGGCGGCCAGTTCGCGCAAGGTGGCGCCGCTATCGCTGGAGGCCGTGGCGGGATCGCCGAGCCAGTCTCCGGAAGCGAGCTGGAGCAGCAGCTCGGCCGAGGCATTCCCGCTATCTTGTGTGAACTGTGCGCTGTCGGGAGCCGGCAAGCCGGACTCGGAGAGGCCGAATGGAAGTGGGGTGGGCGCAATCCTGGATGGCATGGCTGATGCTCCTGGCGAAGGCGGTCTGTATGCTCCGCCGCAACACGGCGACGGAACCCGGTTGACATCGCCGCGCCTGTTTTTCAGGGCTTCGGCCCAAACCAAGTTAGCATTCGCCATGCGCCGGCGCAAGCGCCATTGATTGCGCCGCCTGCCGCGTTGCGCGCAAACCGCGCGGCCTCCCGACTGCGCGGGCATGCGGGAAGGTCAAGCTAGCAGAGCGGAGGGGGGCGGCGTGTGGTGCCGCCGCAACCAGTGGCGCTTTACAGTGCCTTTAGGAAAGTACGGATCGCTTCGTTGACCCGTTCCGGCTGGTCGAACATGGCGAAGTGGCGCGCGGGCGACACCATCACCACCTGCGCCCTGGGCGCGGCCTCGATCAGCGAGGCGTAATAGGTCTTTTTGGTTTCCTCGGTGAGCTCGTGCTGGACGGCGTCGGGCTCGAAATACGGCGCGATCAGCAGTACCGGCGCGGTGATTTTGGGTAACTGCGGGCGCAAGTCCATGGCGAAGGTCTCGGCCATGTAGTGCAGCATCGCGCCGGGATCGCTGCGCGCGCTGAGCTTGGCCAGTTCGTCGGCGCGCGCCATATCCAGCACGCCGGTGCCGCGCATGTAATCCTGCTGCTGGGCGGCGAAGGCGCGCTGGTCGGCCGGCGCCATGCGGCGCGCCAGCGACTGCGCCATCTGTTCGCGCTGGCGCGCGGTCAGGTCCTCGGCTCCCGGAAACACCGGCAAGCCATCGATGCTGACCACGCCGGCGATGCGCTCGGGCATTTGCGCCGCCAGGGACAGCGCCAGCACCCCGCCCAGGCTGTGTCCGACCAGCACCGGTTTGACCAGCTTGCGCGTATCGATCAGCTGGGCCAGCGCGCGCTGGGCCGCTTCCATCTGCTTGCCCGGCGCCGGCGCGCGGCCGTCGAAACCGGGCAGGGTGACAATGTACACCGTGTAATCGCCCATCAGCTGGCGCGCCGTGCCCTGCCACACCCAGGAACCGCTGGCCAGGCCCGGAATGAGGATCAGCGGGCGGCCGCGCTGGCCGTGCCGTTCGACCAGCATGGTGCCGACCTCGAAGCGTTCGGCGGGAACGAGGGTGGCGGCGAAACGGTTGGGCGGCGGCGCCGGGTCGGCGGCAAAGGCGGGCGCGGCGGCCGCCACCATCATTGCTAAAACAAGGCGGGCAATCATGCAATCTCCTGGTCGGGATGGAAAATGGTTTCAAGCGGCCGGGCGAACAGCCGGGCAATGGAAAACGCCAGCGGCAGGCTCGGGTCGTAGCGCCCGGTTTCGATGGCGTTGACGGTCTGGCGCGATACTTTGAGCAAGTCGGCCAGATGCGCCTGGCTCCACCCATGCTGCGCGCGCAGCTCGCGAATCGTGTTGTTCATTTGAAGCTGTATCCGCGCACCAGGCCGGTCACCAGCCAGCTTGCGCCCATCAAGGGCCAGATGGTGAACATCGACAAGCGCGGAAAGCCGGCTGTTTCCAGAAAGCCGTAGGTCAGGGTCAGGCCGGCCGTGAGCGCGGCGGCGATGGCCAGGTTTTCCAAGGTGCTCTGGCGGATGAATTCGTCCACCCGGCGCATGTGGCGCACGATCGCCCAGGCGGCCAGGGCGATGCCGATCACCGGACTGGCCAGCACCAGGGTGCGCACCGGGCCTTCCGGGAGCGCGCGTCCAGACACGATGGCCGCCGTCAGGATGAGCGCATAGATGCCGATAGCGCCGAACAGTTCGCGCAGATAGCGCCGGCCGATGATTTTTTCATGCATGTCCAGTCTCCTCGTTAGTAAAGTATGCTTTACATAGTAGGGATGAACGATCGACATGTCAAGCAAGCTTTACATCTATTTTCGCGCCGCTGCTGGTCGACGTTCTATTGGATAATTCGGGAAACTGGCTTCCATTCATTTACCAGTCGCGCATGGGAATTCTGGCCGGCCAACAACACCCGACCTCCTTCACTGGTTAAGAAGCGTTGTATAAAAAGCCGAAAGCCCGGTCGGTCCATTCAGACGACTTTCCCTCCTCCGGTGGACTCGCTTGCGCTCTTGCGCGAGACAGATCCCTGATCCGCTGTATGTCGACGGACCTGTCGGTGACACCGATGACACCGCCATTCTCGAAGATGATCTCATGCACCTCGCGAAAAACGGATGCTGGCCTATATCCCCTACACACGTCTATTTCATATATAAGCCCGTCGGCAAGCAAAAGTGCGCCGGAAAATCTGATGTGCTCGCGTAAGTCAGCGATACGAAAGTCATACGACGCCCTCACGACGTCCTTCATCTCGCCTTTCGCGTATACCCGACAGTGCTCCTCGTATCGTTGAGGAAGCCTTCCGAATAAAGGAACGGCGCGGCTGGAAACGTCTTCGTGATCCAACCAGAGATTCACAGAAGAAAGGAAGAGCTGCGAATTCTCAATGAGATACGTACAGAAATAACCCCGCCCACAATCCGTAGAAATGGCCTTCGTGTTCAGTCCGAACTTGTTGGGATTAAATATGCCGCGACCAGCGAAACCGGCCAAGGTGAAGGGCTTTCCATTGAAGAACACTGTATCGGAACATTCGATGGTCATGAAATCTTCCATTTCTAAAAGTTTTTGCATCCATGCCAGGAAGCGGTTCCGCCGCCTGACAGCGTCGATTCTTGAACAGGGAATTGTACGTGGTCGCGGCGCGACGTCTCGTCCGGCATCTGCGGCAGGTATGTGATGTCAATACGAACGAAGCCCGGCTCATCGTCCTCGAAGGTCTTCTTGGGCGAGATCGTTTCGTCCTCTGCCTTCGGAATGAGGTCTTCCAAGCGCGACTTGCCCTCGCGCATCTTGCGACCCAATAAGCGCACGCGCGGTGCCCGCGTTCTTGAAATTTGAAAGCGGCAAAAATTTTCGGTTGCCGAAGTCGACTACAATGCGGGTCGTCCAACCGCCGCACCGAGTCTGTCATGTCTGCTGAAAACCTTCCCCAAGCCCGTGTCGCCGTCATCGGCGGCGGTCCGGCCGGCCTGATGGCCGCCGAAGTCCTGAGCCAGGGCGGGGTGGCGGTCGATCTATACGACGCGATGCCGTCGGTGGGGCGCAAATTCCTGTTGGCGGGCAAGGGCGGCATGAACATCACGCATGCGGAGCCGTCCGCCGATTTTATCCGGCGCTACGGCACGCGCGCCGCGCAGGTGGCGCCGTGGCTGGAGCGCTTCGATGCGCAAGCGGTGCGCGACTGGATTCATGGCCTCGGCGTCGAGACCTTCGTGGGCACCTCCGGGCGCGTATTTCCCACCGATATGAAGGCCGCGCCCCTGCTGCGCGCCTGGCTGCAGCGCCTGCGCGATGCGGGTGTGCGCCTGCACATGCGCCATCGCTGGCTGGGCTGGAACGGCGCCGCGCTGCGCTTTGCCACGCCGGACGGCGAACGCGAGGCCGGCGCCGACGCGGTCATCCTGGCGCTCGGCGGCGGCAGCTGGGCGCGCCTGGGTTCGGATGGCGCCTGGGTGCCGCTGTTGCAGGAGCGCGCGGTGGCGGTAGCGCCTTTGGCGCCGTCGAACTGCGGCTTCGACACCGACTGGAGCGCGCATTTCAGCAGCCGCCATGCGGGCGCGCCCCTGACCACCGTGGCCATTACCGCCACCGATGCGCAGGGCCGCCCGCACAAGCGCCAGGGGCAGTTCGTGATCACCGCCAGCGGCGTCGAAGGCAGCCTGATTTACGCCTTGTCGGCCGACCTGCGCGAGCAGATCGGCGCCAGCGGCAGTGCCACCATCTGGCTCGACCTGGTGCCCGATTTTAGCGCCGAACGGGTGCTGGAAGACGTGGCGCGCCCGCGCGGTTCGCGCTCAATGGCTAGCCATCTGCAAAGCCGGCTGGGCATCAAGGGTGTGAAATCGGGATTGCTGCGCGAATGCCTGTCGGCAGAGGAGTTCGGCGACCCGGCGCGCCTGGCGGCGGCCTTGAAAATGCTGCCGCTGACCTTGAAACGGGCACGCCCGATCGACGAGGCGATCAGCAGCGCCGGCGGGGTCCGCTTCGATGCGCTCGACGGGCATGCCATGCTGCGCGCGCTGCCGGGGGTGTTCGCGGCCGGCGAAATGCTCGACTGGGAAGCGCCGACCGGCGGCTACCTGCTCACCGCCTGCTTTGCCAGCGGGCGCGCGGCCGGACACGGGGCGCTGGCCTGGCTGGCGCAAAGGGCGTCTACTCGAACGTGACGTCGCCCGAGCCGCTGCGGGTCACGGCGCGCTGGTCCGGATTGCCATGCACGTTCACCTCGCCGCTGCCGCGCAGGTTGACGGCCGCGCTTTTGCGGGCCTGAACGATGGCGTTGCCCGAACCGGTCAGTTCGACGGTGACCGCATCGGCGCTCAGGTGCTCGGCGTCCAGGTCGCCCGAACCGGTCTGCACCACCTTGAAGCGCTTGGCCGCGCCGACCACCGTCATGCCGCCGGAACCGGCCACGTTGACGTCGACCTGGTCGCAGTTGCCGCCGTTGAGTTCAATGTCGCCGCTGCCTTGCAGGCCGGCGTCGACCTCGCGGAAGCGCCCATTGAACTTGACATTGCCGGAACCGTGCAGTTGCAGGTCGATCTTGTCGCCGCTGAAGCCATTGACGGTACTGTCGCCGCTGCCCAGGATGCGCAGCTTGTCGATCGCGGGCAAGACCAGCACCACTTGCAGCGGTTGTTTATGGTGCAGCAGCATGCCCTTGGTTTCGATGTGCAGGGTGGCGCCTTCGCTCATGGTTTCGATATTGCCCAGCAAGCGCTGTTCGCCGCGCACGGTCAGCGAGGCCATCGCGCCCTGGCGCAGGGTCATGTCGATCGGACCGCCGAGCTCGACCGAGGTGATGCCCTTGCCGACCGCGCGCGTTTCGCTGGCGACCACGCGGCCTTCGGGATTGGCCGGGCGGGTGGTGCCCTGGGCCCGCAGCATGCTGTAAAACAGGGCGATCAGGACGAAAGCGAGGATCAGCAGGCCGAAGCCGACTTTGATAAGTGAGCGCATGAAATTCTCCGGTTCCGCGTTTAGTTGCCCTTGAGCAGGGAAACATTCATTTCGGCGTAGCGGCGGATGCCGGTCAGCGTGTATTTCGTGATGACCAGGCAGAGCAGGAAGATCACGATTCCGGCCAGCACGATGCCGAGGCCGAACATGGTCTGGGTGGCGCGCGAGCCGGGTTCGAGGTTGGTGGTGATGCGCAGGCCGCCGCTGGCCGCTTCCTCGGCGCGGCGCACCATGCCGCGTTTTTTCGGAGGGGCGGGCGCGGCTTCCTCGTCTTCTTCATCCTCCGCGTCGGCGTCGGCGTCGTCGTCCATGTCGGCGCGCGCGGCCGCTGCTCCGCTGGCCCGTACCGCTTCGCGGGCGGCGCGCGCCGCGTCCCGGCCAGCCCGTGCGACTTCGCCGGCAGCCCGTGCGACTTCCCCGGCGGCGCGTGCAGCTTCTGCGCCAGAGCGCGCGGCTTCCGCGGCGGCTGCGTGCGCCGTGGCCACGACGTGGCGGGGAGCGTCGCCGGAGATATGTTCACGGAAGAAGCGCACGCCGTCCTGGTCGATCGACACCTTCACTTCCATGGTGTCGCGCTCGTCACCGGACGTGTCGCTGAGAATCAATTCGCGGAAAGGGCCGTCGAGCACCAGTTCGTTGGCGCCCGACAGGCCGCTGGCGGTAATGGCGATGCCGGCCACGTAAAAGGCCAGTCCGGCCGCGTACAGCAGGGCCAGGAAGGCCGCATAGACCAGCGCCGGCACCACCATGAACAGGTTGAAGATGGCCAGGCCGGCCAGCGACACCAGCAAACGCATCAGGTTGGCGGGATTTTTCTTTTGCTCGAAAGAGTGCATGTGCACGGTGGCGCGCAGCTTCATGGCGACCTGGGTGGGTTCGTCGAGCCCGGCGGCGATGTCGGCCTCGGTGCGGCCGGCCGCCACGCCGTCGATGAAGCGCTGTTCGTACCAGGCCAGGGTGCTGGCCTGGGTTTCGGCGGGAATGCCCGCCATCGCGCGCCGCAGCGCGTCGAGATATTCGAGTTTGCCCATGATGGTCGCCTTTGGCATCAGGAATGGCTCAGCGCCACACCCGAATGGAGAATCTGCAGGTCGCCGCCGAGCAGGTGCGGCATGACGATGACGGCGGTACTCGCGGCAACAAAAACCAGTAATGCGAGTGCGCGAAGTCCGAGTGCGATGTTCATGTGCTGTCCGTGTAAAAAACCTGTTTCGATGGTGCTACTGTACGAAAACGGACAGCTCAACTCCACCGGAATGCGACAGGCTGCACTTTCAGCGCCGTCAACGACCAAATCGCGGGACAGTCGTTCATTTTTCCACGGCCTGTTGCGCCAACACGAGGCGGGCAGCCGCCACGCCGCTGCGCACGGCCGATTCGATTGTTGCCGGATAGTCACTGGCGGTGTAGTCGCCGGCCAGCGCCAGGCGCGCCAGTCCAGTCGTGTTGGCGGGACGCGCCAGACCCGGGGTGCAGGCAAAGGTGGCGCGTTTTTCGCTGATGACCTGCACCCATGCGGGTTGGGCAAGTTGCGGACGTCCCAGCACGGCGGCCAGCTGGGCTGCAACGGCGCCGGCCAGCGCCTCCCGTCCCAGTTCCGAGGCCGCGCCCGAGGCGCTGATGACCACCGAGAACAGGCCGGCCTGGGCCGGGTCGAGCTGGCCGCGGTCGAACACGAACTGGCCCCAGTGGCCGCTGGCGGCGTTGTCGCGCAGGGCGTAGAAGGGCAGTTCGAGCCGGGTCGCGGCCGGATATTGCAGGTAGCAGGTGGTGATCGGCTCGTACTCGAAATGCTGGAGGGTGGCCGCCAGGGCGGCGGCTCCGGCCTGTTCGAGCAGGGTCGTCGCCGCCGGCGGGGCGGTGGCGATGACGACGGCATCGAAGTGCTCGCCGTCGCCAAGGAGCCAGCCGCCGCCATCGGCGGGCGCGAGCGTGTCGACCTTGGCGCCCAGGCGCACGGTGCCGCCCGCGCGTTCCACAAACGCCGCCGCCGCCACCGGAAACAGCGCGCTCAGGTCGACTCGCGGCAGCAGCATGTCGGAACTGGCGCGGCTAGCGCCCAGGCTGTCGCGCAGCACGGCCAGGAATACCTGGGCCGAGGCGCGCTCGGGCGCGGTGTTGAGCGCGGCCAGGCACAGCGGACGCCACATCAGCTCGATGAGGCGCTCGGTCTGGTCGTAGCGTTCCAGCAATTCGCTGACACTGCAATCGTTGTGCAAGCGCCAGTCCATCCAGCGCGCGGTCGAGGAAAAGCGCGCCAGGGCCATCTTGTCGGCAAAGGCCAGGCCGTCGGCGCGCAGCAGGGCCAGGGCCAGGTGCAGCGGGGCCGGCAGGCGCGGGGCGACGAAGTCCATGCCGCCGCTGTCCCTGGGATAGCGCATTTGCAGCGGCAGGGTCAGCACGGCGGCGCGCAGGTCGATGCCGACCGCGCGCATCAGGCGCAGCGATTCCTTGTAGGCGCCGAGCAGGATGTGCTGGCCGTTGTCGAGCTGGCGGCCCTGCACATCGACCGCGCGCGCCCGTCCGCCCAAGGTGCGCGCGGCCTCGAACAGGGTGACCTTGCAGCCGGCGCGGGCCAGTTCGACGGCCGCGCTGCATCCGGCCCAGCCGCCACCGATGACGGCGGCGTTGTGCGCTGCCTTAGCCACGGATGTAGGTCTTCCACGCCAGCCACAGTTTGCGCAGCGGCGTGAGCGAGATGCGCTGGGTCAGTACGTGAAAGTTGTCGCGCTCGATTTCGTCGAGCACGGTGCGGTAGATGGCCGCCATCATCAGGCCGGGACGCTGGGCGCGCCGGTCTTCCTTGGGCAGCAGGGCGAAGGCTTCGTCGTAGACCTTTTGCGCGCGTTCGGTCTGGAAGCGCATCAGGTTTTCGAACTTGTCGCTGTGGCGCGCGTTGAGCAGGTCGGCCGCGGTCACGCCGAATTGCTGCAATTCGTTGACGGGCAGGTAAATGCGGCCCTTGCGCGCGTCTTCGCCCACGTCGCGGATGATATTGGTCAGCTGGAACGCCAGGCCCAGCTGCTCGGCATACTCGAGCGTCTTGGGATTGGTCACGCCGAAAATGCTGGCCGACAAAATGCCGACCACGCTGGCCACATGCCAGCAATAACGCTTCATGGCCCGGAAATCGAGGTAGCGGGTCTGGTCGAGGTCCATTTCCATGCCGTCGACGATGGCCTGCATATGCTGTTCCTGCAAGTTGTAGACCGTCAGGTGGGGCTGCAAGGCTTGCGTTACCGGGTGGGTGGGCGCGCCGGCGTACATGGCCGAGAGCTCGCTGCGCCACCACGCCAGCTTGATGCGGGCGATCGACTGGTCGGTGCATTCATCCACCGTGTCGTCCACCTCGCGGCAAAAGGCGTACAGCGCGGTGATCGCGCGGCGCCGCTCCGGGGGCAGGAACAGGAAGCTGTAATAAAAGCTGGAGCCGCTCTGGACGGTCTTTTGATGGCAGTATTCGTCAGGGGACATGGTCAAAAATGCAAGGGTGCGCGAAGCGAAGCCGCTATTCTATAGCCGATGAGCGCAAGTGGCGGCAGAGGACACGGGTTTTTTCGTGATTGGGCGCCGCCACAGCGGGTCGCGGCCGGCTTACATGCGTATTGCCCGCCACAGTATCACCAGCCAATCGCGCGTTTTGAGCTGCGGACGCTGGCCGAAGACGTCGTAGCCGACCGTCTCGATGGCTTCCAGGATGCGCAAGCCGCCCTGGATTACCAGCCGCAATTCCCAGCCGATGCGGCCCGGCAAGCGCCGCGCCAGCGGCGCGCCGCCCAGCATCAGCGCACGCGCGCGCGCCACCTCGAAGGCCATCAGGGCGCGCCAGTTGCCGTCGGTGTTCGACTGGTCGAGCTGGGCCGGGGCCACGCCGAAGCGCTGCAAATCATCGAGCGGCAGGTAAATACGATCTTTTTGCCGGTCGATGCCGACATCTTGCAGGAAGTTGATCAGTTGCAGTGCCGAGCAGATGGCGTCCGAATCGCGCACGTTGGTGTCGTCCACGGCGCCGTACAGCGAGAGCATCAGGAAACCCACCGGATTGGCCGAGCGGCGGCAATAGTCGAGCAGCAGCTCGAAGTTGGGGTAGCGCTGGGTAGCCACATCCTGCTTGAAGGCCGACAGCAGGTCGCGAAACGGTTGCAGCGGCAGCTTGTATTGGGTGATCACAGCGGCGAGGCGCTGGAACAGCGGGTCGGGATGAACTTCGCCGCGGGCGATCGTGTCCAACGCAGCCTCGTAGGCGGTCAGGGCGGCTAGACGCTCGGGGCCGCTCGTGTCGCCCTCGTCGGCGATGTCATCGGCGGTGCGGGCGAAGGCGTAAATCGCTTCGACGGCCGGCACCAGCCGCCGGGGCAGCAAAACAGAGGCGACAGGGAAGTTCTCGTAGTGATCGACAGGCATGAAGTATTAATGACGCAAAAGTCATTTGCAAATAAAACTTGCAGGATTATAATTACTAACCAGAAAGTCAGTTAGCTCTCAGGGTCGAACGAGTAGTAGCATCTCGACATCATCGCCGATCCCCCGGGATCGCGACCACCGCATAGTAAAGGAAAACACCGTGTTCCCCGTGAAAAACCTGCGCCAAAGACCTTTGGCTCCGATGACCGTTCTCAGTGCCGCCGTGATGGCCGCGCTGCTGGCCGCCTGCTCGAAGCCCGTCGAAAAGACCGAGGACATCCGTCCCGTACGCGCCCTTGTGCTGACGTCGAGCAGTGTGGGCGTGAACGCCGAATTCGCCGGCGAGGTGCGGGCGCGGGTCGAATCGCGCCTCGGATTCCGGGTTGGCGGCAAGATTACCGCGCGCAAGGTCGATCCCGGCACGGTGGTCAAGAAGGGCCAGGTGCTGATGCAGCTCGATCCCCAGGATTTGCAGTTGTCGCAGGCCCAGGCCAAGGCCAACCTGCGCGCGGCTGAAACCGGGCGCGACCTGGCCAAGGCGGAATTGAAGCGCTATCAGGAATTACGCGTGAAGAATTTCGTCAGCCAGGCTGTGCTCGACGCCAAGGTGTCGGCGTTCAGCTCGGCGCAGTCCAGCGTCGATGCCGCCCAGGCGGCCTATTTCGGGCAATCGAACCAGGCTGGCTACGCCACCCTGGTGTCGGATGTCGATGGCGTGGTCACGGCCGTGGATGCGGAAGTGGGGCAGGTAGTCTCGCCCGGCACGCCGGTGGTGCGGGTGGCCAAGATGGGCGAGAAAGAAATCGTCATTGGCCTGCCGGAAGACAAGGTTGAACAATTGCGCAAGCTGACCGACGTGACCGTGCGCCTGTGGGCCAACAAGGATGTGGTCATTCCTGGCAAGGTGAGGGAAGTATCGCCGGTGGCCGACGCCGCCACCCGCACCTACGCGGTCAAGGTATCGATTCCCGACAGCGCCGCCGACGTCAAGCTGGGCATGACTGCCATGGTGCAGTTCGCCAGCACCATGGCCACGCCGCAAATCAAGGTACCGCTGACGGCCCTGTTTCATGAAAAAAACACCACTTCGGTTTGGCTGGTCGACAAGGGTGTGGCGCGCATGGTGCCGGTGACCATTGCCGGCACCGCCGGTAATGACGTCGTGCTGGCGGGCGGCGTAACTGCCGGCCAGACCGTGGTGACGGCCGGCGTGAACCTGCTCAAGCAGGGCCAGAAGGTGACGATCCTGCCGCCGGATACCTCGTCGAGCGATCCCGTGCCGGCTGCCAAAGCACTATCGCAGACAGCAGCGCAGGCAACAGCGCAGTCCGCACCGAACGCCGAGGTCGCCAAATGAAGGGGTTCAATCTTTCTCGCTGGGCGCTTGAGCATATTCCGCTGACGCGCTACCTGATTTTCGCGCTGCTGCTGGGCGGGGTGATCAGCTATACCAGCCTGGGGCAGGATGAAGATCCGCCGTTCACCTTCCGGGTGATGGTGGTGCGCGCCATTTGGCCGGGTTCGACCGCGGTGCAGATGGCCGAGCAGGTGACCGACAAGCTCGAAAAGAAGTTGCAGGAAACGCCCTACATCGACAAGATCAAGAGCTATTCCAAGCCGGGCGAGACCATCATCATCCTGCAGCTGCGCGAATCGACGCCGCCGCGCGAGACCGCCAACGCCTGGTACCAGGTGCGCAAGAAGATCGGCGATATCCGCGGCACCTTGCCGTCCGGTGTGATCGGGCCGTTCTTCAACGATGAATTCGGCGACACCTACGGTTCCATCTTCGCACTGTCGGCCGACGGTTTCAATTATGCCGAGGTCAAGGAATACGCCGACTTCGTGCGCCAGCAATTGCTGCACGTGCCGCTGGTATCGAAAGTCGAACAGTTCGGCGTCCAGGCCGAAAAGCTCAATATCGAGTTCTCGCACAAGAAATTCGCCCAGCTCGGCGTGCCGTTCGAGGTCATCGCCAACCAGATCGCCACCCAGAACTCGGTCGAATCGACCGGCGTGCTGGTCACCGGGACCGATAACCTGCAAGTGCGGGTGACCGGCGCCTTGAAATCGGCCAAGGACCTGGAAAACCTGGAACTGCGCGCCAACGGCACCACTTTCCGCCTGGGCGACTTCGCCACCATCAAGCGCGAATACGAAGATCCGCCGCTGGAAAAGATGCGTTTTAACGGCAAGGAAGTCATCGGCCTTGGCGTGTCGATGGAAAAGGGCGGCAACATCATTCAGATGGGTAAAGGCCTGGATGAGACCGTGGCCCGCATCAAGGCCAAGCTGCCGGTCGGCATCGAACTCGAACGGGTATCGGACCAGCCGCGCGCGGTGACGGCCTCGGTAAGCGAATTCATCAAGGTGCTGATCGAAGCGGTGGTGATCGTGCTGGCGGTCAGTTTCCTGGCGCTGGGCCTGCATACCAAGCCCTTGCGCATCGATGCGCGGCCCGGCCTGGTGGTGGCGCTGACCATTCCGCTGGTGCTGGCCATTACCTTCCTGTTCATGCGCTTTTTCGACATCGACTTGCACAAGATTTCGCTCGGCGCCCTGATCATCGCGCTCGGCTTGCTGGTCGATGACGCCATCATCGCCGTCGAAATGATGGTGCGCAAGATGGAGGAGGGCATGTCGCGTTTCGAAGCGGCCACCTTCGCTTACACCTCGACCGCGATGCCGATGCTGACCGGCACCCTGATCACGGCCGCCGGCTTCTTGCCGATCGGCCTGGCCAAGTCGGCGGCGGGCGAGTACACCTTCTCGATGTTCTCGGTCAATGCGCTGGCGCTCTTGATTTCGTGGCTGGTGGCGGTGATCTTTACGCCTTACATCGGCTACATGATCCTCAAGGTCAAGCCGCATACGGGCGGCGAAGGCGAACACGACCTGTTCAACACCCCCGGCTTCCAGCGTTTCCGCAGGGTCGTGACCTGGTGCGTGACGTGGCGCAAGACTACCATCGCGTTGAGCCTGGGCGTGTTCGGGCTCGGCGTGTTCGGCTTCAAGTTTATCGAGAAGCAATTCTTCCCGGATTCCAGCCGGCCCGAGCTGATGGTCGAGATGTGGACGCCGGAAGGCACCGCTTTCCGCGCCAATGAAGCCTTGGTGAAGAAATTCGAGAAGCTGATGGCCAAGGAAGCCGATGTCGAGAGCGTGACCAGCTACGTCGGCAACGGTAGCCCGCGCTTCTATCTGCCGCTGGACCAGATCTTCCCGCAATCGAACGTGTCGCAGATCGTGGTGCTGGCGCGCAGCCTGGAAAAGCGCGAATCGATGCGCCTGAGGATTGTCGATATCTTCAAGAAGGACTTCCCGGAAGTGCGCGGCAGGGTCAAGCTGCTGCCGAACGGGCCGCCGGTGCCGTATCCGGTGCAGTTCCGCGTGGCCGGTCCCGAAATCGCCGTCGTGCGCGACTTTGCCGACAAGGTCAAGGACATCATGCGCGCCAATCCGAATGCGATCGGCGTCAATGACAACTGGAACGAATCGATCAAGGTGCTGCGTCTCGACCTGGACCAGGAAAAACTGCGCGCGCTGGGTGTGACCTCGCAAACGGTGATGCGCGCGGCCAACACCATCCTGTCGGGCACGACTATCGGCCAGTTCCGCGAGGACAATAAGCTGATCGATATCGTGGTACGCCAGCCGGTGGAAGAGCGTGCCACCATGTCGGTACTCAACGACACGAATATTCCGACCGCATCGGGTAAATCGGTGACGATTTCACAGATTGCGCGTGCGCATTTTGTGTGGGAACCGGGTGTAGTGTGGCGTGAAGGACGCGAATGGGCGATCACGGCGCAGGCCGATGTGGTCGATGGCATCCAGGGGCCGACCGTGTCGGACCAGATCGGCCTGAAGCTGGCTGATTTGCGCGCGGCGCTGCCGCCTGGCTATACGATCTCGCTGGCCGGTGCCGCCGCCGACAGCGCGGCCGCGGAAGCGTCGATTGCCGCGAACGTGCCGCTGGTGCTGTTCATTGTGTTCACCTTGCTGATGCTGCAGCTGCACAGCTTCTCGCGTTCGCTGCTGGTGTTCCTGACCGGTCCGCTGGGCGTGGCTGGCGCCGCGATGGCGCTGCTGATCCTGCACCGGCCGTTCGGCTTCGTGGCGAATTTGGGTGTGATTGCGCTGTTCGGCATGATCATCCGTAATTCGGTGATCCTGGTGGATCAGATCGAGCAGGATATCGCTGCCGGGGCCGAGCCTTGGAATGCGGTGATCGAGGCGGCGGTACGGCGCTGCCGGCCGATTATCCTGACGGCCGCGGCGGCCGCGCTGGCGATGATTCCGCTGTCGCGTTCGGTGTTCTGGGGACCGATGGCGGTTGCCATCATGGGTGGCTTGGTGGTGGCGACGGCCTTGACCTTGCTGTTCCTGCCGGCGCTGTATGCGACTTGCTTCCGGGTCAAGAAGCCGGTGGAAGCGGTAGCGCTGCGCACGTAAAGCCTCCGCTAGACCCTCGCCTGATGCCCCGTCGTCCCCGCGAAGGCGGGGATCCAAGTTTGTTCCGGAGCTACAGACTGAGCAACGAACTTGGGTTCCCGCCTTCGCGGGAACGACGGAGCTAAGGTTACCGCTGCTTTTCGATTTTACGTCGCCACATGCGCCCGCACCGCGTGCGCATGTTTTTCCCACACCCGGCTCTTCCACCTCGCATACATCGCCAACCCGCGCACCCATTCGTCGCAGGTGAACGCGATCCACACCCCAATCAATCCCCAGCCCAAATGCAGGCCCAGCAGCCATGCCAGCGGCACCGCCACGCCCCACATCGAGCACGCGCCCATCAGTACCGGAAAACGCGCATCGCCCGTCGCCCGCAGTGAATTGATCACCACCAGGTTGAACGTCCGCCCCGGTTCCAGCAGCAAGCTGATACGCAGCAGCACCGCGCCGCCGGCGACGATCGCCGGGTCCTTGCTGAAAAAGCCCAGCAGCCACGGCGCCAGCAGCACCACCACGCAGGTCGTCACGACCGTCACTCCCAAGCCCACCCTCAGGCTGCGCAGCAATTGCCGGTAAGCCTGGTCGAACTCGCCCGCGCCCACCATGTGGCCGATCATGATCTCGGTGCTGATGCCAATCGATATGCCCAGCATCATCATGATCATCGATAGCTGAATCGCATACGAAAACGTGGCCAGCTGGACCACGCCCATTTGCCCGACAAAATACGTGATCACCATGAAGCTGGCTTGCCAGCACAAATTCTCACCCGCCGCCGGCAAGCCGATCTTGAGGATGCGCGCCAGGGTCTCGCGCGACAGGTTCAGCAGCCAGGACAGGCGCACGCCCAGCTTGAGCTGGCGCCGCACCAGCCACGCCAGCGCCACGCAGGCCGCGGCGCGGCTGATGACGGTCGACAGCGCCGCGCCGATCACGCCCATCTTCGGCGCCCCCAGCAAGCCAAAAATCAACACCACATTCAGGATCAGATTGAGCACGTTCATGCCGATGGCGACGAACATCGCTTCGCGCGTGTGCCCATGCGCCCGCAGCACCGAGCCGAACGCGATATTGATCGATTCGAGGAATAGGGTCCCGCCCATCAGCGCCAGAAACGGCTGGGCGTAGGGCATCAGTTGCGGCGGCAGGTGGAGCAGACGCAGCATGTCCGCGGAAAACGCCCAGATCGCCACGCTGACCACCATCCCGAGCCAGAAGTTGATGCCTACCGCCGTGGCCGCCACGCGCTGCGCACCGGCACGGTCACCCGCGCCCAGGTAGTGGGTGAGCACGACCGCGCTGCCGATGCCGACAAACGAAAACAGAATCACGCAAAAGCCGACGATCTGGTTGGCCACCGCCAGCCCCGCCACGGCCGAGTCGCCCAGGTGGCTGACCATGAAGGTGTCGACGATCCCCGGCAGGATATGCGAGAGTTGCTCGACGAAGATAGGCCACGTCATGGCGAATAAACTCGCCTGGCGGACTTTGTTAATGTGATTGGAAGACATGCGGAGGTATTTCTCTAAAGGACTGAAAACGTTTCCAAATTATACGCCGCCTGAGCCCGTTTCAAAAAACGCCCTATGTGATCAGAAAATCCAGTAAAATACCGGGTTGAAGTTGTAGCCCCTAACAAAGGCAGTGCAGGGCGGCCGGTTTCACTGTCGGGCGCCCTTTGTTTTTTCAGATGGAAAGGTGCATTCACTTGCCTATGATGGCGGTCAATGCGATCCCGCGAGGATGGCGAAATTGGTAGACGCACCAGGTTTAGGTCCTGACGCCAGCAATGGTGTGGGGGTTCGAGTCCCCCTCCTCGCACCACGAGTTTAATTCTATTTTTTGGACGATTTTTACAATGGCAACTGCAGTCGAAACCCTGGGTAAACTCGAACGTCGCTTGACGATCTCTTTTCCGCTGACTGACGTCCGTACGGAAGTGGAAAAGCGCCTGAAACAGCAGGCCAAAACGGCCAAGGCACCTGGCTTCCGTCCAGGCAAAGTTCCACTGAAAATGGTCGCGCAGCAATACGGCTACCAGATCGAATCGGACGTGCTGAACGATAAAGTCGGCCGCGCGTTCAATGACGCCGCCAACGAGAACCAGCTGCGCGTTGCCGGTTTCCCAAAAATCGAACCAAAGGAAGATTCCGCCGAAGGCGTGCTGTCGTTCGACGCCACCTTCGAGGTCTATCCTGAAGTCGTCATCGGCGACCTGTCTGGTGTCGAGATCGACACCGTGAAAGCCGACGTGTCGGACGCGGAAATCGAAAAAACCATCGACATCCTGCGCAAGCAGCGCGTGCATTACCACACCAAGGGTGAAGCTGGCGAACACGGCGACGGCGGCGAGCCGATCGCAGCCAATGGCGACCGCGTAACGGTCGACTTCGTCGGCGTGATCGATGGCGTTGAATTCCCAGGCGGTAAAGCGGAAGACTACGCATTCGTGCTCGGCGAAGGCCGCATGCTGCCGGAATTCGAAGCAGCCACCGTCGGCCTGAAGGTCGGCGAAGCAAAAACCTTCCCATTGGCATTCCCTGCCGATTACCACGGTGCTGACGTGGCCGGCAAAACCGCCGAGTTCACCATCACCCTGAAAAAGCTGGAATGGGCGCACCTGCCGGCAGTCGATGCCGAGTTCGCCAAATCCCTGGGCATGGAAGATGGCGATCTGGACAAAATGCGCGCCGATATCAAGGTCAACCTGGAACGCGAAGTCGCGGGCCGTGTCAAGGCACGCAACAAGGAAGCCGTGATGGATGCCCTGGTCAAGGTCACCGAGATGGAAGTTCCTAAAGTCATGATCGCCCAGGACGCCGAGCGTCTGGCCGAGATGACCCGCCAGGACATGGCGCAGCGCGGCATGGATGTCAAGGATATGCCATTCCCGCAAGAACTGTTCGCCACCAAGGCCGAGCGCCGCGTGCGCCTGGGCCTGATCCTGTCGCAACTGGTTGGCGACAACAAGCTGCAGGCAACGCCTGAGCAGGTCAAGGCGCAGATCGAAGATTTCGCCCAAAGCTACGAAGATCCGCGTGAAGTACTGAAGTACTACTACAGCGATCGTCGCCGCCTGTCGGAAGTCGAAGCTCTTGTATTGGAAGAAAACGTCGTTAACTATGTACTCGGTATCGCGAAAGTCACGGCCAAGGCTGTTGCATTCGACGAGTTGATGGGAAGCAACGCACAAGCTTAAAGCTTGCTTTAGGCTGCTTACAAAGGAAGAGACAGGTATGAATCACAATCCGGCATTGGATACACAAGCACTCGGCCTCATTCCGATGGTCGTGGAGCAAAGCGGCCGCGGCGAGCGCTCGTACGATATTTACTCGCGCCTGCTCAAGGAACGCGTAATTTTCATGGTCGGGCCGGTGCATGACCAGATGGCCAACTTGATCGTCGCCCAGTTGCTGTTCCTCGAGAGCGAGAATCCGGACAAGGATATTTCGCTCTACATCAACTCGCCTGGCGGATCGGTGTCGGCCGGCCTGGCGATCTTCGATACGATGAACTTCATCAAGCCGGACGTGTCGACCCTGTGCACCGGGATGGCCGCCTCGATGGGCGCTTTCCTGCTGGCCGCTGGCGCCAAGGGCAAGCGTTTCTCGTTGCCGAACTCGCGCATCATGATTCACCAGCCGTCCGGTGGTTCGCAAGGTCAGGCGTCGGACATCGAAATCCAGGCCAAGGAAATCCTCTACCTGCGTGAGCGCCTGAACCACATCCTGGCCGAACGTACGGGCAAGACGATGGAACAGATCCACAAGGATACCGACCGCGATCGTTTCATGTCCGGCGACGAAGCCGCGGAATATGGTCTGATCGACAAAGTCCTTGCGAAGCGCGAATAAAGTCCTAGCGCGGGCCGCGCGGCCAGTTGCACCGACGGCGCCAGGCGGACCTTGAGAAAGCGTAGCGAGCGGTGCACCTGTTGTTCGAGAAGCGGGCCGTACACACGTACGGCGAGCATCGCAGAACGACAATTGCGCCGCGTTGTAGCTTTATCAAGGTTCGCCTCAGGTGTTGCTCAAAAAACGCCCGTGCGCTACAACGTTCGGGCGTTTCGTTTTTATTTCGGGTAGCATGCTGTTAGCGCGCCCCCTTGTAGCGCTTCGGTTCGCGTTACATTTATAGCAATTCAATAGAAACCTGCCCCATGTCAGACAAAAAATCCTCCAGCGGCGAAAAACTCCTCTACTGCTCGTTCTGCGGCAAGAGCCAGCACGAGGTGAAGAAACTCATCGCAGGTCCATCCGTCTTCATTTGCGACGAGTGCATCGACCTGTGTAACGACATCATCCGCGACGAGACCTCGAACGTGGAAACGGTGGCCGGCGCCAAGTCCGACCTGCCGACTCCGAACGAGATCAAGGAATTGCTGGATCAGTACGTGATCGGCCAGCAAACCGCCAAGCGCATCCTGTCCGTTGCGGTGTACAACCATTACAAGCGCCTCAAGCACCTGGGCAAGAAGGATGAAGTCGAACTGGCAAAGAGCAACATCTTGCTGGTCGGTCCTACCGGTTCGGGCAAGACCCTGCTGGCGCAGACCCTGGCGCGCATGCTCAATGTGCCGTTCGTGATCGCCGACGCCACCACCCTGACCGAAGCCGGTTATGTGGGCGAGGACGTCGAGAACATCATCCAGAAGCTGCTGCAAAGCTGCAATTACGAAGTCGACAAGGCCCAGCGCGGCATCGTCTACATCGATGAAATCGACAAGATTTCGCGCAAATCGGACAATCCGTCGATTACCCGCGATGTCTCCGGCGAAGGCGTGCAGCAAGCTTTGCTCAAGCTGATCGAAGGTACGATGGCGTCGGTACCGCCACAAGGCGGGCGCAAGCATCCGAACCAGGATTTCGTCCAGATCGACACGACCAACATCATGTTCATCTGCGGCGGCGCGTTCGACGGCCTGGTCAAGATCATCCAGAACCGTTCCGAAAAGAGCGGCATCGGCTTCTCGGCCATGGTCAAGAGCGAATCGCAGCGCGCCAGCGCCGACGTGCTGCTTGAAGCCGAACCGGAAGACTTGATCAAGTTCGGCCTCATTCCCGAACTGGTGGGCCGCCTGCCGGTGGTTGCCGCCCTGTCGGAACTGACCGAGGAAGCGCTGATCCAGATTCTGATCGAGCCGAAGAATGCCTTGATCAAGCAGTATTCCAAACTGCTGGAAATGGAAGGCGCGGAACTGGAAATCCGTCCGGCCGCCTTGCACGCAATTGCCCGCAAGGCACTGGCACGCAAGACCGGTGCGCGCGGTTTGCGTTCCATTCTTGAACATGCACTGCTCGATGTGATGTACGAATTGCCAAATCAGCAGAATGTCATCAAGGTCGTTATCGATGAAAATTCGATCACGAATGGCGCCAAACCTTTACTGATTTACAGCGAAAGCGCAAAAGCATCGGGCGAAAACTGAAATTCTGCGCTGCGCACGCAACAAAAGCATTGATTCCTGAATTCTTGGCGGTACAATTTACCTCAATAAAAGAATCAGGCTTCACTCGAAAAGCCACTCGCAGCGGAACCCGCTGCGCGGTGGCTTTTTTATTTGATCCGATAAAATTTTTTTAGATTATTCCGGTTGTATTTGAATCAAGTTGATGAATTGTTCAAATAACTTGTAGAAATATTTTATCTGCCGGTCTTGTGTTTTGGCAGTCAGTGCCAACATCGTAAACACGCTTTCTATAAGGTATGCCATGACAACTTCCAAATTAACCGAGCAAACGACGCTGCCCTTACTGCCGTTGCGCGACGTGGTCGTCTTCCCGCATATGGTGATCCCACTGTTCGTCGGCCGTCCGAAATCCATCAAGGCGCTGGAAGCAGCCATGGAGCAGGGCAAGAGCATCATGCTGGCGGCCCAGAAGGCTGCCGCCAAGGACGAGCCGTCCGCGTCCGACATCTATGAAATCGGTTGCGTGGCGAACATCCTGCAAATGCTCAAGCTGCCAGACGGCACAGTCAAGGTACTGGTCGAAGGCGCCCAGCGTGCGCGCATCAACCACATCAGCGATGCGCCGACGCACTTCATCGCCGACCTGACCCCGCTCAATTCGGAAATCGGCGACGACTCCGAAGTCGAGGCGATGCGCCGCGCGATCGTCCAGCAGTTCGACCAGTACGTCAAACTGAACAAAAAAATTCCGCCTGAAATCCTCGCATCCTTGGCAGGGATCGATGATGCCGGCCGCCTGGCCGATACGGTCGCCGCCCATCTGCCGCTCAAGCTTGAGCAGAAGCAAGTGATCCTGGAAATCTTCAATGTCGCCAAGCGTCTTGAGCACCTGCTCGGCCAGCTCGAAGGCGAGCTCGACATTCTGCAGGTGGAAAAGCGCATCCGCGGCAGGGTCAAGCGCCAGATGGAAAAATCGCAGCGCGAGTACTATCTGAACGAGCAGGTCAAGGCGATCCAGAAGGAACTGGGCGAGGGCGAAGATGGCGCCGATATCGATGAACTCGAGAAAAAAGTCATCGCCGCCAAGATGCCGAAGGAAGCGCTGGACAAGGCGACCAACGAACTCAAAAAGCTCAAGCTGATGTCGCCGATGTCGGCCGAAGCCACCGTCGTGCGCAACTACATCGATACCCTGGTCAATCTGCCGTGGAAGAAAAAATCCAAGGTCAATAACGATCTGTCGAACGCCGAGAAAGTCCTCGAAGGCGATCACTATGGCCTGGACAAGGTCAAAGAACGTATTCTGGAATACCTCGCGGTCCAGCAACGGGTCGACAAACTGAAAGCGCCGATCCTGTGCTTCGTCGGTCCTCCAGGCGTGGGTAAAACCTCGCTGGGCCAATCGATCGCCAAGGCCACGAATCGCAAATTCGTGCGCATGGCTTTGGGTGGCGTGCGTGACGAAGCCGAGATTCGCGGCCACCGCCGCACGTATATCGGTTCGATGCCGGGCAAGGTGCTGCAATCCCTGGCGAAAGTCGGCGTGCGCAACCCGCTGTTCCTGCTCGATGAAATCGACAAGATGGGCGCGGACTTCCGCGGCGATCCATCGTCGGCCCTGCTCGAAGTGCTGGACCCGGAACAGAATCACACGTTCTCGGATCACTACATCGAAGTCGACTTCGATCTGTCGGACGTGATGTTCGTGGCGACTTCGAATTCGTTCAACATTCCGCCGGCGCTGCTCGACCGCATGGAAGTCATTCGCCTGTCCGGTTACACGGAAGATGAAAAGACCAGCATCGCCCAGCGTTACCTGCTGCCCAAGCAGATCAAGGCGAATGGCTTGAAGGAAGAAGAAATCGCCGTGGCCGAAAGCGCGATCCGCGACATCATCCGTTACTACACCCGGGAAGCCGGCGTGCGTTCGCTCGAGCGCGAAATCTCCAAGATCTGCCGCAAGGTGGTCAAGATGCTGCTGTTGAAAAAGGCCGATAAAAAGGTCACGGTCAACGGCAAGAACATCGACAAGTTCCTTGGTGTGCGCCGTTACGATTTCGGCGTGGCCGAGAAAGAGAACCAGATCGGCCAGGTGGTCGGCCTTGCATGGACCGAAGTGGGCGGCGATCTCTTGACCATCGAGGCGGTGCAAATGCCGGGCAAGGGCGGCGTCATCCGCACCGGTACCCTGGGCGACGTGATGAAGGAATCGATCGAAGCGGCGCGCACCGTGGTGCGTTCGCGCGCCAACCGTCTGGGCATCAAGAATGACGTGTTTGAAAAAGCCGATATTCACATTCACGTGCCGGAAGGCGCGACCCCGAAAGACGGTCCATCGGCCGGTATTGCGATGACCACCGCGCTGGTGTCGGTCTTTACCGGCATTCCGGTCCGGGCCGACGTGGCGATGACGGGCGAGATCACCCTGCGCGGCGAAGTCCTGCCGATCGGCGGCCTGAAAGAGAAGCTGCTGGCGGCGCATCGCGGCGGCATCAAGACGGTGCTCATTCCGGAGCAGAACGTCAAGGACCTGGCCGACATTCCGGACAACGTGAAGAACAAGCTCGAAATCGTTCCGGTACGCTGGATCGACAAGGTGCTGGAAATCGCGCTGGAACGCATGCCGACGCCGGTGGTGGAAGTGCCGGCTGTTGCCGCGGTGGCGGCCACGCCCCCGGTCGATGGCGCGGTCCCGCAAACGGACATCGTCAAACACTAAACCGGTAGTAGCGCAGTACCCACGCAAGCGTCTTCGGACGCTTGTTTCTTTTTGGCTTGGCAGGTGGGTTGGTATTTGGCTTGACAGGCGGAGGGACGGCTTGTTTAATACGCGCTGCGGATTTATTTTCGCCGCATATCTTATGTAACGGGGCACAAGTGAACAAAACAGAATTGATCGAAGAAA
Source organism: Massilia antarctica (assembly GCF_015689335.1). Taxonomy (GTDB): domain Bacteria; phylum Pseudomonadota; class Gammaproteobacteria; order Burkholderiales; family Burkholderiaceae_D; genus Telluria_A; species Telluria_A antarctica. Next base: position 5,597,492 of record NZ_CP065053.1, on the reverse strand, counting down.
TCGCGAAGTCGGCGGACATCACCAAGGCCTCGGCCACGCGCGCGCTCGACGCGATGATCGATGCCGTCACGGCCAGCCTGCAGAAGAACGACAGCGTGACCCTGGTCGGCTTCGGCACCTTCTCGGTGGGCGAGCGCGCCGCGCGTACCGGCCGCAATCCGCGCACCAAGGAAGCGATCAAGATCGCGGCGGCGAAAGTTCCTAAATTTAAAGCTGGTAAAGCGCTTAAAGATGCAGTAAACTAATGTCCTTCGGTGAGGTGACAATCACCGGAAAATGTCCAGCAGCACTCGGTGACACGGGTGTGCTTACGGGGGTTTAGCTCAGTTGGTAGAGCAGCGCCCTTACAAGGCGCGGGTCGGGAGTTCGAGCCTCTCAGCCCCCACCAGAGCCTGGCATGTAGTACCAGTATTTTTTACGGAGTGGTAGTTCAGTTGGTTAGAATGCCGGCCTGTCACGTCGGAGGTCGCGGGTTCGAGTCCCGTCCGCTCCGCCAATAAAAAATACGCTGTTTCATTCGAGGAGTGGTAGTTCAGTTGGTTAGAATGCCGGCCTGTCACGTCGGAGGTCGCGGGTTCGAGTCCCGTCCGCTCCGCCAACGAATAAGAAGAAACGAATTAGGAGTGGTAGTTCAGTTGGTTAGAATACCGGCCTGTCACGTCGGGGGTCGCGGGTTCGAGTCCCGTCCGCTCCGCCAGCATAAAGCAGTACGATGGTGTGTTCCCTGATCGGGGAGCGCGCCGGGAATCAGGAGTCGCCCGCACGGGATTCCACGGCTGGTTCAACGCAGCCGGGTCCTGGCAGTCCTGTCAAAAGAAAAGAGGCGAACGAGAGTTCGCCTTTTTTTTTATGTGTGCGTCTCGATCGCATTTAATCGCAGTTTCATTCATCCCGAATTGGCAAACCATGTTTGAATTTATTCGTAATCACAGGCGCTGGATCCAGATTGTGCTGGGCGTGCTGGTCGCCGCATTCGTGGTCGGCAGTATCGTGAGCAGTACTACTGGCGGCGGCGACAGCGCCGTTCAAGTGGCCACGGTCGACGGCAAGAAGATCACGCAGCCCGAATGGGAAGACGCCCAGCGCAAGCAGGTCGACCGTTATCGCGCCGCGATGGGCGCGCAGTTCGACCAGAAGCGCTTCGATACGCCGCAATTCAAGCGCGAAATCCTCAACAACCTGGTCGCTCAGCGCGCCGTGGAAGCTGAAATCGCCCGCAGCCACCTGACCGTGGGCGACGATGTGCTGATCAACACGATCCAGCAGGATGACACGTTCAAGACAAACGGTAAATTCGACGTGGAAGTGTACCTTGCCGCACTGGCCAACGCGCGCATGACCGCCGACCAGTACGAGGCTAGCCTGCGCAGCAATTTCGCACTGCAGCAGCTGACCGGCACCGTGCAGGAAACCTCGTTCGTGCCGCGTGCCGTTGCCGCGCGCCTGTCCGACACCTTCGACCAGGAGCGCGAAGTGCAGGAACTGCTGTTCTCGTCCAAGGAGCAGCAAGCCCAGGTCAAGGTCACCGACGAGATGATCAAAGCCTTCTATGACAAGAACGCCGCCTTGTTCCAGATTCCGGGAAAGGTCAAGATCGAATACCTGCTGTTCGACGCCGCCGCGGTCGAAGGCCTGGTCAGCGTGACCGACGCCGAAGTGGGCGAGTTCTATAAAAATAACTTGAAGCGCTATACCGCGCCGGAAGAGCGTCGTTACAGCCACATCATGTTCAGCGCCGCCAAAACCGCGAGCGCCGCCGACAAGGCCGCCGCCAAGGCCACGGCCGAGGCTGTGCTGGCCGAGCTGCGCAAGGCGCCTGAGAGTTTTGCGGCCGTGGCCAAGGCCAAGTCGCAGGACGTGGCAACGGCCGAACAGGGCGGCGATCTGGGCGAGGCGAAGAAGGGTGAATTCCTCAGCGCGGCGCTGGAGCCAACCGTATACAAACTCAAGCAGGGTGAAATCAGCGACGTGGTGGAATCGGAATTCGGTTACCACATCCTGACCGTGACCAAGCTGGTTCCCGAGGTCGTCAAGCCGCTCGACGAAGTCAAGGATGCGATCACCGCGGAAGTCAAGAAGCCGAAGATGTCCAAGAAGTATTCGGAACTGGCGCAAATTTTCAGCGATACGGTGTACGACCAGTCCGACAGCCTGAAACCGGCTGCGGACAAGCTCAAGCTGAAGATTGAAACGCTCGACAACGTGACGCGCACGCCGAATCCGGCCTTGGGCAAGTCGCCATTGAATAGCGTCAAGCTCCTGAACGCGGTGTTCACGAATAGCGTGCTCAAGAACAAGCGCAATACCGATGCCATCGAAGTCATGCCGAGCACCCTGGTTGCCGCCCGGGTAGTGGACTACAAGCCGGCGACCCTGCGTCCGCTGGCTGAAGTGAGCGACATCATCCGTGTGCGCGTGGCCGAGCAGGAAGCGGCCAGCCTGGCTAAAAAAGCCGGCGAAGCCAGGATTGCCGCCGCCAAGGTCAATGGCGACGCCAGCGGTTTCGGCGATACAAAGGTCGTCAGCCGCGCCGCGCCGGCGGGCATCAACCCGACCGCGCTGCCCTTGGTGCTCAAGGCCGACACGAGCAAGTTGCCAGCCTATGTGGGCGTGGACTTGCCGGGCATCGGCTACGGCGTCTATCGCATCGGCAAAGTTGCGCAAGCGGCCAAGCCGGACCTGGCGCGCCGCGCGGCGGAGCAGCGCGACATCGCCCAGCGAATCGGGCAGGCTGAGATGCACGGTTACATCGACGCGCTCAAGGAAAAAGCCCATGCCAAGGTCGTGGTCAAGACTGACGTCGTCGCGGCCGATTCGACAGCTGCGCCAGCAGTGAAGTAATCGCTGTTCAGGCAGATAAAAACCCGGTCGCTCGCGCTACCGGGTTTTTTTTCGCCGGCCGGACCGGCTGCATGCTCAACTGCCCGGCACCAGGACGCCGCGCTCCGTGCCTCGCCCACACATTGAATCAGGACATGATGGCTAGCTTAGGTTTGATCGTGAATGTGGCGCAGCGCTCGCTCGATGCGGTAGCGCTGTCGTTTTCCCCACCAGCCACGTCCACATCGCGGACGATTCGGTGGAACGGGCTGATTTGTCTTTTGATCGGCTTGGTTTGTATTGTCACTGGCGGCCTGCTCATCGCGGTCAGCCATGCGCCGCCAACGTTGGCCATGATGCCCGTCATGCTCGCATACGCCTTTTTCACGGTGGGAGGATATCGGCTCATCCGCGGCAAGGAACCGGCTCCCGCGCATAGCGCCGAAATCTCGTTTTCCCGCATTTTTATCGGCTGCTTTTCAGTCGTGTTTTGTGTCGCTCTGCTGCTCGGCCTCGTCAAGATTGCCTCTTTTCTGTTCGAGAAATAGCGGTCGCGCCAGGCCGGCCGGAAACAGGCGCGGCTTTCAGCGACACTGCCGGCAGTAAACGCAGCAAATCAATCGACAATTGCTGCATTTTTCCGATTGAACCGGACACCGTTATATGTACGAAGTTGATTAAGTATCGGGGTTGGGCGAGATTATATGCGCGGTGCAGGCAATGTTATTTAAGACCAGGCCATTTAAAGGACAATCGGGGCGCCTTATGCCTTGTCCCGGATATTAAACGGTACGGAGGCGCGCAACGACCTTGTGCGCTCCTCGACATAGTTCGCAGGATATCTCCGGCATTGCTACGCCTGTGGCAAAATGTGCGGGCGGACCAGGCCAGCAATAGGCTGAGGCAGTCCGATTCAAGGAAACGCATGCAAAAATTGATTTCAGAATTGACGAGGTTATACCTGCCCGAGGGCACGTTGACGCCAGACATGATGGCGCAGCGGCGGCTCGGGCAGAGTTCCCTGTCTGTCAATCTGGCGGACAGTCAGGGCCGGACGTGCGCCATGGTGCTCGCCTTCCGGAAAACGTCTGGTGCCATGGAAGCACAGCACTGGAGCCGCTTGTGCATGGTGGCCAATGCCTTGCAGGCCGAGCTTGGCTTTCCCGCGCCGGCAGTCAGTGTTTCCGGTGCCAATGGTTACTACCTGTGGATGTCGCTCGACACGCCCATGCCGGTGGCCCAGGTACAAACGTTTCTGGAATTGATCCGCAAGGCCTACACGCCAGACATGGACCTGGCGCCGGATGCCGCTGGCGCCGCGGTGGAATTGCCGCCTTGCCTGGACTCGCGCAGCGGCAAGTGGGCCGCATTCATCGATCCTGGCCTGGGCGCTTCCTTTGCCGACGAGTCCGGGCTGGAAATGCTGCCGCCGCTGGCAGGCCAGACCGCGCTGCTCGAGCGCGTGGAGAGCATCAGCGCCAAACAGTTCGCGCATGCCGTCCACGTGCTCGGACAGGCGCATGGTGCGCCCGAGATGCCCGCCGTTGCGCCACGTGCGGCTGCCGCCGGCGCCGATGGCTTGCTGCTGCGCGACGCTACCCTGGAAGACATCGTGCGCTTCCTGCATGCGAAAAACATCGAGCCGACGTTCCGGCATCTCATTTCCTGAACGATGGCCCGGGCGGCCGGAAAACCAATGCCGGCGCTCAGCTCCAGCCGGCCTCGTCCAGCACCTCAAGCGACAACTGCTCGCACAGCAGTGCAAATTCATCCTTCGCATCGGCCCGCACCAATAGCGCGTTCCAGTTGTCGTCTTCATCGTCGCTCAGCACGAACAACTGCTGGCCTTGCCCGACCGACCATGCCTGCAACGCCGACAGGATCTGGCCGATGCGGGCCGGGCCTTCCGGCGGCGGTGGCGGCGTGAACGCGGGCAAGGCGCGCGCGGCGCACATGGCCACCACATGGTCGGCCAAGGTCGCATCATCCTTGAGGTCCGCCTGAGCGCCGCAGCCCAGCCCCGCCAGTACCTCCATCGCGCTGCACAGGGCCGGCATGCTCTTGCGCTTTTTCAGTCCCTTGTGCGCCTTCGCGATCATCTCCGGCTGCTCGTTGCACGCCAGTTCCAGCCAGCGCACGTATGCCTCGGCGGGCTTGAGGGAATACACTTTCTTCGGCTGCCGGTGCGGAGCCGGAGGAATCTCCGGGCCGGCGCCCACGCCCGTGCCCCGCCACGCGTCGCGCTTGGGGCGCACGTGGCTGCGGTAGTAGTCCACCAGCTCGCGCGGATAGTAGGGCAGGTCGCGCAAGGCGCTGTCGTCGGCGTCGCAGGCACACACGGCCAGTGCAATCTCGAACGGAAAATGCTCGAAGAGATGCTTGCCTTCGGCCGGCGCTTCGCGGTAGCCGTACGGCTTCATGAGCTTCGGCCACTGGCGCATGCAAGCTTCCAGCGCGCGGCCGCGCGCAGGTTCGTCCAGCAGCAGCGCATCGATGACCGATTCTTCCTGCGGCGTCGATGACTTCGGATTGTATTTCCTGGCATAGGCCGTCGACGGAACGAAGGCCTTGAGCAGCATGTCAAACAACACCGGGCCGTCCTTGCGCGCGAACCAGCTGTCCGCGCGTGCCAGTTCCGTGCCATCCTCGTCGAAGCAAACGAAGGCGAACAGCCACAGCAACGCCCACGGTTCTGCCGCGTTGACCAGCACATCGTGCTCCGGGAACAGCGCCTTGCACATTTCCTGCGTTGTGCGCAGGGTGGGCAGCATCTCGCCCAGGAACCAGGCGCGGATGCTGCCCAGCGTATCGCCCCGGGCAAAGCGGTACAGCAGGCATTTTTGCTGATGGCGCGGAACGGTCAGCAGGTTGTACTGGTTGTATGGATCTTCCGGCTCTTCCGCGTAGCGGCGCAGCAGCCACGCGACCTTGCCGTCGGCATCGTTGACATGGGAATCCATCTCGCCAGGCGTGCTGCCCAGGTTGCGCGGTGTCGTCATGCCGTCAACATATCAGGGCTTGCTGACGCGGCGTGCAAATGGTGCGCCGCAGCCAGGAAATCCGCCTCGCCGATATCGTCCAGCTGCACCACCTCGGCCTGGCCGACCTGGATAAAATTGCGGTCGATCGAGCGCAGGTAAGCCGGATCGTAATGTGCAGCCAGCAATTCATCGACCAGCACCGGCATTTGCCCGCCACTGGCCAGCGCGTGCCAGCTATCGATCTTGTCGCGCCCGTGCAGCTGCGTCAGGCAGTCGAGCTGGGTGTTGAGCGTATCCGGGCTCTCGGTGAAATGCTGATAATCTTCCATCAGCAGGCGCACCCGGTTCGGCCGCGACAATGTCAAGGACACGCAGGGCGACTGGCGCATCTTGTCCATCAGCGCATCCGGAACGCGCAACTGGCCGACCTTCTTGCTTTCCGATTCCACGAACACGGGCCGCGCCGGATCGAAGCGCCGCAGCTTTTCCCAGATCAGGGTCTCGAACATTTTTTGCGATGGCTGCGGCTTGCTCGGCAGGTTGCCCAGCACCGAGCCGCGGTGCGCGGCCAGCTGTTCCAGGTCCAGCACCTGCGCGCCGATCGAATCGAGCACTTGTAACAGGCGGCTTTTGCCGCTGCCGGTGGTGCCGCAAATGACCTTGAACTCGGGCAGGGGTGTTTCCAGCAGCGCCGCGCTGACATGCGCACGGTAGGCCTTGTAGCCGCCGTCGAGCTGCACCGCCGGCCAGCCGATTTTCGCCAGGATCAGCGCCATCGAGCCGCTGCGGTTGCCGCCGCGCCAGCAGTACACCAGCGGACGCCATTCTTTCGGCTTGTCCAGCCACAGGGTTTCGATATGGCGCGCGATGTTCTTGGCCACCAGCGCCGCGCCGACCTTCTTGGCCTCGAAGGCGTTGATCTGCTTGTACATGGTGCCGACCCGCACGCGCTCCGGATCGCTCAGCACGGGGCAGTTGATGGCGCCGGGAATATGGTCGAGGGCGAATTCGGATTCGCTGCGCGCATCGATGATGCAGTCGAACTGGTCGAGCCGCGGCAGCAGGGACGCAAAATTTTCAAGGGCGGGATATTTCATCGGGATGTCACCAGTGCGAGCAATTGCGGCCAGATATTTGCGAGGATGATCGGATGGGCTTGCGCGTTCGGATGCAGGCGGTCGGCCTGGAACAGCGCCGGCTTGTCGGCCACGCCGTCGAGCATGAACGGCACCAGCGGCGCCTTGTATTGGGTCGACAGCGATTTGTACATACCGAAGAAGCGCTCGGTGTAATCGCGCCCGTAGTTGGGCGGAATGCGGATGCCGACCAGCAGCACGCGCGCCTTGTTCTTTTGCGCCAGTTCGATCATGGTGCGCATATTCGCTTCGGCGGCCGGCACGGGCAAGCCGCGCAAGCCGTCATTGGCCCCCAGTTCGATGACCACGATGTCGGGCTTGTGCTGGGTGAGCAGGGCGGGCAGGCGCGCCCGCCCGCCGCTGGTGGTTTCGCCGCTGATGCTGGCGTTGACGACGGTGGCGTCGATTTTTTCGGCCTTCAGTTTCTGCTCCATCAGCGCGACCCAGCCTGCGCCGCGGTTCAGCCCATACTCGGCGGACAGGCTATCGCCCAGCACAAGCACGGTTTTTGGTGCAGAATAGGCGCTCGCCGAGGCAGCCATCATCAGCAGAGCGCAAACCGACCATTTTTTGAGATAAACAAGCATGCGTGACATTCCTGATTCTTCCAATCGTTACGTAAGTGACCATGCAAAGGCGTCGGCGGCGATCGAGGTGATCGGCTTGTCGAAACGGGTGGCCGACGCCAGCGGCGAACTCACCATCCTGCACAGTGTGGATTTTACAGTGCAACCGGCCGAGACGCTCGCGATCGTGGGCGCGTCCGGTTCCGGGAAGTCGACCTTGCTCGGGCTGCTGGCAGGCCTGGACACGCCATCGTCCGGCAAGGTCATCCTCGCCGGCGACGATATCTTCGCGCTCGATGAAGATGGCCGCGCCAGCCTGCGCAAGGCCAAGCTGGGCTTCGTGTTCCAGTCGTTCCAGCTGCTGGCGCACTTGAATGCGCTGGAAAACGTCATGCTGCCAATGGAATTGCGCGGTGAAAGTGATGCGAAGGACAAGGCGGCGGCGATGCTGGGGCGGGTAGGGCTGTCGAGCCGGCTGAAGCATTATCCGAAATTTTTGTCGGGCGGGGAGCAGCAGCGCGTGGCCCTGGCGCGCGCGTTCGTGACCGAGCCGCCGCTGCTGTTCGCGGACGAGCCGACCGGCAGTCTTGACGCGGCCACCGGCGAATCGGTGATTCAGCTGATGTTCGAGTTGAACCGGGAACGGGGCTCGACCCTGGTGCTGGTCACGCACGATCCGTCGATTGCGGCGCGCTGCGGACGCACGATTACGATTGCGGCTGGACGCTTGGTTTAGTCATCGCTTAGCGCCGTCGCCCCCGCGTCGTTCCCCCGTTCTCCATCCTTCCCCCGTCGTTCCCGCGAAGGCGGGAACCCAAGTTCCATGAGCCGCCAACGGCTTCGGTACCAACTTGGGTTCCCGCCTTCGCGGGAACGACGGGAGGCGGGAACGACCGGCCGTGGAGCGGTCAAGCCGGTTGCGACTAGCGCGCCAGCGCGTTCAGCACCGCGCGTGCCGCCAGCGGCAATTCACCCGCCGTCAAGCCAATCGGCCCGCTCCCATGCGCCACCAGCCGGTCGGCCGCCGCGCCATGCACCCAGACCGCGCCCAGCGCCGCCTCCCAGGCCTCCCACCCCTGCGCCAGCAAGCTGCCGCAGATCCCCGCCAGCACGTCGCCGCTGCCCGCCGTGGCCAGTCCCGCGTTCCCGGTCGGATTGATCACGACCGCGCCACTGGCATTCGCAATCACGCTGCCCGACCCTTTCAGCACCACCACCGCGTTCAGGCGCGACGCCAGTTCGCGCGCAGCGGCCAGCCGGTCGCCCTGCACCACGGAGCTGGTCACGCCCAGAAGCCGCGCCGCCTCCAGCGGATGCGGCGTCAGGATCGCCGGCGCCGCGCGCTGCGCCAGCCGCCCCTGCAAATCCGGACTGGCCGCGATCAGGTTGAGCGCATCGGCATCGATCACCAGCGGCGCCGTGCCTTCGAGCGCCTTGAACAGCACCCGCATGGCGATGACCGAATCGCCCATGCCAGGGCCGATCACCAAGGTGCCGTCGCCGCTGTCGAACTCCTGCGCGTCGCGCATCATGATCTCGGGCTGCGCGAAATCGACCGCTGTCAGGGGATCGATGGCCGCCACGAATACCCGACCGGCGCCGCAGAACAGCGCGCCGCGCGCCGCCAGCAGGGGCGCGCCAGCCATGCCTTTCGCCCCGCCGATCACGGCCACATCGCCAAAGCTGCCTTTGTGGCTGTTTTGCCGGCGCGGCGCCAGGTGCAGCGAAAACAGCGCCGGTTCGTTCAGGCACGCTCCTGCCGGCGGCCGCTGGCCCGGATCGATGCCCAGCGGCGCCAGCTGCACCTGGCCCGCGTAATCGCGTCCCTCGAAGGTATGCAGCCCTGGCTTGTCGCCGATGAAGGTAATCGTGCGCGTCGCCCGGATCGCCACGCCGTCCGGGCCGATCACGGCGCCGGTATCGGCATCGAGCCCGCTCGGCACATCGAGCGCCAGCACCGGCCGCCCGAGTTCATTGATGCTATCGACCAGCGCGCGCATGGCGCCCGCGAGCGGACGTTCGAGTCCGATGCCGAACAGGCCATCGACGATCAGGCTCCAGTCGCGCCCGAGCGGCAGGGTGCCGGCAAAGTGCGCCTTGCTGGCGCGCGCCCGGGCCAGTGCCTGCGCCGTCTCCACCGAGGGCGCCGCCGCGCCGGGAAAATACAGAACCGTGACGTCGGCTTGCGCATCGGTGTCCGGACCGGCCAGATTGGCCGCGACTTCGAGCGCATCGCTGCCGTTGTTACCCGGGCCGGCCAGCACCAGCACCTTGTGCCCGGCCAGCATGTCGCGCGCGGCGCTGGTGGCCGCCTCGCCGGCGCGCCGCATCAAGGTGCCCGCCGGCAGGGTCGCCGCCAGGGCATGTTCGATACTGCGGATTTCGGCCACGCTGTATAGTGATTTCATCATAACTCCGTTGCACGGGCACCAATATTGTGCCAATTTCAATACGTTCCGACTAAAATTTCGGGTTGGGCACTACAATATGCGCCATCCCAAACACATTTAAGGACGGCACATGGATTGGCAATTCTGGATCGATCGCGGCGGCACATTTACCGACATCGTGGCACGTCAGCCTGACGGCAGCCTGGTGACCCATAAATTGCTGTCCGAAAATCCGGAGCAGTATAGCGACGCGGCCGTCGCCGGCATCCGCCACCTGCTTGGTCTGCAAGCGGGCGCGCCAATCCCGGTCGAGGCCATCGAGGCGGTCAAGATGGGCACCACCGTCGCCACCAACGCCCTGCTCGAACGCAAAGGCGAGCGCACGGCGCTGGCCATCACGCGCGGCTTTCGCGATGCGCTGCGCATAGCGTATCAGAACCGGCCCAAATTGTTCGATCGTCATATCGTGCTGCCGGAACTGCTGTACAGCCACGTGGTGGAAATCGATGAACGGGTGGGCGCCCACGGCGACGTGCTTACGCCACTCGACGACGACGCCACCCGCGCCGCCCTGCAAACGGCCTACGACGACGGCGCCCGCTCGCTGGCGATCGTCTTCATGCACGGCTACCGCTACACCGCGCACGAAGCGGCTTGCGCACGCATCGCCCGTGCCATCGGCTACACCCAGGTCTCGGTATCGCACGAAGTGAGCCCGATGATGAAACTGGTCGCGCGCGGCGACACCACCGTCGTTGACGCCTACCTCTCGCCGATCCTGCGCCGCTACGTCGACCAGGTAGCCGCTGACATGCCCACCGTGAACCTGCAGTTCATGCAGTCGAACGGCGGCCTGACCGACGCGCGCGCCTTCCAGGGCAAGGACAGCATCCTGTCCGGCCCCGCCGGCGGCATCGTCGGCATGGCGCGCGCCAGCCAGCTGGCCGGCTTCGACAAGGTGATCGGCTTCGACATGGGCGGCACCTCGACCGACGTGTCGCACTTTTCGGGCGAATTCGAGCGCGTGTTCGAGACCCAGGTCGCCGGGGTGCGCATGCGCGCGCCGATGATGAGCATTCACACCGTGGCCGCCGGCGGCGGCTCGCTCCTGCATTTCGACGGCAGCCGCTATCGCGTCGGCCCGGACAGCGCCGGTGCCAATCCGGGCCCGGCCAGCTACCGCCGCGGCGGTCCGCTCGCGGTCACCGACTGCAACGTCATGCTGGGCAAAATCCAGCCAGCCCATTTCCCGCGCCTGTTCGGTCCCGAGGCCAACCAGCCGCTCGACCCGGAGAGCGTGCGCGCGCAGTTCCGCGCGCTGGCGCAGCAAATCGGCGCTGCCACCGGCGTCACGCCCGCGCCGGAGCAGGTGGCCGAAGGCTTCATCCAGATCGCGGTCGGGAACATGGCCAACGCGATCAAGCAGATCTCGGTGCAGCGCGGCCACGACGTGACCGAATACGCCCTCACCAGTTTTGGCGGCGCCGGCGGCCAGCACGCCTGCCTGGTGGCCGACGCCCTCGGCATGAAGACGGTGTTCGTGCACTCGCTGGCCGGCGTGCTGTCGGCCTACGGCATGGGCCTGGCCGACCAGCGCGCCATGCGCGAGCGCGCGGTCGAACTGCGCCTGCTTGATACCACGCCCGATATGCTGGCCGGCTATCTGCACGCCCTCGGCGACGGCCTGACCCGCGAACTCACGCACCAGGGCGTGGCCGCGTCGCGCATCCGCCTGGTGCGCCGCGTTCATCTGCGCTACGAAGGCACCGACTCGGCCATCATCGTCCTGTTCGATAATCCCGAGCGCATGAAGAGCCAGTTCGAGACCGCCTACAAGAAGCGCTTTTCGTTCCTGATGCCGTCCAAGGCGATGGTGGTCGAGGCGGTGTCGGTCGAAGCCATCGGCGCCTCCGACGCGCCGGCCGAGAGCCTGGTAGTGCTGCCCACGCGCGAGGGGCCGCTCAAGGCGCGCGAGACGGTGCGCATGTTCGGCGCCGACTCGTGGCACAACACGGGCCTGTACAAGCGCGCCGACATGCGTCCGGGCGACGTGATCAAGGGCCCGGCCATTGTCGCCGAGGACAATGCCACCACCGTGGTGGAACTGGGCTGGCAGGCGAAAGTCACGCCGCACAACCACCTGGTGCTGACCCGGATCGAAGCGCTGCCCGCGCGGCGCGCCATCGGCACTACGGCCGACCCGGTGATGCTGGAGATCTTCAATAACCTGTTCATGTCGATCGCCGAGCAAATGGGGCTGCGCCTGCAGAACACCGCGTATTCGGTCAACATCAAGGAGCGGCTGGACTTCAGCTGCGCGATTTTCGACGCCGCCGGCAATCTGATCGCCAATGCGCCGCACATGCCGGTGCATCTGGGCTCGATGGGCGAATCGATCAAGACCGTCATGACCGAGAACGCCGGCAAGATGCGTCCGGGCGACGTCTTCATGCTCAACGATCCTTACCACGGCGGCACCCACCTGCCCGACGTGACGGTGATTACGCCGGTATTCGACGAGGCGGGCGCCGCGATCCTGTTTTACGTCGGCTCGCGCGGCCACCACGCCGACATCGGCGGCACCACGCCGGGGTCGATGCCGCCAGACTCGGTGTTCATCGAGGAGGAAGGCGTGTTGATCGATAATTTCAAGCTGGTCGACGGCGCCGATGGGATGCTGCGCGACGTTGAAGCGCGCGCTCTCTTGTGCGGCGCACGCTACCCGGCACGCAATCCCGACCAGAACATGGCCGACCTGCGCGCCCAGGTGGCAGCCAACCAGAAGGGCGTGGACGAACTGCGCAAGATGGTCGCGCACTTCGGCCTGGCCGTCGTGCAGGCCTACATGGGCCACGTGCAGGACAACGCGGAAGAAGCGGTGCGGCGCGTGATCACGGCGCTGGGCGACGGCGACTTCACCACGCAGCTCGATAATGGCGCGCAGATCCAGGTCGCCATCCGGGTCGACCGGGCCGCGCGCAGCGCGACCATCGACTTTACGGGCACGTCGCCGCAGTTGGCCAACAACTTCAACGCGCCGTCGGCGGTGTGCATGGCGGCGGTGCTGTACGTGTTCCGCACCTTGGTGGACGACGAAATTCCGCTCAATGCGGGCTGCCTGAAACCGCTGAAGGTGATCATCCCGCCCGGCTCGATGCTCAATCCGCACTATCCGGCGTCGGTGGTGTCGGGCAACGTGGAAACGTCGACCTGCATCACCAATACCTTGTACGGCGCGCTCGGGGTCATGGCCGCCTCGCAGGGCACGATGAACAACTTCACCTTCGGGAACGCCAAATACCAATATTACGAAACCATTTCGGGCGGTTCCGGCGCCGGCGAGGGTTACAACGGCACCGACGTGGTCCAGACCAATATGACCAATTCGCGCCTGACCGACCCGGAAATCCTGGAATTTCGCTTCCCGGTGCGGCTGGAAAGCTATGAAATCCGGCCCGGTTCGGGCGGAGCAGGGCGCTGCCACGGCGGCAACGGCGGGGTGCGCAAGCTGCGTTTCCTGGAACCGATGACGGCGGCGATCCTGTCGAACAACCGCATCCATGCGCCGTTCGGCATGGCCGGCGGCAGCCCGGGCGCCTGCGGTGTGAACAAGGTGGTGCGGGCCGACGGCAGCATCGAGCTGCTCGCGCACATCGGCAAAACCGAGATGGCGGCAGGCGACCTGTTCGTGATCGAAACGCCGGGCGGAGGGGGATTTGGAGAAGCGTGCTCCGAAAATGTGTGAAATTGGCTACACTTGTGTCTAGGTACACAATTCAGTGTCGGATCACTAAGGGTTAGATTTTGGAATCACATGAGCAAAACGAACCCAGGCGGGTAGAACCGAGCCTGTTGCCGGAAAACGGGCCGGCACCGGCTGCGCCGGCAGTCCCTCCCGAAACGGCGCTGCCTTCATCGGAGCCGGACGGACCGCCCGTGTTGTCGGGTATCGCGCCGCAAGACAGGGTGCCTGCGGGCGACTGGATCGGCACGGCGGTGGCCTGGGGCGGCAGCGTGGCTGCCCTGGCGGCGCTGGCCGGTGCCGGCTTCTGGTTTTATTCGGAACGCAAGGTCGACGATGCCATGCAAGCCGTGGCGATGAGCGCGAAGATTGACACAGCGGTGCGGGCCAAGCCGGCGCTCACGGCGGCGCCACCGGCTGTGGTGCCCCTGACGGCCACCGAACCGCCGCCGGATAACACAGCACCGCCGCCGGGCCGGATCACGCCGGCGCCGGAAGCGGTGCCCCCGCTGGTCGTCTTGCCGCCGGAACCGGAAAAGCCGGCGGCGGCGGTCAAAAAGCCGCTTGAGCCAGCGCCTGCGCCGAAACCAGCGCATCCGCTCGCCGCCACCGTGGCGAAAAAAGCGCTGGCGGCCAAGCATCCGGTCAAGGCCAAGGCAGCGGTGCTTGCGGCGAAAAAGCCGTTGACCCATCCTAAAACGCCTGTGGCGGTGGTCAAGCCAGGCGCGAAGAAAAACGCGGCGCCGGTGGCGGTGAAAGCAGGCGTGAAGAAAAAGCCGGCCGCCGTGGCGCACGTCAAACCTGGCCTCAAGCCCAAAGCGGCGCCCAAGCCAGGGGCCAAACCGGCCGCAAAGGCCAAGCCCGCTCCGGCGAAACCGGTAGCCCGGCATGAACCGGCGTTCAAGCTGCACACGCCGGCCACCGCCAAGCCATGTAAAAGCGGGGCGCTGGCGCGCGAGTGCTGAGGATCGGTGTGATGTGGCCGCCAAGGGAGCCGTGGCTTATTGACGTTGTTTCGGCGGGCCGATGCCGACGCGGCGAATCTTGCTTCTCGATCTGATGGAGGGTTGCGCACGGTCGTGAAACATGTATTTTGCATGCAAGAGTCAAGGGGGCATGCAATGAATGACCAAAAAACGCTTGTCGGTGACGTAAATGGGGGAAGGATGCGAGAAAACTATGAAATTCGGTTTATTAAACCTTGTCGCCATCGGTTCGAAGAGCACCGTGACCTGACGCCACAGTACGCGAGAAATGTCTTCGCATCCGGGCGTATGGTCCAGATCAATCTGGACAACTGTTCCATTCAACGCATGGAGCGCCTGCCCGCAAGCCCGTCGCGATCGGATGCGGAAGAGGTGGGATTGCTGCCCTTGGTTGATTTGCTTACACAGGCGCCTGTTTGTCTGACTGCGATCGGCGTTAATGAAATGCCCGAGAATAAGGTGGCATTCGCCAAAACAGCCTATGAGAATTTTTGCGCCAGCTTTTGGCCGGGCCATCGAGACGATGTCGAGGCAACCCAGCGCCCCTACGACCCAGCATCGACCGCCAAAAACGTCAGTTTCTCGAAGTTGAACGACGGCGAGCGGCTGGCTTACGGCTGTGCATACGTGTCCTTGCTGCAAATGCAAAACATCGCGCGGCGCTATTCCCAACTGCTTCCCGAACAGAGATTCGAATGTTATCTCCACAGCATTGTGGGTATGTTGGACATTGTTAACGCTTTCGAACTTGAACTGGCGAAATATGCGTTTTGGTCACTGAACGCCACGGAAATTAATCAGTTACCGCAATCGCTGCAAGACCGGCGCCGCGACATTCATCAAAATTTTACTAAATTGTGGGCGACCACGGAAAAGTGCCGATTGGCTGCATTTAACGGGGCCATGGACATTTTTTGGCTGAATGGCGCCAATTTCGCGGATGAATTGGGATTGACATTGGATATGGGCTTCAAACGAGTTCCGCTTGAAAATTGGGTGGGGACGACCGATCATAAGCTCTTCCGGATTTGCAAGGATATCCATTCCACCTTCGGCGAAGGGAGTCAGCTTAAACATTTAGCCGTGTCGCGCCACTTTCTCGATGACATGACCTACTGGAAGAACGTCGATGGCATCGCGCATGCTATTCTTTTTTATCGACGCCGGGCCGGCTACAGCGGGGTCGACAACTTGCTGGAGCGTATTGATGCTTCCGTAAAATATGTTGAGCAAGAATTGGCCGAGGTGTTGGGTCAAAGTCTGCAGTAGTCAGCCGCGAGGAAGGGGCTAAATAGGTCGCTCGCCCGATCCCGCCAGTGAATGTTCGAACGTCCCACCCTGGCGCCCTCCCGGCCCGGAGGTGCCCGTAGCTGCGTCGGCGCCGCCTCTGGCACGCGGTAAAGTCCGCGCGGGTTTCTGTCCCCGCGCCGCCCTCTGACCAACAATCAGGTGGAAATACCGTACTTGCGCTGGGCGCTGTGGTAATCCTCGGTCAGTCCCGGCAGCAGCGGATTGGCCGGGTCGATCTTGCGGACGGCATCGAGCTGGGTGTTGCAAATTTCGGCCAGCGGATGGTCCCAGCCCAAGTCTTCGAGCTGGCGCAGGATCGCCTTGGACAGCGCCACCATGACCTGCACGTTCTTCGGCGCCATGTGCTGCGCTTCGAGCAGGGTTTGCACCGCGCCCTTGACGTCGCCCATATTGCCTTTTTCGGCCGACAGGTCGAGCAGTTCCTGCACCTGGGTCATCAGGCGCGAATTCATGCCTTCGGCCAGATCCGGACGGCCGGCCTTGACGAACACGCTCATCGCATCCTGCATCGACACGTCGCTGTCGACATCGTTCATCACCGTCAGCATGACTTCCGCCGCCGCATTGTCGAGCCGGTTCGACAGGCAGGTACGCGCCAGGCCGATTTTCAGCTCGCTCGACAAGCCCTTCGACAGCCGCACCGCCGCCACCGCGGCATTGAGTTCCGTCACCGCGGCCGCGGTATTGCCCGCCGATTCATGCAGCAGCGCCACCGAAATGGCCTTGCAGGCATCAATGGCGGCATTGCCGCGCAGGGATTTTTCCATGTCGCGGATCACGCTGCCGGCCTGGTTGGTGTCACCTTTCTTGAGCAAGGTCTTGACCAGCTTCACGTGATCTTCCGGATCGCGAAATTCGGAGTATTTGGAGCGCGATACCACCTGTTTGAACGACTTTTCCGCCACCACCACATCGCCCGCTTCGAGCGCGACTTCGCCCAGGCGGCGCAGGCGGCGCACCATATGCGGCGAAATGGCGACCGCTTCCTCCAGGATCTTCTGGGCGCGGTAGGCGGCGCCGTTCATTTCGTGGCACTTGGCCAGCAGATCGTAGGCGGCCATGAACTTCGGGTTGTCTTCGATGAGCTTGGTGACAACGTTCTCGGCTTCTTCCACCTTGTCTTGCGTAAACAGCACGCGCGCCAGGCCCAGGCTGGCCCATCCGATCGACTTGTTGGCCAGGATGCCGCTGTAGATATCCTCGGCCTGCGGCAGTTCGTCGAGCGCCACATGCATGTCGGCGCGCAGCCTTGCAAATTCGGCCACATAGCGCGGATGGTTCGCTTCGCCGGTCGCGGCCGACCTGATCGCTTCGCGCAGATTGCCCTGGCTGATCAGGTTATACGTCGGCAAGAACACGGCGCGGCGTTCGATGGCGCGGTTGATGCGCTGGCTCAGCATGTCCACCGTGAACGGCTTGAGGATGTAGTCGGTCGGGGTCAGTTCGGCGGCGCTGACCACCTTGCTGTAGACGCCTTCCGAGGTAATCATGATGAAAATGGTCGACAGGCCGATCAGCTTGTGATGGCGCATGTCTTCCAGTAACTGCTGGCCATCCTGGCCGCTATCGCCGCCACCGCCGCCGTCGAGGTCGTATTCGCACAGGATCAGGTCGTAGCTGCGCTTGCCGACCTGCTTGATGGCCGTGCTGGCGTTGACCGCAAATTCGATTTTCGTGATGCTTGACTGCACCAGCATGTTCTGCAGGCTGCCGCGCATGCCCGGGTTAGGGTCGATCACCAATACGGACAAGTTGCTGTTATCTTGCATCTTTTCACTCTCGTGCCCCCTTGGACGGGGTTTTAGCACTGTTAACGGTTCGTGCGGGAAACTCTTGAAACCCTACGATACGCTAATGTTCCCGCTGGCGGCAACAGGCACACGAGGCGGTGAGGCGAATACGCCGCGCTGTCGGGGTAGCAACACGGTATAATGTCGGCCTAAAGGATTTCAGCCTTACCCAGATTCGTGCCTTCATTACCTTTAACCCCGCAGCCTCGCTGCATCAACCACCTCCCAACCATGTTGATACTACCGGGTTCCAATGCCCTGTCCGTATTTCGCAGCCAACGCCTCCTGAGCCAATTGCAAGCTGTCGCCCCGGCGATTACGGCGGTCCAGGCGCGTTTTTATCACTTTATCGATACCAGCGCGGCGCTGTCGGCGGACGACACGTCGCGCCTGGCGGCGATGCTGACCTACGGCGAACCGGCCGCGGCAAGTTCGCGCGAGGGCGTCACCGAGGAATTCTTCGTGATCCCGCGCCTGGGCACCATTTCGCCATGGGCATCGAAAGCGACCGATATCGCGCACAACTGCGGCATGGCGCATGTGCACCGGATCGAGCGGGGGATTGCATTTTCGATCAGCCTGAAAACGGGCCTGCTGGGCAGCAGCATCGGCGCGGCCAAGAAGCTCTCCGACGCAGAAACCGAGGCGGTGGCTGGCCTGCTGCATGACCGCATGACCGAAAGCGTGCTGCGTAACGCCGACCAGGCTTCGGATCTGTTCCGCGAACTCGAAGCACGGCCACTGGAATCGGTGGACGTTCTCAAGGCCGGCAAGCACGCCCTGGAAAAAGCCAACACCGAACTGGGCCTGGCCTTGTCGGACGATGAAATCGATTACCTGTTCGACGCCTTCACCAAGGCAGGGCGCAACCCGACCGACGTCGAACTGATGATGTTCGCGCAAGCGAACAGCGAGCATTGCCGCCACAAGATTTTCAACGCCGACTGGATCGTCGACGGCGTGGCGCAGGACAAGTCGCTGTTCCAGATGATCAAGAACACGCACCAGTTGCAGCCGAAAGGCACGATCGTCGCCTACAGCGACAACTCCTCGATCATGGAAGGCGCGACCGTCATGCGCTTCTATCCGCGCGGCGCCGGCCACGAGTACGCCCCGTCGACGGAATTGACGCACACCCTGATGAAGGTCGAGACGCACAATCACCCGACCGCCATTTCGCCGTTTCCCGGCGCCTCCACCGGCGCCGGCGGCGAGATCCGCGATGAAGGCGCGACCGGCCGTGGCGCCAAGCCTAAGGCCGGCCTGACTGGTTTTACGGTCTCGAACCTGATGATTCCGGACGCCGTGCGTCCATGGGAAAACGCGGCCAACGTCAACCAGCCGGCCGGCGCGCGCGCACCGGCGGCTGCCTACGGCAAGCCTGACCGCATCGCCTCGCCGCTGCAGATCATGATCGAAGGCCCGCTCGGCGGCGCCGCGTTCAGCAACGAGTTTGGCCGTCCGGTCCTGGGCGGCTACTTCCGCACCTACGAACAGAATCTGGGCGCCCTGAGCGCCGGCCTTCCCGATGCGGTGTTCGGCTACCACAAGCCGATCATGATTGCCGGCGGCATCGGCAATATCTCGGGCCAGCACACGCACAAGAACGATATCCCGGTCGGCAGCCTGCTGATCCAGCTGGGCGGCCCGGGCATGCGCATCGGGATGGGCGGCAGCGCCGCATCGTCGATGGCGACCGGCACCAACACGGCCGACCTGGATTTCGACTCGGTCCAGCGCGGCAATCCTGAAATGGAACGTCGCGCGCAGGAAGTCATCAACTCGTGCTGGCAGATGGGCGCGGACAATCCGATCATCTCGATCCACGACGTGGGCGCGGGCGGCTTGTCGAACGCTTTCCCCGAGATCACCAACGATGCCAAGCGCGGCGCGATCTTTGACCTGCGCAAGGTGCCGCTCGAAGAAAGCGGCATGGCGCCGAAAGAGATCTGGTCCAACGAATCGCAGGAACGCTATGTGCTGGCGATTGCGCCGGAAAGCCTGGCGCTGTTCGCCGCCATGTGCGAGCGTGAGCGCTGCCTGTTCGCCGCCGTCGGCGTGGCCACCGAAGAACGCCAGCTCAAGCTGATCGATCCGGAGCTGGGCAACTCGCCGGTCGACATGCCGATGGACGTCTTGCTCGGCAAGCCGCCCAAGATGCTGCGCGACGTCACGCACGTGCACAATGAATTCCCGGCGATCGACCTGACTGGCCTCGACCTGGCCGACGTCGCCAGGCGCGTGCTGCTGCTGCCCGCCGTGGCCGACAAATCGTTCCTGATCACCATCGGCGACCGCACGGTCGGCGGCACCACCGTGCGCGACCAGATGGTCGGTCCGTGGCAGGTGCCGGTGGCCGATTGCGCCGTCACCGCCATGAGCTTCGAAGGCTACCTGGGCGAAGCGATGGCGATGGGCGAGCGTACCCCGCTGGCGGTGATTAACGCCGCCGCGTCGGGCCGCATGGCCGTCGGCGAAGCGGTGACCAACATCGCCGCCGCGCCGATCCGCGATATCTCCGACATCAAGCTGTCGGCCAACTGGATGGCCGCCTGCGGCCAGCCGGGACAGGATGCCGCGTTGTTCGATACCGTCAAGGCGGTCGGCATGGAACTGTGCCCGGCCTTGGGCATCAGTATCCCGGTCGGCAAGGATTCGCTGTCGATGCGCACCACCTGGAAAGACGAGGGGGATGCGAAAGCGGTCGTTTCGCCGGTTTCGCTGATCGTATCCTCGTTCGCGCCGGTGTACGACGTACGCCGTTCGCTCACGCCGCAGATCAAGGTCGATGCCGGCGAGACCGCGCTGATCCTGATCGATCTGGGGCGCGGCAAGAACCGCCTCGGCGCCTCGGCGCTGTCGCTGGTGACCCAGCAGCTCGGCAATGAGACGCC
The DNA here is from genome assembly GCF_015689335.1 of Massilia antarctica. Classification (GTDB taxonomy): domain Bacteria; phylum Pseudomonadota; class Gammaproteobacteria; order Burkholderiales; family Burkholderiaceae_D; genus Telluria_A; species Telluria_A antarctica. The sequence goes on along the minus strand of NZ_CP065053.1, from coordinate 5,576,876 downwards.
GGACGTCGACAGCGCGGACGACCTGAAAGGCTTCTTCGCGGCGATCCAGCAATTGAACGCCGACGACAAGCTGCTCGCTTACCACGACCGTTCCGATGGCGGCCTGTTCGCCACCTTGTGCGAGATGGCGTTCGCGGGCCGCAGCGGGCTGTCGGTCAACCTCGACATCCTCACGCTCGAATCCGGCCATGGCGCCGACTGGGGCGACGCCAAGAACTGGGCGGGCCAGGTGGCCGAGCGCCGCAACGATCAAACCCTGCGCGCCTTGTTCAATGAAGAACTGGGCGCCGTGATCCAGGTGCGCGCGGACGAAAAATCGGCCGTCATGAACGTGCTGCGCGAGCACAATCTGGGTGCGTGCAGTCATATCATCGGTAAACCCAACGAGCGTGGCGTGATTGAATTCACGCGCGACGCCAAGGTAATCTACACAGAAGCGCGCAGCGCGCTGCACCGCGTGTGGAGCGACACGAGCTGGCGCATCGCGCGCCTGCGTGACAACCCCGCGTGTGCCGACGCCGAGTACGAGCGCCTGCTGGACGAAACCGATCCCGGCATCACGCCGAAGCTGACCTTCGACCCGAACGAGAATATCGCCGCGCCGTTCGTGGCGACCGGCGTGCGTCCGCGCGTGGCGATCCTGCGCGAGCAGGGCGTGAACTCGCACATCGAGACTGCATGGGTGATGCACCAGGCCGGATTTGCGGCGGTGGACGTGCACATGAGCGACCTGATTGCCGGCCGCGCCAGGCTGGATGACTTCCAGGGCATCATCGCGGTTGGTGGCTTCTCGTACGGCGACGTGCTCGGTGCCGGCGAGGGCTGGGCCAAGACGATTCTGTTCAACGCCCAGCTGGCGGACCAGTTCGCGCGCTTCTTCAGCCGTGGCGACACGTTCGGACTGGGCGTGTGCAATGGTTGCCAGATGATGAGCAACCTGAAATCGATCATCCCGGGCGCGCATGCGTGGCCGAAGTTCACGCGCAACAAGTCCGAGCAGTTCGAGGCGCGTTTTGCGATGGTCGAGGTGCTCGATTCGCCGTCGATCTTCTTCAGCGGCATGGCGGGCACGCAGGCGGCGATTGCGATCGCCCACGGCGAAGGGTTTGCCGATTTCTCGCAAACGGGCGATCTCGGCGCGGTGGTCAAGGCCATGCGCTTTGTCGACAACCGTGGCGCGGCCACCGAGGCGTATCCGTTCAATCCGAACGGTTCGCCCGAGGGCCTGACGTCGGTCACGACGGCGGACGGGCGCTTCAGCGTGCTGATGCCGCACGCCGAGCGCGTGTTCCGTTCGGTGCAGCAGTCGTGGCATCCGCAGTCGTGGGGCGAGGATTCCCCATGGATGCGCATGTTCCGCAATGCGCGCAAGTGGGTAGGCTAAGGTAAGCTGAGCTAAAGCGCAAAACTCAAGTCACACCCCTCGAAACCGTCGTTTCTGGCAATGCCAGGAACGACGGTTTCGGGTTTACGGGTTGCAAAGAAAAACGAATGACGATTTTGCGGTTAACCCATCACGAAGGCGAAAAATCCGCCGATGAGGTACAGACCGACGGCGGCCAGATACACCCATGCCGCCGATTTGCGCGTACTGGCGCATCTGGTTGCGAGCGCCTGATCCGTCGGGCATGGCAGCGAGCGCGCCCGCCACTGCATCGCACCGGACAGCAACAGCATCACGGTGGCAAATCCGAACACGACTTCCTTGTGCTCCGAGAACCACACCAGCTGCGGCACCGCCGCGATCACCGACGACAACGCCGCTCCGGCGCCCAGTGCCACCAGCAAAGCCGGTAGTGCGCAGCAAATCAGCGTGCTTGCGCTGGTGAACAACGACAGCACCGATGCCGTCCGCGTCTGCTTCAAGCCGGCGCCAGCATCCACATCGCTCATTTTGCCGCCGCGGCTTTGAGCTGGCTGGCAGTCTGGCTCACCGTTTCGATCCCGATCACGTCATAGCCGGCATCCTTGACCACGGTTTTGACCGTGTCGGGCGCCAGCGTTTCGCCATCCTTGATTTCGACGGCGACAATGCGTTCCTTGAGGTTCACGTACACGTCCTTGGTCTGCGGAAGCTGGCGCAAGTGCTTTTCGATGCCTTGGGCGCAGAAGGCGCACACCATGCCGTTGACCTCGGCCTTGAGCGTCGGCGCGGCGTGGGAGGAAGACGCCGCCACCAGCAGCGCAATCGCAATCGTTTTTTTCATGATGATTCCTTAGAAAATGTACATAAAATTGAAGCGGGCCTGGTGCATGTTGTTCACCCCCGCTTCGATAAAGTAGCGTTTGTTGATCAGCCGCAGCATGGGTGTCACTTCGGTCCGGCCGCTCAAGTCGTGCATGCGGCGCGCTTCGAGCACCAGCCAGGGCTGGGTCTGGTCGTAGCCGGTTTCGTAGAAGGAAAATCCCGCGCGCGCGGAACTGAAATCGTGGTTGACGCCGCTGGCGCGGTACAGCCGATGCGTCGCACCGAGGTAGACCCGGGTGGTTTCATAGTCGAGCTGCACACCAGGCGTGGCCATCAGCCGGGTCGGGCCGTCGCCGCGCAAGGCACCGATGCCGCCCATGAACCA